>NZ_OCTP01000001.1 GCF_900232825.1 Anaerococcus sp. Marseille-P3625
ACAGAAAAAGGCAATAGACTTGTATCGATTGTAGAGGATAAGTTTAAGTCGGCAGAAACAACTTCTGAATGGGAAATGAAACTTGCAAAGATTAGCTCTGGCGAAGTAGATAAAGAAGACTTTTTAAAAGAAATTAAAGATAGTATAAGGGGGCTTGTAGATAGGTACAAGAATAATCTAAATGAATAAGGTAAAAATATTAGAGCTTTTCGGTGGCATAGGTGCTATTAGAAAGGCTTTTATTAATTTAAAGATACCTTATGAAGTTGTTGATTATGTAGAAATAGATAAGGCTTGTGTTAAATCATATAATGAACTTTATGGAGAAGATTATAAGCCAAAATCAGTAGTAGGATATAAAGTACCTAATGAGAATATAGACTTAATAATGCATGGAAGTCCTTGCCAAGACTTTTCAAGAATTGGAAAAAAGCAGGGAGGAGTGAAAAACTCAGGCACTAGATCAAGCTTACTATTTGAAACAATTAGAATAATCAAAGAAATGAAAGATAAACCTAAATGGATAATTTGGGAAAATGTAAAGGGAGTCCTTGATAGAAATATGAGGGACTCCTTTTTTATTTATCTAAAAGAGCTAGAAAACCTTGGATATGAAAGCAAATATGAAATCTTAAATGCAATGGACTTTGGGATACCTCAAAAAAGAGAAAGGATATTTGTTGTTTCGTGTCTTGGAGCAAATAACTTTTCTTTTAATAAATTGGAGAGGAAAGAAACAAGATCACTAAGTGAATTTTTAGAAAAGGATGTAAGTGAACTTTACACAATGACCCAACCTTATATGCTGAAATTTTTAAATAAAGGCATAGATAATAGTTTTAGAGGGCGACTAAAAGTGATTAAAGATTTTTCTTATACTATTTCTACAAAACAGATGAGAGTACCTAATTCTGGAATAATAGATATTGGAAATGGTAAATATAGGTATTTAACAGAAAGAGAATGTTTAAGACTCATGGGTTTTGATGACATTGATATTAACAAACTAGAAGAAGCACATCCAAGAAGAAAAAATTGTACTTCAAGCAAGCTTTATAAGCAGGCCGGCAATTCTATTGTGGTTGATGTTTTAATGGCTATTATAAAAGAAATTCATAGAATGGAGGTAGGAAATGCAAGTAAATGATTTTAAGAATATACAAGAAGCAATAAAGTATGAAGTGTTACAAGATGAAAAAGAGTATTTAAAACTCTTAAAGGTTATAGGTAACAATCAAAAATATGATTTTTCTAGCCAACTAAGTATATATAACAAAGAACCTGAAGCTAGAGCTTGTGCGACTTTTGATATGTGGAAAAAATATTTTGGTCGAGTTGTTATGAGAGGTCAAAAGGGTATTCCAACTTTAGTTGGAAGTGATGTAAATCAAAGAATTTCATATATTTTCGATATTAGTCAGACCACATCAATGGATAGGAATATTAATGAGGTTAGCTTATGGCAGTTTGATCACGAAAATCATAAGGAGGCTTTAAAAGAAATAATAAGAGATTCTTCATTTGAAGCTAGTGATTCACTCAATGAAAATATATTTTCTTTGAGCCGAATTTATGGAGATGAATACATTAATTTGGCACTTGCTGATTTGAGAATAGATATAGAGGATAGACTAAGTTTTGAAAAGTTTATGAGAGACTCAATATCCTATGCGGTAGCTAATAGGTTTAATACAGTTTATCCTATGGATATGGAAAATTTAAAAAATAATTTTTCGAGGATTAATACAATTTCTTTAGAGCAGA
>NZ_OCTP01000002.1 GCF_900232825.1 Anaerococcus sp. Marseille-P3625
TACAAGATGCAATTAAAATTGCTGATAAGGGAGACTTCTATGACGATGTAAGAAAAGAGTTTAGGGAGATGTTAAAGCTTCAACTTGCAAAGGGCAATAACGGACTTAAAAAGATGAAGTATATAACTTTTACCACAGAAGCAGATAACCTAGAGCAAGCAAGAGCAAAGTTAAATAGACTTGAAGTAGATATTTTATCTAACTTTAAATCTATGGGAGTAAGAGCAGAAAGCCTTGATGGCGAAGAAAGGCTAAGACTTGTTCACGATATGTTAAATCCAGACAAGAACTTTGGTTTTTCATATAAAGATTTGAAGAAGAAAGAGTCTACAAAATCACATATAACTCCCAATATCTTTAATTTTGCACCAGCAAATAATTTTAAATTTGGGAAATTCATTGGAGCTGTAAGCCATTTTCAAATACTTGCAAGTGAGTTATCAGACAGAATGTTATCTGAGTTTTTAGATATTGATGACAATATTTATGTAGCTTTTCATATAGATGTAGTTGAACAAGCAGAAGCTATTAAACTTATTAAGAGAAAGAACACAGACCTAGACAGAATGAAAATCGAAGAACAAAAGAAAGCAGTTCGAGCAGGATATGATATGGATATTATTCCTTCAGATATAAATACTTTTGGTGCTGACGTTAAGTCCATGTTATCTGACTTACAAAATAGAGATGAAAGGCTCTTTGTAGTATCCATAGTAATGATGAATTTTGCAAAGACTAATCAAAAATTAGAAAACACTATTGCTCAAATCTCATCAATTGCTAACAGACATAATTGTCAGGTAAAAAGATTATCTCACCAACAAGAGCAAGGACTTGTTTCTGTCTTACCTCTTGGAGTTAACCAAGTCGAGATAAAAAGATTTTTAACTTCATCATCAACGGCAGTATTTATGCCTTTTACAACAGAAGAGCTATTTATTGATTCGGCAAATTCTTTGTACTATGGATTAAATGCCCTTAGCCAAAACCTGATTATGGCAGATAGGAAGAAACTGAAGAACCCTAACGGACTAATATTAGGAACACCAGGTTCTGGTAAATCTTTTTCAGCAAAGAGAGAGATGGCAAATGCAATTCTTGTAACAGACGATGATGTAATTATTTGTGATCCTGAAGGCGAGTATTCAAACCTTGTAAAACAATTTAATGGAGAAGTTATTAAAGTTTCAGCAAAGT
>NZ_OCTP01000006.1 GCF_900232825.1 Anaerococcus sp. Marseille-P3625
GAGAGTATGAACAAGCCTATCTTGCTGATTATCTAGGATGGGGTGGTCTTGCCGATGTCTTTGATGAAGAAAAGGGAGGACAATGGCTTGAAGCAAGAAATATTTTAAAAGAAAATCTAACAAATGAAGAGTATTTGAATGCTAAAGAGTCTACTTTAACATCGTTTTATACACCTAGAGAGGTAATGGATGGAATATATAAGACTCTAACAGATATGGGATTTAAGACTGGAAATATCCTTGAACCGTCTGCAGGAGTTGGTAACTTCATTGGTAATATGCCAAGTGAAATACGAAGCTCTAAAGTTTATGGAGTGGAAAAAGATAGCCTAAGCGGAAGAATAGCAAGAGAGCTCTATCCCGAAGCTAATATTCAAATTAAAGGCTTTGAAGAAACAAATTTCTCAAATAATTTCTTTGACTTGGTAATAGGAAATGTTCCCTTTGGAGATTTTAAAGTTAACGATCGTGAATATAACAGAAATAACTTTCTGATTCATGATTATTTTTTTGCAAAGTCAATAGATAAGGTTAGGAATGGAGGAATTATCGCCTTCATAACTTCATCTGGAACTATGGATAAAAAAGATGAATCTGTTAGAAAATATATTAATGCAAGATGTGAGTTTTTAGGAGCTATGAGGCTTCCTAATACAACTTTTAAAGGACTTGCTGGTACAGAAGTTACTTCAGATATTATTTTCTTAAAAAAGAGAGATTCAGTTATAGAAAGAGATGATGATTGGATACACCTATCAACTGATAAAAAGGGTTTAACCTACAATAAATACTTTGTAGATAATCCTCAAATGGTATTAGGGGATATGAAAGAAGTATCTGGAAGATTTGGAAATACAATTACTTGTGATGAAAAAGAAGACGAAAATCTAAAGGATTTAATGGATCTTGCAAGTAAGGAAATATCTTCAAATTCAAAATATGAAGAGGTCGAACTATTGGAAGATGAAGAATTAAGTCTACCAGCGACAGATGATGTTAAGAATTTTTCTTACACCATTATTGATGAAGAGGTCTACCTAAGAGAAAACTCAGTCTTAATTAAGCAGAATATATCAGATAAAAACAAAGAAAAGATAAAAGATTATCTTGATGTTATGAATGCCTTAAAAGATGTAATAGAAAAACAAAAGGACGATTTTTCTGACGAGGAAATAAAAGAATCACAAGCAAAGTTAAATGAAGTCTATGATAACTTTTCAAAGAAACATGGCTTTATTAACTCCTTATCAAACACTAGAGCCTTAAAGGAAGACTCAAATTTTCCTTTAGTATCATCAATAGAAATACTTGATGATGAGGATAATTTCAAAGCTAAGAGTGATATATTCTCAAAAAGAACAATAACAAAGGCAAAAGTAGTAGACCATGTAGATACTTCCCTTGAAGCCTTAGTCTTATCTGTTTCACAAAAGGGATATGTAGATTTTGAATATATGGAATCTATCACAAGTAAAGATAGGGACACCTTAATTGGTGAGCTTGAGGGCGAGATATTTTTAGATATTAAGGATACAGACCTAATAAATAACAGAATGCCCTTTGAAAACTTTAACAATGACGATCCTTTTCATTTTTCATATGTATCGGCTGATGAGTATTTAAGTGGCAATATAAGAGAAAAGATCGGCTACCTCAATTCATATATCGGAGAAATTGAAAATGTAATAGAATTAGCAGCTTCTGAAAAGAAAGACACATTATTAAACGAATTAGGCAAACTCAAATATCAAAGAGAAAAATTACAAGAAGTTATGCCTGAAGAACTAACTGCCTCTGATATAAATGTAAGGCTAGGAGCAACTTGGATACCTCAAAAAGATATAGAAGACTTTACTTTTAATCTTTTAAAAACTCCTGGCTATGATAGGTGGAATATAAATGTTAGGTTTTCACCACATACAAGTGAATGGAACATTGAAGGTAAAAGTGTTGACTCAACTAATGACCTTGCTAACATGACTTATGGTACAAGCAGAGTAAATGCCTATAAGCTAATTGAAAATGCTCTTAATCTAAAAGATACAAAGGTATTTGACCAAGTAATAAACAATGATGGTTCTAAGACTTCTGTATTGAATAAAAAAGAAACTATGCTTGCAAGTCAAAAGCAAGAACTGATTAAAGAAGAATTTAAGAATTGGATATTTGAAGATCCTGATAGAAGATATAGGCTAGAGAAGATTTATAATGAAAAATTTAATTCAATTAGAAATAGAGAATTTGATGGTTCTAACTTAACTTTTGATGGAATGAATACTGAAATCAGACTTCGAGAACATCAAAAAAATGCCATAGCAAGGACTCTTTATGGTGGAAATACACTACTTGCCCATGTAGTAGGAGCAGGAAAAACTTTTGAAATGGTAGCTTCTGCTATGGAATCTAAAAAGTTAGGACTTACAAGTAAGTCATTATTTGTAGTTCCTAACCATTTAACCACTCAAATTGGTAGAGAGTTTATGCAATTATATCCGTCAGCAAATATTATGGTGGCCGATAAAAAAGACTTTCAACCCAAAAATAGGAAAAGATTTATTGGTAGGATTGCAACAGGAGAATA
>NZ_OCTP01000003.1 GCF_900232825.1 Anaerococcus sp. Marseille-P3625
CGCTACCCGTTCTTCTCTCCTAGATGTCGCCACCTAAAACTTCGGGGTCGCTATTAGATTCGTTGGTAACTACGCTCTGTAGGGATTTTCACCCCAGCATTAGAACATGCCCGTCATACTGTAAAAAGGAGTAACGCTATGGCTACTCCTCGTTTAATACTCTTATTCATTTTTCTATCCTTTCTTATTTTACATTTTTAAATACATAGACTGCTTTTCTAGCATCGTCCCATTCTATTGTTTGGTTTTTACCATCTTTAATATCTCCATGACTTGCCCCAAAAGCTTTAGCAATATTTGAAATTGAAGCATGAATTCTTCCATTTATAATCACTGGCTTAACATCTGAATTGTAGACCTTTCCATCTGAATCTTTCATAACACCAGTATCAATATTTAGTCTTAATGTCTTTTTAGCTAAGATATTGTTCTCTTTATTTGAGAAAATAGCTTCACGAGTAGAATTGTCATACTCAACATTAAAACCTAGAGTATAAGCGATATATCTTACTGGAATCATAGTTCTTCCTTGATCCACATAAGTTTTTACATCCATATAGACTGTTGTCTTACCATCTTTGTTGATAATGTTATAAAAGTTTTTGTCTACTTGAAAAACTGCAAATTCTTTTTCATCTTTAACTTGTTTTTTACCTTGTTGTTCCTCTTGCTTTTTCATCTTGTTAAGATCAAATTGATTTAGAATGTTCTTGTCATCAGCTTTCAAAAGTTCGTCCCACTTCTTATCTTGAGATTTCTTATCTTCTTTCTTCTCTTTGTTTTCTTTTTGGAGTTTTAGAAGTTCATCTAATTTCTTAGATAAGTCTTGGTTTAGATTTTTATCTTTTTCATCTTTAGCTTGTTTCTCAAGTTCTTCTTTCGCTTTTTTATTTGCTTCCTCGATTAACTTCTTTGCTTCTTCAATTTTCTTATCTAATTCTTCTTTTAGTTTTTTAATTTCTTCATCAGAAGCTTTTTGTTTTTCTTCTAGTCCTTTAATCTTATCTTCTAATTCTTTTTTTGTATTTTCAGAAGATTCTTTTAAACTATCAATAGCCTTTTGAAGCTCTTCAATTTTCTTACAGCATTCTGACTTAGAATTTTCTGTATCTTTCTTTTTAGACTCTAAGTCTCTTATCTTAGCATCTTTTTCATCAAGAGCTTTTTCTAAGTCCTTAATTCTATTATCTTTATCTTCAATTTCTTTAGTCTTCTTTGCAAGTTCTCCTTCTAAAGACTCAAGCTTTTCTTGCATTTCTTTGATTTTATTTTCGTTTTTATCGGTCTTTTCTTTCTCAGCTTCTAACTCCCATTTTGTAGATGAATAATCTTCTTTTAGTTTTGCATTTTCATCTTGTAATCTTTTTAGTTCATCTTTAAGCTGAGTAATTTCTGCTATTAGTTCATCATTGTTAGAATTTTTAAGATCCTCAATTTCTTTATTCAATTGAGCAATCTTATTGTCTTTCTCTCTAATCTCTTCTTCTAACTTAGACTTTTCTTGTTTTAGTTTCTCTCCATTATCTTTGCAAGATTCTAACTTTCCCTTTAATTCGTCTATCTTTGATTGGTCTTCTTGTTTCTTTTCATTTAATTCTTTAATCTGATTTTCTAAGTCCTTAATGTTTTTTGTTAAATCATCAATCTTATTGTCCTTTTCATCAATATCTTGCCCTGTTAAATCTGTTTGAGTATCAATGGAATATTTATTTGGATTGTAAATCTTGATAGTTCCTGAATAGTAGTATTTTGGAACTGAAAAGTCCAATTCTACCATGTCTACATCTTTTGGAAATATCAATCCTCCATCTTCATCTTTGATTAGATTTTTGTAATTAGAAATTCCAAGTTCTCCATTATATCCTAGATTATTAAGATAGAAAGGATTTTGTTTTGGTCTATATTCTACAACTTGATTCCCTATTAACTTAGCTCCAGTATTATTAAGTTTAGGATTGCTTGGTGCATTAATTCTCCTTAATGCGTTCTTATAAAAAGCTCCACCTTCAATAACTTCAACACTATCTGGTATTTCAATTTCTTCTAGTTCGTTTTCAAAGAATAATCCATCTTTTATAACCTTTAACCCTTTTGGAAGTCTAGCTCTTTTTATCTTATTTTCTCTAAAAGCAGCACCACCAAGGTTTGTTACTGAATCAGGAATATAGATTTCTTCTAAATTTGTATTGTTAAATGCCCAACTTTCAATTGTTTTTAAATTGCTTGGCAATTTAATTTCTCTTATTGGGCAATATACAAAAGAGTTGCTCTTAATTGTTTCTAGGGATTCTGGTAAAGTAATCTTCAAATCTTTTAACTTTGATATTCTTGGAATATCAAACATATTTTGTGAGTAACCAGAACTATTTATATATCCAATAGTTTTAGTACCTTCTAAAAACTTAATTTCTTGAGTTTTCTCTGCTTTTTCCCATCCTGTTTTACTTAGTCCTGCTACATGAGTCTTATCTCCTTGATGGTAAATAAAATCATCTTCCGTCCAAGTAACATCAGACTTTGCAAATGCACTTGTATGCACAGTTGATGTCAAAATTAATAAAAGAGCCATAAAAAAGGCTCTTAGTTTGTTCGTATTAAATTTCTTCATTATGAATGTTCTCCTTTTCTTTTAATTTTTCTTCTCTTTTTCTATCATTGATTTTCTCCATTAATTCTTCCAAGCTGATATTGTTCCTCCTAAGAGTTACAATTATTTCTTCATTTTCAACTTGTATTTCTTCATCGCAAATTTCCTTGTATTTTGCATTTAGATCTTTTAATTTCTCTTCTATTTTTTTCTTTTTGTTTCTAATACTTATAAGCTTTCTGTTCACATAATATCTCCCTTCTATCTTGGTCTTCCAAAACCATAAAAGTGTGATTTCCAATATTTTGAATTTATTGATGTGTATTGAATTGGATCTCCTGCGTGAATCATCATTCCATTACCTGCGTATATTCCTACGTGAGATATTGGTGTTCCACTGTTATATGTTGAATGGAAAAATATAATATCTCCAGGTTGAGCTTCACTTGGACTGACTGGGTTACAATAGTCTTTGTATATTCTCCATGCAGTTGTTCTTGGCATTCTCTTTACACCAGACTTTGTAAATGACCAACATACAAAACCTGAGCAGTCAAAGTTAGATGGTCCACTTGCTCCAAACACATATCTTTTGCCTATATGTTTTTCTGCTTCATTAAATAAGGCTTTGGCAGTAGCTGAATCAAAAGCAAGACCAGGATTTCCAAAGTTTGGATTATCTACTATTTCTCCTAAGTCCCCATTACCTGATCCAAAAACATCTCCCATATTTCCCTTAGCTTCAAGAAGAGCTTCATAATGAACTACATTGTCTGGATAATCTTTAAATATTTCCCTAACAACTT
>NZ_OCTP01000004.1 GCF_900232825.1 Anaerococcus sp. Marseille-P3625
GAATACAGAATATTTCAATAATTAACGAATCAGGATTGTATTCACTTATCCTCTCATCAAAACTACCACAAGCAAAAATATTCAAAGCTTGGGTAACTAGAGAAGTCTTACCAAGTATTAGAAAAAACGGAGGATATATAGTAGGGCAAGAAAAGAAAACTAATGAAGATCTACTTGCAGATGCAATTCTTGTAGCCAATAGAATTATTGCTGAAAGAGAAGAAGAAATTGAAGAATTAAGACCAAAGGCAGATTATTATGACAAATTAGTAGATTATAACCTACTTACAAACTTTAGAAATACTGCCAAAGAGTTAGGAATACCACAAAATCAATTTATAAGTTTTCTAATGGATAAGGGATTAATTTACAGAGATAAGAAAAAGAAACTCTTACCTTATGCAGATAAGAACAAGGGATATTTTGAAGTAAAAGAATGGATTGATCCACTAGGTACACTTGTAGGAATACAAACATTAATAACACCAAAGGGAAGACACTACCTACTAATTTTATTAGATAGTGAAGGTTTCTACGATGAATAAGATATTAGAAGCCATTCTTTCTGATATTAAAAACCTAATTAAAATAGACAACCCAAAGAAATTTATATTATCAAACATTCCCTATCTATCATTCTTCTACATTGGAAATATCTTTTCTAAGCACATCAATTCTTATGTAGGAGGAGATATTATTGATAAAATAATGGTGGGAATTTCTGATATAGGAACTTTATCTTATATACCAAGCCTTAATCCAAGGGACTTGTTAGTAGGTATTTCAGTTGCTGGTCTTGTTAAGTTAATTGTTTACAGCAAAGGTAAAAACAAAAAGAAATATAGGCAAGGCAAGGAATATGGATCTGCAAGATGGGGAGAAAGTAAGGATATTGCTCCATATATTGACCCTAAGTTTGAAAACAATGTTCTCATAACTAATACCGAAAGACTAACAATGAACTCAAGACCTAAAAACCCTAAATATGCCAGAAATAAAAATGTATTAGTAATAGGTGGTTCTGGATCAGGTAAAACGAGATTTTATGTAAAGCCAAATCTAATGCAAATGCATTCTTCCTATGTAGTAACAGACCCTAAAGGCACACTTGTGTTAGAATGTGGAAAAATGCTTTATGAAAATGGTTACGACATAAAGATATTAAACACAATAAACTTTAAAAAATCTATGAAATACAATCCCTTTGCATACTTGAGAAGTGAAAAAGATATTTTAAAGCTTGTCCAAACCATAATTGCTAACACCAAGGGAGATGGAGAAAAGGCAGGAGAAGATTTTTGGGTAAAGGCTGAAAAGTTATATTACACTGCTCTTATTGGGTATATTTATTATGAAGCACCTGAAGAAGAAAAGAATTTTAAAACACTCTTAGATATGATTGACGCAAGTGAGGTTAGAGAAGATGACGAAACCTATATGAACCCAATTGATAGGCTTTTTGAAGCTCTTGAAAAGAAAGATCCAAGTCATTTTGCAGTTAAGCAATACAAGAAATATAAGCTGGCAGCAGGAAAAACTGCCAAGTCAATTCTAATATCTTGTGGAGCAAGACTTGCACCTTTTGATATAAGAGAGCTTAGAGAACTAATGAGCGAAGATGAATTAGAGCTTGATAAAATTGGAGATAGAAAAACTGCTTTATTCGTAATAATATCAGATACAGATGATACCTTTAACTTTGTAGTTTCAATAATGTATTCTCAACTATTTAATCTTCTATGTGATAAGGCAGATGATGTGTATGGTGGAAGACTTCCAGTTCATGTTAGGTGTCTACTTGATGAGTTTGCAAATATAGGATTAATTCCTAAATTTGAAAAATTGATTGCAACAATTCGTTCAAGAGAAATATCGGCAAGCATAATACTGCAAGCACAATCTCAATTAAAAGCAATCTATAAAGACCATGCAGATACAATAGTTGGTAACTGCGACTCTACACTCTTTTTAGGAGGAAAAGAAAAAACAACAGTAAAAGAATTATCTGAAACCTTAGGAAAAGAAACCATAGACCTATATAACACATCAGAAACAAGATCCAATCAAAAATCTTTTGGTCTAAATTACCAAAAAACTGGCAAGGAACTTATGAGTCAAGATGAAATAACTGTAATGGATGGCGGTAAGTGTATTTATCAGTTAAGAGGAGTAAGACCTTTTCTATCTGATAAATTCGATATTACAAAGCATAAGAATTACAAGTTGTTGGAAGATTATGATAAGAAAAACTTGTTTGATGTGGAAGAGTATTTAACAAATAGAGATAAAATAAAAATAAACAGGAACAGTTTGATTACAAGATTATGAATTAAGCCTAGGATAAAAATATTTTTGGTATAATATCTATATAAACCATGGAGGTAGGCATATGAGGTCTTATGAAAGTAAGGAAGAATTAAAAAATGAGATAAAGAAAACTTTTGGAAAATATATTTCAGAGTTTGATAATATCCCAGAAGAATTAAAAGATAAAAGAGTAGATCAAGTTGATAGGACACCAGCTGAAAATCTTGCCTATCAAGTAGGTTGGACAACTTTAGTTTTGAAATGGGAAGAAGATGAAAAAAAGGGAATTGAGGTTAAAACGCCATCTGACAAATTTAAGTGGAATCAACTTGGAGAATTGTATCAATGGTTTACAGATACCTATGCTCATAAATCGTTAAAGGAATTAAAAGAACAACTATCACAGAATATAGAAGATATTTACTCTTTGATAGATAATCTTACAGAGGAAGAATTATTTAAACCACATATGAGAAAATGGGCAGATGAAGCAACAAAAACTGCAACTTGGGAAGTATATAAATTTATCCATGTAAATACAGTAGCACCATTTGGAACATTTAGGACTAAGATTAGAAAATGGAAAAAACTTAATAATTTTGTGAATGTAATTAAATAATAAGGTTGGTGCTTTAATTGAATTATGAAAAATTTAAAAAAATAATAAATAGAAAAACCTCTATAATAGTATTAGATACAAATGTAATACTTGACTTAGCTCGATATTCATTATACAGTAGCAAAAACATATTAGAAATTTTCAAGGAGTGTAAGGATTTAATATGGATTCCGAATCAAGTGTATAAAGAATTTAATAAAAATAAATATAGCGTATTCGGACAATTGAAAAAAAAGTATCAAAATTTTGAAAAAGATTTACTAAGAGTAATTGAAAGGAGTCAAAAAAATTTAGAGAGTGTCTTGATTAAATCATCTAAATATAATTATTTTGGAAGAAAAAATTTGGAGAATGATTTAAATAACAAGTTAGTTGAATTAAAACAAATAATCAAATCTTATAAAAATAGTGTTGGTATTGAATATGATGAAATAACAACAGATTCTCCTGAAATAATTAAAGATATAGATAATCTTATTTCATATTTAGAAAAAAATAATAGGATAGGTAATAGGATAAGGTTTAGTGAACAATTAAAAATTATTAGAGAGGGTGAACTTAGGTATAAATATAAAATTCCGCCTGGATATGAGGACATTAATAAAGATGGAGTTGAAAAATTTGGAGATTTATTTGTTTGGAAAGAGATATTAGATTTACCAGTTGAAAAATCAGTAAAAGATATTATTTTTATTACGAATGATATAAAAGAAGACTGGTGGAGTAAGGATAGTCAAGATAATTTAGTAGTTCACGATAAATTATTAAGTGAATTTAAAGAAAAAAATCCAAATGTAAATATTGAATTTTTAACAACAGGAATGTTTCAGAATTTCGCTTCAAAAGTATATGATAGATATGATTTTAATGTTTATGTAGATTTAAATAGAAAAGATGTGTCATATGTAGAAAGAGTAAAACAAGATATTTCTAATGATATAGTTGACAGTATTTATAATAACAACTATTATTATCTAGAATCGTATGTTATTGGAAGTGAGGGTATTGAAGAATTAGATATAAATAATTGTGAATTCAATGAGATATTAGATACTTATGAAGAGTTTACAGACGAGATTGTTAGTATAACTTATGAGCTAGAATATTTAATAAATTTAAGTTGTGTATCCTTTGATTATTGGGGACGTGATGATGATACAAAAGAAGTCATACAATCACCACCAATAGAACAAGAATTTAGTGGAAGTGTCATAGTTAATGTCACAAGATTAATTAATAAAGATGATATCGAAGAAGATTCTTTTTATATTAATAATGATAAAGAATATACAGATATTGAAATAATTGAAATTCAGATAGATCAAGATTCTATAAACAAAAATGAAGAAGACTACGATGACTCTTATTTAGAAGAGGAGAATTACAATAATGATTATGCATTTATTTGCTCTAAATGTGGAAAGGGATTTAAGGATAGGCGAGAAGATGTAGGTGGTATTTGTCGAGATTGTTCATTTAATGATTAATAATATAGGATATTTTATTAAAGCAGTAATTATAAAGTTTACTGCTTTTTTTATACTCAAAATTAGGAGGTTAAGATGTTAAGGATAAGAGCTCCTACTTAGAACAATTTAATAAGGAATAATGTATAGCGATTGGAAATAAATAGATCCAGTCGCTTTTTTAATTGAAATTTATAGATTAAGGAGAAGAAATTAATGGATAGAGAAATGATAAATATTAATGCAAATTTAGTTAAAGAAGTGGAATTATCAGAATTTGAAAGAGATGGAGAAAAAGTAGATGTAGCAAATTTTACTCTCATTAAAAAATATGGTAAAGGAAAAGAATATATAAATTGTTCAGTCTACGGAGAAAAAAGCGAACGTGCAAAAGAATTAGATAAAGGAGATCTAATCCATGTCTTTGGATATTTCAAAGAAAACAAAAAAGGAGATAAGGTCTACAAGAATTTTATAGTTAAATCACTAAATAAAATAGAAAATAAGAAAGAAAACGAGGAGGAATAATATGGAATTTTTTACAGCTGGAGTTGGAGTTTTAAAGACACTT
>NZ_OCTP01000005.1 GCF_900232825.1 Anaerococcus sp. Marseille-P3625
ATGTAGATAGGAATGGAAAAGATATTACACCAAGTGGAGATACAGAAAAAGATAAAGAAAATCCAGTAGATGTAAGACAATTTTTAACATTTCAAACTAAAAGTGGAAAAACTATGCACCTAATAGTGGATCACTCATCAAATCAAGATAATGTAAGGCTATTGACAGAAGTAGGAGAGCAAGACCTACTTAATATGATTGAATCAGAAGATAAAAACGCTGTAAAGGTTGAGGAACCTAAGAAAGAAGAAGTAAAAAAAGAAGAGCCTACGGTTGTTCCAGTAAAAGAAGAAAAGAAAAGCGGGATAGGTTCATTTCTAATTATTGCACTTGTAATTGGAGGAGTTATAGGAGCAGGATACTATTTTAAGGTAGTTAAAGCAAAAGAAGATAAAATGTTGGAAGACTTTGAAGAAGATGATGAGGATTATATTAGTGAGTCAGAAGATGATGACGATGATGAAACTCACGAAGAATCTTTAGATGAAGATGATGAACTATTATAAGAATATTAAATTTAAGTACAATTGAACCTTTGTCCCAGATATGATATGATATTTGGGACAAAGGAGGATTGTAATGAGTTCATATACAGAAAAAATATCAGATAAAATAAATAGTTTTGAATCAAATAAGGTATTTTTTGCCAATGACTTTTTAGATATTACATCTTATGAAACTGCTAGAAAGACATTGAATAGAATGGTTAATGAAAGAAAAATTAAGCGTGTCATTGATGGCTTTTATTACAATCCAAGATACAGTGAATTAATTGGAGAGTACGAAGCAGTATCAATTTACGAGTTAGCACTTGCCATAGCAAGAAAATACAATTGGAATATTGCACCATATAATAGTACAGCCTTAAACTTATTAGGACTATCCACACAAGTTCCAACTCACTATAAATATATATCTAGTGGCAGATATAAGGAATATAAAATTGGAGATACCATTTTAGAATTTAAAAAAGTAAATCCAGGAGAAATTGCCAATATGTCCTTAAAGACTGCAACAGTTATTCAAGCAATTAAGTCTTTAGGTAAAGAAAATATAACTAATGAAGTTATACAAAAGATAAGAGAAAACTTAACTGAAAAAGAAAGAATAGATCTAACGAACGAATCAAAATCAGTTCCATCATGGATATATGAAGTGATAAGAGAAATCTGCGAGGATCAAAATGAATAAGTTTTATGTAGAAAACAAAGATGATTTAAGAGTTTTAATAGTAAATACAGCCAGAAAGAAAAATGTATCTGAGGCAGTTATTGAAAAAGACTATTGGGTTACTTTTATCTTAGATTATCTATTTAATGAAAACAAATGGAAAGAATATTTTACCTTTAAAGGTGGTACATCACTTTCAAAGTGTTTTGAACTGATAGAAAGATTTTCTGAAGATATAGATTTAATCTTAGATTGGCGAGTATTAGGCTATGAAGAAAAAGAACCATGGATAGAAAGATCAAATACCAAGCAAGATAAATTCAACAAAGCAGTTAATGAAAAGACAGAACTGTTTTTAAGAGATGAATTTTTAAAAGTTTTAGAAGAAGATTTAAATGATATGGACTTTGAATTTTGGGTTGATAGTCTTGATCCACAAACAATTCTATGTAAATATCCTAAAATCTTTGAATCTAATTATTTAACACAAAATATAAGACTCGAAATAGGAAGTCTTGCAGCATGGACACCTGCAATTGAAGTGGAAATCCTGCCAATAATTAGCGAAGTCTACCCAAATATATTTAAAGAAAAAACTAATATAAGAACAGTATCAGCAGAGAGAACTTTTTGGGAAAAGGCAACTATACTTCATCATGAAGCAAATAGACCAGAATCTTCTTCTATGCCACATAGGTATGCAAGACACTTTTATGACTTATATAAAATAGCAAATTCAGATTTCAAAGATAGAGCCTTAGAGGATAAGGAGTTATTAAAGAAAGTAACTGAATTTAAAATGAAATTCTACCCTAGAAAGTGGGCAAGGTATGAAGATGCATTAAATGGTAGATTAAAGTTAGTTCCAAGAGAGTTTCGATTTTCTGAAATAGAAAAAGATTATAAGGCTATGTCAGAAATGATTTATGGAGACTATCCAAACTTTGAAGAGATTATAAAAGTTCTTAAAGAACTAGAAAAAGAAATTAATAAGTAGAATTTTCCCGAAAATAATATAATCTTCGGGAGAAAAACTTTGAGCGAGAGAGAAATCTTTCGCTCTTTTTTTATTTATGGAGGTATTAATGAAGTTAGTAATAGCAGAAAAGCCAAGTGTAGCAGTTACAATTGCAAAAGTAATTGGAGCAAGAACAAGAAAAAACGGATATTATGAGGGAGGTGGATACATTGTTTCTTGGTGTGTCGGTCATTTAATTCAAATGGCAAGTCCAGATAAGATTGATGAAAAATGGAAGAAATGGAGAATAGACACTCTTCCTATAATTCCAGAAGAATATATTTATGAAGTATCTAAAAGCACTAAAAAACAATATGGAGTTTTAAAGAAACTTTTAAACGATAAGAACATCGACACAGTTATAAATGCTTGT
>NZ_OCTP01000009.1 GCF_900232825.1 Anaerococcus sp. Marseille-P3625
ACCATACCGAACACAGAAGTTAAGCCCAACAACGCCGATGGTACTCGGAGGGAAGCCTCCCGGTAGAGTAGGAAGCTGCTAAACAAATTAAACTGATACATGAGTATCAGTTTTTTTGTGCCTTTTTTTATTAGAATTTTCTTTGATATTTTTATTTTTTTAAATAATTGTCTATTATTTATTTATATTTCAATTATTAGATTATGTTTTTTAATATTTTAGAAGAGTAAATAAATTCTGAATTTAAAAATTTAGTCAAGGGCAAAAATCTTCCTGTACCTATCCTCAGCACCGTAAGTTTTTGCTAGGATTTTTTTGATTTTTATATTATTTTCGTAGATAAAACTTAAGACTTGGTTGATTTTTGAATCTTTAAGGTTAAAAATTATGGAATTTTCAGCTTCTTTTATCTGGTATTTTATATTTTCTGAATTTGTATCTAAAAAATTTTGTAAAACTTTCATATCGTCTGAATTTTCTAAAAATATCCTATATTCAGTTTGCTTATAAATTTCTATATCTTCGTAGATTACAGAACCGCCTTTTAGAAAAAGTATATCGTTAGTAATGTAATCAAGCTCATTTAAGCTATGAGAAGAAATTAGAATTGTCGTATTATTTTCGCCAAGGTTTTTTATCAAATCTCTAAATTTAAAAATACTATCAGTGTCAAGACCGTTTAGAGGCTCATCCATAAGTATAAGCTTAGGATTATTACAAAGAGCCATAGCAAGAAGAAGCCTTTGCTTCATGCCAAGTGAGTAGGAGCTTACGATTTTTTTATAAAAAGATCCTATATCAGCAAGTTCTATAACTTCTTCAATTCTTTCTTGGGGGATTTTTTGTATATCGCAAATGTATTTAAGATGGTCAAAGCCTGTTAGATATGGATATAAAACTCTATTATCTTTTAGAAAAGAAACTTCTCTAAAAATCTCATAATCTTTATTAGATTTGCCCAAAATTTCAATCTCGCCACTATCAAAGCTTATAAGATTCATCATACAATTCATAAGAGTAGATTTGCCAGAACCGTTTGGACCGATAAGGGCTAGGACTTGGGGTTTTTCTATCTTAAATGATAGGTCATTTAAAACTTTGTGCTTGCCATAAGATTTATTTAAATTTTTTACGTCAACAATCATAATACTCTCCTTGATTTTGTGCTATAATAATTATAACATGATAATGTAATAAAATACACAGATAAAGCAGTGGGGAAATTATGATTAGACTTGAGATAAAGAAATTTTTTAAAAATGGCAATTTTTGGGCGGTTTTTTTGCTTGCCTTAATTCTTACTATTTATGGCAACTTTTTTTCAATAAATATGTTTGATAGGCAAATTGATGAGGCGGTTGGAGATTTTGATTTTTTGTATGAAGTTGTATCTGGCCAAGAAGATGCTCCATTTCTTGAGCAGATAAGCATAAATGAATATGCTTGGCAAGGAAAAAGCAAGGAATTTAATGAAGATTATACAAAAATACAAAAAATGAAGGGCGATGACGAAGAAAGAAGCGAAAAAGAGATTCGTTATGATTTTTCTTATCCAGCTGTTAACCATGATTACATCAATGAGATTAAAAATTTTATAAATAAGTATGATCTAAAACTAACAAAAGAATATGAGGAAAAACTTTCTTATTATGATGTGGCTTACCAATATTTGGATAAAAACAAGGTCGATGTGGATAAGTTTTTAAATGACAATTACCAAAGCTCTGCCAATATTTTATTTACCAACTTAAATTTATATTTTGGCTTTATTCCTTGTATTTTGCTGGGATTTTTGTTGGTAAATTCCATAGGAGATGATTACAAAAAAGATAATATCTTATTGTATTTCACAGAGCCTTTTTCTAGAAAAAGATATTTGCTAAATAAAATCATAAGTTTTATCGGCTTGGGTCTATTTTATAGCCTATTAATATTTTTCTTTTCTTTTATCTGTGGATTAATTAAAAAAGATATAAATTTCTTGCTGGATTTTCCTATTAGAATTTATGAATATAAGGAAATTTACATCTTATTTTATCAATATCTACAAAAAGTAGTAGGACTTTTTATTTTTAAAAGCCTTTTGATTTTTGCCCTTTCAAGCTTAATAATTTTAATTTTTAAAGACAATAGTATTGCAACCATCATTCAAAGCTCTATTTTTGCCCTTTTATATATAGTGACCGATGTTTTTGACAAACTAAAAAATCTCTACAATCCTATATATTTTACCTACGATAAGTTTTTCTTGGGAGCTTATGAGCTAGATCCAAGTCTAAATGGAGTTTCAAACAATCCTTTTGTCTATGTGGGTCCAAGGGTAAGGGTCATGTTTTTTGTAATATATTTAATTCTAATATTTGTCCTATTATTGATCTCCTTTAGATTCTTGGCCATTGATAAGATGATAAAACTAAAGTATAAGGCTATTTCAAGAACAAAGCCAACGTCTATTATGGGATTTGAATTTTACAAAAGCGGGAAATTCTTAGATCAAAAAATTCCTTATATTCTAGGAGGATTTTTGATAGTTGTTTTAATTTCATCCAATTTGTACTATGTAAATAATGTTGGAAAAGAATATTTTCAGGCGGATATGCTAAAATTAGCCTTAACAATGAGCATTGAAAATAATAAAGAAGAGCATTTTTATCCAAAATCTTCTTATATGGAAGAAAATCGCAAAGAATTTGAAGAATCGACCAGGCGACTTGAAGAATACAATAATTTGGAAAATCTTTATAGGGAAAAGGATCCGAACTTTTACAAGTTGCTATATGAAACCAACGCCTATATTGATGGACTTGATCGAGATTATAGGGGCAATGTTTTTGCTGAAGAAAGCGTAAATATCAATCCACTTACTCTAAAAAATGGGGACTTGTCAGTATTTTCTAAAGAAGTTAGGGAAAATTATAAAAAACTTTTGCTAGAGAAAGATCTAAAGCCGATGAAAGTTTTATTTAACAGGTCTCTTAGCTGGTATGACGAGGATAAAAATCCTAAAGATTTAGACTTTGCCATGGCAAGACAAATTCCGCTTGATATTTCTTCTTTTATGCTAGTTTATAGATTTATCTACAAATACAATTTGCCAGTA
Organism: Anaerococcus sp. Marseille-P3625; assembly: GCF_900232825.1. Classification (GTDB taxonomy): domain Bacteria; phylum Bacillota; class Clostridia; order Tissierellales; family Peptoniphilaceae; genus Anaerococcus. Next base: position 3,101 of record NZ_OCTP01000009.1, read on the forward strand.
CTTTTGATTTTGCTTTGCCTTTATCTTTTCGGGACAAATTATAATAGAGATTTTGAAAAAAGCGATTCTTTGGATTTCTTATACACAAATCCAATAGATAAGGGAAAATATTATGATAAGAAATACTTGGTTGGTTTGCTAGAATCCTTGAAATATTTTGCCTTTGTACTAGCTCTTATACTTATCATTGGACTTATCTTTGACCCTCGCAAAACACTAGCTTATCCGATTTTAAGATATGAGGGAGCAGTTAAAAATCCTATGGAAAATATGGATTATTCATCCTATTACACTTATATCAGCCTTGGAAAATATCTCTTAGAAGCTTTGGCGCTTTCGCTAAGCCTACTTGTTTTGCTCTATACTTTTGCCCACAGCCTAAGTGTAAAAATCAAAAATAGATATAAGATTTATTTTATTATGACACTTGTTGGATTAATCCTAATACTTGCTGTAAGATATTTGCCAAATACTAGTAGTTTTAATCCTTTGGCATATTTTTCAATCAACGATGTAGTCGATGGATCAATAGCTGTAAAGAAAAATATCCTGGGAATAAGTGTCGCTAAGGGCATAAGTCTTATGCTAATTTTAAGTGGAATAATTTATTTTGTAGGAAGAAAAATAAGCACTAGAGTTGATTAATTTAGAAGATTTATAAATAATATTGACAATAGTGCTTATAAATGTTAAGTTAATATCAAGAGATTTAGATAATCCTTAGGGAAAGTACACTTATTTAAATCTTTTTTGAGCTAATTAATGATTATTATGGAACTAAAAGCTTAGGTTTTCCTAAAAAGTACACGCTTTTGGTTGTATTTGCTATGTGCAAATTTCCATAAGAATCATTAATTTTTTTGTGGAAAAAACTTTTAAAGCTTGTGAGGAAAATTATGATTAGATCTTATAAGTGCGTGGATAATCCAAGTCGTGCCATAAATAAAGAAACTTATACAAATCCAAAGCTTATGGCAGAATTTGCCAAATCGGGCAGATATATTTCACTTCCAATCATTCCCATAATTTCTGTTTGTTTGGGAGTCGAATTTGAAAATGGGATAAAAGCTGTCCCAATTTTTGAAAAAATTGAAGAAATTGATTTGCAAATGGATTATGAAAATCAAGCTTACAAAACTATGGTACAATCCTTGGAAATTCTAGATCCAGCAAAAACTGTAATAGAAATTAGAGGACCTTTGGCAACACTTGATAATTTTCTCGAACTTACAAAAGTTATGCGAGCTATGAAGAAAAAAAGAGAAATTTTAAATGATCTTTACGACAAACTTTCAGATATTTACATAGATTTTATTAAAAAAATGCTTGAAAAAGATGTAAAAGTTTTTTCTTTTTCTGAAAGTATCCTTGATCCCAAAGTTTTGGGAGAAAAAGAAATTGCAAGATATGTAGACGATTTTTTGGAAAAATTTTTAAAAAAAGTTTTGCTATTGGGAAAAAATTACGAATTTACTTTTCACCTTTGCCCCAAATCAACTTTTGCCCTCATTGACTTAGATAAGGCTTATTTTGAAGAGATAAAATTTGAAAAACCTAAAAAATACATAGATATTTTGTTTAGCGAAAATTCCCTTATGGGCGATAGATGCATAAATTTAGCTGATAAAAGTTTTGATAAAGTAAACAAGATTAAAATAGGGAGGGAAAATGCCTAGGAAAGAAGAATATTTTGATAAGATGGCACAGATGGTTATAGATGAAGAAGATGAGGAAATTGCAGATCTTTGTAGGGCTTATCTAGCTGAAGGCTACGATCCAGAAGAGGCGATTTTTAAGGGGCTTATCAAAGGAATGAACGAGGTTGGCAAACTTTTTGAAGAAGAAGAATATTATATTTCAGATCTTCTAATTTGCTCTGATGCCATGTATAACGGTATCGATGTTCTAACAGAAAAAATGGAAAGTCACCAAGAAAAAAATTTGGCGACAGCAGTTATTGGCGTTGTCGAGGGCGATACTCACGATATAGGTAAAAATTTAGTAAAACTTATGCTAGAAATAGCTGGTTTTAAGATGATAGATTTGGGAAAAGACGTTCCTTGCGAAAAATTTATAGATGAAGCCTTGGCAAATGATGCAAAATTTATAATGATGTCAACTCTTATGACGACAACCATGGAAAATATGAAAAAAGTTATAGATATGCTAAAAGAGCGAGGCCTTCGCGATAAATTTATTGTGATGATTGGAGGAGGCCCAGTTTCAGAAAGCTTTGCCCAAAAAATCGGAGCAGATGCCTATAGCGAAAATGCAACAGAAGCTGTAAAAGTAGCCAAAAGTTTTATTGGAAAATGAAAATAAAAATCGAAAATTTAGACACAGAATTTCAAGCAAGTGGAGAAGATGTCCTAAAAGATTTTTTGGAAAATTCTGTAAAGATCAATAATTTTTGCAATGGCAAAGGAACTTGTGGCAAATGCAAGATAAAAATTTTATCTGGAATTGTAAATCCACCAAGCGAAAAAGAAAAATTGCTTTTAAGCAAAGAAGAAATTAAGGAAAATATCAGACTTGCCTGCCAAATTTCTCCGCAAACTGATATAAAAATAAGAAATTTTTACGAAAATTCAAAACTAGAAATATTAGATGTTGGGGAAATTCCTGATTTTAAAAAAGATTATAGATCTGGCTATGGTTTTGCCATAGATATTGGAACTACGACAATTGCCGTTTATTTGGTAGATTTATCAACTGGTGAAATCGTGGGCAAAACTTCATCTATTAACCCTCAAAGCAAATACGGTCTTGATGTAATGACTAGAATTAGCTTTGAATATGAAAACTCCAAGGGAAAAGACCTATTAAAAGAAGTTTTAGTAAAAAGCTTAAACGAGCTTTTGCATAGACTCATAGAAGATTTTGAAATCGAAAAAAATTTTATCAAAGAAATTATTGTAGCTGCCAACACTACTATGTTACACATGCTAGTAGGAGCTGATGCAAGAAAACTTGGGAGATTTCCCTATGAGGCGGAATTTTTACAAGGGCAAAAATTTTACGCAAGAGATTTGGCCATAGATTTTCCCGCAAATCTTTACACTTTGGCAAATGTTTCAGCTTTTATAGGCAGCGACATAGTAGCTGGAGTTTATCTTACAAAACTAAAAGAAAAGGAAAATACCTTATTTATAGATATTGGAACAAATGGTGAAATGGTTCTAAAAACTAGAAATAAATTGTATGCTTGCTCAACTGCAGCAGGGCCAGCCTTAGAGGCGATGAATATATCATCTGGTATGCGTGCAGAAAGAGGAGCTATTGAAGAAATAAAAATAGAAAAAGATCAAATAAGACTAAAAATTATAGGAGGTAAAAAAGCTAAGGGCATATGCGGAAGCGGCCTACTAAGCGCCGTAGCAGATGCGATTGAGAATAAATTAATTAACAAAAGAGGAAGGATAATAGATCCAAAAAACTTGGAAAATTCTGATTTTAGAAAAAACTATATCAGAGAAAATGAAAATGGTAAGAGATTTATAATTTTAGATAAGGAAAATAAAATTTACCTAAGCCAAGATGATATAAGAGCAGTTCAACTTGCCAAAGGCGCGATTTTATCGGGATTTTTAACACTTTTACAAATAGAAAAAGTTGAAATAGAGAACTTAAATTCTGTAATAATTGCTGGTGCTTTCGGCTCGCATCTAAAAAAATCTGACATAAGCAAAGTTGGAATTTTGCCAAAAGAAGTAGAAAATTTGATAACTTATGTGGGAAATTCGTCCCTAGTTGGGGCATATATGGCTCTTATGAATCCCCAAATAAAAAATGAAATGGAAGACTTGGCCAAGGAAATTTCCTATGTGGAACTTTCAACAAGCAAAGATTATGAAAAAACATTTGCAAGAGCTATGCAATTTTAGGAGGAAAATATGAAAAAAATCAACAAATATCTATTAGCAATTTTAACAATCACAAGTCTAAGCCTAAGCGCTTGTAACAATCAAGCAAAAGAAGCGCCAAAAGAAGAAACAAAAGTAGAAGAAAAATCTGAAACTCCAGAAACTACAAGTGTAAAGATAACAATTTACGATAAGGTTAATGACAAAGAAATCCTAACAGAAGATGCAGAAATAGGAAAAGATGGTCTAGAAAAATACCTAGAAGAAAAACACCAAGCTAAATTTGAAAATGGAATGATGACAGAACTAGCAGGCATAAGCCAAGATAAGGATAAAAACCAATACTGGATGTATTATGTAAACGACCAAATGGCAGAAGTTGGCATCGGCGATTATGAAGTCAAAGAAGGAGATAAAATAGAATTTAGATTTGAACAAATGTAGATGGATACTAGAAAACTTACAAGACTTGCAAGTCTTATCGCCATTTGTGTGTTAAGTAGAATTAATTTTCAACTTATTCCCAATGTGCAAATTTTATCAGATATTATCCTAATTCTTGCCATTGATGGAAAGCTTGACGAAGCGATAATTGTAAATGCCATAACCATGACAGTGACAAGCTTTTATCTGGGCTTTGGTTATTGGGTGATTTTTCAAATTGTAGATTTTGCCATACTAAGCCTAATAAATTTTATAATTTTTAAAAAAATTAATAAAACTGATTTGACCAAGGCCCTAGCTCTTGGCGGATCAGGATTTATTTACGGGCTATTAATTACCTTAATGCAAGTTTTGATAATAGATGCAGGCAAAATTTCATTTATTGCCTTGTATGTGGGTTCAATTCCCTTTGATATCAACCATATGCTGGGAAATATTGCCATTTATTTTATCCTAATCAAAAGATTGGAAGAATACATCACCGGCAAGAAACATTTTAGAAGTCTAACTTAGGAAGAAAAATGAACAAAGAAGAACTGGAAAAAGAACTTAAAAAATACCCATCACAGATGAATTCACATGAGAGATTGAAGGCTTATCTAAGTGGACAAAGAGTCGATCATCTGCCCTACAATATAATGAGCTTGGATGTGGTTTATGGATATAATTTAGGCTATTCTATAAAAGAATTTTCAAATATCGACAGGCAAATTGAAGTTACCGACAAATTAGCAAATGAATATAAGATTTTTGGAATTTCTCAAGGCCTAAATCTTAGAACCATGGCCTACGCCCTTGGATCTACTGGGATTTTCCCAGAAAATGGAATAGATCGTGTCGATAAATATTTCCTAGATGAAAAGCTTGATGTAAATCTTTTGCAAATGCCAGATCCTTACAAAAATAAGATTTTGGCAGAAAAATTAGCAAATGCAAGAAAATTAAGAGAAAAATTTCCCGACCATCCTATTAGAACTTTTCTTGCTGGACCAATTTCCACGGCAGCAGCTCTTAGACCTTTAAGCAAATTACTAAGAGATTTAAGAAAAAATCCAGAAGAAGTGAAAAAATTATTGGAATTTTGCCTAGAAGCAAATATGAAATGGGCAGAAGTTTTTTATAAGGAATTTGGACCAGGAAAAATTATGATTGCAGATCCAGTAGCTTGCGATGATATTTTATCTCCCAAACAAGCCAAGGAATTTTCATATCCATATTTAAAAGCTTTGACAAGTGGACTTAGAAAACTTAATGGCATAAAGCCAGACCTACATATTTGTGGCCACACCAAAAGGCAGTGGGAAGATTTAAAAGATTTTGATATAGAATTTTTTAGCGTGGATAATTGCCATGATTTAGAGGAATGCAAAATTGCCATAGAAGACAAATTAGGCTTAATGGGCAATCTTCCACCAGTTGATATTATGAAAAATGGGACCATTGATGATGTAATTGATGCTGTTAAAGCTTGTATAAAAAAGGGAGCGGATGCAAAAAATGGATACATACTTGCAACAGGCTGTGGGACTCCAGCAGAAACTCCCAAGGAAAATGTCGATGCCTTTGTCTATGCAGTAAGAAAATATAGCAAAGATGCAAGAATTAATGAAATACCAAAAGCTCTTTATCAATAATGATAATTTAAGCTTTTTGTATAAATACTTATGAAAGGAGGATTGATGGATAAAGAAGAACTAAAAATAGAAATGGAAAATTATAGGCCAAAGATTAGTTCGGGTGAAAGGATTTCCGCCTATCTAAATGGTCAGGTGGTGGATCATCTTCCCTTTGCAATAATGTCCACCAATAGGATAATTGCAAATTGTCTTTCTTATAGCATTAGCCAATTGGAAGATGTCGATGTCCTAACTGATATTGTAAAATACAAATACGATCACTACAAAATAGTTGGACTAACAGAGGAGCTTTCTCTTAGAACTATGGGCCAAGCTGTAGGATCAAAGCTTGTTTTTCCAGAAAATGACATAGATTATATAGAAAAATTTGTCATGGAAGATCAGCTTAATATGAATCTAATAAAAATGCCAGATCCCTATAGCAACGAAGTTTTGCTTGCAAAGCTAAAAAGAGGAAAAATCATGAAAGATAGATTTCCTGATATGGTAATTGAAACTGAAATCCCAGGGCCAATTACAACGGCAGCAGCCATTAGACCAGTGGATAAACTTCTTAGAGATCTTAAGAAAAATCCTGATGGAGTAAAAAAACTTTTAGATTTTTGCTATGAGGCTAACTTATCTTGGGCAAAAGCTTTCAAAAAGGAATTTGGACCGACAAGCGTAATGGTGGTTGACCCAGTAGCTTGCGATGATATTTTATCGCCAAAACAAGCTTTGGAATTTTCCCTACCTTATCTAAAAAAACAACTAAGTGCCTACTATGAACTAAATGGAATCAAGCCAAATTTACACATTTGTGGCCATACCAACAGACAATGGAAATATTATAAAGATTTTGATATAGATTTTTTCAGTGTCGATAATTGTGAGGACTTAGAAGCTTGCAAAAAAGCAATCGAGGATAAGCTTATAGTTGTGGGAAATGTTGCACCAGTAGAAGTGATGCGCTATGGAAGTATTGATGATGTAATAGAAGCTGTAAAAACTTGCATAAAAAAAGCAGCAGATGCCAAAAGTGGCTATATAGCAGCTACAGGCTGTGGCTCACCAGTAGGAACGCCAATAGAAAATTTAAATGCTTTTATCTACGCAATCAATAAATATGGCAATAATGCCAAAATCGGTCAAATGCCAGAAGCTATTAAAAGCTAGAGAGGATAAAAAATGGAAACTTATAAAAACACTAAAGCTAATGCCTATGCCTTGATACCCTTATTAGTCTTTGTAATAATTTATTTTGTAACAGGAATTATTTTGCAAATTCAAGGCGTGGAAAATGCTTTTTATCAAATGCCAGCACCAGTTGCAGCTTTTGTCGCTGTAATAGTTGCCTTTATACTTTTTAAAGATGACTTAAATTCGAAATTTTCTATATTTATAGCAGGCTGTGGCGATGAAAATATCATAACTATGTGCCTAATTTACTTACTTGCAGGAGCTTTTTCTACAGTTGCTCAAGCAAGCGGTGGTAGGGATGCAGTAGTTAATCTTGGTCTTAGATTTGTCCCGGCCAATCTTATAATTGCAGGAATTTTTATAATAGCAGCTTTTATGTCAACAGCAACTGGTACATCAGTAGGAACCATCTCAGCTCTTACAACAGTTACAATAGGCCTTGCCCAAGGAGCTGGTCTAAATCTTGCTATGAGCCTTGCAGCCTTAGTGTCTGGTTCAATGTTTGGAGATAACTTATCCATTATTTCCGATACGACCATAGCTGCAACAAAGACTCAAAATGTAGATATGAAAGATAAATTTAACCTAAACCTAAAAATCGCACTGCCAGCAGCTATCATTACTTTGGTATTATTTATAGCTTTTGGTAGACCAGAAACTGTAATTCCAATAGAAACAAGCCAAATAGAAATAGTAAAAGTATTGCCATATTTACTTGTCTTGGTAACAGCCCTTATTGGAATCAACGTATTTGTAGTTTTGACCAGTGGAATAATTTTTGCAAGCGTAATTATGCTTTTCCAAAATTCCTTTGATTATATAGGTCTATCAAAACTTATCTATGAAGGTTTTACATCAATGACAGAGATTTTTATCTTGTCAATGCTTATTGGTGGACTCTCCTACATGGTTAATAAAGAAGGTGGACTTGATTTTATAAACAAAAAAGTTTTGGGCTTTGTAAAAGGAAGAAAATCTGCGGAAATTGGAATTTGCCTAATAGTATTTTTGATGGATATAGCTGTAGCCAACAACACCGTAGCCATTGTAATTGCAGGACCTATAGCCAAGAAATTATCAAAAGATTATAAGGTTGACCCAAGAAGATCGGCCTCACTTTTGGATATTTTCTCTTGCGTTGGTCAAGGACTTATCCCTTATGGAATTCAGCTTCTAATAGCAGCAAAAATTACCCAAGGACTCCTTGCACCAGTTGACATAATGCCATTTCTATTTTACCAGTACCTACTAGCAGCTTTTGCAATCTTATCAATATTTGTAGATTTTGCAAAAACTAAAGATAAGTGGAATTTTGAAAAAGACATGCCAGAAAGTGCAATTTTAAAAGAAAATTTATAAAAAATAATCGGAGGATTTTATGGAAATTAATAAAAATCGTAAAACAATAAACCTAATAGCAGGTTTGATAATCGGTGCCATAGCCGCATTTTTGGTAAAAAATGGCAACCCTGGTAACATGGGTTTTTGCCTTGCTTGTTTCTGGAGAGATATAGCAGGAGCAATCGGCCTTCACTCAGCAGCAAAAGTTTCATACATTAGACCAGAAATTATAGGCTTTATATTAGGAGCTTGTATAATGGCTAATATCAGAGGAGAATTCAAATCTAAGGGAGGATCTGCTCCAATTTTAAGATTTACTCTTGGATTTACCTCAATGATAGGAGCTTTGATGTTTTTAGGTTGCCCACTTAGACTAATACTTAGACTTGCAGGTGGAGATGCCAATGCAATTGTCGGCTTATTAGGTTTTATTTGTGGTATAGCAATCGGCGTATATTTCCTAAAAAAAGGATTTTCTCTAGGACGTGCTCATGATCAAAGCAAAATTGCCGGATATTTTATGCCAGCATTTATGGTTTTATTATTAGTATTTTTGCTAGTAAAACCAGAATTTATAGTATTTGCAACAGAAGGACCAGGATCTAAACATGCTCCAATTATAATGTCAATAATAGCAGGATTAATCGTTGGATCCTTATTCCAAAGAACAAGACTTTGTACAGCAGGAGCATTTAGAGATATAATTTTAGTAAAAGATAATACCTTATTTATGGGAGCTCTTGGAATTTTCATCGGTGCTTTAGTAATGAACCTAGTATTTGGCCAATTTAAATTTGGCTTTGCTGAACAACCAGTAGCTCACAGCAATCACTTGTGGAATTTCCTAGGAACACTATTGATGGGATTCTCATCAGTATTAATGGGTGGTTGCCCAATTAGACAAACAGTATTATCAGGTCAAGGCGATAACGATGCAGCAATTACAGTAATAGGATTAATCATAGGGGCTGCATTTGCTCACAACTTTGGACTAGCATCAAGCCCAGAAGGTCCAACAGTTAATGGAATGATAGCAGTAGCAATTTGTTTTGTAATAAACTTACTAATAGCAAGTATGTCAAAAAGGAGTAATGCATGAAAGAAGTAGATACAAGAGGATTAAGCTGTCCAGAACCAATAATGTTAACCCAAGAAGCAACCCTAACAGGCGAAAACAATATCGAGGTTTTAGTAGATACAGAAGTAGCCAAAGAAAATGTAATAAGATTTCTAGAAAATGCTGGTTACAAAACTAGTGTAAATGAAGAAAAAGATTATTACAAAGTTATTGGAAATAAATAATAAATGAGCTAAAAAGGTCTTTGTAAATTTTTGCAAGGATCTTTTTAAATAAAATTATCCAAAAAATAAAATTTGTGTTAATATATAAGGGTAAATAAGATTATTGGGATATAGCCAAGTTGGTAAGGCACCAGATTCTGACTCTGGAGATCGTAGGTTCGAGTCCTACTATCCCAGCCAAAATATTTTAATTATAAGGGAAAATCGTATGCGACAAAGCTAATCAAAGTTATAATTTATGTGTCAATTGTAAAATTATGCTGTATTACGATAGCCAAGTTGCTAAGGCATAAGATTCTGCGTCTTACGATCGTAGGTTTGCGTCCTACTATCCCAGCCATTTTACTAGATCGAGTATGTCGGTCTTTTTTTATACTTATTTTTAGTTTTCTTAAAAAAATATTGGAAATAATCATTTGTCTGTATAAATTTATGTATATTAGCAAGATAAGTCAAATTACTTTGAAATAAATTTATTAGCTAAAAATATATTTGACAAAACGTTTTCTTAGAACTAGAATTATAGTAAGAACACATAAGGAGGTTTTGATGTTATTTAAGACTACAGATGAGCATGAAGCTCTACGTAAAAAAGTTAGAGCATTTGCAGAAGAAAAAGTAAAACCTATTGCTTTTGATCTAGATCAAAAAAATGAGTTCCCAGATGATATTGTAAAAGAAATGGGACAACTTGGATTTTTGGGCATACCTTATCCAAAAGAATACGGCGGCCAAGGTCTAGATGTTTTAAGCTACGCTATTACAGTAGAAGAATTATCTAGAGTAGATGGTGGTGTTGGTGTAATTTGCTCAGCACATACATCTCTTGGAAGCTACCCAATTTTTGCCTTTGGTACAGAAGAACAAAAACAAAAATATCTTGTTCCACTAGCTAAAGGTGAAAAAATCGGTGCTTTCGGTTTGACAGAAGAAAACGCTGGTTCAGATGCTGGTGGTACAGAAACAACAGCAGAACTTGATGGAGATAGATATATCCTAAATGGTAAAAAAATATTTATCACCAACGCTCCAAAAGCTGATACTTATGTTGTATTCGCAGTTACAACTCCAGGTATCGGAACCCATGGTATTTCTGCATTTATCGTAGAAAAAGGCATGGAAGGATTTACATGCTCTGATCACTATGATAAATTAGGTATTAGATCATCATCTACTGCAGAATTACACTTTGACAATGTAAAAGTTCCAAAAGAAAACTTACTTGGCAAAGAAGGTCAAGGTTTTAAGATTGCTATGGCAACTCTTGATGGTGGTAGAATTGGTATTGCTTCACAAGCATTAGGTATTGGCCAAGGTGCTTACGAATCAGCTCTAGCTTATGCTAAAGAACGTGAACAATTTGGTATGCCAATAGCTCACTTACAAGCAAATACATTCAAACTTGCTGATATGGCAACTCAACTTGATGCTGCAAGACTTATGATTTACAGAGCTGCAGAACTAAAAGAAAATCATGAAAGATATTCTGCAGAAGCAGCTATGGCTAAACAATTTGCTTCAGATCTTGCTATGAAGATTACAACAGAAGCTATCCAACTTTACGGTGGTTCTGGATTTATCAAGGGTGTTGATGTTGAAAGATTCTTTAGAGATGCAAAAATTACCCAAATCTATGAAGGAACTAACGAAATCATGAGAGTTGTTGTCGGTGCAAACACAGTCGGACGTGCACCCAGAGTCCAAGCAGTTGGAAGAAAATCAAAACAAGGTCCAATTGCAGGGATCAGAAAAGGGGAGATCTTTGAAGGAGATCCTAAAGAAGCGGTTAAAAATTTAGTAGCAGCTTTAAAGAAAGATGGATACGACTTTACAGTTGGTATAGATCCATGGACACCAGTTACAGAAGCTGAAAGAATAGTTGTTGCAGGTCGTGGTATCGGTGAAAAGAAAAATATGAAATTAATAGAAGATCTTGCTTACCAAGCAGGAGCAGCTATTTCATCATCAAGACCAGTAGCAGAAACATTAAAATATGTCCCACTTGATAGATACGTTGGTATGAGTGGTCAAAACTTCAAAAATAACCTATATATAGGTGTCGGAGTTTCAGGCGCTGGCCAACACTTAAAGGGAATCCGTGATGCATCTACAATAGTTGCAATTAACAACAGCAAAAATGCACCAATCTTTAACAACTGTGATTATGGTATAGTTGGGGACTTTGCAGAAGTTTTACCATTACTAATCAAAGAATTAGATAACGGCGAAGCTAAGAAACCTGCTCCACCAATGAAGAAAGTTAAGAGAAGCAAACCTCGTAAGATGGCACCAAAAGAAGATATTTATCTTGACTTAGGTTCAGGTTATGAATATAACCCAGAAATCGGTGATCCAACACAAGGAATCGAACCAGGTACACCATTTGACAAATTGCCAGATAGCTGGGTATCACCAGTATCAGGTGAAGCTAAAGAAGAATTCATCAAATTTGAATTCCCAGAAGATAGAAAGTAGGGATTATGTATACAGTTAGAAAAGTAACAGATGACTTATATTATGTAGGTGGGGATGATAGAAGACTAGCCCTATTTGAAAATATTTTTCCAATACCACAAGGCGTATCATATAACTCCTACCTATTAATGGATGAAAAAACAGTTTTAGTAGATGCAGTAGACTGGTCAATTACTCGTCAATATATAATCAACGTTAGCCGTGTACTTAACGGTCGTGACCTTGACTATATGATAGTTAACCATATGGAACCAGACCACTGCTCATCAATCGAATTAATGCTTGAAAGATATCCAAATCTAAAAATCATTTCTTCTGAAAAGGGAGTAATGTTTATGAGACAATTTGGTTATCACGTAGATGATAGATATATAGAAGTAAAAGAAGGCGACACCATGAACTTCGGTAAGCATACACTTGCTTTCGTAGAAGCTCCAATGGTTCACTGGCCAGAAGTTCTAATGACATTTGATGTAACAAACGGAGTATTATTCTCAGCTGACGCTTTTGGTTCATTTATCGCTAACAACGGTAGATTATTTGCCGATGAAGTTGATTGGGATCGTGATTATCTAGATGAAGCTCGTCGTTATTACACAAATATCGTTGGTAAATATGGTACATTCGTACAAAAAGCTCTAGCAAAAGCTGGCGGACTTGATATTAAATACATCTGCCCACTTCATGGACTTGTATGGAGAGATAACTTTGGTTATATCTTAGATAAATATACACATTGGGCAACCTATGAACCAGAAGAAGATGGTGTACTAATTGTATATGCATCTATGTATGGTAACACAGAATTTGCAGCTCAAGCACTTGCATCAAAATTATGTGAAGCAGGAATTACAAATATCAGTCTAAGAGATGTATCAAGCACTCACGTATCTACACTAATAGCAGAAGCTTTCAAATACTCAAACATAGTTCTAGCATCAGTAACCTACAACCTAGGAATTTATCCACCAATGCTTAACTTCCTAGAAGATATGAAAGCACTTAATGTTCAAAACAGAGCAGTTACAATTATAGATAACGGAACATGGGCTCCACAAGCAGCAGAAAAAATGGAAGCTTTCATAGACAACGAAATGAAAGTAATGGATGTTCTTCCAGAAAGTCTAAACATAGTAAGTTCACTAAAATCAATGAAAGAACCAGAAATGGATGCTATTGTTGAAGGTATCAAGGACTCTATGAAAAAACGTAAAGAAGAAAAAGCAAAAGTAGCTGCACAAAAAAAACAATCTAAATAATAGATAATAAAAATGCCAGTAAGGGAAAAGCCCTCAGCTGGCATTTTTTTGCTTTAAAACAAAGTGTATTTTATTAATCGATTTAGAAAGATCTATTATTTTCTAAATTTTTAGCAAATCAAATTGCAAATTTTGCTGCGTTTGATATATAAGAAGAAATTCTTTCCATGGCAGTTAAGGTCTTTTCAAAGATCAAACCACTTTCTGGATCGCAAGATCTATCTCTCATTCTTAACATATGATTGTTTCTGTAAATATTAACATCTTTTTGGATTTCTTCGTTAGAATCACGCATCTGTTTTACAATACCTACACTATCAATATCGCCAATGATAGCATCAAACATTTTAAGAATAATATTATTTAGGCCATCAAGTTCCTTAACTGCATCATCGGTAAAAATCATTTTTTCCTCATGCTTTAACTTTGCAACATCGGCAATATTTTTTGAGTGATCTCCAATTCTTTCCATATCCCTAGAAATTCTAAGATAAGAGGCAAAATGTGAAGATGTTTCCTCATTCATTGACAAACCCAAAGAATCTATAATAAAGGCTGAAATTTCCTTATTAAGATAATTTATAACTTGCTCTCTATGAAAAATTTCATCGTATATATCTTCATCAAATTTATACAAAAGAGCCATAGCTTCTTTGTAATTTTGGTTGATAAGCTCAAGCATTCTATTAATTTCTGCCCTAATATCTGTAAATGTTGCTGAAGCATCTTTTACAATATGCTTGTTGATAAATTGAAGGCTCATCTCTTCTTGTTCCTTATCAACTCCAGGGATTAACTTGAAAGAAAGATCTGCAAGTTTTCTTGAGAAAGGGAAAAGGATGATACTTGTAGCTATATTAAACAAGGTGTGTAAATTTGCAATTTGTGCTGCTGGAACATCCCTTGAGAAGCTAGTAACAATTTGATCAATAGGTATGAGAAATGCCACTAGTACAAAAATAATTGTTCCAATAATATTAAATAATACGTGGACAAGGGCTGTTCTTCTTGCGTTTTTTGATGATCCGATAGAGGATAATACTGAAGTTATACAAGTTCCAATGTTAAAACCAAATACAATATACATAGATGATCTTAAAGGAATAACTCCTTGGTTAGCAACAGCCTGCAAGATACCCAAAGATGCAGAAGATGACTGTATAATTGCAGTAATAGTTGTACCAGCCAAAACTCCAAGTATTGGATTTTCAAATTTTGTCATCAAAGTTATAAAGCCAGGATACTCTCTTAATGGCTCCATGGCCTTACTCATAAATTCCATACCCATAAACAAAAAACCAAGACCCATTACAGCTTGACCAATATATTTAATTTTTTTCTTAGAAGAAAAAGTATTTTGCAAAAATCCTACAAAAGCAATTATAGGTGCAATTTGAGAAACATTTAGGGCAACAAGTTGACCAGTAACGGTAGTACCAATATTTGCCCCCATTATTATTCCGACTGCTTGATAAATAGTCATAAGACCTGCATTAACAAAACCCACTACCATAACTGTTGTGGCAGAAGAAGATTGAATAATAGCAGTTACAAAAGCGCCGACAAGAATAGCCTTAAAAAAATTTGAGGTCATCTTTTCAATTACAACACGTAGCCTATCGCCTGCAACAAGCTCAAGACCACCACTCATCATTTCCATACCGTATAAGAACAAGGCAAGACCGCCCAAAAGTTCTATGAAATACTGAACCGACATAAGTCCTCCGAAAAATATTAGGCAAAAAAATATATCAGAAATTATGATAAAATTTTTCTAATCATAAAATTTTAAAACCTACATCTATTTTACAAGAAATATTAATAATATTCAAAAGATAATGACAATCAATTATATAAAAATTTCATTAAGAAAAAATTATGGATTTATGAAGAAAAAGTAAAATTTGCAAAAAAAAGAGCTCATTACAAGCTCTTTTGTTATGATGTTATTAGTACGCTTTTTACTAGACCGTCTTTAACAGTGATTACAAGGCCAAGTCCTGAGTTTTTTACTTCCTTATAAAAATTGTTAAATTCTTCGAGGGTTTTATAGTAAGTTGGATTAGCCATGCCTCCACCTGATAAAAATTCAGTATTTTCATCGATTTTGAAAGTATAGCTATTATTTTCTAATTCTTCCAAATTTTTGTAGTCGTTAAGATCTACTTGATAATCTATGGAACCCTTTACTGTAAGCTTTCCTTCTTCTGCAAGGATGTCATAGACACTTGCTGTTTGAAGTTCAGCTTCTCTTTCGCCATTTTTCTCACTCATCAATGAAGATGAGTAAACGCCATCTTTTTCTTTTGAGTTTTTGTCTAAAGCCTTACTAGAATCTTTTTTATCGGTTGATTCTTTCTTATCGGCAGTATTTTTATCTTTATTTTCTTTACTATCTGATTTTTTTACTTCAATGGTAGTAGTTTTATCAGCATCATCATCTGTTTTATTTTCTTTGATATCTGTATTTTCCATATCGTTATCAGCCTTAGCTTCTTCTACTATTTCATTAGTATTGTCATCGCTATTTTCAACTTGATCTGTGTTAACATCTGGGCTTGTTTGTTGGGAAGTGTTGGAAGTACAAGCTGCAAGTGATAAACTTAATAGAGCAAGAATCATAGCTTTATTTAGTGTTTTTACTTTCATAAAATCCTCCTTCTTATATTTTACCACCTTTAATTATTTAGTAAATTTAATAAGCGGTCAATTAATTTGTTTTTTCGTAAGCGTCAATTTCCATATCGTCAGCATTTTCTATATCAAGTTCATAAACAGCTTTGCCATTTTCTATAGAAAGCTCCCATTCCTTGACATAAGCATTTTCTTTGCCTTCTAAGGCCTTGGTAATTACATCATTAGGATCTTTTAATAGAGTAAAATCTAATACTTCTTTGTTTTCATTTTCTGCCTCGCTTTTGGATTCTATAATATCTCCAGTATTTGCATCAATTTTTGCCTCATATTCCTTATTATCCAAAAATCCATCTATCTCATAATAGTATTTGCCATTGTCATTATCAAGAGAAAGGCTTGTGATTCCAATATCGCCTACACCAAATTCTAGGTCGAAAGCTTTTTTGGCGTCGTTTATACTAAGACTTACTTCAGGGTAGAGGCTATAATTTGAAGCTTGTTGATCTTTAGTTTCATCTGCTATTTTATTAGCATCATCGGTGTTTTTTACTTCTATAACTTGTTTTGAATCTTCATTCTCATTTGCCCCATTAGGACTTTCACTTACGCTACAACTTGCCAAAATAAAACTTGTAGCTAACACTAGTGAAAATATTTTTTTGTATTTCATAATATCTCCTTATATTTTTATTTATTTTCAGAGTAATTTTCTAAAGTTATTTAATATGATTATACTATAAATTTATAAAAGCACAATTTTCGCTTTTTGATTAAAAAAATAGTAGACAGCTAGTGACTAATAATTATAATTTTAATTTAAGATAAAAGGAAATTTTAAAGTTTTATACAAATTTAACAAATCTTATAATATAATTAAGTAAAAGGAGGGAAAGATGCGAGTTTTAGTTGTTGAAGATGATTTAGATTTGATAGAACTATTAGCGGAAGGTCTTACAATGTATGGTTATGCTGTTGATAAGGCTTACGATGGCGAAGAAGCAATTGATATGGCCTATGTGGAAACTTACGATGTCATAGTTTTAGATATTAATTTGCCAAAAAAAGATGGTTTCCAAGTCTTAGATGAAATTAGAAAATTTAACCAAGAAGTAAATATAATAATGCTTACGGCAAGAAGTGATATAGACGACAGGGTAAAGGGCTTAGATTATGGGGCAAATGATTATATGGTAAAGCCTTTTGATCTAAAAGAGCTTGATGCAAGAATGCGAGCACTTTTAAGACGCAAATCTGTAACAGAAAACACAATCTTAAAGGCTGGCACTTTAAGCTTTGATACCACTACAAGAGAAGCCTTTGTTGGCGAAACTAAGGTCAACTTAACTGCCAAAGAAACTGCGATTTTGGAATATTTATTTTTAAATCGCCAAAAATATGTTTCAAGCGAAGAGTTAATCGATCATGTTTGGGATTCAAATGCAGATAGCTTTTCAAATTCTGTAAGAGTTCATATGTCATCTCTTAGAAAAAAAATCAAGGAAATTGACGGAGAAAATAAGATAGAAAATGTAATAGGCAAGGGTTATAGGATCTATGAAGGATGAAAAATTTTATAAATCCATAGTTTTTAAGCTGATATTCGCAGTCGTGATTATTTTTATAGCCATGATTACAATCACAAATTACATGATAAATCAAAAGCAAATTCAAATGACTGACGAATTGCTTGAAAATATCAAACAGTGGATGCCAAATTACCAAAATTCTATAGTGGTAACTGTAAATAACGCTCACTTGCAATCATCGGCAGATTTTAAAATTTATACATTTATTGTAACCTTAGTTGTAATTTTGATTGGGTCTTTGATATTTGCCCTAATAATTTCAAAAATTCTTGCCCCACTTAAAGAGCTTCAAAAAAATATAGGAAAAATCGACATCGATAAGCCAGAAACCTTCGCCGAAAAACTTTTACTAGAAGAAGGTTCAAGCGAAATAGTCGATTTATCAGAAAGCTTTAACAATCTTATGGGAAGAATCTACAGAGATTACAAAAGACAGAAAGATTTTTCTGCCAATGTTGCCCACGAGCTAAGAACGCCAGTTGCTGTTATGAAGGCTCAAGTTGATGTTTTTTCAAGGAAAAACCAAGATCCAGAAACCAAAGATTTTTTGGAAAGAATGGATAAAAGCTTAGAAAAACTAAAAAATCTCATAGAGGCCGTTCTCTTATTTTCCAAAAATCAAGAAATAAATATAAGCGATGTTTCTATAAATTCCCTAATAGAAGAGATAATTTTTGATCTTGAAGATAAAATTTCAGCAAAAAATATAAATCTAAACTTTCACAAAAATGCCGACATTTGCCTAAAAACTGACGATGCACTATTGCAAAGATTACTTTTTAATATAATAGAAAATTCTATCAAGTACAACGTAGAAGGCGGCAAAATTGATATTTTTCTAAAAGATTCAGATGAAAAGCTACAAATTGATGTAATCGACACAGGCATTGGCATAAGTGATGAGCAGAAGGGAAAAATATTTGATCTCTTTTATCAGGTGGATAATTCCCGTCACAAAGAAGGTTTTGGAATTGGACTTTCTCTATCCAAGCAAATTGCTGATTCTTTAAAGGCAAAAATAGAAGTTTCTGACAATTTGCCAAAGGGCAGCAAATTTTCTTTGACATTAAAAAAATCTTAACATCAATTTAACAAATAACTTGTTATCATAATATTCGAGGTAAGGATATGATAAAAAAAGACAAAAGAATAATTAGCAAGCTTTTATTAATTATCTCTATAGCTTTTGTGGTATATGGAGCTTATAGAGGTGAAGTAAATACAGTTTTTTCTAAAGCAATCAATCTGTGTTTGGAGTGTGTAGGAATTGGATAAAATAAAAAATATTTCAAGACTAAAAATTCAAGCGCTGATGGCTTTGGCTCACAACTTACATATACCTAACTTTTTTAAGGGAAGAATTTATCAAGGCTCTGGTAAAAAAATATGTTTACCAGGTTTAAATTGCTATTCTTGTCCTGGAGCTTCAGGCTCTTGCCCCATAGGCTCAATGCAAGCTGTAATGGGAGCAAAAAAATATAGATTTTCATATTATGTTTTTGGCATAATGGCATTTTTTGGCGTCATGGTAGGTAGACTCATCTGCGGGTTTATTTGCCCAATGGGATTTTTTCAAGATCTCCTCCATAAAATCAAAACGAAAAAATTCTCAACAAAAAAATTATGGCCACTAAGATATGTCAAATACCTAATATTGATTTTTCTAGTACTAGCCCTAGGAATTTTCCTAAGAGATAAATACGAAGTTATTCCTCCATACTTCTGTAAATATATTTGTCCTCAAGGAATTTTAGAAGGAGCAATACCACTTAGCCTAAAAAATCCATCCCTAAGACTTGCCTTAGGCAATTTATTTAAGCTAAAGTCAGCTATTTTGATAGTAACAATAATATTATCAATCTTATTTTACAGACCTTTTTGCAAATGGATTTGCCCACTTGGAGCATTTTATTCTCTCTTTAACAAATACTCTTTCTATCAAATGGAAGTGTCAGAAGATAAATGTATAAATTGTGGCAAATGTGCTAGAGTTTGCAAAATGGATGTAGATATTAGAAAAAATGACCACCATTTAGAATGTATCAGATGTAATGAATGTCTCAAAGCTTGTCCGACAAAAGCCATATCTACCTATTTTATCAAAAGGAGTAATAATGAAAAAGATAAACAAAATACTAGTATTAGCCCTAATGGGACTAACTCTTGCAAGTTGCAACAATCAAGCAAATAAAGATGTAGATGAAAAAGCAAAAGTAGAAACAAAAGAAGAAATGCCAGCAGAAGCTGACAAAAAAGAAGAAGCACCAGCCAAAGAAGCTAAAGAAGAAGGCAAAACCATGGAAGAAACTGAAGGCGAAGTAGCAAAACCAGAAAGCGCAAAAAGCTTACCAGAATTTAAGTCAACAGACCAAGATGGTAATCCTTTTGGTCTAGAAGATATTGCAAAAAATGATGCAACAGTAATCAACCTATGGTTTACAGGATGCTCTGCTTGCATAGGCGAAATGGATGAACTAAACAAAGTGGCAGATGATCTTAAAAAAGAAGATGGAGTAGACTTTATTTCTATGTGTACAGACGTAAACTACGATCAATCAACCAAAGAAGCTTACCAAAGAATAGTAAAAGAGAAAAAGCCAACCTACAAAGCACTAGCAGTAGAAAATGATGGAGATATGAAAACATACCTAGAAGGAATCTTCGTATATCCAACAACAATAGTAGTAGACAACAAAGGAAATATAATAGGCGATCCAGTAGAAGGGACCCTACTAGAAAAAGATCAAATAGCAAAATTAAAAGAAAATATAAAAATGGCTAAAGAATCTTCACAAAAGAACAAATAATAATTGCGTCCGACAGGGCGCTTTTTTCTTTGCCAATTTTGGGTAGAAATATTTAGAGGTGCTTTATGTATTTTGAAGATTATGTAATTGGGCAAATTTTTGATAGGGAAATTGAGCCTGCTATTTTGACAGAAGAAGAGATTATAGAAAATGCCAAAGAGTATGATCCAAGGGATATTCATTGCGATAAGAATTTAGCTGAAAAATCAAGATTTAAAGGGATAATATCTTCTGGTATTTTTTCTATTATGACATTTTGGTCAAAGTGGGTCAAAACTGGTATTGATGCTGACGGAATGATTTGTGGGGTTAGCATTGAAGGGGCAAAGTGGTTAAGACCTGTTTATCCAAATGTTAGATATGATATAAAAGTTAAAATATTTGATAAGAAAATTAGAAATGAAAAGCAAGATGGCTTTGTGACTTACCAAATGATTGTGGAAAATCCAGAAAAAGACTTGGTTTTAGATTTTCTAGTCACAGGCTTGGTGAAATGTAAAAGATAATCCTAAGAAAAATCATAAATGATTGGTGAATTTTGCTAAATTAATTTTATAAATGAATGTTCTTAAAAAATTTTGGCGAAAAATTTTATTTGTTGTAAATATGAGATATAATATAGGAGCAAAGGTTTACATAAAAATTCAATAAGGAGAGCTTATGGGAGCTTTTAAAAAACTTGGACTTGTTCCAAAATTAATTATTGCAATTATTCTTGGTATCTTAATTGGCAGATATCTACCAGTTGGAGTTACTAGATTATTTGTAACATTTTCTAAGATCTTCGGATCATTTTTATCATTCATCATCCCACTAATGATTCTTGCTTTTGTAACTAAAGGTATTGCAGACCTAGGAGAGGGAGCTGGAAAATTATTGGGCATTACAGTACTAATTGCCTATATTTCAACTTTAGTAGCAGGAAGTTTATCTTACATTATGGCTAGTAATATTTTCCCAAAATTTATTACTACAGCACAAGTAGATGCCATTACGGCGGCTGAAGGAAAAACCTTGGATCCATATTTTAGTGTTCCAATTACACCGTTTTTTGATGTAACAGGGGCATTGATTTTTGCCTTTATGATGGGTATAGCTATTTCATGGTTACGTAAAAACAACAATGGTGAAGTACTTTATAAGGCAGTTTCAGAATTTAATATTATTATTACTAGAGTTCTTGAAGTTGCAATAGTACCAGTTCTTCCATTTTTCATTTTAGGTAATTTCGCAGAAATGAGCTATAGCGGATCAGTTTTCGCAGTATTAAGTATATTCTGGAGAATTTTCCTATGCATAGTAATCCTACACCTACTATATGTAACAGTAATGTTCTTGGTATCTGGATCTTACACAGGAAAAAATCCTTTTGCTATGCTTAAAAATGAAGTTAGGGGTTATATGACAGCTATAGGTACTCAATCTTCAGCTGCTACAATTCCAGTTAACCTACAATGTGCAAGAAATAACGGTGTTAGCCGTGAAATTGCTGATTTCGTAGTTCCATTGGGAGCGACAGTTCATATGCCTGGATCTATGATTACAATTACAGGTTGTACTTTTACAATTCTTTATATGTATAATCTTCCACATTCATTTGGACTAATGTTATCATTAATAGCAACTTTAGGTGTTGCTATGGTAGCTGCTCCTGGAGCACCAGGTGGAGCTGTTATGAGTGCACTTCCATTTTTACCAATAGTTGGAATTGCACCAGAATCAGCAATGGCAAGTTTATTAATTTCACTTTATCTAACCCAAGATTCATTTGGTACAGCTGCCAACGTATCAGGCGATGTTGCCATAGCAGCTGCTGTAGATAAATTCTACAACAAAGTTATCTTAGGTAATAAAGATTGGAAAGCTGCACCAGTGGTAAATAACCCACAATAGTAACTAGAAACCTTTGCAAGAATAAATAAGGGGGTTTTAAAACCCCTTCTATTTTATGAACATAATAAAGGAGATAATATGCCAGTAAATGCATCTATTTTTGATATAATTGGTCCAGTAATGGTTGGACCATCTAGCTCTCATACCGCAGGAGCTTGCAAGATAGCCAATATTGCTAGAAAAATTGCTGACCCAGGATTTAATGAAGTTGACTTTTACCTTCATGGATCATTTGCCAAAACCTACAAGGGCCATGGAACTAACAGAGCCTTAGTAGGTGGGATACTAGGATTTGGCCCAGAAGATGATAGGATAATAAATTCCTTTGAATATGCCAAAGAAGCAGGAATTTCTTATAATTTCATACCAACAGACTTAGGAGATGTTCACCCTAACACTGTAAAAATGGTTTTTAAATACCCTAAAGATAAAAAAGATATAGAAATACAAGGCTCATCAATCGGTGGTGGAGCCATTGTAATAAATAAAATTTATGGAAATCCAATTGAATATTATGCCAAAAGACCAACCTTATTTATGTCTTATGGCGAACAAAAAGGTATAATTGCCTTTGTGTCAAATGTGCTTTACAACAATGGATACAATATTTATGAGATGAAAACCATCAAAGATGGCGATAATGTAATGCTAGTTTGCCAATTAGATGAACCACTAACAGATGAAATTATTGAAACCATAACAAAGGGTAAGAATTTTACCTTTATTAAGTATTTAGGATAGGGAAATTATGTTAACAACACTCGAGTTATTAAAACAAAGATGTGAAAAAGAGAACTTGTCACTTTGGGAATTATCTGTAAAAGATGAAATTGAAAATACCAAAGTTAGCGAAGAAGATATATTTAATAGACTTCAAAGAACCCTAGATGTAATGAAAGAATCATCGCATCAAGCTCTAAAAGTCCCAGTTGTATCAGTAACAGGTATGACAGGCGGAAATGCAAAAAAAATGAACGATTATTTCCTAAGTGGTGATACAGTTCTTGGAGATACAGCTGCTTTAGCCATGGCCATGGCCTTATCAACAAGTGAAGTAAACGCAGCCATGGGTAGAATTGTAGCTGCTCCAACAGCAGGATCTGCAGGAATACTTCCAGCAACTTTGATGACTATGTATCATAAATACGGTTTTGATGATAGAAAATTAATGGAAGCTATGCTAGTTGCCACCCAATTTGGCCAAGTTATCTTTGACAATGCAACATTTGCAGGAGCAGAAGGTGGTTGCCAAGCAGAAACAGGAGCTGCAAGTGCTATGGCAGCAGCTGCAGTTTGCTATCTTAGAGGTTATGACATTCATATCCAAGAAAATGCGGCAGTTTGTGCTTTGTTAAACATCTTAGGATTAGTATGCGACCCAATTGGAGGAATGGTAGAATTTCCTTGCAATATTAGAAATGCCAACGGAGTAATGAATGCCCTTGCAAGTGCAGATATGGCAATGGCAGGAGTTAAAGTTTTTGTAACATTTGATGAAGCTGTCGATACTCTAAAAAGAGTTGGAGATAGCCTTCCAGCAGGACTTAGAGAAACAGGCGAGGGTGGAGTTGCAGTTTGCCCATCAGCTTTAAGACTAAGAAAAAAATACATCGACGGAAATGTATAAAATCAACAAAAGCCTTGAGTTATTCAAGGCTTTTTCTTTTATAAAAAATTATTTTTCTTGGTAAATTAAAGTTTCTGGATGGGAAAAATTTAGGACCAGATTCTTATTTGGATTTACTAATAAAGATAAAACTCCAGGTTCTTTTGTCCCCATAATTGTATCAATTATTACTTTTCTATAAGGCTTAAAGCCAAGATTTTCTTGCATTTTCTTTGATCTTTTATTAAAATCAAAATATCCAGCTGTAAGAAAATCTAAGTTCAATTCATTAAATAAATAATCTATAAGAGCTTTGATGGCCTCGCTCATAAGACCCTTAGACCGATAATCTTTGCTTAAAACAGCTCCCAATTCTCTTGCGTAATAATTGGAAAATTCTGGTAATTTATCCTCAAACCCATATTTTTCAACACCTAAAGAGCCGATCACTTTGTTATTTTCTTTGTAGACTAGGGCAAAAGTTTTATCTGATTTTATAAAAGATTTTAAAATATTCAAAGACTCTTCCTTATTTTCGTGATGTTTCCAACCAGCCATTTCGCCTACTCCATCTACACAAGCGTAAGCAAAAAAATCGTCCAAATCGCAATATTCAAAAGCTCTCAGAATAAGTCTATCACTTTCTATAACTTTGCCATTTATCCTAAAATCAGCGTTCATTTTTATATCTCCATATTTTTATTTTATAATATTTATACCAATAATTATTCTATAATCAATTTTTATATGACATTAAGATAAATGAATTGTAAAATATTATAGTCAGGAGGACTTATGAATCAAAATACAAATTTGACCAAGGGTGATATTAGCAAATCCCTTTTTAAACTTTCAATTCCATTAGCTTTAACTGCATTTATTCAAATTACCTATAACTTTGTAGATATATTTTTCCTAGGTAGGCTTGGCAAAGATGCCATAGCGGGTGTTGGAATTGCTGGATTTTTGTTTTGGATTGCCAACGCCATAACTTTGATACCAAAAATTGGAACTGGAGTTTATGCCTCCCATGCTTTTGGTAGATCTGATGATAGAGAAACCATAAAAGTTTTAAATAATGGTTACATACTTACCATAACCATAAGCGTTTTTTATTCCTTGCTTTTGTTTTTATTTTCCAATTATTATGTAAATTTTTATGGACTTACGGAAAGTGCCAGCGCTTATGCCAGAGATTATTTGCACATTATAAGTTTTGGGATGATATTTTTCTTTATAAATCCAGTTTTATCTCAATCCTTCCAATCTTTGGGCAATAGTCTTACTCCCTTTAAGATAAATACCATTGGGCTTATAACTAACATTATCATAGATCCGATTTTGATTTTTGGTTATGGTCCAATTCCAAGGCTTGAGGCCAAAGGCGCTGCTCTTGCGACAGTTATGGCTCAAATAGTTGTGACCTTGATTTTTGTATTTAATATTTTTAGGAAAAACAAAATTTTAAAATCGGCCATTTCAAGTTTTCATTATAAAAGAGCTTGGGTAATTTCAATATTTAAGATGGGTTTTCCAGCGGCCCTTATGAGTTCTTTTATGGCGACAATTAGCATCATTTTAAATAAATTTATGGCAGATTTTGGTGAAGCGGCAGTAGCAGCCTATACAGTTGGTAGTCAGCTTGAAGCTATAACCTGGAATACAACTGAGGGCTTGCAAGTTGGAATTGCGGCTATGGTTGGACAAAACTACGGAGCAGGACTTATGGAAAGAGTAAAAGAATCTATCAAAAAATCTTTTGTGATTTTATTAGTGATAGGAACAATTTCAATGTTAGTTTTATTTGCTTTTAGATACCAACTTTTCAAACTATTTATCCCAAATGACAAAGAAACTATTGAGCTTGGAGCTATATATCTGGCAATCCTTTCCTTTTCACAAATTTTTATGTCGACTGAAATTGGTTTAACAGGAGCTTTTAATGGTTTAGGAGATACAAAAACGCCAGCTATTATAGGTATGGTTTCTGATTTTTCGAGAATTCCTATATCAAAAATTTTCATGCCAATTTTTGGTGTGGCTGGAGTTTGGTTAGCAATGAGTTTAACTAGTGTTGCCAAGGGTTTGCTGGTAGTTTTTATGCTGGTTAAAAAAATGAAAAAATCCATTAAATAATTTAATAAAATTTATAAAAATCATCAGGCAAAGCGCTTGCAAGCTGATGATTTTTTTTATTTGTTAAGATAAGCTTTATAAGAGTTTATCAATTTAAAAATAAATCTTAAAAACCTTTTCATTTTACTTGTAAGAAATGCAAATATTCATTATAATGAATATAGGAGGGTTATATGACAGAATATAGAAATGAACTTGATTCTTTAGGGGAAATTGAAGTACCAAAAGACGCCTATTATGGGGCAAACAGCTTAAGAGCAAATCAAAACTTCGCTATAACAGGTCTTCCTGTTGACGATAAATTTATAGATGCAATGCTTGAGGTAAAAAAAGCTTGCGCCATAGAAAACGGTAAAATAGGCTTGCTAAAAGAAGATCAAAAAAATGCAATAGTTGCAGCTTGTGATGATCTTTTAAATGGCAAATACAGGGATAATTTTATAGTAGATCCTATCCAAGGTGGAGCTGGAACAAGCTTTAACATGAATGCCAACGAAGTTATTGCAAATATTGCAAATGAATCTTTAGGTGGTGGATTGGGAATTTATGATAAAGTCCATCCAAATGATCATGTTAACCGTGGTCAATCAACAAATGATGTAATCCCAACATCAGGTAAAATTGCCTTAATTAGATATTTTGAAGAACTAAAAGAAGAAACAGAAAAACTTATAGGATCTTTTGACAAAAAAGCAGAAGAATTCAAAGAAGTTTACAAAATGGGTAGAACTCAACTTCAAGATGCAATTCCAATAAGCCTTGGTCAAGAATTTGCAGCTTATGCAAAGGTTATCAGACGTGACCACAAGAGATTTGACAGCGCAATAGAAACTTTAAGCCAAGTTAACCTTGGTGGAACAGCTATAGGAACAGGCTTAAATGCTGATAAAACTTATGTAGAAGAAATAGTTGGAGTTTTGGCAGAAGTTACAGGTCTAAAACTTACACAAAATGAAGATTTGATAGATGGAACTCAAAACCTAGATGGTTTCTCTTATGCTTCAGCTATACTAAAAACCTACGCATCAAACTTATCAAAAATAGCCAACGACCTAAGATTAATGAGTTCAGGTCCACAAGCAGGAGTTGCTGATATCAAATTACCAGCTCGCCAAGCAGGCTCATCAATAATGCCAGGAAAAGTAAATCCAGTTATACCAGAAGTTGTAAACCAAGTTGCCTTTAATGTAATAGGAAATGATATGACTGTAACTATGGCAGTTGAAGCAGGTCAACTTGAATTAAATGCTTTTGAACCAATAATTTTCTACAACTTATTTGAATCACTAAGAACACTAAAAGGTGCAATAAATACACTAAGAATTAATTGTGTTGACAATATCACAGCAAATGAAAAAGCTCTTTCAGATAAGGTTCAAAGAAGCGTTGGACTAGTAACAGCACTTGCTCCACACATAGGATACCAAAAAGCAAGTGAAATTGCTCATAAGGCAATAGATACAGGCATAAGCATTAGAGAATTAGTTCTAAAAGAAGGCTTACTTGATGAAAAAGAATTAGATAAAATCCTCGACTTTAAAAAGATGATCAAACCAGGCATCTTGGATGAAGAAAAGATATTGTAGGGATGGGAAAATGAAATTTAGACAAGAAGAAGATTCTATTGGTGTAATTGACGTTCCAGAAGAAGCTTTTTGGGGAGCTCAAACTCAAAGATCTCTTACAAACTTTCCTCAAGATGTAGAGACTATGCCAGAAAACTTAATTCGCGCAATAGTTTATATAAAAAAAGCTGCAGCAATTGTAAATGCCAATGAAGGCAAATTAGATGAAGAAAAAAGAGATCTAATAATCTATGCTGCAGATGAAATCCTAAAAGGAAAATACACTGACCAATTTCCACTAACAATCTGGCAAACAGGCTCTGGAACTCAGACAAATATGAACGTAAATGAAGTTATCTCCCACATAGCAAATGCAAAAAAAGGAGAAAAACTCATCCATCCAAACGATCATGTAAATATGAGCCAATCATCAAATGATGTATTTCCAACAGCCATGCACCTTTCAACATTTATAAATTTAAAAGATAACTTATTTCCAGCAATAGAAGAAATAATAAAATCCTTAGAAAAATTGGAAAAAGAAAATGACATAATAAAAACTGGCCGCACCCACTTACAAGATGCAACTCCAGTAAAATTATCTCAAGAAATTTCTGGCTGGAAAGTAATGGTTGAAAGAGATTACGAAATCCTAAAAGAAGTAAGCAAATATCTAAGAAAACTAGCCATCGGTGGAACAGCAGTAGGAACTGGAATAAATGCCAAGAAGAATTTTGGCGATGAAATGGCAAGCGAGCTATCAAAAGAATTAGCTAGCGAATTTGTAAGTGATACCAACAAATTTTATCAATTATCCAGCAAAAATGCCCTAGTAAATACACATGGAGCCATCAAAACCCTAGCAAGTGATATGTATAAAATTGCAAGTGATATTAGATTTTCATCTTGCGGACCAAGATGCGGTATTGGCGAGTTAATAATTCCAGCCAACGAACCTGGTTCTTCAATAATGCCTGGCAAAGTTAACCCAACTCAAGTTGAATCAATAACAATGGTTGCAATACAAATTATGGCAAATGATCTTGCTATAACTATGGCAAATTCCCAAGGGCAAATGCAACTAAACACCTATATGCCACTAATTATCTATAATATGGATCAATCAATAAGCTTATTAAGCAAATCATTAACTTGCTTTAGAAAAAATCTATTAGAAGGTTTAAAAGCCAACCAAGAAAAAATAAAAGAAAATTTGGATAGATCTTTAATGCTTGTAACAAGCCTTTCTCCACACATAGGCTATGATAAGGCAAGCAAAATCGCCAAATACGCTTATCAAAAAGGCCTAACCCTAAGAGAAGCAAGCCATGAATTAGGCTATATAGACGAAAAAGATTTCGACAAATATGTAAAACCAGAAAATATGGTATAAAAAATAAAGGATGTCTAGTAAAAAACTAGCATCCTTATTTTAATAAAGTATTTATATCAAAATCCCAAATTCCTTCAAGATAAATATCGGAAAATTTTTTGATATCTTCCCATTCATTTTTGTTGTAAGGAAAATCTCTAACTCCACAAGTTTTAATTCCTGATTTATTTGCAGCTTTTATGGCATAGAGAGCATCGTCAAAAAGCATTATTTCTTCTGGATCTATCTTAAAATTATCTATGGCACTTTGCCAGAATTTCGCATCAGATTTTTTGGAATTTAATAAATCTGGAGTGTTATAATAGGTAAAATAATGGTCAATTCCCAAACGATTAAAAGCAAGTTTTAGGTATTTGGAATCAGTTGAAGAAGCTATGCCCATTTCAATATCGTGATCGTAAAAATCCTTTAGCTTTTCCAAAACGCCATCTTTGGGCATCAGATGATTTTTGTAACCATCTTCAACGATTTCCAAAAAATAATTGTTAACTTCTTCTTCTGTCATATCTTTTGCTATGTTTTTTGCTATGTAAGTGACCATTCCACTTAAAGGAAGTGCTTCAATTACGCCTTTTTCTTTTTTCTCCAAGCCTTCAAAACTATAGCCATATTTATTAAAAATTTTATTGATAGGTTCAACCCAAATGTGCATAGAATCAAGCAAAGTTCCATCACAATCAAAAAGTAACTTCATTAAAACTCCTTATTTTTTTCTTCTTTCCTATATAATATACCCCAATAGCTTTTAAGAATAATTTATTGGTGATTTTCCCAAATTTAAAACTTTATCAAAGCTGTGCTATACTATTAGTAGAAAGGAATTTTTCATGAATATTTTATTAGATTTATACTTAACTTTTGCAAAAATCGGTGTTTTTACCTTTGGCGGTGGCTATGCCATGTTGCCGCTTTTGGAGCGAGAAGTTTGCGATAAGAAAAATTGGGCAAGCCAAGAGGAAATCTTGGATTATTATGCTATTGGTCAATCGACACCAGGAATTATAGCCATTAACACCTCGACTTTTTTAGGCTATAAAATGGCAGGGAAAATCGGTGGACTTGTTGCTTCTTTAGGTTTTATCACACCATCAATTATAATCATTGTCTTAATTGCAAATTTTCTTAAAATTTACAGCCATCTTGCCTTTATCCAACACGCTTTTGCGGGAATAAGAATTGGCGTTTGTGCTTTGGTTTTTTATACAGTTATGAAAATGACTAAAAAAAATGCCGACACAAGTCTAAAATTTATAATATTTTTCCTAACATTTCTTGCTGTGGCGGTTTTGTCAATTTCTCCAGTCATTATTGTTATAAGTCTTGGGATTTTTGGCATACTTTTAGGAAGGGGTAAAGAAAATGCTTAGACTAATGTGGGAATTTTTTAAGGCTGGACTTTTTGCAATTGGTGGAGGCCTTGCAACCATTCCATTTTTGCAGGAGATAGCCAGAAATTATAATTATTTTACTCAAAAAGATTTGTTAGATATGATAGCAGTTTCAGAATCAACCCCAGGAGCAATAGGCATAAATGTGGCAACTTTTGCAGGCTTTAAGGCCTACGGGATCCCTGGTGCAATTCTTGCTACAATTTCACTTGTGACAGGACCTATAATAATTATTCTTATCATAGCAAGAGCTATGGCAAAATTTAAGAACTCAAAAATTGTAAATGATATGTTTTTTACAATTCGTCCAGCAACTGGAGGCTTAATACTTGGAGCTATGAGTTCTGTTATGGCCCTTACGCTTTTGGATATTGATTTATTTAAGATTAGTGGAAATCTATTAGACTTATTTAGACTTTTGCCAATTTCAATTTTTGCAATTTTTTTATTTGTCCAAATAAAATTTAAAAAAATTAATCCACTTATAATAATTGGAATAAGTGGACTTTTGGGCATTGTTTTTTCTCTATAAAAAAAAGGAGAGCTTACATTTTTGTAAGTTCTCCTAAATTTTATTTATTAGCTTTTTTTCTAATTTCACCAATTATTAGCGGTAGGAAGGCTAGTACAATTATTACCAACCATTGCCAAGTAATTAGCTCTAGTTCAAATAATTCTCTTAAAATCGGTACATACATAACCAAAAGCAACAAAGAGAAGGATAAAATATTTGCCTTTACCAAGGCTTTGTTTGAAAAGAATCCAAGTTCTTTTAGGGTGTATTTTTCACTTCTAACGGAAAATGCTCTTAGTAATTCACTTGTGATAAGTGTTGCAAATACCATGGTGTGAGCGCCAGCTATATTATTTGGGAAAATATAATTTAAGCCTATAATATATGCGGCAAGAACTGCAACTGTTATGGCAATTGATTGCAAGATTACGTGTTGGCCAGTTTCTCCAGATAAGATATTCTCATGAGGATCACGTGGTGGACGATTCATTATGTCAGCTTCCGCTGGTTCAACCCCAAGAGCAAGAGCTGGGAAAGCATCGGTTACAAGATTTAGCCACAAAAGTTGAATTGGTGTTAGTGGAGAAGGTAAGCCAAAAAGTATTGACAAAAATACTATGGCAACTTCTGCTATGTTACATGATAAAAGGAAAGATACAAATTTTTTGATATTTGAAAAAATTACTCTTCCTTCTTCAACTGCATTTACAATAGTTGCGAAATTATCATCAACTAAAATCATATCGGCAGTATCTTTGGCAACATCAGTTCCAGTTATGCCCATTGATATTCCAATATCGGCGTTTTTGATTGCAGGTGCGTCATTTACACCATCTCCAGTCATAGCTACAATATTGCCGTTTGCTTGGAGGGCGTTTACTAGTTGAACCTTATTTTGTGGTGATACTCTTGCAAAAATACGTTTTGTCTTTACAATTTCTCTTACTTCTTCATCGCTTTTGTTATTTAAGTCAGAACCTTGCATAGCTTGGTCGGCATTTTCTGCAATGCCAAGATCCTTGGCAATAGCAAGGGCAGTTTCAAAATAATCTCCAGTAATCATTATTACATCGATACCAGAATTGTGACATTCTTCAACGGCTTTCTTAGCTTCTTCTCTAGGTGGGTCGATCATTCCTGTAAGACCTACAAAAATCATTTCACGTTCTATATTTTCTGTTGTAAGCTCTTCATTTTCCAAACTTTCATAAGGTTTAAAAGCATAGGCCATAACACGAAGGGCAAGTCTTGCAAGTTTGGTATTTTCCTCCAAAACTTTTTTCTTTAAATCATCTGTAAAGTCTTCTAATTTGCCATCGATCATGATTTTTGAAGAATTTTTGATTATAATATCTGGCGCACCCTTGGTCATAGCATAGTAAGAATCTTCTATGTTATGGAAAGTTGTCATCATTTTTCTATCAGAATCAAAAGGAATCTCGTCAATTCTTGGATGAGCTTCGTTTAATTTTTCTTGATTTATGCCCCATTTTTCAGAAAGAGTTAGCATTGCTCCTTCTGTAGGATCGCCTGTAATTTGATACATTCCAGAATCTTCAGTTAAATTTGCATCGTTACTAAAAGATGCAATTGTCATCAATAATTTTATTTGCTCGTTCTCGTCGATTTTTTCTCCCTTGTGGGAAATTTCGCCAATTGGTGCATAACCAGAACCGCTAACATCAAATTCTTTAAAATCAGTGTAGACTTTGGTTATGGTCATTTCATTTTGGGTTAAAGTACCAGTCTTATCAGAGCAAATGGCAGTTGTAGAACCTAAAGTTTCAACAGAAACAAGATTTTTTACAATGGCTTTTCTTTCAACCATTCTATTCATGCCGATTGATAAAACTATAGTTACAACTGCGGTTAGGCCTTCTGGAATAGCTGCTACTGCAAGGGAAACTGCAACCATAAAGTTATCAAGTAAATCCATGCTCGTTCTAAAATATCCAACCACAAAAACTAAAGCACAAACTACAACAACTAAAATCGCAAGTTTTTTTGACAAATTTTTAAGTTGTTTTTGCAAAGGTGTTTCTTTTTCTTCAACAGCATCAAGACTTTTTGCAATTTGTCCGATTTCTGTTTCGTGACCTGTTTTTGTAATCACTCCTAAGCCGTGGCCGTAAGTTACAATTGATGATGAAAAAGCTTGGTTTTTTCTATCGCCAATGCCAACTTCTTCGCTATATTCTTCGTTTGCATCTTTTTCTACTGCGACAGATTCTCCAGTTAGGGATGATTCATCGATTTTTAAATTCCTAGAATCGAGCAATCTCATATCAGCTGGAATAATATCTCCTGTTTCAAGAACTACGATATCTCCTGGCACAAGTTCTTCAGCTTTTACTTTTATACGTTTGCCATCTCTAATTATTGTCGCTTCAGGCGAGCTCATCTTTTGCAAAGCTGCCACAGAATCTTCAGCTTGTCCTTCTTGATAAATACTCATAATAGCATTTAAAACAACAATTGCAATAATTATGATAGCTTCGATCTTATCTCCAGTAAAGGCAGAAATGATTGATGCTACTATAAGTAAAATTACCATGGGGTCAATTATTTGATCCAAAATTTTTTGAATCATTGATTTTTTGTTGGAAGATTCGATTTTATTTGGACCGTATTTTTCAAGTCTTTTGCTTGCTTCGCTTGCACTTAAACCAGATTTTTCGTTAGATCCAATTTTTTCTAAAATTTCTTCCTTAGAACCTTGGTAGTCCATAATTCCTCCTATAATAATTTTGCAAAATGGTAATAAAAAAGACTTCTGACGAATTCGCCAAAAGTCTTGCCACCGTATAAGGGTTTATTCAACCGGAAATAAATTCGTTCTGACGATTAAATAATTGGGCTACTCCCTTTCTGCTAGGATTATTATATAGTAAATTTTTGAAATCTCAATAAGAAAATGAATTTTATTTATTTTTCAGATAAAACATTAACAATAAATTGACAATCAAAGCCTTTGTCGTTTAGTGGATATATAAATTAAATTTTTCATTTTTCTTACAAAAGCATGGAAAATGCTTGTTTTATACTTGTTTTATAAATGTAGATTTAAATTTTGAAAGGAGAAATTATTGACAGAACTTGTAAAAGATTTGCCCGAGATATTTGATGATTTTGCCGAAGCAAGGCAAAATGCGTTCTTGTCTGTAAAAGAATTAAAAGATAAGGGAATTCCACTAGTTGGTCACTATTGCACCTATTTTCCAGCAGAAGTTGCTTGGGCGGCAGGAGCTTCTACCGTTGCACTTTGCTCAACAAGCGATGAAACCATAGAAGAAGCAGAAAGAGATTTGCCAACAAATCTTTGCCCACTTATAAAATCTTCCTATGGTTTTGCCAAGACAAACAAGTGTCCTTTCTTTTATTTTTCTGATGTAGTTGTAGGCGAAACTACTTGTGATGGTAAGAAAAAAATGTATGAGTTAATGAATGACATTAAGCCAGTTTATATCATGCACTTGCCACAAACACAAAATGCCAGAGCCTTACAATATTGGAAAGATGAAGTTATAGACTTTAGAAAATATTTGGAAGGTAAATTTAATACTGAAATAACTGATGAAAATCTTAGATATTGGGCAAAAATTGGCAATGATATAAGAGATGCACAAAAAAATCTTGCCGATACTATGGAACTTGAACCAGCGCCAATGAGTGGCTTAGACTTTTTCCATGTAACCTATGGATCAACTTTCAAAATGGACAAAAAAGCTATTGCCGATGAGATTAATGCCATAGCAAAAAAAGTTCGCGAT
Source organism: Anaerococcus sp. Marseille-P3625 (assembly GCF_900232825.1). Lineage (GTDB taxonomy): Bacteria > Bacillota > Clostridia > Tissierellales > Peptoniphilaceae > Anaerococcus. The sequence continues at coordinate 37,896 of NZ_OCTP01000009.1, forward strand.
GAATACGATCCATCAACTAGAGAAAAAAAGCCAAGAATTATAGTAACTGGTTGCCCAATGGGCGGAGCTACAGAAAAAGTTATCAATGCTATTGAAAATAATGGTGGAGTTGTAGTTTCTTTTGAAAACTGCTCTGGAGAGAAAAATTTTGACAACAATATCGACCTTGAAGCAGAAGATATCAACGAAGCTATAGCAAGCAGATACCTTGACATTGGTTGTTCTGTTATGACACCTGATACTAATAGACTAAAACTTTTAAGCAAACTCATTGATAAATACAAGGCTGATGGAGTTTTGGAAATGGACTTGGTTTCTTGCCATCCATATATAGTAGAAAGAGAAACAATCAAAAGATTTGTTACAGAAGAAAAAGGCATACCTTATATGTTTGTTGAAACAGACTTTTCAAAATCTGATATAGGTCAACTAAACACGAGGATTGCTGCCTTTATAGAAATGTTATAAGGAAAATTTATGAGTCAATTAAATGTATGTGGCGGCTGCAATGCAAAAATTGCCGCAGGAAATTTGGACAAATTATTAGAAGATATCACTCCTTACAAACGTGATGATATAGTTGTAGGCTTTGACAAAAAAGATGACGCAGCAGTAATCGACATTGATGGCAAAACTGGAATAATCGAAACCTTAGACTTTTTCCCACCAATGGTAAATGATCCATATTTATTTGGTCAAATTGCAGCAGCAAATTCAATGAGCGATGTTTACGCTATGGGTGGCGAAGTAATTTGTGCCCTAAACATTACAACTTTCCCATTAGAAGATGATTTTGATATCCTAAGAGAAATTCTTAGAGGTGGAAATGATAAGGTAACAGAAGCTAAAGCAAGCCTTACAGGTGGTCATTCAATCCACGATCATGTAACCAAATACGGTTTGTCCGTTACTGGCAAGGTTGCTTTGGATAAAATTTGGAAAAACAACACTCCACACGATAAAGATGTGCTTTTATTAACCAAAAAACTTGGAACAGGTCTTATAACAGGATCCTACAACCAGGGTCTTGTAACAGAAGAAAATTTCAAAGCTTGTACAGATCAAATGAAAACTTTAAACAAATACGCTAGAGATATTTTTGTAAATTATGATATCCACGCAGCAACAGATGTAACTGGCTTTGGACTTTTAGGCCACTTATCAGAAATGGCTGGAGATGATTTTACAATTATCGTTGATAGCAAAAAAGTTCCAATCCTTGATCAAGCCCTAGAACTTGCGGGAGAATTTTTATACACTTCTGGTGGTCAAAATAACAGAAATTATCTTGGAGGACGTGTAGAATTTTACGAAGATAATTTTGCCCTAAGCGAAGTTTTGTTTGACCCACAAACCTCAGGTGGATTATTAGTTTCCGTTGATAGAGAAACAGCCGATCAAATAAAAAATGATTTTAAAAGAGAAAAAATGGATATATATGAAATAGGGGAAGTAAAATCCAAAAGATTTTATCCAATTATTGTAAGGTAAAAAAATTTAAAGGAGAAAAAAATGAAAGAAATTGATGTATTAGGTAAAGCTTGTCCAATCCCAGTTATTGAAACAAAAAAGGCTTTTAGAGAAAATCCAGATGAGAAAGAATTTGAAGTTTTAGTTGATAACGAAGTTGCAACCGAAAACTTATCAAAAATGGCAAAAGAATTAAAAATAGATGTTAAAGTAGAAAAACTTGAAGATAGAAAATACAAAGTATCTTTAGAAAAAACAAAAGATTCCCTAGACCATAGCCAAATCGAAAGCTATAGCGTAAATGATGCTACAAGCAGCAACTACATTGTAATTGTAAGCTCTGATAAAATGGCTGATGGAGATCCAGAATTTTCCAAATCTTTACTAGAAGGCTTTATCTATGCCCTAACCGAACAAGACCATCTTCCAGTTGCTATGTACTTCTACAATAGAGGAGTATTTATGACAACAGAAAATGAAAAATCTATTGAAGATCTTAAAGGCCTTGAAGCTAGGGGAGTAAGAATTTATTCTTGCGGACTTTGCCTACAAAATTATGGCAAAAAAGAAGAGCTAAAAGTTGGCGAAATCACCAATATGTACAAAATTGTAGAAGCAATGAGATCTAATCATGCCATCTACCCTTGCTAATAATATAGAATATTTTCTATTTTCTTTTCACAACATTTCTGAAGCCTTGGCAGCTTTAAGCAAAGTTGAACATTTAAAAGGATCAAGACTTATTCCATTGCCAACAGAAATTGGTACAGGTTGTGGCTATTGCTTGCGAGTAGATAAAGATTTTATCGATGAGGCTATGGAAATTCTAACAAAAGATGATTATGAGAATTCCTACAGCTTAGGTCATGATGGCAAAAAAAGGGAGATAAAAGAATATGTATTTTGATAATTCGGCGACAACTCTTCACAAACCAGATGCCTTAAAAGAAAAATTCATAGAATTGCTAAATACCAACGATTTGGGCAACCCTTCAAGAAGCGGCCACATTAAAAGCCAAAACTCCATGATGGGAATTTTCCAAACTAAGAAAGACTTGGCAAAACTTTTTCATATAGCAAATCCTAATGATATTGCCCTTACTGAAAATGCAAGTTTTGGCCTAAATTTTGTAATCAAATCTTTGGTAAAAGAAAATGACCATGTAATAACTACAACAACAGAGCATAACTCAGTTCTAAGACCGCTTTATCAAAGCGGGGCAGAACTTAGTTTTATAGATTTTGATGAAAAGTGCAATGTAGATTTTGACAAAATCCCAGAGCTTATTAGAGAAAACACTAAATTTATCATAACAAATCAAGCCTCAAATCTTTTGGGCAATGTAAATGATTTGGATAAAATTCACGCTTATGCAAAAAAATATAAGCTCATAATGATAATAGACATTGCTCAAACTGCAGGTTGTTTGGATCTTGATATTTCAAAATATCCTAATTCCATCTTTGTATTTACTGGCCATAAGTCACTTTATGGACCATCAGGAACAGGTGGAATTATAAAAAATGGCGATTTTGATTTTTCTAATGTATTTTCTGGTGGATCTGGAGTTAATTCCTTTGACAAAAATCATCCGCTAGATTTTCCGGCAGTTTTTGAAGTTGGAACGAGCAATTTCATATCACAAATTGCCATGGATGCCAGCATAAAATTTATCTTAGATGAGGGAATTGACAAAATTCACCAACATCTAAAAGAAATCACCAAAAGATTTTATGATGGCATAAAAGATATAGAAGGAATAAAAATTTATTCCAAAAAACCAGAGGGTGAATATTCTCCGATAGTTTCAATCAACTTAAAGGATATGGAATCATCAGAGCTTGCCCTAATTTTGGATGAAAAATACGACATTCAAACAAGACCTGGAGCTCATTGTGCGCCATTAATTCACGAACATTTTGCAACTGAGGCTCAAGGAATAGTAAGATTTTCCTTTTCATACTTTAATACTGATGAAGAAATTGACAAGGCTATTGAAGTACTTAGAGAAATAGCTAAAGAATATTAATAAAAAATAGATTAAATTAAGGACTATTGTAAGGTAAAGAAGCTTGAAATTACCAACAATAGTCCTTATTTTCTTTAAAAATAATAAAATTAAAAAAAATTTAGTAATTTTTGTGTTTTGTTGAAAATAAAACTAAAAAAACGCCGGATTTGCTATATTAAAAATATACTTTTCATAGTATAATATAAGTATAAGAATGGAAAAGTGTGTGCTATTTTAAAATAGAGCATTTTTCTTTATGAATTTACTTAATTTATGAAAATCTATAAAAAATTACCATACATAAGAATATGAATTTTAAGGGGAGTATATGAAAAGCAAATTAAAAAAAGTTTTAGTAAAAATACTGGCGTTGGTTCTAGTATTCACTCTGACATTTCCAAGTCAAATTTTAGCACAAAGTTTAACAAAAAATCCTAGAAAAATTTACGGCAAAGAAACAAGTTTAATGGGCCTAAAAGCTGTCGAGGACAATCAAGGGGATAAGTCTGCCCAAAATCAGAAAGAAAGCACATTTTTAAAAAGCGACATAAAAAAAGAAGAACTTGAAAAACTTCAAATAGAAAAATCCGTGAGCCTATCACAAACAACAGGTCAAATATCTTATAGAATTGCTATAAAAGCCAAAGAAAATGACTTAGAAAAAATCAAGGCTTTCTTTGCCATAAACAAAAATAGCAAAGAAGAAAAACTAAAGCTTGAAAAAACAACAACCATAGATGAAAATGGCAATGAAGTAGAAATTGAAAATCAAGTAAAAACTCCAAACATTTTAAATCAAGATAAATACATAGAAACCCTATCAGCCACCACAGAAAGCGAAAGCCAAGAAGTAGTTTATTACCTAAGCACACAAATAGAAGAAAAAACTTTTGAAAAAATCAAAGAAAATAAAGATCAAATATACTCTTTAGACTTTGTAATCAAAGATCAAAATGAAGAAATACTCCACCAAGAAAGATTAAGCTTTAAGCAAAAAGAAGAAAAAGAAAACCCACAAGAAATTATCTTAGAAGAAAACCCAGAAAATTTATACCAACTAGAAATAATAGAAGAAGAAAACCAAATTGAAGGAACTTTCAAAGAAGCAAATCTTCTAGGGGATAAAAAAGCAGAAATTTCCTGGACAGATTATCTAATAAATACACAAACAGAAGCTAAGGAAAGCATAAATTATCAAATAAATTTAGACGAAAACCAAGATACAAAAGAAAGTCGAATCAAAGTAGACTTCTACCAAGCAGACGAAGAAGGCTTTATCCTAAAAAAAGAATTTAGCCAAGAAATTCCTTTTGCCAAAGAAAGTGAATTACAAATTCCACAAGGATTTATTGCAAAAATCGCCCTAACAACCAAAGTTAAAAAAGACGCAAACCCAAAAGAATTTACCTACAATAATAAAATAATAAAAAACCCTTATTATAAAGAAGAAAGTAAAGATAAAAAATCTGAAGAAGAAAATAAGGATTCAAACGAAGATCCTTTGCCTGATGAAAATAAAGAAATTAAAGAAAATTCTTTGCCAGATCAAAGCAAAGAACAAACATCAGCTTCTCCTATCGACCTAAACAAAGATGCTTTGATAAATAAATACAAAAGCGAAAATAAACTTAATGAAAACCTACAAGCAAAAGTTGAAGAAATAACTCAAAATATCAAATCTTACAACGATGAAAAAATAAACGAAGAAGAATTTAAAAATAATCTAAAAGATCAAGCAAAAGATTTAGACAAAGAAAATTTAAAAGAAATCTTAATAACCCTAACTTCTGGATTAAACGAGGAAAAATTCAAAGTAGCAAAAATTGACCTAGAAAAGCTATTAGATGAAATTTATCCAAAAGAAGAAATAAAAGCAAATACCGAAGAAAATCAAAATCCTCAAACAAAAGAACTTACAAAAGAAAATACTGAGGATAAAGAAAAATCAGAAGAAAATAGCAAAAAAACAAATACTGCCACTGAAAATCAAACAAATCAAGAGGCAGAAATTGACGAGCCAGCAAAAGAAGATTCAAACAAAGAAGGCTTATTAGGCAAATTAGAAACTTTGCTTTTTGGCAAAGAAAATATACCTACTCCTGTAGGCCGAAGTCCATCACCACTAGAAAATAAGAAATTCACAATAAGAACCCGTTTTGACACATCAAATAGACTTGGTCCAATTAAAGTTGACCAATATTTTGATCTCCACCTAGATGAAAAACTAATGGTAAAAGACCCATCAACTCTAAAACCAATAGTTTATAATGGACAAGTAATAGCTAATCCAGAATATGATTCGACTACAAACACCATAAGATATAAAATATCAAAGGAAATATCTGAAGATATAAACCTTCCTTTAAATATTGACGTAGATTTCAATACTAAAAATATCCCTGCCGATCAAAGTTTCACCGTTATCAACAAAGTATCAGGACTTGGTGTTACAAATCCAAAAGCTCTTTTACCAGTGGTAGTAGATAAAAATGGTAATGTAACAAATACTATCATAGAAGATGGAAGAGATGATGTAGTACAAATTGTAGAATCGGCAGATTATAAGCTAGACCTAGATCCAATTGGAACACCAGTTGTAGAAGATGGAGTAATGACTGGCATGAGCTGGACTATAAAAGTAAATGCTGATGAAGACCTAAAAGATGGCCTAGGCTTTAACTTAAACCTTACAACAGTCAAAGGATCAGGACTTGGAGAAATTCAAAACTTCAAGGTAAATGGTCAAGAATTAAAAATAACAAGTGATGGGGCTTTGACAAAAAACCCAATAGATGGAAATCTTGGAATCACAAGTTCAGTTCACTACAAACCAGATATAACTGGCAACGAAGCAATATATACTTTCTATACACCTGTTGTAAATAGGCAAGGCTCTTATATGGTCGATATATCTATTTACAATGCCAATAAAGGTTTGAAAAAAGGTGCAGTTAGATCAATAAACGACAATGGTTTTAGCCAAGAAGCCATAAGAGATTTCACACCAACTCGTTCAGGAATTAATAACAGAACAACAATCCTTGGAGAATTCAAATCTAATAATAAAGCTACTTGGACAATCACAGATGCTGTATCAAGTAAGGATGAAAATAAGGGCCTACCTCTTGAAGATAGAACTCTAGAAGGTAATCAAAATATAACAAGTGGACAAAGTGCAGTCTACGGTCTAAACGATCAAGGTCAAATGGTTCAAATTGGAACAACAAAAAATATCAATTCTCTTCCAACAAAAGAATCTGACCCTCAAGGCAAACAAGAAGTTGGAAATATTGCGGTTTATCAATTAGATACAAGTTTAACAAATGCAGATCAACCAAATAACTATAGTATTTCTGGTGTAAGAATTTCTAAATTCAGAGACCTATACATTGACCAAGTTTGGAACTTGCCAGAGCAAAGCATGACTATGCCTGGACAAGACTTTATCGCAAAAGATAATAAAGGAAATGAACTTGGTAAAGTACATGTAGATAAAGGCGCTGCTGGAGAGACCACAAGATTTGTCACAATTCCTAACGCAAGATATTGGGATATTGACGAAAATTCTCACGAAGCTTCTAAAAGAGAAAATAAAATCGAACAAAAATTCGACCAAGATACAGTTGGAGTAAATGGAAAAACTTACAAATACAACGAAAATGCCAACTACTATCAAAGAGATACAAAAAGTCAATACATTCACAACTCTGCTATTGATACAACAAAACCAAACCCTGTTACATTTACTGTAGTAAAAGTTGATAGCAAGGATCCAAGCAAAAAACTAGCAGGAGCAAGATTTAAATTACTAGGCGATAATCAACCATCTATAGTTACTGATAACCAAGGTAAAGCTGCCTTTAATAATGTACTACCTGGAACTTATACTTTAACAGAAGAAAAAGCTCCAGCAGGTTACAAGCTTGACCAATCACAAAAAACAATCACCATAGCAAAAGATGGTACAATCAGTGTAGATGGTGGCAATATCCAGCTATCAGGTGGCAAAAACGTGACAAAACTTGTCCAACACGACAGTGCACCTAACTGGCCAGACTATATGAACGCTATGCACTATGGTAAGATAACAACCAATGGAACAACTAATCAAAATGAAGTTGAGTTCTACCTTTACCTAAAACCAGAAAGCAATAATGGTGCGGATGGTACAAATAGAAATACAAGACTTAATATTTCTATACCAGGCGTAAATATTACAGATGTAAAAGCTTACGACGTATCTCCAGGACATAGAAATAACGTTAAGTACAGCATGGAACAACAAAATGCTGAAGGATACATTCCTTTACTTGGGGAAAATGTAATAAATGCTGCAAATAATAACAAAATTACAGGCACAGCAAATACTACAGATCCATACACAGGAAAAACTGGTTACCAAATTTACTTCCCACAACAAAGATTTGAAAATGACTGGGGATTCTTAGTAAAAGTTAAAGCAAATGTAGGAAACAAACAATCTATTAGTTTAGACTACGATTGGTTGACAGATAAAGATACAGCTAGACAAACAAAACTTACTCAAAGCGTTATTTTAAATAAAACAAATGGACAAGGAACTGGCGAAAAAAATCAAATTTTAGTAACAAACGAAGAATTTACAAAAAGCCCAATTTCTGCAACAAAATTTGGCGACACATTTGATACCAACGGAAATAGAGAAAGACTTCAAGGTGCAGAATTTGTCCTTAAAGATAGTAATGATAATGTAATTGCCAATAAATTTACTGACGACAAAGGTACAGCAGACTTTGGACAATTCCCACCAGGAACATACAGATTAGAAGAAAAATCCGCACCAGATGGTTACCAACAAAACGGTGTATATTTTGAAGTTGTAGTTGATGACCAAGGTCAAGTAAGCTACAAGGCAAGATTTGAAGATGGTATTGGAACCCCACAAACAGGACAAGATTACTACATTGAAAAGGGTGAAGAAACAGGAAGCTCAGCAAAGGCTAAAGTAACTAGTGTTAACCAAAGACTTGAATACCTAGAAAACGAACCGGGTGATATTGGTACTAAGACAGGCATTTGGGAAGCATATTCTTATGAATCCCTAAAATACCATGCCGATGTTACTTTAACTAATGTGTCAAAAGGGTCAAGATTTGAAATTCAATTCGATAGAAACCTTGACTTCACCCAATATTTCTCTGCTTTCCCTAAGATTGTAATTGAGGGTGTAGAAGTTGCAGATCCATACTTCGATTATGATACCAACCTATTGACTTATGTATTTAACGATAAGGCAAAAAAAGATGTAACAGCTTCTATTAACCTCAGGGGTATAATTCCAGATAAATACTTTGCAAGAGAAACAGGAAAATATACATTTACTATAAAGGTAGCTCCTGGTGTCGCTAATGTGGATGGAAATCCTGTTTTAAACCAAGAAATAAATGCGGACTATGGACGCCACCACTCAGGGACAGGCGACTCTAACCAGTCTTACTACTTTAGAGATGTATACCAAAAAGAAGACGGACAATGGTATGTAACAGTTCTAACATATCTAAACCCACTTGGTGAAGGTTATAGTGCAAAAACAGTCAGATATAACTGGTTAACAACTGATTTTCAAAACAACCGTATTGCAGAATGGTCAGGTAAGGGTTATAAACCTCTATATGAACTTAATGATGTAAAAGTATACGCAACTGATTATGCAAAATATTGGTTAGGAGAACTTCCTTTAAATAAGTATATGCCTCTATCAATGGGTATAAGACCAGAACAAGATCCAAATATCTACCACTTACTAGCACATCAAGCAATAAATCCTGAAAGTGGGAGTGAAAGGACACAAAATGGTATATATATTAACTATAATCCAGCTAATATAAAAACCAATGAAAAATTAGCTACAGAAGCTATTAGCAAGGCTCCTCTTGTTGTAAAAGTACCAAAACCAAGAGAAAAGGGTGGATATGTAGTAGAACAAACATTTAAGATTACCGATATAGACCAGTTTAATAAAAAATGGAGAGCTTTCTATATGTATGATGGTAACCTTACATCAGCTTTCGCATCCAAGGCCAATGTAAACACAGCCATAGGTGACCAAACTGGCGGAGAAATACCAAAATATTATAAAGAAGTAATTGGTTTAATAAATCATAAATATACTCCAGGTTCTTTTAAATTAACAAAATACGACGAAACAAATCAAGGAAAGAAACTTCCTAAAGCAACTTTTGCCTTAACAGATGAAAATAACAAGACAATTTACAGAACATCTAATGCTAATGGTGAAGTTGATTTTGCTAATATCGCACCTGGAAGATATTCTTTAGAAGAAACTAAAGCACCAAAAGACTATCAGCTTACTAACAAAAAATGGCAAGTTACAGTTCTAAGTGACGGTAGCGTGAGAATAAGAGAAACATCTATTACAGGTGTAGGTCAACTTTATACTGGAAATAAAATTAATATTCCAGTATCAAACAAACCAGTTGGACAAAAGTTTAGAGTTTACAAAAAGAACGGCAAGGGAGAGCCACTTCCTGGAGCAAAATTTAAGATAACAAGTCCAGACGATCCAAATTTCTCAGCTGAAGCAACATCAGGACCAAATGGTATTGTAGAATTTAAAGCAACTCTAACAGAAGGCAAGAATTATATACTTGAAGAAGATGAACCACCAACAGGCTATAATCCACTTAATAAAAGATGGGTTCTAAGAGTAGAAGATGGCAAAACAAAAGTCTACAACTATTCAGATCCAAAAGAAGATGTAACTGTAGAAAAATCACTTCTTGGAGATGAAGGTACAGAATGGGTTGATGTTAAAAATAGGAACACATCAGGCTGGTCAAACTATGACAATAGATGGACTGGTTGGGTAGATAATAATCAAAAGGCTGAGTATTTGGGTACAAGAATTATTGCTATAAATAAGAAAGAAAAATATGTAGTCCAAAGATATGTAATAAACCCAGAAGCAAGACAAACGGTAGGAGTTGATGGAGTAACTGCAGCTACAATCCATAGAGAAAAACCAGAATATCCAAATATGGATTGGTATGCGGGCACTGAAGATGTAAAAATATTCACTCTAGAACCGAAAACAGGTGGCAATACTGATGGTAAGGTTACTGGTCTAATATCAGACTTAAGACTTGCATCTTATAAAGTTACTGAAATTACTGACAAAGTAAAAAAATCTACCAACAATTCCCATTTTGGAGAAACTAGACTAAAACTAGACCTACCAGTTACAAATAAGCCGATAGTAGTTGATGTCAAAGTACCTTACAAAGACGAAAGCGGTGGAGTAGGTACAGGTATGGACTGGAGAGAAGGTAACACAACCTACTGGAAGTCCGATTACTACGAAAGAGTTTCCGACATCAAAACTGCAGGCCTTGTAAGTGATACAGGCGGTACAATAGTTGGTTCATACCTAGCAGAAGGATCGCTTGATGTAACAAATAGTCTCAAAACATATGGATTTAAAATCAAAAAAGTTAAGGAAGATAAAACTACAGCAATTCCAGGAGCAGTTTTCAAACTGACAGGACCAGATCCAAGCCAAGACGAAAGATTTATGACCACTGGATCTGACGGTATGGTTTCATTTGACGGTCTAAAACCTGGTAAATATACACTAGTAGAAGAAAAACCAGCCCCAGGTTATGAAAAAGCCGATACTGATTGGACAGTTACAATAACTAAAGATGGAAAAATTTATATCAAAGCTAATAATGCTGGAATAAGTAATCCAAACACAAATCTATCTGTAGAAAATCTTAACAATGTATCAGCAGCATCTGTTAGAAGTTTGTTTGCTAATCCAATGAGAAGAAACCTATTAGAAAGCTTTAGCAGTGATAATTCTGGCCTTGAAGTTGGCGGAAATTTAGTTGATTTAGCAAATCCGCTAAGAGCTGGAAATGGTTGGAAAGTTGTAGACAATAAAAGCTCAACTCAACCAACAAAGAGAGAAGATGCTTCCGATTCAGAATTCGGACAGTTAATTGACACAAAGATAATCGAAATTGACAAAGAACACAATAGATACAAACAAGTATTCATATACAAAGAAGGTTATGCTAAGAAAAATCGTAACATCAAATTCCACAGAGCTTATGATAAGTACGATATAAGTCCGAGTGAAGTTACGACAAGAGTTTACCAAGTACCTGATGGTACTAGTCTAGCTAATATCAATAAAAGTTCGGATATAGATGCTATCGCTGGTAAAACTGATATAAGTAAAAATATTAGATTTACAGCAGAAGGTACCAAGAAAATTCAAACTAATGATATCAACACAAGATATCCAGGAACCATCTTGATAGAAGTTGAAACAAATTATAATGAAAACTATCCAATAGGTTTAGGTTCAAACTATAACTTTTATACTGGAGGGCAACACGGTAACAAGTGTTGGTTAGAAAAATCTTATACAAATGAAGCAAATGTGCCAGTCATTGGAAGTAAATACAATATTACTGAATATTCTTCTTTGGGTGGTTCTGTAAGAGCAAATCCAACAAGCTCTGAAGCAGGAAAAGAGATAAGTCTAACTATTAGTGAAAATCAAGGCTATAAATATAAGGAAAATAGCTTACAAGTATTAGAAAAAGGCACTAATAATCCTGTTAGATTAAATGGCAATAAGTTTACAATGCCAGCATCAGATGTAATAATAAGTGCTGTTTTTGAAAAAGTTTATAAAGTTTATATCAATGTTCAAGAAAACGGAACAATAAGTGCAAGTCCAAGCGAAAATATAAAAGCTGGAGATACCGTTACACTTACATTGACGCCACAAACAGGATTTAAGCTAAAACAGCTAAGTATTAATAGCACAAGTGGCACTGTGGCATATACAAAAGTAAATGAAACAACATATACTTTTACAATGCCGACCTCAGATGTAGGAGTTAACGTTTCTTATGAAAAACCACAAGATACTGCTTATAATATTAAGATAGATGAAAATATTATAGATGGAAGAGTAAGTGCAGATGCTAGCACTGCAACAAAAGGAACAACTGTAAATCTTAAACCTACACCAAATCCAGGCTTTAAGCTTGGCACACTTATAGTAACAGCTGACAATGGCGATTCTGTACAAGTTACAAATAACTCATTTACAATGCCAGAATCCAATGTCACAATTTCTGCAACATTTGTAAAAGATCCACAAACTTACAAATACAAGGTTAATATTGCTAGTGATATACAAAATGGTTCGGTTACTGCAAGTACAGATTCTGCTTTAGCTGGAGCATCAGTCACTCTAACAGCCACAGCAATATCAGGTTATGAATTAGATAAATTTACAGTAACAGCTGACAATGGCGATTCTGTACAAGTTACAAATAACTCATTTATAATGCCAGCCGCTAATGTAAGTGTTACTGCAAGCTTTAAGCAGATAGATTTAGGAACTGAAATACAGAATGGTCAAGTTGCTCAAATTACCAACAAGCAAACAGGTCTTGATCTTAAGATTTACAAAAAAGACAGATACGACAGAAAACTTGAAGGTGCTATATTTACCATCAGAAAAACTGATGAAAAATACGAGACATTTGACCAAAACTTTGGAGTAAAAACAGGAACTTCAAATGATAAAGGACTTGTTGAATTTAAGGATAAAAATGATAAGCCAGTTAGATTGCCAGAAGGATATTATGTAATTGAAGAAACAGCAGCCCCACTAGGCTATAGAAAAGCAAATGCTCCTTGGAAAGTACAGGTTGTGGAAGAAAATGGTCAACTAGTAGCAAAATACAAAGGACCAGAAGAAACACCACAAAGCTTTATTGAAAAAAATAAAAATCTTGATATAAAAGAAGCAAATGGTGTAAAATACGCAACAAAAATCACTCATATTGATACAGAATCAAGAACATTTATCCAAAGAGTATATATTGACACAAGAGGAAAAAATGGAACTGTCAACGTTCAAATTAAACCAAAACACAAAAGAGAAGAAATTGACAGACCAGGACTTCCACCAGTTACTATCAAAGAAGGTGTAAAGACAGCTTACAGGTCAACTTATAAGATAACTGGAATAGATGGAGATCCGAACGAAGCTCAAATGATTAAAATCTTAAATGACTATGACGTTTCTTATCCAGATGTAACTGTTGTAAACACAGCAAGATGGAGACCATTTGACTGGGGATTTGACGAAGACCAACTAAATCTTGAACCAGGAGTTTACTATATAGACATTGAAGGATTTTATGATACTTCTATTATAGATAGAAATGTTACTAATGAAGTAGCGATAGATTCTAACTATAACTTTACAAATAAGGAGGGAACTGCATCAAGTACTGAACCAGTACTAAAAGATCCTTATGTAAATAACAACAAAACTGATTTACCAGATGAAGATTTAGGAAAGATTGATATTGATATTGAATTCTTTGATGGTGCAAGAGAATTCCAACAATTATATAACGACAATGGTCGTATAACTTACAAAGCTCTTAAAGATGAAAATGGTAAGGACGAAGCATCTTTCCAAAGTGGTGCAGAAACACTTAGACAATACTTGGAATATAATTACGGTAAAACTAGAGCAGACAATTGGGCAAATTCTAAACCAGCTGGTCAAAAATATGCTAATGCTTTAGGTAAGAAAGTATATATAGGAAGCGATCCATATATAACAGGTAAAATAACACCTACAGTTACACCAGGCACTCAAGGATATAAGAACCCATCTAGTACTATAAAAACAAGCATCGACATTAGTTCCCTATACTCTTCAAATAAAACAAATACAGTTCCTCAAGAAGGACTTAGTATTGAAAATGATGCAGAAAGATACAACATCACCTTCTCTAAACACGGTAAGGAAACTGACAAAGATAGTGTAGAAGAAATCACTAAGAGAAGACTTGAAGGTGCAGTATTCAAGCTTGAAAAGAGAGTAAGAGAAGGAATCTATGAAGAAGTAGAAGGCTCTTACGTATCATCTGCTTTCAACGGCTACTTTGGTTTTAGAGGACTTGAACCAGGTCGTTATAGACTAATAGAAGTACAAGCTCCAAAGGGATACAAACCAATTGATGGACCACTTCTACATTTCTCAGTTGAAACAGTAAGTATAGTTTCAAAATTGATAACCGACCCTAGAACTGGTGAAAACATTAAGGTAGATACAGTTGGATTCTATTTCCCAGGAAATGATAAATCTTACAAATTTGAAGAATTAGAAATGCACGATCCAGTAACTAATGAAGTCATCAAATTTAAGGATGCTAAGAATGCTGATTTGGAAACAACCAGAATTATAAATCCATTGGATAAAACTAAAGAAGTGCCTTTAAGAGATTTGAGTATCAAATTCCCAGGAGAAATAAAGGACAAAGAAGGAAAGCTTATAAAGGACACATATAAGTTAAGTGAAATCCAAATAACACCAACTTCTAACGGATATATTTCTCTAGAATACGATAAGGCAAATGGTGTTTACCAATATATCAAAGAAAAATCAACCACTGAAAAAGACGGCTTGCTAGTAGACTATGTTACAAGCGCCACTGCCAAGAACATGGGTAAAATCGTAAACGAAAAGCCAGGTAAGGGTAGTGTAATGATCAATAAAGTTGATGAAAATGGAACTGCCTTAAAAGGTACAGCAAATGACAAAGGCGAACTAACAGCAGGAGCTAAGTTTAGACTTACAAACCTAACAGATGTTTCAAAACCTGTTGAAAAAACAGTAGGAACAGATGGTAAATTATCATTTGAAGGACTTAAAATAGGTAACTACAAACTAGAAGAAATTGAATCTCCTGATGGACACATTAATACTAAGCAAGTATGGCACTTTACAGTAGGTGGTGAAGGTCTAGATCCATATTCTGGCGATATTGCAAGAACTGGAAAAGATTTATCAGATAAGATTACTCTTGAAACCACTGAAATGAAGGTATTAAATCCAGAATCCAAAACACCAAGAAAAAAAGGAGAAATCCATCCACATTATGGTGAAAGTATGGAATTTACTAATAAGTTCACACTTGCAGAAAACACAAAGATTAATCCTGGTGACTATTTTGTACTAAATATAAGTGACAATATGGACCTACACGGAATTTTTGAAAACAGCATATCAAATTTGGATGTAGTTGCTGATGGAGTAGGTACTATAGCAAAAGCTGATTATAATAGAGAAGCTGGAACTTTGACTTACACATTCACAAAATATGCCGACACTTATACTTTAATTGATTTTTCAAACAAGCTTACTGGATTTATAGACCTATACAAAGTAAAAACCTCAGATGGAACTTTTGGCGGTCAAAAAGTTGGATTTGGAATTGGAAAAGATACAAGTCAATATAAAGACATCAAGGTTATTTATGATCTTAGAATGGAAAAAGATAATAATAGAATTGATTATCTAAATATGACCTCCAAGATAGTTAAGTATAATCAAGAAACTGGAGAATTCCTTCACTACTTCTACATTAATAGGGATAAAGAAAATTCACGTACAAATTCTTTCTACTATATTCCTAGTCAAGATGTAGAAAATGTAGTAATTACTAAGTACAGATTATCCAACAATACTAATGTTGAGAATGATATGCCGGAATCATTTGGAGTTAATGAAAATAGTACCAACATAACAAGATCAGGCTATGGTGTATCAAGACAAAGCATGGCTAAAGGAGAATTATTAGAGCTTCCATTTGAAAATGGTATGTCTTCTAGAGACTCATATATTGTTAAAGTAACAGGTAGAGTTTCAGGTAAAGATAAATCATCTTATCAAGCAGAAAGTGTTCTTCAATTATATGATTATTATAGAGGAAAATTATTTGTTGACAGATTTGATGGGGTCTATGGATTCAAAAATGAATCAACAGCAGATGCCAAACTTTCTATCCAAGCAGTTAACCCTTCAAATAAAATTAAGTTTAAGAAAGTAAACAATTTTGATGAAGCAGCGCTACAAGGTGCAACATTCCAACTTTACAAAAAGATTGGTGAAGAAAAGTGGAATTCTCATGGCCAACCAATTACAACTGGTGAAAATGGATTGATTGAATATTCTGAGCTTCCAGAAGGTGAATATCAATTAAAAGAAACTACAGCACCAGAAGGATATGTAAAACCAGATGGTCCAGTAGCTGAATTCAAAGTAGATGAAAGTGGCAAGATTTTCAGAAAAGAATACTACAAGGATGGAAAGGGACAAAAACAAGAAAAATATGTTGAAGAACCAGGTGTAGTACCAATAACAATAGTAAACAGGAAAGAACATAAGATCATCTTTAAGAAAACTGGCCCAGACGGAAAAAATCCTCTAACTGGTGCTGAGTTTGAAGTTTGGTATAAGAAAAATCTTGAGGATAAGGCTTATTCAAAAGATCTTAAACTATATGAAAAGACGGCTAATGGTAAAACTGAAAGATTAGTCTTAATTAAAGATGAAACAGCTCCGGATGGATACAAAGAAGTACAAAAATTCACCTCAGATGCCAAAGGTCTAGTAGAGTTCAAATTCTATGAAAATGGCTACTACGCACTAAAAGAAATTAAAGCTCCACATGGTCATATCAGACCTAGAGATTATGTCAAGGAGTTTGCGGTTGCTGATGGAGAAGTAAAAGAAAAGACCTTTACTGATATTAATATTAAGAAAGATGAATCGAAAGAAAAGCCTAAGGATTTGGAGATGACTTTCATTGTTAATGGAGATAATAAGGAACTTACCTATTATCCAGGTGATGAGAGTGCTACTTCTACAATCCCAAAATCACACTTTGAACTAATAGCTGATAACATTGGACTTAATTGGAGAGGAAATGGTGCAAACGTCTCAGAAGTAAAGATTTACCATAAAAAATCAAAGAATGATGAAACATGGACTGAAGTAAAAGACATCAGCAGTGGTATATTAAGTTCAAACGGTAGTAATATCTTATTTAGCTTCCATAATTTATTAAAGAAAATCAACGATACAAAATCAACAGATCCTATCAAATCTACTGATAGCTTTAAGATAGTGCTAAGAGCTAAATTAGAATCTACAAATACTGATGATAGTGGCAATCTAAGCACAAAAACTTCTATCACACAGACATTAAAACTTCCTAAAGGCAATGATGGAGCAGATATTGACCAAGTTCGAACAATAAGTATTGAATCTATAGAAAAATCTGTAGAAGCAGGAACTTATGAGAATATAAAATACACTAAGAAAACTGAAGGCGGCAAAGAAATCAAAGAACCAGATCCGATGGTAATTGTAAACAAACAAGCAATTTATCCATTTACTGGAGGAAATGGAACATTGTTCTACGCTCTTTGTGGATTTGTAGTGATGCTTGTGGGAGTTTTGATTTATGATTTTTATCAAAGAAAGAAAAAAACTCTTAGATTAAAGGCTTAGAAAATAAAATTTGTCAAAATTTTATAAAGCAAAAACCAGCTTAGGAAAACCTAGGCTGGTTTTTTGTTGGAAATTTTAGGCTGTAGAGATTTTTTTGATTTTTGGTTTTCCAGAAAGGGCATTTTTGTATTTTTTAAATATATTTATACACAAATTTAATACAATCATTGCTTAGCTAAGCTTTGGCATAGTAAGCGGAAAACATCGATAGATGTTTGGAGTCGAAAGATCTCAAAGTAATTCCCTAATCTTTTATTTCCTTTCTCTTATCTTCCAAGTCTTTTATAAGGTTTGGGAAGGCTTTTAGGAGTCTTCTTTCTCCGTATTTGTCGAAAATTTCTCTAATCTCAAGTTTTTTCTCATCTATTTCTTTTTTGCCTTCTGTTAATTTTTCTGCTTTTTCTATGCTTCTTTCGGCTATT
This sequence comes from Anaerococcus sp. Marseille-P3625, assembly GCF_900232825.1. Taxonomy (GTDB): domain Bacteria; phylum Bacillota; class Clostridia; order Tissierellales; family Peptoniphilaceae; genus Anaerococcus. The sequence goes on from NZ_OCTP01000009.1 coordinate 56,201, forward strand.
TTTTCTCCAAGTTCGTCTGTAAATTCGCCAATTTTTTCGGAAGATTTTTCTATTTGGGCAAATTTCTTGTTGATTCCAAGGATAGAATTTACTGCGGCGAATGTGTCGATGACAAAGGCAATTCCAATTATTACATTTGTTATTATTAAGAAATTCTCCGGGATCTTTCCTACTAATTGGCTGATGCTTGGATGGATCGCATCGTAGAAGATAAAGCCAACTGCCGCAAACATCAAGGAATATTCTAGGCAAATATAGCCTAAGAGGTTAAAGTTCCTGTCAGAATAATCCCGCCATTTTTTGCCAAATAATTTTTCTAGGATAAAACCTGTGATAAATTCAACTGTGCTTGCCACAAACATACTTATGAAAAATAGGGCGATCTTGTTATTTATCTTGAAAAAATCAAGGCTTATGATTATAAGGATTGCTGCAAGTCCATACATGGGACACCAAGGCCCGTTTAAAACTCCACAGTTGATATATTTTTTGTTTTTTATACCGTTAAAGGCAACTTCTAAGAGCCAGCCTGCCATGGCGTAGATTAGAAAATAAACTGGATAAATTTTAAGCATTTTTTCTCCTTTTGTAAATCTTATTAGTATTATCATCTATTTGCTAAAAATTTTCAAAATAAAAACACTCTTTTTAGAGTGCTTATCATTTTATTTGATTGCTTCGACAACCTTGATGGTTTCTTCCTTATCCAAGGTGCTTCTTGCGAAAATTTTGTAAGTTCCTTTGTCTAAAACTATATATCTAAAGGCTCCATCATCCCAAAATTGAGCTTTTTGATCGGCTATGTCTATTTCTTCTGTTTTGTCAGCTACTTTTACAAATTCCTTGAATGTTTTATCGTTATCGCAAAGTTGGAGGGTTATTTTTTTTGCTGGGCTTTTCTCATCAACATATTCAACCGTTCTTAGGTCTTTTTTGTTGTCAGAAAAGTTTTCTACAAAGCCTTCTGGCAAGTAAGAAAATTCTTTTTGGTAGATTTCAGATTTTTTTTCTTGGTTTGGAACTGCTCCACCACAGCAATCTCCAGCTGGCATAGAATCCTTATTTTCTTCTTTTGCTTCATCCTTATTTTCTTCTTCTTTTTTGCCATCTTCGCTTACAGTTGCTTGTTTTTCTTCGCTTGTATTTTTGCTAGAGCAAGCTGCTTGTGGTAAAAGTAAGGCAAAAACAAGTGATATTAATAAAAATTTTTTGTTTTTCATATTTCTCCCCTTTTTTTGTGTAATACAGACTAATTATACTATCTAATAAAAATATGCAAAGTTAAAAGAAAAAATTTATTTTAAAATTAATTGACCAAAAGAATCTGATTAAAATCCTTGTGGGGCTTATTTATTGAAATTTTAAGCTTTTGGCAAGTTTTATCAAAGCTTTGGTTTTTGACACAATTTGATAATTATTGTATAATTATTGTAACTATTAATAGGTATTTTGCCTAGAATTACGAAATACCGGGAGAGAGTTTATGAATAAGAAAAAAGTTTACACAAGTGTTTTAGCTATTGCTTTATCTTTTGGTACTATTGCACCAGCAAGTAGGAATTTTACCGGAATTTCTTATGCTAGCGAAATTACACAAAAAGAAGAAAAAACTAGCGAAGATTTACAAAAATTAGTTGATGAGTTTGAAAATATTAAAAATGGTCAAGCTTACAAAAATTCAACTACAACAGAAAAAGAAGCCTATGAAAAAGCTATAAAAGAAGCTAAGGAAAATACAAAAACCGACCAAGAAACTATAAATGCTTTGTTTGAAAAAATCCAAACAGCTAAGATGGGTCTTGGAAAAAGCTTTAATGAAAGTTTGGAATCCAGAGAAGCTCTTTCAATAAGCCTTGCTATGGCTGACAAATTAGCCAAAGAAACTCTAGATGAAACCAGCAAAAACGCTTTGACAGAAAAGATAAATTCTGCAAAAAGCATTTTGGAAGATGTTGAAAAAACAACAGAAGAAATTGATACTGCTAATAGCGATCTTAGCAAAACAATAAGCTTAATTATCGATGAAAAAGCATTAGATACTGATAAATTAGCTCTTAAAGAAGATGAGCTAGAAAATATCAGCAAATCTGACGCTCAAGCTTATGCTAGCGTCCACAACAAGCTTTTGAACTTGCAAAAAGAAGCCTACAATTTCTATAAGGAAAACAAGCTTCAAAGCCCAGAAAATGCAAGCATCAAAGATATAAATATAGTTAAACCTTTATCAGATGCTATAAATAAAGTGGCAAATGTTTTAGGCTCTGCAAATGTTTCTAGCAAAGATTTGACAGATAATTACAATGAACTTTTGGCTGCTTATAATAAGGCACTTGAAAGCTTAGATAGCAAAAACACCGAGCTTAATAGACTTACAAAAGAATTAGAGAATTTAGTAAATGAAAATCCAAGTGATCTTACAAATGCTAATAAGATCGCCCAAAATACTTACAAGAGCGCTCTTGCTAATGGCAAAAATGTTCTAAATAATACAAACAAAGATTTAGAAAAAATTCAAAAAGCTATAAATTCTATAAAAGTTGCAAGACTTTCTGTTAAACCACCACAGACAAAAACTGCAGGATCTGAAAAATCTACAAGTGAAGATCAAAAGCTTAAAAAGGCAAAAGATGAACTTAAAGCCCTTATAGACGAAAATAATAAAGTAAAAGAATCTGATGCATACAAGAACGCTAAAAAAGATGCACAAGAACTTTATGATAAGACCATTAGCGATGCTAAGAATAAACTTATAAAAGAAGGCGTAACATCATCAGAAATTGACCAAGCAAAGGCTTTGATAAATGATGCATTAAAAAATATCGGCTATAATCAATCAGTTGAAGTAAAGACAGACGTTGAAAAATTAATCGAAGACTTAAATAAGCTTGTAAATGAAAATAAGGAACTTACAGAGAAAGTTTCTTACAAAAACGCAAGTGAAGATAAGAAAAAAGCCTATGACGATGCAATTTCCAAAGCTAAGGAAATCCTAGCAACTTATGCAAATGATAAGAGCAAAGTTAGCAAAGAAGACCTTGAAAAGGCGATTGCTGATGTAAATAAAGCTAAAGGTGGAATTTTCTTGGTTGAAGGTTCATCTTATAAGGATAAGCTAAATGATTTAATCAATAGAGATGGCGAACTTAGAAATTCTGAAAAATATAAGGCAAAAAGTGCAGATCAAAATTCAAAAGAAATTATTGGTAAATACGAAAAGTTAATTCAAAAAGCCAAGGAAGATTTAAAAGGAAATAAAGAAGAATCTTATAAAGAAGATTATGAAAAATTAAGCGAATATATAAAATTCATCAATGATGAGATGAACGATAAAGAACTTGCCCTTAGAGGAAGTGTAATATCATTTAAAGCATTAAAAGCAAGAAAAGAATACGAAAACTTCAAAAACTCTACTGAAAAAGACAAAAAAGAATTGATAGCATATTTTGACGAACTTTTAGCAAAAGCTGAAGAAATGCTAAAAAGCAAATCAAAAGATTATGCTGCTATGAAACTTCTAAGCCAAAAGCTCGACAATGCAATAATAACTATCAACAATCCTAATGAAGAAAATATACTTAAATTTAAGATTACAATGAAAATGGAAAATGTGGAAAAATTATATCAAAGCAAAGCTTTCCAAAATACTCCACAAATTGCAAGAGATAGACTTAAAAAAGCTGTAGATCGTGTAAGAAATATAAACACTGAAACTAAAAAAGATGAGTTAGAATCAATTTTAAGCGATCTTGAAGCAGCTCTTAATGTTAAAGAATTCCAAGAAATCATAAATAACAAAAATCCAGAAGAAGAAAAGCCAAGCACAACTGTTTCTGATAAGGAAATAATCGAAAAGTTGATAGCTGAAGATTTGGATCTAAAAGCTAGCAAAAAATATCAAAAAGCTCAAAAGAGCCTAAGAGAAGCTTATGACAAGGCTTTGGCAGATGCAAAAAAACTTATAGAACAAAAAGATAGCAAAGACGAAGACCTCAAAAAAGCTAAAGATGGATTACTAGAAGCCAAAGAAAAATTAGATGGCGACAAGTTCGATAAACGCTTAGAAGCTTTAGTTAAAAATTACAATGACAATGCATCAAAGATTACAGATTTAAAACTTAAAGCTAGTATAAAAGAAAAAATCGAAAGCCTAATCAAATCTGACAAAACAATGGATGATTTAATTGAAGTCGAAAAAGAATTGACGAATGCAATTCCAAAAGCTGGAGCAAATGCAACAGTAAGAACAACTACACCAATTACAACTACAACTCCAATTACAACAACAAGAAAAATACCTAATACAATAAATCCAGGATCAATAGTAAGAACGGGTATAGAATCATTAGGACCAATATTAGGAGTTCTAGCAGTAGCTTTGGGCGGATATTTCTTATTAAGCAAAAAAGACAAAAATAAGAAAAAATAAAAAATAAAAAGGAGAAAATTATGAAAACAAAGAAAATTTTACTTGCAGCTCTTATTGCATGCTTTACACTTACAGGTTGTGATAAGCTAATGAGCAATGGAAAAGACAATGAAGTGCCAAAAGAAGAAGCACCTGTAACAGAAAATGCAACAGATGATAAAAATGCAGAAAATAAAGACGAAAATCAAAAAGATGAAAATTCTGAAGAAAAAACAGAAAATAATGATTCCCAAACTGCAGATACAGAAAATACAGATGAAAAAGCAGGAGAAAATGCAAACTCTGATGCTGACCCAAAAGCTAGCCTTGAACAAGCAATTTTTGACAACAGAACAAAAGCTCGCGCAATAGAATTATTGTTAGATATGGCTCCAGAACAAGTTGCAAATATCAAACCACAACTTGAAGAAATGCTTGATAATTCAAATAGCCTACTAGAAGAAGCTCAAAAAGCCTTAGACGAATTGAATAGCCAACAATAAAATTAGATCCTTTTTAGGATCTAATTTATAAATTAATTGTAAAAACTTCAAAAAAACGTTTAATGATTATGAAATCGGGTACATAATTAGTACAAGATTGTAATAATATTGTAAGGAGTTTTATATGCGAAAGAAAAAACTTATAAAAATTTGTGCTATGGCAATTTGCTTGGCAAGTCTAGGGGCAAGTGTATCCTACGCAACAGAATCTGATGCTAGAAATCTTATCAATAAAATCTACGATAATATGGATCAGATGGATATATTGACAGGAAATACTCCAACTCCAAGAGAAAGATTAGAAGTTCCTAATGGTGGAGAAACAACCACCACAACTACAGAATCTGTAGTTCATGGCAAAAATGAAGAAAAAGCTGAAGAAAAGGATTATGTAAAAAATCTAAGAGAATCATTAAGGAAAAATGATGTAATAGTAAAAGCCTTAGAAGAAATTTTAAACAAATACCCAAAAACTATCAGAGGCAAAGAAGAAAAATTAGTAAAATTACTTGTTAAATCTGATAAATTGAGAAAAGATGCAGCTGAATTTTTGAAAATCCTAACAGGCGAAGAAGTTACAATTTCAAAAGTAAATATCCAGGAAAAATACCAAGATTTATTAAAAAAATAATTAAGTAAATTAAAATTATTGTAAAAAAAAAGGAGAAATTTATGAAAAACAAAAAATATTTAAAAGCAGGATTAGTTTTGGCACTTGGAGTATCTTTTTTACTACCAGCAAACAAAATATCTTACGCAAGCTCAACAACTACTGATACAACTATAGTAGTTACACCATTAGAAGCTAGCAAAGCAAAATATAAAAAAGCTTATGACACTGCAAAAAGTAAATATGAAGAGCTAAAAAAAGTTAAAGAATCAGTACTTTATATCAATGCTACAAAAGAAAGTGCAAAATATGATTTTTCAGTTCTTGTTAATAATTTAATTAAAACACTAAGTGATTATAGTCCTGAAAAAGTAAAAGATTATACAAAAGATAGCGAATATGAAACAGCTATAGAAAAATTAACTGATGCATTAAAATATGCTGAAGAAAAAAAGGCAGCTTTAGATGGTAAAGCAGTAGAAAACTCTGAATTATTTGACCTATATTACAAGGATAAAGAATTCAAAGATACTTACTACAAAAAAGCAACAAAAGCTCAAAAAGAAGCTTATGATAAGGCAAAAACAGATGCTTACAAGGTCCTATTAAAAGGTGACAATGTTAGCGCGAAAGAATACAATGATGCCCTAAAAGCTTTAAAAGATGCTAGAAATGACATTATAAACTCATCCGATAAGGAAAAAGTATTTGAAAATCTTAAAAAAGAAATAGCTGAAGCAGAAAAATTAGATAAATCTTTGTACACAGAAAAATCTTACAATGTATTTAAGAAAGCTTTAATAGCAGCAAAAACAACAGCTGAATCTGCAAATTCAACTCTAGATCAATACAAAACAAGCCTTGAAGCTTTACAAGAAGCTAAAAAATCATTAGTAAAAGTTGATACTAAAGAAGAAAAAGAATTAGCAAAACTAATAGAAGAATTAAAAGCTGCTAAAAAATCTAACGAAACAAAAGTTTCTGCTGCACAATGGTTATTAGAAAACACACCAGATACAGTTAAAAAAGTTAAGGGCAAATTAGAAAAACTAATCAAAGATTCTAAAGCTATAATCAAAGAAGTAGACCAATACTTAGCTGAACATGGCAAAACTAGAGGATAAGAAGTAGCTAAAAACTTTTTATTTCCTATTAGAGGGAGTTTTTAACAATGAAAATTAAAAATAAGTTGTTAGTTTCAATCTTTGCGATAAGCTTTTTTGCAATGAGCTTTAACATGGAAAATAACAAAGCCCTTGCAACAAGCATCGATGAAAATGTAAATACCCCAGAAAATCAACAAGAACAATTGCAAAAAGCAGTTGATGATACAATAAAAGTTGTAAATTCAGAAGTTTATTATACTTACACAAGCCAAGAGCTAAAAAGTGAGTATGAAAAAGCCATAGCAAATGCAAAACTTGTTTTGGCAAAAAAAGATGCAAGTTATGACGAACTTAGAGATGCAACAGCTATGGTAAATAAGGCTAAAAAAGATATCAAAGATGCCATGATAAAAATTGCTGAAAAAATAAATACCAAAAATCAGTTGGAAAAAGCTTTGAATGATAACAAAATAAAGGCTAATATGGCAAGAGATTTACTAACAAATTATCCAAAAACAGTTGCAAAAGTAAAAGGCAAACTTCAAAATATACTAAAAAGTTCAGAAGCTCTTGTAAAAGAAGCTGAAAGCCTATTAAAGCAATTAAATATTTAAGGAGCAACAATGATAAAAACTAAAAAAGTAGCAGCTATTGGATTAGCATTAGTCTTTTCCCTAACAGGACTTGCTGGTGGAAAATCTTATTCAAATGTAAGTTTTGCACAAGGCGAAAAAACATCTTACAAAGATCTTTTGTTAGGATATATCAAAGAAGATGCTAATTATAAAGAAAGTGAAGATTACAAAGATTCAAACGATGCCCTAAAGCTAGTTTATGTTTTGGCAATGGATACTGCTAAAACTTTAGTAGAAGATCAAAATTCAACAGAAGAACAATTTAAAGAAATTTATGAGCAAATACGCAAGGCAAAAAGCGAAATTGCTGATAAAACAAATCCAATTATGGAAAAAGCAAAATATAGGGTAGGACTAGAAATTCAAATTTATGAAGCAAAAAATGCCCTAGAAACAATTGGTAGATATGACTATAACAAGAAATACTACGATGATCTAAAGCTTGAATATAATTATGCCAAAAAACTTGTAGACGATGACAAAACAAGCAACTACGAATTTTTGAAGGAAGCTAAAGATCTTAAAAATGCAAAAGATACATTCATAAAAGAAAACAATAGAAAAGCTTATATCATAAGACTTGAAGATGCTATAGCTGTAAATCAAAAACAAGCTGCAGCAGCCAAGGATTTGCTAACAAACTATCCAAAAACTGTAAGCAAGGTTAAAGATAAACTAGAAAAAATCTTAAAAGATTCTCAACAACTAATAGAAGAATCTCAAAAACTATTAAAAGAGCTAAAAAAATAATTAGATTATAAAGATTAAACACCCCTGGGGTGTTTTTTCTTATCCCTATCTTTATAAAAATCTTAAAAATCGTATAGTTTAAGTAAATACAAATTTAAAGAGGTTATAAGTGAAAAGAAAAATTCTTGCAATAATTTTTGCTCTGGCTTTAATAATGCCAGCAAATTTAGGCGAAAAAAATATGGCTTATGCCATTTCAAATAAAGAATTAGCAGATAATTTAGATCCGAGCAAACTTGAAGCAAAAGTTGCTGCGGCAAGGTATTTGCTTGAAAATTACCCTAATACAGTCAGGGGAAGCATAAAAGAAAAGCTTAAAGTTCTTCTAAAAAAATCTCAAGAAACCTTAAATGAAGTTTACGCTTTCAAAAGAAAATACGGCAGCGAAGATACTCTAGCAATAAGGGTAAAAAATCAAATAAGAGAAAATTTAAGATTAAGAAAGACAGATTTTACAGTAAATATCAATTCCTATGCAGATAACGACCAAATTTCCCAATATTTCTTAGAAACTTGCAAGGAAAATCCGTATTTTTTCTATAGCATTTACGAAAAAGCCAATGTTTCTAGCAAATATAATTCAGAAATGTCAAATGGAAGTAAAATCTATATGGACTCTGCAAGATTTATAGTTACTTACAGAGAAAATCAAGAGATTGAGAAAAAAGTTGAAGAATTTGCCAATAATTGGGTACAAAATAATATCAGTTCCTCTGATTCCGACTTTGATAAAGCTTTAAAAATCCACGATTTTATTGTAATGCAAAATCAATATAACCTAGGAGATAGCAAAAAGAGAAGTGGTGGATATTCTATTTACAATCCATCAAGCATTATCTTTGGCAATGGTGGTGTTTGCAATGCCTATGCAACCTTGTTTGACAAATTAGCATCTCTTTCAGGTCTTGAAGTAAGATATGCAACTGGAATATCTAAAAAAAATTCAGAGTCACATATTTGGAACATGGTAAAAATTAACGGAAATTGGATGAATGTCGATACAACTTGGGATGATCCAACTTTAAAATTTGACGATGGTTATGTGACGAATCTCGATGATTTTGTGATTTATGATTATTTTCTAAAAAGCGATGAACAAATGAGATACAGTAGAATCATAGATGAAGATAAAAATAGACCTTTGGGACTTACAACAATAGATACAGGTCTAAAAAATTCAACGATCAAGAAAATTGGCGATACTTATATGGTTGTAAAATAGAATTTTCTACAATTAAAAAATAGTGGCGAAAGATTGCCACTATTTTTTGCTTATAATATTAAGATATGGTGGGGTATTTTTTTGATTTGGATAAGAAAGTTTTAGGACTGTAAAAAGTTTTTGATCCAAATTTCCAAGGTAGGCGTCAAGGGCATCTGCTTCTAATTTTCCTTCTTTATGGCCTGGATAAACACTTATAAAAATTTTCCCGTCCTTGTTTAATAGGTCTAAAAGTTTTTTTAGACTATTTATGGTGGAAGTTTTCTTGGTGGTAATATTTTTGTCGGCTTTTGGCAAATAACCTAGATTATAAATAGCTAAATCAATTTTTTCTTTAACATATTTATCGATATTTTCGTGACTATCTAAAATAAAGGTAAAATTTTCTCTATTTCCTATAAGTTTTTGTGTATTTTCCTTAGCTTTAGCTTGGATATCAAAGGCATAAAGTTTAGTAGCTTTTAGCTCATCAAGGATAAATTTGCTATCATAACCGTTGCCAGCAGTCATATCCACCGCTACATTTATCTTTTTTTCATTTTTTAAAATTTCTTTGGCAAGTTCTGTAATTTTTTCTATCATTAGTAATTGTAATAATCTTCCTCGATGTTGCCGTCAATTTGTGCAAAAAACTTTGGGTCAGCTTCATTTTGTCTTATTGGCATACCCATCCTATGCATTTCGTTTAATTTAAAAATCATAAGATTTGCATTTACCTCGTATAAACTTGCCAATTGATTGTAGGTATAACCTAATTTTAAATCTTCTAGTAAAGTTTCTTCGTTTATTAACAGGTGGGCAGCAAAAATATTGGCCTCAATTTCCATATCTGTTCTTATGTCAAAGAGTTCATATTCTGCCATTTGATAAGAAAGTTCGTCTTTGTGGTAAATATCATGACCAAGTTCGTGGGCTAGAACCATATTAAGAAGTGGATCAGATAAATGAGGGTTATAAAATACAAAACGGTTTTTCTTGATAATTTTATACATGCCCAAAACTTTTGTTGGACTTTTAAAGGGGATAAGAAACACACCTTTTGCTTCTAAAATTTCCCTAGGGTCTCTGGTCTTGTATTTTTTTATGATCTTTTTTGTATCGAGGAAAATTTGATCGTATAAAACTGACATCTATTTCCTCTTTTTTGATCCGTATTTTTTATTTTCATTTTTGGCTATATAATAAGCCTCGCTTATAGCATCAAGGATTGCTTTTTTATCTTTTTCTGGCAATTCTCCACCTGCCATTAGTCCAATTACACCATTTACAAGCTCTTTGGCATCTCTTGCGCCCTTTGCTCCATAACGTTCATAGGCTCTTAAAATAAAATCATCCTCATCTGTTACCAAATAATCGTGACTTGTATCCAAAGCTTCTGCCAAAGCATCGTAAGTTTTTCTATACCTAGGTTTGCTTTGACCTGATTCATATCTTGAAATTGTCTTTAAAGAAACATTGCAATATTTTGCAAGCTCTTCTTGGGTCATATTTTTAGCTTCTCTTAAATCTCTAAGTTTTTCTGCAAATGCCATCATATCTCCTTGTAATTAATATTATAGTCTTCTATTGTCTATATTATACATTAAAAGTCAAATCCTAACAAGAAAATAGAGCGAAAAACAAAACTATTAATAAAATTAATTAAAAATTTTATCGTCGTTGTCGGAATCATCAGTAGAAAGAGCTCTAATATCTAGGGTTTTCCCTAAATCTTTTAATTCTTTAAAGCAAGCGATATCGTCATCGTCTACGTATACTGTTTCATTTACTTTTTTCTTGTAGTATTTTCTACTCATATTACCAACATTTACCATATCAATATCAAGTCCATTTTCTATTAGGGAAAGGGCATCTTTTGGATTTTCTACAAGAACTAAAGCCTCAGTATCATCTTCTAAATCACCTAATTCCTTAATTGCTTTTTCAACTGTTAAAAAATAAATTTTAGTATTAAGTGGTGTTACAATTTCCATAAGCTTTTGGGAATTTTCATCCATAAAAGTTCTGTCGTTAACTACAACGATAATGTCAGCTCCAACTTCTTTAAGCCAACTTTTTCCTATTTGACCATGCATTAGTCTATCATCAATTCTTAGTAAAACTGTCTTTGCCATAATATATCCTTTCTTATATATAGTTATTTTGAAATGACTTTACCAGATATTTATCTTACTGCCATATTTTAGATAAAAAAATTCATCTTTAAGCAAATTTAATAGAAAAATTCTTATAATATAAAAAATATGATTTATTATATTGCTTACTCTACAAATTTTCTTAGGCAATAAGAAAAATATAAATCATATACTTATAAAGGAGAAATATATATGAAAAATAAAAACAAAAAATTAGCAAGCGTACTATTAATGGCAATGGGATTTAATATGATTATGCCAAGCCTAAACTCAAAAGCTGATACAAAACTCGAAAGTCCGATAGAAGAAAAACAAAGCATCAAAGTAAAAAATTCAACCATAGAAACATTGGAAAAAGAATTAGATAAAGCAAAAATATATCTAATAAAAGCTAAAAATGATTTAAAAAATAAAGAAGCTGAGAAAAATCTCATTGATAAACAATACAAAAAGTTAGCTGAAGAATATGAAAAAGCAAAAAGCCAAAGCGAAATTGCTAGAAAAAAACTAGAAGAATTAAGCAAAAATGAAATAGAAGCTAAAGCTAATTTAGATAAATTTATAAAAGAAAAAGAAAATCAAGAAGAAAGTTCAAAAAAACTAGATCAAGCTATTAAAGACCTAGAAATAGCCAAAAAAGATAAAGAAAAAGTGGATAAGGAATTAGAAAATGCACAAAATGATAAAAATGCTCAAGAAGAAAAATTTAACAAAGCAAAAAAAGCTCTAAGCGAAGCCAAAGAAATTGAGCAAAAAGAAAAAGATCTTTTAGAAAAAATAAATAATGATCCCAAAATCAAAGAAAACAAAGATAAAAAAGACAAAACTAGCAAAGATTTAGAAAAAGCTAAAGATTTAGATAAAAATTATCTAGAAGCTAGCAAAGAAGATTTAACAGACGTTCGCCTGAAGATAAAAGAATCTCAAGAAATTCTTAGTAATTCAAGAAATAATCTCGACCAAAGCAAGGATCAAATAAAGGATCTTTATGGTAATATAAAAGAGTTTGAAGCAAACAATAAAAACTTAGGAGAACTTAATAAAGAAAAAGAACAAGCAGAAAAGGAATTAGCGAATCTTCAAAAAGACACAGAAGAATACAAAGAAAAAGAAAATCAAATTGAACAAATAAAACAAAAAATTGCAAATATAGATGAAATAAAAGACCAAGTAAATGAAAAGTATAAAAATCTATACGAAAAAGCTGAAACTGATTTTGGGAAAGTTAAAGATTACAGCAATGGATTCGATAAGTTAATTAATTCTATAATAGAACAAAGTGAAAAACAAGCAAAAAACAATCTAATAGATAATATCAAAAAAGGCGAGATAAAATCTTCAAATATTGATGAGAAAATAAGCGAAGCTAAAGCAAAAGCAGATGCTGTAAAAATGCAAAAAAGTGCAGCTGAAAATAATTATATGAAAGCTAAGGAAAAATTTGCCAAAGCTTGGGATGATTTGACAATAGCAAGCCAAGGACTAAAAAATAGCAAAGCAAAACTATATGACAAGAATTTTATTGACTCAGAAGAAGAAATCAACAAAGAAATTAAAGAAAATGAAGAAAAATTCAACGAAGCTATAAAAACTTTAAAAGAATTATCAACTGACTTGGTAAATAAAGAAGAAACACTAAAACTAGTTTTAGGAGAAGAAGAAAGACTTGGCGCCTATGCCAAAGCAATAGAAGGCTCAAAGTCCATGATAGAAACTCTTGAAAAAAATAGAAACAAAATTGAAGAATTAAGTAAAATTTTAGAGCAAATTGACCAAGAAAATAAAAAAGTACAAGAACAAATTGATGTTGCTAAGGCAAAACTTTTAGAAAAACAAAAAGAAGTAGAAAAACAAATTGAAACATCAAAAAAAGCAGAAAAAGAATTAGAAGAAGCTAAAGAGAATTTGAAAAAGGCAGAAAGCAAAAAAAACGAAACAGATAAAAAGATTAAAGATTTAGAAGAAACAATAAAAAAACTAGAAAAATCATCAGAAGATAAAAATATCGACCAAAAAATAAAAACAGCCAAAGAAAAGTTAGAGAAGATACAAAAAGAAAAAGAAATTTTGAATAAAGATTATGAAAAAGCTAAAAACAGAGAAAAAGAATTAAAGAAAAAGCTAGATGACGAAAATCATAAAAAATTAGAAGCTCAAAAAGAATTAGATAATGCCAAAAAAGAAGTGGAAAAAGCTCAAAACTACCTAAATTATAAAGAAAGTCAATTGTCAAATGCTAAAAATTCTACAGATAAAATTTTTGTAAAAAAAGGCTATAAATTCATCAAAGAAGGTAATTACCAAAGGCAAAGTCTTGCCAATAATCTAAATTCTATCAAAAATTCATTAAGATTAAACCAAATAAAAGTTGAAGCTTGTAAATTCTTATTAGAAAATACACCAAAGACTGTAAAAAATGTTAAAGGCAAGTTAGAAAAACTATTAAAAGTATCAAGTGATTTACAAAAACAAGCACAAGAAGCAATTAAGGAATATGAGGAAGTTCTTTCTAAATAATTAATAAATTCTGTTAATGCTAGTAAAATTTTATTCATATAAATAGTAAGCAAATAATATTTGCAAAAATTATTCGATGTGGTAAATTAAAAATATATTATAACTGTGATGGGGCAGTAAGTATTAGGAAAATTTACAGAGAAAAGATGTTAGCTGAGAATTCTTGATGAAACTTTTACCCAAAACCACCCCGGAGTTTTTTAAGAAATTAAAACGAGTTTGTCGCGTTAAGACGTAAATGAGTAAAAAATTAGGTGGAACCACGGATAATCCCGTCCTTATATCGGAAACGATAGAGGGCGGTTTTTTATTTGTAAAAAAAAGGAGAGCATATGATAAAAATAAAATTACCTGACGAATCAATAAGAGAATATGAAGAAGGAATAAGTGTAGGAGAAGTTACAAAAGATATTTCCGAAGGTCTTTATAGATCAGCACTTGGAGCTGTTGTCAATGGAGAAACCAAGGGATATTTAGAGCCTATCAATGAAGATAGCGATTTTAGAGTTGTAAAATTTGACGATATTGAAGGAAAGAAAATTTTCTGGCATACAACAAGCCATTTAATGGCATCAGCTATCAAAGAATTGTGGAATGATACAAAATTTGCCATAGGACCAGCAATTGACGATGGATTCTACTATGATATGGAAACTGAACATAGGTTTGTTCCAGAAGATTTTGAAAAAATAGAAGCAAAAATGCTTGAGATTGCAAAAAAAGATATAAAGCTTGAAAGAGTTGAGATATCAAGAGCTGAGGCTTTAAAATATTTTAAAGAAAATGGACAAGATTATAAAATTGAGCTTATAGAAGATTTGCCAGAAGATGAAATGATAACCCTATACAAAATGGGAGATGTATTTACAGATCTTTGCCGAGGACCACATCTTGAATCTACAAAAAAAATCAAGGCAGTAAAACTTAAAACAATAGCTGGAGCTTATTGGAGAGGCGATTCTGACCGTCAAATGCTACAAAGAATTTATGGAATTTCTTTTGAAAAAGCTAAAGAATTAGAAGAATGGAAAGAATTACAAAAAGAAATTGAACGTAGAGATCATAGAAAAATTGGTCGTGAGATGGACTTATTCTCCTTCCACGAAGAAGGCCCAGGATTCCCATTTTTCCATCCAAATGGAATGATTTTAAGAAACGAACTTTTGGGTTGGTGGACAAGCGTTCTAGAAGCAAATGGCTATGGAGAAATCAAAACTCCACTAATATTAAATGAAGCTTTGTGGCATAGATCAGGTCACTGGGATCACTACAAAGAAAATATGTACTTTACAAAAATTGATGGCGAAGATTATGCAATAAAACCAATGAATTGCCCAGGTTCAGTTTTAACTTATGCCTACAACCAACATTCTTATAGAGATCTTCCAATAAGACTTGCAGAATATGGCCAAGTTCACAGACACGAACTTTCTGGAACCTTACATGGACTTTTCAGAGTAAGAACTTTTACCCAAGATGATGCTCACGTTTATTGCTTGCCAAGCCAAATCAAAGATGAAGTTTATAAAATGATCGACCTTGCTGATCTTTTGTATTCTACATTTGGCTTTAAATATACTTTGGAATTATCAACAAGACCTGACGATTATATGGGCGAGCTAAAGGATTGGGATTTTGCTGAAGAACAACTTAAAGCTGCCCTTGAAGAACGTGGAATTGATTACGAACTAAATCCTGGTGATGGAGCTTTCTATGGACCAAAAATAGATTTCCACCTACTAGATGCTGCCAAAAGAGAATGGCAATGTGGAACAATCCAATTAGACTTCCAATTACCACAAAACTTTGACCTAACATACATTGACGAAGATGGCGAAAAGAAAAGACCAGTAATGCTTCACAGAGCTTTACTTGGATCAATCGAAAGATTTATAGGAGTTTTGACAGAACATTTTGCTGGAAGATTCCCACTATGGCTAAATCCAGAACAAGTAGTAATAATTCCAGTAAGTGATAAGTTCCTAGAAACTGCAGAAAATTTGGCAAAGAAAATTAAAGAAAATAACTTTAGAGTAAAGGTAGATGAGAGAAGCGAGGGAGTAGGCTACAAAATCCGTCAAGCACAACTAATGCGTGCAAACTATATGCTAGTAGTTGGAGAAAAAGAAGAAAGCTCAAAACTACTTACAGTAAGAAATAGAGATGGAGAAGAAACAAAAGATGTTTCACTAGAAGAATTCCTAGAAAAAATCAAAGAAGAAAAAGATAGCAAATCAGTAAAATCTATATTCTAAGGAAAAATAAAAGACTAGTTATATGAATTTTTAGAAAAAAGAAATTTTCGAGAAAAAAGCTCTATAGCTGGTCTTTTTTCTTGACAAAATCTCCTAATTTGGATATCATTATCCTTTGTAAATAAGATTAACTACAAAAGGAGTATCTATGGCAGAAGTTAATATAAAAGAAAATAAAATGGGGACCATGCCAGTTGGTAAACTATTATTTGAAATGTCCATACCAATGGTAATATCAATGCTTGTCCAATCCATATATAATATCGTAGATTCAATATTTGTAGCAAGAATCTCAGAAGAAGCCTTGACAGCCGTATCCTTGGCATTTCCAGTCCAAAGTATCATAATAGCCTTTGGAGTAGGAATTGGAGTTGGTTCATCAGCGCTTTTAAGTAGATTTTTGGGAGAAAAATCTTTTGAAAAAGTAAGATCGGTTGCCCTTCACGGAATTTTACTTTGCCTATTAACATATATAGGTTTTGCACTTTTTGGCATATTTTTTACCGATACTTATGCAAACGCTCAAGGGCAAAAAGCCATTGTAACAGCCTACACCAAGGATTATTTATCTATTGTAACCATATTTAGTGTAGGATTATTTTTCCAAATCTTAGCAGAAAAACTCTTACAAGCAACATCACTAACCAACTTCACCATGATTACGCAAATCTCAGGAGCTGTCATAAATCTAATCCTAGATCCGATTTTTATCTTTGGATTATTTGGATTTCCAAGACTTGAAGTAAAGGGAGCAGCAATAGCAACTGTACTTGGTCAAGTAGGTGGAGCTTTGATAGGACTTTATTTTAACAAGACAAAAAATAAGGAAATAAACTTTAACTCAGACAAATTCAAATTCCATTCAGACATAATGAAACAAATTTTTTGGATAGGCTTGCCATCAATTGTAATGAGTACCATGGGATCAATAATAGTCTTTATCCTAAATATAATCCTAAAAACATTTGGCCAATCAGCCATAGCAGCCTATGGAGTAATGTTTAAATTCCAATCCTTTGCCTTTTTGCCAGTAATAGGAATCACAAATGCACTAACAACAATTGTTTCCTACAATTATGGAGCAAGGAAAAAAGAAAGAATCAAAGAAGCCATAAAACTTTCCATGATAAGCTCCTTTGGGCTAGTATTAGTATCCATAATAATAATGTGGATATTCCCAAGAGAACTTTTGGGATTTTTCAATGCAACTGATAAAATGGTTGAAATAGGAATTCCAATGATGCGCATAGTTTCACTATCATATTTTGCAGCAATTCCATCAGTAATAGCAGCAGGAGGAGTATTTCAATCTTTGGGCAATTGGCAAATAGCCATACTCCAATCATTTTTAAGGCAATTTTTTATCCTCCTACCAATATTTTATTTCTTCACATTATCAGGCAATCTAGAACTATCCTGGTGGGCATTTTTCATAGCAGAAACCCTAAACTCAATTTTATGCTACTTTCTATTAAAAAGAGAAATAAATAATAAAATAGAAATTTTGGATTGAAAAAATCCTATAAAATGTAAATGATATCAAAAAAACAACAACCCAAAAGTGATAGACTCTTGGGTTGTTTTGTATTTATATTAATTTTATTCTTTATCTCCTGGATACATGGTTGATGCGCCTGGGAACATTTTTCCTAGTTCTTCAAATATTAAGCCTATGTCACCGATACCAGTTTCTTCTAGTCTGTCCATGGCTTTGGTGTAGGCAAGGTCTATATCATCGTTGGTCATTTGATTTACTGTTGATGGGGCAAATTCATAATAGGAAACTAAAGCTGATTTTAGGGCGTCGTAGTCTACTTGACTTGAGCCAAATCTTCTTATAGCTTGTTTTTTTGTTTTCTTAGTTGTATTTTCATTTTCTTCGGTCGTTTCTTCATTGCCTTCTTCCTTATCTTCCTGGAAGAGGATTTGAGCGGCTCTTTTTACATAGTCTTCGTAGAATAATTGGTCATCTTCCAAATAGGCTATGTTTAGGGCATCTTCTATGAATTTATCTTGGAAAGTCCAAACTTTGCCTGCATCATAGCCCCAATCAGCCATTAGTCTTCTTTCATGTTCGTATTTATTTGTTAGCTCCCCTTCTTGGCTTGCTTTTTGGTAATATTTTTTTTCTACGGAGTCTAATGGGAATTTGTAGGATAATTCAGGGTACATTTTTGATAATTGTTGGAATACAAAGTCTTTTACATCCCAATATCCAGTTGTTTTGGAAGCTTTTTTGGCTTTTGTGATAAGATCAGCTAGTTGATCGTCAGATAAATTATCAGCTAAGGTTTCAGAAAAATCACCTATTTCAACTATCATTTTTCTCCATCTATCATAATCAACTTCTTTTTCCTTCATTTCTTTATTAAGGGCATCATTTTTTTTAATATCTGTATCAGAAGACTTATCTTCTGTTTGTCCGTCGTCTAAAGCTGCTGCTATAGTTTCTTCGCTAACAGGATTTTTAGCAGTCTTTGCTTTATTGCTACAAGAGCTTAGTATTAATATTAAAGCTAGGCTTGTTATAATTTTTTTCTTATTCATAACTCCTCCTTGTATTTATTTTATTTTATCATTTTTTTTGTAAAATTAATAGTTTTTGGCGAAATTGTAATGTTTTTGCAAGAATAGCAGCAAAAAACACGAAAAAATTACAAAAATTGTAACCTTTTTGTTGCAATTCTTTTTAAATTGGTTTATAATAGTTCTTGAACTAATAAATAATTTTATCTTGTAATATTATTGTAATAAAAAATGAGGTAGTAAATGAAGAAAATTAATAAAACCCTATTGCTTGCCTCAACATTATTTGTATCTCAAGCTGTAACCTTAGTTGATAATTCATATGCGGATGAAGGATACGATCTAAATGTTGAATCAAACGCGGTAAGTAATATCCAAGAGAATAACACAGAAAATAGTATCTCAAATAATACAGATGAATTAGAGATAAAGACAAAATCTGATTTAAAAGCTAGTGAAGTTAATTTAAATTCTGATAATTCAACTTTAGATGATAATAAAGCAGACAAGGCTTATGATTCATCATTAGCTGATGACTATGAGAAATTTGATTCAGATTCTATTAATAAAAAAATAATTGAAGAATATTATAAAGAACAAGAAAATAATCTTTCTAAAGAAAATACAGAAGATAGTTCTGTAGAAACTAATGAAAATGTTGAAGAGCTATCAAAATCTATAAACGACGAAGAAGAAAATAAAAGAGAAAATAAAAAAGAGAATGCTGATCTTATTTACTATGATGACAGCAATCTTGATGATATTTTAAAATCTTCAAATGAAAATTTGGCAAATAGCGAAAAAGCTACAGCAACAAAAGAAAGCCAAATAGAAGAAAAAACTTATTATGCCCCAAAAGGCACAGGCGTTATAGTAGAAGAAAACAATACAACAAAATATTACGAAAACAATAAATTAGTTAAAAATGCACAAGTTATAGTTAATAACAAATTTTACAATATAGATAAAAATGGTAATGCCACTAATCCAAAATCATATTGGTCAAGTATTGGCAAAAATGTTTATTATTCCGATGAAACTGGCAATTTAGCCAAAGGTGTAAAGGAAATCAAAAACAAGAAATATTATTTCGATGCTGAAGGAATTCTTCAAAGAAATAAGATTATAGTAACAAACAGCGCTCACTACGATATAGCAAGTAATGGTGTTATGACTGCACCAAAAAATAAATGGGAAGCTATAGGTGCCAATGTTTATTATAATGACAATAATGGCAATTTAGCTAAAGGCATTACACAAATTAGAGGGAAATACTATTATTTTAACTCTGACGGAGCTCTAGTAACAAATAAAAAAATTCTTACTGATAAAAGATATTACACAGTTAATGATCATGGCGTTGTGACCAATAAAAAAGATACTTGGTTTGCAATGAATGGCAAAACCTACAGAACAGGTAGCGATGGAACAATCCTTAAGGGTGTTCAAACAATAAATAATAATACATATGTATTTGATGATAATGGTGTAATGTACCAAGATACATCAGTAATTTCTGCTGGCAAATTTTTCAACGTTGACAAGAAAGGTATAGTTAGCATTCCTAAGAATTCTTGGGTAACTTATAATGGCAAAAAGTACCATACAAACGACGCTGGCTTTGTAAAAGTTGGTATTTGGAAAATTGATGGCAAAAATTATTACTTTACAGCAAATGGTCTAACCAGCAATCAAACAATCAAAAAAAATGGTCAAACATACAAAGTTGATGCAAATGGTGTTGCTGTGGCAGAAGGACCAAAAATAAACTTAGAAAATAATTTCTATGGCGAAAGATCATTAGATAAGGTTATGGAATGGATGTTTAATGCCAGATTAAAGAAGATGACTTATGATATGGGTCCTGACCGCACATCTGACACTAAAGCAGACTGTTCATCAGCTGTATATAGGTCTTTGATCTATGGAGGATTCTTATCAGAAAAAGCTTGGATAGGCAATACCGAAAGTCTATTTAAAATGGGCGCTCAAGGTAAGATAATGTATGAAGTTAAAGAATCTGAACTTAGATATGGGGACATCTTTGTAGCTGGAACTCCAGGAGAATCTCTAGGAGCTGGAGGACACACAGGATTTATACTAAATCCAACAAAAGATACAATAATTCATATGTCTTATAGTAAAAACGGCGTTTCAATAACACCTAGAAAAGGTTGCATGGGAGATGCTGCAGGCTTGCCTGTAAAATATTTCCGTTTAGTTAACGCTAATTCAAAAAATGTTTATTTAAACAAAAATTAAAATAGTAAAACCACTTAGGAAAAATCCTAGGTGGTTTTTTATTTAGTCTTATTTTATATTTGCGATAAAAGTTAAAAATAATAGCAAAAATATATATGTAAATAGGCCAAAGGCCTATACATTACAATTATTTCTAGTGTTAACGATAACTGTCATGCACTTATATTATACTTTTTTTGCTAGTCTTATCCAATCAATTTATGTTTTTCTTAACTTATGTTATACTATAAATATCTTTTAAAGGAGGATGTATGAAAGAAAATAATAAGAAAAGATGGCTTGCTTTTGGGATTTTTATATTGGTAATCATATTATCAATTTATTCAGATATCAATAGAGGATCCAATAAGGAAAATTTGAATTTTACCAAAGAAGCTTTCGATAAATTTGCCGATAGCTACCAAGAAGAAGTCATTTCTGGAAGCAATCAGTTTAGCAAAATAAAAGTTATTAATGTTGATGGAGTAATAGCGAGCGATCCTTCAAATGATCAAATTGTAAAATCACTAAAAAATGCGGCAGATGATGATACAGTCGCAGGAGTTATTTTAAATATCAACTCACCAGGTGGTTCTGTCTATGCAAGCGAGAGAATTTACAAAGAAATTAAAAAATTACAAAAACTTAAAAAACCAGTTTATGCAGTAATGAGAGAGCTTGCCGCAAGTGGTGGTTATTATATTTCTGCTCCATGCGATAAAATTTTTGCCTCAAATGAAACGTGGACAGGTTCAATTGGAGTAATAATCCAATCCTATTCTTTGGAAGGATTATTTAATAAATACGGAATAAAAGAGCAAAATATAACAACTGGCAAGATGAAAGATGCTGGTTCTTATGGTTCTGATATGGACACAGAAGAAAAAGAATATTTCCAAGGCTTAGTTGATTCTGCCTTTGGACGTTTTGTAAAAGTTGTTGCAAAAGGAAGAGATCTAAGCGAAAAAGACGTTAGAAAACTTGCCGATGGTAGGGTTTATGATGGCAGTCAAGCGGTAAAAAATGGTTTGGTTGATAAAATCGGAGATTTAGATGATGCCATAAAAGATATGGACACTTCCTATAAACTAAACGATCCAATGGTTATCCAAGAAGTTGACTACTTAAATAATTTTTCAAAATTATTTCCAGGATTTATGTTAAAGAAAGATCCAGCAAAATCTGACCTACAAATCATAAAAGACATGATGGAAAAAGATGGAATCAAGCCAATGTATTTATATGGAGGATATTGTGAGTGAAAAAATTATTACAAATAAAAATCTTCCAAATTTTGCCTATGCAGGATTTTTCCTAAGACTTTTAGCCTTTGGAATTGACATGATAATAATCAGTGGACTTGTAAATATCATAAAAAGTTTTATAGGAGATGATTTTGATATTTTCTATTCCATAAGTCTTTATATTCTAATTTATTATTTAGTAAGTCTCTGCTATTTTTCACTAATGACTTATTTTAACAAGGGTCAAACCCTAGGAAAGATGATTACAAATATAAGAGTAATAAATTTATATGGGGAGAAATTAACTTTTTCTCAAGTTCTTACAAGAGAAGTTTTTGGTAGATTTGTACAAAATAAGTTTATGTTTTTATATATAATCGTTGCTTTTGCGCCGATGCACCAGTCATTGATGGATATTTTGGCAGATACGGTTGTAATAAAAAACGACGTAAAAACTTTTATAGATCAAAGAGAAGAAAAATTGGCAATAGTTATTAATCAATAGAAAAAAATTTTGATAATAATTTTAAAACAGCTAAAAATAGCCTTTGTATATTATTTATTTAATTTCCATATTCCTACTATATATGGTATAATTTAATCAATAGATGAAAAATAAACACTATATCTAGTGTTTATTTCTTTTGAAAAATTTAGGAGAAATGATGGAAATTATTAAAAGAGATGGGACTTTTGTGCCATTTGAAAAAGAAAAAATTGAGATAGCTATAAAAAAATCTTTCGCCTCTGTTGATAGTCTCATAACAGATGAAAAGTTAAAGCAAATGTCAGATAAAATCGTATCAACCATAAAGGAAAAATA
This sequence comes from Anaerococcus sp. Marseille-P3625, assembly GCF_900232825.1. Taxonomy (GTDB): domain Bacteria; phylum Bacillota; class Clostridia; order Tissierellales; family Peptoniphilaceae; genus Anaerococcus. Next base: position 79,173 of record NZ_OCTP01000009.1, read on the forward strand.
TCCCAAAGACCACACCGTAACAGTAGAAGAAGTGCAAGATTTGGTTGAATTAACTCTAATCGATGAAAATTATTATAGAGAAGTAAAATCCTACATCCTTTACAGAGCCAAACACAACATGGATCGTAAGGTAATTACAGATTTTGAAAAATATATCCCTAACAAAGAAATAATTGAGATAATTGCAAGCATTCAAGATGAATTTGACTCTCAAAGATATCCGATAGAATCTTTGTATTTCAAATTTGAATCATTCCTAAAGGAAAATATGACAGAAGCTGGACTTTTGAAAGCCTTAACTCGTGCAGCAAGCGAATTAACCTCCAAAGAAGCTCCTGATTGGGAAATAATTGCAGCAAGATTTTTGATGTATGAAATAAGTTTGGAAATACAAAAAAACGAAGAAAGATACGACATAGTAGATTTTAAAAGCAAAATTCATTTTTTGACAGAAAATGGACTTTATGGACCATACATTAGAGAAAATTATTCAAGCGAAGACATAGATGAACTTGAAAAATATATTAAAATTGAAAGAGATAAGATTTTCACCTTTTCTGGCCTTGACCTTGTCAAAAAAAGATATCTAATAAAAACCTTTCAAGGAGATATAATTGAATCTGTCCAAGAAATGTTTATGGGCATTGCTATGCACTTGGCAATTCCAGAAAAAAATAGGGTAGCTTTTGCCAAAAGACTTTACGATATCCTTTCAACTCTAAAGGCAACTATGGCAACACCAACAATGACCAATGCTAGAAAGCCTTTTAACCAACTTTCATCATGCTTTATCGACACAATTCCGGATACTTTAAAGGGAATTTATAGGTCAATTACAAATTTTGCAGAAGTTTCCAAACATGGTGGCGGAATGGGATTATATTTTGGCAAAGTTCGTGCCAATGGTTCTGATATTCGTGGCTTTGAAGGAGTTGCAGGTGGAGTCATTCGCTGGATAAAACTTGCAAATGACACTGCAGTTGCTGTTGACCAATTAGGAGTTCGCCAAGGAGCAGTTGCTTGCTATTTGGATATTTGGCATAAGGATATGCCAGAATTTTTGGCACTAAGAACTAACAATGGCGATGATAGGATGAAAGCCCACGATATTTTCCCTGGAGTTTGCGTGCCAGATTATTTTTGGAAACTTTGTAGAGATGACATAAATGCAACATGGTATATGTTTGATCCACACGAAGTTTCAAAAAAATACGGCATCTGCTTAGAAGATACCTATGGAGAAAAATGGGAAGAATTTTACAAAAAATTAGTTGAAGATAAGGAAATTTCCAAAAGAACTATTTCAGTTAAAGAAATGGTTAGACTCTTAATCAAATCTTGGAGCGAAACTGGAACGCCTTTTGTCTTTAATAGAGATATAGTAAATAAATATAATCCAAATAAGCATCAGGGAATGATATATTCATCAAATCTTTGTACAGAAATTGCCCAAAATATGAGTCCGTCAGAAACTGTTTCTATAGAAATAGTAGACGAAAATGGAGATACAATAATTGTAAATAAAACCAGACCAGGAGATTTTGTTGAATGTAATCTTGCAAGCCTAACTCTCGGCAGATTTGATGTAAATGACCAAGATGAACTAGAAGAAACTGTAAGAACCATAGTTCGTGCTTTGGATAATGTTATTGACCTAAATTATTATCCAACCCCTTATGCGGAAGTAACCAACAAAAAATATAGGGCCATAGGTCTTGGTACAAGTGGCTACCACCACATGCTAGTAAAAAATAACATCAAATTCTCAGATAGGGAAAAACATGGAAAATTTGTAGACAAAGTTTATGAAGATATAAATTATTATGCCATCAAAGAATCCCTAGAAATTGCTAAAGAAAAAGGTGCTTACAAAGTTTTTGAGGGAAGCGATTGGCAAAGCGGAGAATATTTCAACCTAAGAGATTATAATTCTCCTAGATGGGAAGAACTAAGAAAAGAAGTCGCTAAACATGGCCTAAGAAATGGATATTTGATGGCCATAGCTCCAACAGGGTCAACATCAATAATTTCTGGCACATCAGCTGGAGTAGATCCAATAATGAGCAGATATTTCCTAGAAGAAAAAAAGGGAGTAATAGTTCCAAGAGTTGCGCCAGGACTAACAACCAAGACCTTCTGGTTATACGAAAATGCCCACGATATAGATCAAAATATATCCATGGAAATGGCAGGAATTAGACAAAGACACATAGACCAAGCCCAATCGATAAATATTTATATTACAACAGAATACACCATGCGCCAGATATTAAATATCTACATCAAAGCCTATGAATCCGGAGTAAAATCTATCTACTATGTTAGAGGAAAAAGCCTTGAAGTAGAAGAATGCGATTCTTGCGCTAGCTAAAAATCAAATATCTCACAAGCCCTAAAAACTTGTGGGATTTTTTTATAAAATTTTATTTTCTCAAATCGTTGCCCTAATTTTTAAATCCAATATAATGAATATAAGAAATTTAATTTAGGAGTTTTTATGATATTATTTATAACAAATGCCATAGCCCTTTGGCTTATGAGTCAATTTATTTCACATGTTTCTTTTGATAAGCCAAGTGCGCTTATATTAACAGCAGCTATTTTAACGCTTTTACAAAAAATAGTTAAACCTATTTTAACTTTTATATCCTTTCCAATAACATTTTTGACTTTGGGTTTATTTAATTTGGTAATAAATGCCTTTGTCCTTTATCTTGCCTTCAAATATGTAGAGGGGGCAAATATCGACAGCCACCTATCAAGTACGGTTATCGCAGGAATTATTTTATCAATATTAACATCTATAATACAATATATTTTGTAAGGGGGAAATTATGGAAGATAGCAAAAAAAAAGAAGTCAGCAAACGTGGAATTTTTAACGAAGATGGAGATATAGATCTTTCAAAAAGAAAAATCATCCAAGGAAATACCACAAATCTTAACGATTTTAACAATTTAAAATACACTTGGACAAGCGATTGGTACAGACAAGCCATGAACAACTTTTGGATCCCAGAAGAAATCAACCTAAATCAAGATATCAAAGATTATAGAAATCTAGACAAAGATGAAAAATTCGCCTTTGATAGAATAATTTCATTTTTAACCTACTTAGATTCTATACAAACAGCAAATTTGCCAAATCTACAAACTTATATAACAGCAAATGAGATCAATCTTTGCCTATCAATTCAAACCTACCAGGAATCAATCCACTCCCAATCCTATTCATACATCCTAGATACAATTTGCTCTCCAGAAGAGAGGACTAAAATTTTGTATATGTGGAAAGATGACGAACATTTACTTCATAGAAATGAATATATAGGAAATCAATACAATGATTTTTTGGAAAAAGACGATGAATTTAACTTTATGAAGGCCTTGATTGCAAATTATATACTTGAAGGAATTTATTTTTATTCAGGATTTTCTTTCTTCTATAATTTGGGAAGAAATAGCAAGATGCCTGGAACAGTTCAAGAAATTAGATATATAAATCGTGATGAAAACACTCACTTGTGGCTATTTAGATCTCTAATAAACGACCTTAGAAAAGAAAGGGCCGATCTTTTTACAGAAGATCATATCAAATACTATAGAGAAATGCTAAAAGAAGGAGTTGAGCAAGAAATTGCTTGGGGCAAATACGCCATAGGCGATAATATAGTTGGCTTAAATGGCAATATGATTGAAGATTATATTAAATATCTAGGAAATCTTCGTGCCAAAGGCCTAGGATTTGAAGCCTTATACCAAGGATATGAAGAAATTCCATCATCTATGAAATGGGTTGATGAATACTCAGATCCAAACGCTGTAAAGACCGACTTTTTTGAAGCAAAAGTTTCAGCTTACTCCAAATCTTCAATAATAGAAGATGATTTATAAAATATAAAAACCAAGGCTATTTGGATAAGAATTCCTATCCAGATAGCTTTTTACTTTTATGGGAGATTTTATCTTGTATAATAAGTTAGATGTATATTTTACTAAAAGGAGTAGAAATTTGAAAGTTAAGAAACCTGGTTTAAGGATTATAAAAACTTTTATTGCGGTAAGCCTTGCTTGCCTTATTTCGTATTTAAGAGCTGGGGAAAGTTTGCCTTTTTATAGTGCCATAGCTGCAATTATTTGCCTAAAAGAAGGAGTAGAGGAAACTAAGCAGATTGGAATAAATAGGATTTTTGGAACAATCCTTGGCGGAATTTGTGGCTTAATATACCTACTTATAATTCCCAAAAATGCCCTACCATATTCTCTTGAGCTAATACTTATAAGCTTTTTGGCAGCTTTTAATATTTGGTTAATGTCTATGTTAAATAAGCCAAAAGCAATAACGATTATGGCTATTGTTTTTTTATCCATAACTATAAATCATGGCAAAGAAACAACTTTACCCTTTATCTTTGCCTTTAGCAGAATGTTAGATACCATGATTGGAGTTCTAAGCGCTATACTTATCAACAGGTTGGATTTTAAAAAAATCAACAAGTATAATTTTTAAGGTGAAAATAATAAAAACAATTATATGTTAATAATAAATAATAGGAGGAAAAATGATCGAAGTAAAAAACTTTTCAAAAGTTTATGGCAATGGCAAAAAAGCCGTAGATGACATAAGCTTTGAGGTTAGAGATGGCGAAATTTTCGGATTTTTAGGACCAAATGGTGCCGGTAAATCTACAACCATAAAAGCAATTGTCGGCATTAACAAAGCTACAAGCGGAGAAATTTTGATAAATAATATTAAATTAGCTGACGAGCCTATAAAATATAAAAAGCAATTTTCTTTTGTACCTGATAATCCAGAATTATTTGAAAGCTATACAGGCAATGAATATATAAATTTTTTGGCTGATATTTACGGTTTGGATGAAAATACCAGAAAAGAAAGACTGGATTATTATTTGGGTTTTTTTGACATAAAAGATGCTATGAATGAGCAAATAGAAACTTATTCTCATGGTATGGCTCAAAGACTTGCTCTAATTGGAGCTTTGATTAACGATCCAGAAGTAATTATCTTAGATGAGCCTATGGTTGGTCTTGATGCAAAATCTGCCTATAATCTAAAGGAAATTTTAAGAGCCAGAGCAAAAAGTGGAAAATCTGTATTTTTCTCAACCCACGTTATGAGCGTTGCCCAAGAACTTTGCGATAGAATTGCAATTATCAACAAGGGAAAGATCATAGCAGATGGAACTTTTGATGAAATTAGAAATTCTACCAACCACAAGGAAAATCTTGAAGCAGTATTTTTGGAGCTAACAGATGAATAATCTAAAAACTATCACAAAATACACATTTAAGGAGCAATTTTTCCCATATTATCCCAACAAAAAAGCAATGAATATGCCAAATAGTTATGTTCTAAGAATTTTGTATTTTATAGGACTTTATGGATTATTGTCATATGTGGTTTATTCATTTATGAGAGCTATTGGGACTTTATATTTGCCTTTGCCTAATGGCGAAACCATGTATTTTGCCTTCTTTGGAACTTTGCTTACTATTTCAATAATAGTCTTTTACATTCCAAGAATCTTATCGGATTTTTTCTCTGATACAAAAATAAATATTTATAAGACCTTGCCGATAAAAGAATCCGAACTTTTTATGGGCAAATTATTGGGAAGCGTTCTATCTTTTGTGGACTATTTGCTATTTTTCATAATAGGAATTTATATTTATTTTTCCATAAAAGGATTCGACATTAGTGTATTATTTTTTGGTATATTAAACTTTTTTACCATAATTTTAATACCATATAGTTTGCTTACTGGACTTATACTTATAATTATGAGATTTACATCAGTTGGCAATCACAGAAAGACCCTAAAAAATATAGGCTATATAATACTTTTTGCAATAATTGGAGCTTATTATTACTTCGCCTTTAATTTTAAGGGAAATAGCGGAAAAGAATCACAGATTTTTACTACAGCTACATCTGCCCTAGCAAATTTTTCTAATGCATTTTTCAATGCTAAATTCTACGGCCTAAGTCTAAGCGGAACTCTTGGTCAAAAAATTACTTATAGTCTTATTTTGCGGGCAATTACTATTGCAATAACTTTTATTATGTACAAACTTTCTGGTAAATTTTACTACAAGAGCCTTGGTGAAAAAGACGAGGAAACTAAAGTAAAGAAAAAAGAAAATACCAACAAAAGTACAAGTTTCGTCCCAAAATCTCAAGTTTATGCCATAGCAAAAAGAGATATCAAAAATCTTACATCAAATATAGTGTTTTTCTCTCAGGCTGTAATGATGGTTATAATATTTGTGGTTATGGGATTAAGTGTTGGAAAAAGTCTTGGTTCAGAAATAAGTAAGAATGACCTTTACTCTTTGACAGGAAGATTTTGGAGTTTCTTTGCTGGTATAATTTTTGGAATTTTGATGTGGATGAATGGCGGTTTTGCAAATTCATCACTTTCACGTGAACACAAAAGTTTCTACCTTTTCCAAAGCCTACCAATAGATCCCAAAAAACATTTTTTGGCAAGACTTTGCTCAAGCTTTATCCTTTGCTTGCCATTTAACTTAGTAATGTCCATATTAATAACAGTATTTGTAGGACTTGGAATAGCTAATGGAATTTTACTATTTTTGGGCTTCTCCGTTGCAAGTTTGCTTGCTGCTATAGTAGGTCTTTACACTGGAAGCAAAAAAATTATTATAAATTGGACAAAGCCAGAAGAATTGAGCAAGGGAGGACTTAGAAATTTTATCTATTACATCCTATCTCTAATTTATGTTGGGCTTTTGATTGGTCTTTATATCTTGCTTATGAATATTTCTTCAATGGGAGAAATCCTTGGACCAATTTTAATAATTTCTCTTCTCATAGTAAGCTGCTTATTATTTTATAAACTTGCTTTAAATTCCTATAAAAATGGTTTTTACGATTTATAAAATTTTAATGAGTAATGAACTTTTTCTTCTTATTTGCTATAATATTATTAGATAATAATTATTGGAGGATATAATTATGAAAAATAAGAAAAGGTTCATAATGTCACTTGCCATATCTTTTGCGATTATGGTATCTGTCTTTGTAGGAGCGACTACAAGCTTTGCGAGTGAAGGCCTAGATTTGGGAGTTAATATAGGCAATATGAAGTTGCCACAAAGATCTTTAAGATTAAATCAAAGTCAAGCAAGCAAAGAAGCTGCATTAAATGAGATCAAAAAAATCAGATCAAGAGCTTGGGATGAAAATATCTATTATACTTATGAGGCTAACAATAGCAAAGGCTATAGAATAAGAGATATAGCTAAAATGTATAAAAATAGAAGCAAAGAAGATTATGTAAATAGCATATATTGGTCAATTGAATTGGAAAAAATCGCCATTCAAAGAGCTATTGAACAAACTATAACAGGTTTAAGTCACACTAGAGCAGATGGAAGTGATTGGGATAGTGCAAGATCTAATGGAGTAGAAGCTAATGCAGAAATACTTGCAATGAATTCTTCAACCATGCAACCTTCTTTGGCCTTTGATCAATGGTCGTTTAGAACAGTTAATGGAAATAAATCAGAATATGATTATTTGTTAGCTTCCAAGGGAGTTGGCACAGCTGAGAATGGTCATCTTCATGCAATCTTAGATCCAGGATATTTCTTTGTAGGGTACGCTGATGTAAATAATACTGGAAGCAGATTTAATTATGCTGTTGGAGAGTTTGCAACTAATGCTAATAAGAGCGAAACAAGCACAGGCTTGGTTGGTGATTATGGATTTTCTAGATCAAATTCTTCTACGATTTTATTAGAGAAATTAGGCCAAGCAAAAGCAACTAATCCTATAAAAGAACAGCCGACAGATAATAAGCTTTCAAAAGAAACTAGAGAAAAACTAGAAAAAGCTGTCAAGGATTCTAAAAAGCAGATAGATGCTGCAAATTATTTGATGAAAAATTTACCTAAAACAATAGCAAAAGTATATGATAAGTTGGTTAATTTGATAAAAATTGCTAATGATACAATTGCTAGTGCAGAAACTTTACTAAATAACAATTAAGAGAGAAGATAAATATGAAAAATAAATTAAAATATGGATTACTAGTAATTGCCCTATCACTAGGCTTTACACTTATTAATACGCAAATTGAATCTGCTAGAAAAATTTCTTATGCAGCTACAAATTATTCAAATTCTGCATTTTATAGATCAAAAAAAACTAGAGACGCTTATCTCTCATTAACAAGTGAGCAAAGAGAAGAACTTGATAGGATGAATACTGATAATAAGGTCCCTCTTACAATTGAAGAAGTTCTTGCCACGGGCAAATATAAACTTCCTATTAGAGAAGGCGTAGATTGGCTTTATCCTTTTATGCTCGATAAGAATAAAAATGGAGAAGTTGGTGAAAATTATATAGGACCAAATAATGGCTCTCAAAGCAAAGATTCCCCTACAACGATAGTTCAAGAAACCACAGTTGAAGAAAACACCAATATAGTAGTTCCAATTAGTCCTTTAATAAGTGAAAAAACTGACGATAATTTAGAAATTGCCGAAGGAATTTCCAAAGAAACTAGACTACAACTAATGGAAGCTATAGCAAATGCAAACAAGCAAATTGATGCTGCAGAATATTTAATGGAAAATTTCCCTAAGACTATAGCTAAGGTAGTGGATAAGTTAGAATTTTTGATAAAAGATTCTAAAGAAACTATAAAAATGGCAGAAAAACTGCTAGCAGAGAACTAAATAATAACTCAAGACTTCTAGTTTTAGAAGCCTTTTTTTTATATAAATTTAAGTTATTAAAAATAAAGCATAAAAAAATTTAAAAGATAAGGCCATTTGTGTTATACTTATACTCATGAGGAGGGGAAAATGAAAAATTTAACAACCAGAAAATTAACTTTTATAGCTTTATTTACAGCTTTGGTTTACATATTTACCAGATTTTTTCAAGTTCAAATACCAACACCATTTGGCAATACCATGTTTCACTTAGGAAATGTATTTTGCGTTTTGGCAGGTATTTTATTAGGACCAGTTTACGGAGGACTTGCTGGCGGCTTAGGTTCTGCCTTATACGATCTTTTTGATCCAATATATTTTGTGTCAGCTCCAACTACCTTTATTTTTAAATTTTTGATGGGTTTTGTAGCTGGTAAAGTTTTTGAAAAAAACAAAGTAATAGAAAATAAACACATTATCAAAGCTGCTATTTGTGGGCAATTAACCTACACAATTTTGTATCTTTCAAAAAATTTTATTAGAAATTTATTTATATTAAATCTTACTATGGAGGCAACTTTAAGCGAGATGGCTATTAAGGGTGGAGTTTCTTTGACCAATGCAATTATCTCTATAATAGTTTCATCAGTTTTGGCTCTTCCTTTGCTAAAAAGATTTGATTTTGAATAAGCAATTCTAAAAATGGGTAAGATTATCTACAAAGGAGTGTTTATGGATTACAAAAAATTTGACAACAAAATTGTTTTAAGACTTAAAGCTTGCGATAAGATAATTGAATCATTAGAAACTGTAGCAAAAAAGGAAAATATAAGAGCTTGTCATTTTCAAGGAATTGGAGCTTGTAACGAATTAAAAATTGGACTATTTCACAAAGGTGCAAGTGACTATGATTGGAAAACTTACAATGAAGATTTTGAGATAACTTCACTAATGGGAAATATCACGATTTTTGAAGATAAGCCTCTCGTGCATGCTCATATCACTTGTGCAAGAGAAAACCTAGAAATTATCGGTGGACATCTAAGCGAAGCCACTTGTTCACTAACAGCAGAAATATTTATCGATGTCATCGATGGTGAGATTATCAAAAAACACGATGATGAAGCTTCCATAAATATAATGGAATTTTAGGAGATAATATGCAAACAAGAGAAAAAACTTTTGGAATAACTTGCCCATCTTGTGGAAATACTTTTGAAGAAAGTCTAAATACTGCAATATTTTCATCAACCTTAGATAGGCAATTGATTCTTAAAAATGAATTTGGAAAAATAATTTGTCCTGAGTGTGGCCATGAATTTATTCTAAATTATAAATTCGTCTACACTGATGAAGATATCAAGTTTATGCTAGTAAATGATCCTAAATTTACGGATTTAAAATTTAGACTTGTTTTTTTAACAAGCCTAGAATTATTGGATAAATCAAGAAAAGAAGAGCAGGAAAAATTCCTTACTCGTATGTGTACGGATATTGAAGAAGTTCGTGAAAAGATTATTATCTTTGAAAATTATTTGTCCGATAAGGCTATTGAATTATTAAAATATATTCTGCTAGAAAGCGAAGAATTGGAATTTAACCATGACGATGTAAGCTCTTTTAGACTAGTTGATAGTGACAGATTTTTGATAAAAACGGCAAGTGGAGAAGAATATACCCTAGCTTTTGTAAGAGAAGTTTATGATAAAATTCTTCAACAATACAAGGGAATGTTTGATGCAAACAAAGTAGAAAAAGTCGATAAAACTTGGGCTTACGAATTTTTGAAAAAACACAGATAATTTAATATCGCATTTGAGAAAAGTTAAATGAAACTTTTTTCAATTGCGATTTTTTTGTTTAAAAAGATTTGTGGAAAATGTATAATAATATTATTACTAAGCTAATTATGGTATGATATTAATAATAGCTTATCGGAGGTATTATGAAAAAATTAGGAAAAATTATTCTTGCCCTACTTATAGTAGCTGGTGTTGGATTTACTGGCTATACTTTAGGTTCTAGCATGAATACAAATAATAGTACAAGCAGTCGTGATAGCCAACATATCAAAGATATGAAAGGACTAGAGGCTTTATTAAAGCAAAATTTCTTGTTTGATTTTACAGAGGATCAACTATATGAGGGATCTTTGAAAGGAATGTTTGCAAATTTAGGAGATCCTTATACTTCTTATTATACAGCTGATGAATATAAGAAACTTATGGAAACTCTTGATGGTCGCTATCAAGGAATTGGTGTTACCGTTCAAGCAAGCAAGGAAGGCTATATAAAAGTTGTACAAGTTTTTGACAATTCACCAGCAAAAACAGCAGGAATGTTACCAGGAGATTATATTACCAAAGTAAATGGGAAAATTTTCTCTTCTGAAGAAATGGACGATGCTGTTGCTGAAATAAAAGGTGAGCCAGGAACAAAGGTAAAACTTACAATTCTTAGAGAAAATGAAGATGGCACAAATTCCAAAGAATTTGACATAGATGTCGATAGAGCTGATGTTACTGTCGACACTATAGAAGATGATATTATGGAAGTTGACGGCAAAAAAATTGGCTACATCCATATTTTAGCCTTTGATGATGTAACTTGGGATGATTTTTCTCTTGCCTATAATAGATTAAAAGGCGAAAATATAGATGGCCTTGTTTTAGATGTTAGAGATAATCCAGGTGGATCCTTAGATGTAGTATTAGATATTGCTGATAATTTCTTAGATGAAGGAACTATTGTTACTACTAAAGATAAAAACGACAATGAAATAGTAGAAAAAAGCGATGCAGATTACGATGATATCCCAATGGTTCTTATACAAAACGAAAACTCAGCATCAGCAAGTGAAATTTTAGCTGGAGCATTAAAAGATAGAAAACGTGCAAAAATTGTCGGCACCCAATCTTTTGGTAAGGGCATTGTACAAAAAATCTTTGATCTAGAAAATGGAACTGGAGCAAAAATCACCATAAGTGAATATTTCACACCAAGTGGTAATAAGATTCACAAAATAGGAGTTACACCAGATATTGAAGTGGAAGCTGATGAAGATTTTGATATAAGCAAAAAAGATTTGAAAAACGACAAACAATTTATTTACGCATTGACAGAACTATTAGATGAATTGAAGTAAAGGATCTTAGCCATGAATACCTACTCAACAATTGAAGAAAAATTAAAAGAGCTTAGGTATCTTTTAGATAAGAAAAGCCTAATCGAGCTTAAAGAATTATTAAATAGAACAAACTCCATGGATATAGTGGAGTTTATTGAAGATTTGCCAGCAGAAGAAGCACTTCTTGTCTTTAGGTTATTAAGAAAAGATGATGCTAGGGAAGTATTTGCCGAACTTGATAGTGATGATAAGGAAAAACTTCAAGCAGGCCTTAACGATAAAGAATTTAAGGATTTATTAGATGACCTTAACTTCGATGATATGATCGATACCCTAGAAGAAATGCCAGCGGCTCTTGTTAAAGATATCTTACAATCAACTGATAGCAAAACCAGGAAATTGGTAAATGAATATTTGCAATTTCCTGAAGATTCTGCTGCAAGCTTGATGACCACAGAATTTGTGGAATTAAGCCCAGATATGACAGTTGGAGAAAGTCTAAAACTAATTGAGGAAGTTGGCAAAGATAAGGTTATTGTCTACACTTCTTATGTAACCAACAAAGCTAAGGAGCTTTTAGGTTATGTTTCTTTAAGATCAATGGTAACTAGCGATGAAGATGTAAAAATCAAAGATCTTATGTTTGAAGATGTAATATCAGTAAGAACGACAGAAGATCAAGAAGATGTAGCTCACGTCTTTCAAAAATATGGTTTTACAGCTTTGCCTGTTGTAGATAAAACTGGAAAACTTGTAGGAATTATCACAGTAGATGATATTATGTGGATAATCGAACAAGAGGCAACAGAAGACTTCCAACGTATAGCAGCTACAAGTCCAGAAGAAGAAGATTATTCAAAAATGAGTCCTTGGGAATTGGCAAAAAATAGAATCCCTTGGCTTATGTTTTTGATGATATCTGGAGCTTTTACATCGACAATTTTAAAAAGCTATGAAGATGTTATACAAACAGTAATAGCCTTAAATATGTTTATACCAATGCTTACTGGTTCAGGTGGAAATGCTGGAAGCCAAGCATCAACTCTTGTAATTCGTGCTATGGCAACCAATGATATCAATTCAAAAGATTGGTTAAAAGTTTTATCAAAGGAAATGCTTGTTGGTTTAATCTGTGGACTAGTCTTAGGCTTTGTAGCTTTTTTAAAATGCTATTTCTTTGATAAAGTTTCTATAACCATTGCACTAGTTGTTGGATTTGCAATATTGTCTATAATAATAATGGCAAAATCTATTGGCTCTATTCTTCCAATTGTCGCAAAAAAACTTGGAGCAGATCCTGCCATAATGGCAAGCCCTCTTATTACGACAATTGTAGATAGCTTAGGATTAATTATATATTTCAAAATTGCTCAAACATTACTTCCAGGCCTTTTGGTCTAAAATAACAAGGAGACGATTTTATGTATGCATATAAATCTAGCGAAGAAAGATTAATAGAATTAAAATATCTTCTTGATAAAAAAAGAACTGCAGAATTATCCGAGCTTTTAAGAAGAACAAATCCAGTTGATATAGTGGAATTTATCGAAGATCTATCTTCTGAAGAAGCTCTTGTGGTTTTTAGACTTCTAAAAAAAGACGATGCAGTTGAAGTTTTTGCGGCACTTGATAGTGACGATAAGGAAAGACTCCAACAAGGTCTAAAAGAAGATGAGTTTAGAAGCTTATTAAGAGAGCTTAATTTCGATGATATGATCGATACCCTAGAAGAAATGCCAGCTGCCATGGTTCAAAGAATTTTGCGCACAGCAGATAAAGCTAGGCGTGATTTGGTAAATAAGTATTTGCAATTTCCAGAAGATTCTGCTGGAACTTTGATGACAACAGAATTTGTAGAAGTTAAACCTTATATGACAGTTAGGCAAGCTTTAGACCATATAAAAAAGGTTGGCCATGACAAAGTAACTATCTACACCTGCTATGTCACAAGCCCTACTAAAAAACTTTTGGGTTATGTTTCCCTAAGGTCAATTGTAACAAATACAAAAGAAACCTTAATTGGCGATTTGATGTATGAAGATGTAATTTCAGTGACAACTACTGAAGATCAAGAAGATGTTGCTTATACTTTCCAGAAATACGGATTTACAGCTCTTCCTGTTGTAGATAACACCAACAGATTAGTCGGAGTTATTACAGTTGACGATATTATGTGGATAATCGAACAAGAGGCGACAGAAGACTTCCAACGTATAGCAGCTACAACTCCAGATGAGCTTGATTATTCTAAAGCAAGTCCCTTTTCTTTGGCAAAAAATAGGATTCCTTGGTTGATGTTTTTGATGATATCAGCAACCTTTACATCTACAATCCTAAAATCTTATCAATCCGTAATACAAGCTGTTATAGCTTTAAATATGTTTATACCAATATTAACAGACTCTGGCGGAAATGCTGGAAGCCAAGCATCAACCCTTGTAATCCGTGCCATGGCGACCAATGATATTAACACCAAAGACTGGCTAAAAGTTTTATTAAAAGAAATAAGCGTTGGTTTAATTTGTGGGCTAGCTTTAGGATTTGTGGCGTTTTTAAAATGCTATTTCTTTGATAAGGTTGACCTTAGTGTTTCACTTATAGTTGCTCTTACGATTATAGGAATAGTTATTATGGCAAAAGCCGTCGGCTCACTTTTGCCAATGATAGCAGAAAAACTAGGCTTTGACCCAGCTATAATGGCAAGCCCATTAATTTCGACAATACTTGACTCCTTGTCATTAATTGTTTATTTTACAATAGCAAAAACTATAATTCCTGGAATATAAGTTCAAAAGTAGATTTATGATAACTAGCGTAAATTTTAAAATTCCTCACAGTATGTGTGATAGATTTGGAAATCTAAGCCTTAGAAATCTTGTTGGACTTATGGTTGAAACATCGATTATTCAAGCACAAGAAGCCGAAAAGAATATAGACACTAAAAATCTTAGACGGATACTCTACTGTCGGGATATAAAAATAAAAGAGACCATAAAAGCAGAAGAAGAGATAAAAATTACAACGATGCCACTAGAAATGGACAAATTTTATTGCCATAGAAATTTCTGCGTGGAAAAAGATGGCAAGATTTTAGTAAAAGCCTATGCGAGATTTTTTATTCTTGATATCAATAGGCTTAGACCAATAAAAGCAAGTGATGAATTTAAAAAAGCTTATAGCAAAGAAAAGGGAATTTATAGGCCTGAAAAAATTACTTACAGAGATGATTTTACTAATGAAAAAAGAATTTTTGTTAGAAATAGCGATATTGACACAAATTTTCATGTAAATAATGCCGTATATTTTGACTACATCCTAGATTATTTGGATATTTATAGCAAAGATATTTCTTATGTGAATATGGTCTATAAAAACGAAATTAGAGATAAAAAATCCATCTTGGCAGAGTCGGTTTTCTATGATAATCAAATTGATTTTAGGTTAAAATCTAAGGATTCTAAACGTATCTACACCTATGGGAAAATAATAAAAAATGTATAAAAAAGATTTTGGAAATATACCCAATAAAGACAAAATAATATCCTATCTTGAGGAAGGCTATGAAAAAAATCCTGGCAAATGGGTCTTACATTCACGGATAATAGGAAAAACAGCTTACAATATAGCAAAAGAAATTAATCTAGATCCTGATGTTGCCTTTGCTTGCGGAGCCTTACACGATATAGGGAAAATGAGTGGAGCAAAAGATGCTAAGCATTTTTTAAATGGTTATAAGATTCTTAGAGCTGATTCATATTTTTTTCCAGCAAGAATTGCCCTAAGCCATAGTTTTCAAATACAAAACATCGATTCCTATGTTGGCAAATACAATATTTCTGAAATGGATAAAAAATTTGTGGAAAATTTCTTAACCTACATCACTTACAACGATTATGACTTATTGATTCAACTTTTAGATGGAATTATTAAAACAGGATATCTGGGAGTAGAAAAAAGAGCTGAAGGAGTCCTTGAAAAACATGGATCAAATCCCTATTTTGTCCAAAGAAAAGAAAGAATTTACCAACTAGAAGAATATTTTCAAAATAAATTAAAAAAGCCAATAAAAGCTTATATGCCAAGGCAGAGATGGTACAAATTTCCTTATTCTTTGTACAGGAATGATCATAAGAATTTGCAAAAATAAGTTTTTGCTGTATATTATTAGTGAATTTATTTTACCATATCGAGAGGGCATCAAGCCTTCTCTTTTATTTGGGAAATTACATAGAAATAAAAAAGAATTTATATTTTTCAAATAAAAATTTGACAAAGAAATTTTATAGTGGTAAACTCTTTCTATCAAACAGATTAATAAACCAAAAGAAAAGAAGAGTAATCTAAATGGACATTTTACAGAGAGCCCAGTTTGCTGAGATGGGTAAGTAGAAGTTTAGATGAACATGGCCTTTGATGGGGTGAGTCGATATTAGATTCACACGGGTCTTCCCGTTATAGAAGTAGAGTATGTTTGTACTTGATGAGTGTATGTATGCGCGAGTATGCATAAAATAAGGTGGTAACGCGAATTTTCGTCCTTAGATTCTTTAGTTAGAATGTAAGGGCGTTTTTTTATGCGTATTAGAAAGGAATAAGAATGGCAAATAATGAAATAATCAAAGAAAAAATTGAAAAATATTTTGATCAAACAAAAAGTTGGAGAAATTACCTCCACGAAAATCCAGAAGTTTCTGATAAGGAATATCAAACATCAAAATATTTGAAAAAAGAATGTGAAAAACTAGGACTAATAGTTGAAGACTTTGACGATACAACAGGTTTTATTGCCTTACTTGATACAAAAAAACCTGGCAAAACATTAGGCATAAGAACTGATATAGATGCCTTGCCGATAGCTGAAAGTCCTAAAAATTGCAAAAGCAAAAAAGAAGTTGTTTCAAAAAATCCTGGCGTAAGTCATGCTTGTGGCCACGATTCACATATGGCTACACTTTTAAGCTCAGCAAAAATTTTATCAGAGCTTAAGGAAGATCTGGCTGGCAAAATCTACTTCATCTTTGAGGAAGGTGAAGAAACAGGAGCAGGCATTGATGCTATGGTTAGACATTTGAAAGATAAAAATTTGGACGCTTGCTATGGTAATCACCAAAGTCCATTTTTGGAAATTGGAGAGATTTCTGTTGTTAAAGGTCCATCTTATGCAGGATGTGCTGGTGTAGAATTTGATGTAATTGGCAAGGGTGGTCATGGATCAAGACCTGATAAATGTATAAATCCTCTTACAGCTACAGCAAATATAATAACAGCTTTAACCAATGCTTGGGTCAACCAATTAGACATAAGTAAAACAGTAACTTTTGGTCTAGGAGCTATAAATGGGGGATCAGCATCAAATGTCATTCCAAATACTTGCACAGTTAAGGGAACTTTAAGATTTTTTGATGACAAAGCTGGAGAAGATGCTCTTGAAGTTTTAAAGGAAGTTACAAAGTTAACAGCAAAGGCTCACAAGTGCCATGTGAAATTTACTGATTACACAAAGATTGTTGCCTATCCTACCATAAATGATGTAAGCTTGGCAGAAGATGTTAGAAAATCTCTAGCTGATATTTATCCAAAAGCTCTAGTAGAAGAAGAAGCAACTTTTGGATCAGAATCATTTTTTGGCTACTCTAGACTTTGCCCATCAGTTTTCACAAGTTTTGGAATAAGAAATGAAGATAAGGGAATAACAGCTGGAGCTCACACCCCAGAATTTGATCTAGATCCAGAAGGCATAAAATATGCTATAGGTCTGCAAGTGAAATTTGCCAGTGATTTTTTGAAAGGAAGATTTGATGATTAAGTTAAAAAATGTAACAGTTGATTTTGATGGTTTCAAAGCAGTGGATGATGTCAATTTAAGTGTCACAGAAGGTGATATATATGGAATAGTAGGATTTTCCGGAGCTGGCAAATCAACTTTAGTTAGAACCATAAATTTACTTCAAAAACCAACAGCTGGCCAAGTTTTAGTTGAAGGCGAAAATCTTTTGGATTTATCAGCTAAAGAGCTTAGAGCCAGAAGAAAAAATATAGGAATGATTTTCCAACACTTTAACCTATTAAATAATATAACGGTTTTGGATAATGTAATTTTTCCTATAAGAAAGGAAAAAATTTCCAAAGAAGAAAAGATAAATAAAGCAAAGAAGCTTTTGGAACTTGTAGGCATAGGCGATAAGCTAGATAACTATCCAAGAGAGCTTTCAGGAGGCCAACAACAAAGATGCGCCATAGCAAGAGCTCTTGCATCAGATCCTGAAATTCTCCTATGTGATGAAGCAACAAGCGCTCTAGATCCTAAAACCACCAAACAAATATTAAAGTTACTAAAAGAGCTTAACACTTCCTTGGGATTAACTATTGTAATAATAACCCATCAAATGGAAGTTGTAAAAGATTTATGTAACAAATGTGCAGTAATGCAAGCAGGAAAAATTGTTGAATCTGGCTCAACTCTTTCAATTTTCTCAAATCCAAAAGATAAGCTAACTAGAGAATTTGTAGAAACATCTACCAACGTAAGCGAAACTATAGAGGAAGTTAAGTCAAATATTGGCATATTAAAGGAAAATGAGTTGCTAGTAAAACTAAACTATCTGGGCGAGTCTACAACAGAGCCTCTAATAAATGATATTTATGAAAAATTCGGAATAAAAACCAATATTTTGGCAGGAAATATCGAATTTATCACAGGAGTTCCAGTTGGTAATTTGATAGTCACTCTTGCTGGGGATGATCAATCGTTAAGCAAGTTGGGAGATTATTTACAAGAAAGAGATGTAAACGCAGAAATTTTAGGAGGAAAAGATGGGATTTTTTGATTATTCACTTTCTATAAAAGATAGGATAATAGAAGACTTTGGAACAACCTTATATATGCTATTTTTTGCAGCTATATTTTCAGGCCTCCTTGGTCTTTGCTTAGGCGTAATAATGGTAGTTACCGATAAGGATAGAATTTTGGAAAACAAATTTATCTATAGTTTTTTGGATAAATTCACAAATTTATTTAGGTCTATACCTTTTGTAATCTTACTAGCTTTGATAGCACCTGTTACAAGGGCTATTGTAAACACAAGGATAGGTCCAAAGGCGGCCATAGTGCCTCTAGTATTTTCCTGCGTACCATTTTTTGCAAGACAAGTTGAACAAGCCCTTGCGGATGTAGATCCAGGTAAAATCGAAGCGGCACAAGCGATGGGAGCATCTCCTTTTGAAATAATAACTAGAGTATATATAAGAGAAGGTCTTCCAAGCCTAATAAGGGCATCATCAATTACTCTGATTTCCCTACTAGGACTTACTGCAATGGCAGGACTAGTTGGAGCAGGTGGAATTGGTGATTTGGCCATTTCCATGGGTTACCAACGTTACAAGGACGATGTAGTAATTGTAAGTGTTGTTTTGATATTAATAGTAGTATTTATAATACAAGCTGTTGCTAATCATTTGATAAGAAAAACAAGTCATTAAGGAGGGAAAAATGAAAAATTTAGCAAAATTTACTTTAGCTCTTGCCCTAGTATTAGGATTAAGTTCATGCGGAGCAAACAAGACAGAAGATAAGACAAAACAAGAAGAAAAACCAAAAACTGAAGCCACAGATACCATAAAGATTGGTGTAGTTGGTGAAAAAAATGAAATTTGGGAAGAAGTCATCAAAAGATATGAAAAAGCAACTGGCAAAAAAGCTGAGTTAGTCAAATTTGCAGACTACAACCAACCAAATGAAGCCTTAGTAAGTGGAGATATTGATTTAAACTCTTACCAACACCACAAATTCCTAGATGAATTTAACAAAGCCCAAGGAGAAGAAAAAATTGTAGGCATAGGAGATACCATGCTTGCACCTTTGGGAATCTATAGCAATCAAATAAAAGATGTAAATGAATTAAAAGAAGGAGATAAAATTGCTATTCCTAACGATCCATCAAATGGACCAAGAGCCTTATTCCTCCTTCAAGCAGCTGGTCTTATCAAAATAGATGGCAAAGCTGGTGAATCTGTAGCTCTAGAGAATATAAAAGAAAATCCAAAAAAATTGGAATTTATAGAAATGGATGCTTCTCAGACTCCAAGAAGTTTAGATGATGTAAAAGCTGCAGTGGTAAATGACAATTACGCCCTAGATGCTGGACTTAGCCCAAATAAGGATGCAATTTTCCTAGAAGATCCTAAAAGTCCTGATGCAAAAATCTATGTAAATTGCATAGCTGCTAGAATTGAAGATAAAGACAATGAAGCTTACAAGGAACTTGTAAAATACTATCAATCAGAAGAAACAAAAAAAGATTATGAAAAATATACCAATGGTGCATGGATTGCCTCTTGGTAAAATAATAAAATTTAAAGGAGAAAAAACAATGAAAAATATTACAAAAATAGCTCTAGGCCTTGCTATAATTTTAGGTCTAACATCTTGTTCATCAAATAACCAAAGTGCAAAAAATGATAATGCAGAAAAAAGTGCTCAAACAGAGGAAAGTAAAACAGATAATTCAACCGATCCATTAGCAGATAAGGATGTTATAAAACTAGGTGTGTGTGGAGAAAATAACGAAGACTGGGACGATGTTGCCAAAAGATTTAAAGAAGGAACAGGCAAAGAGATTGAGCTTGTCAAATTTACCGACTATAGAGAACCAAACGAAGCCTTATTATCTGGAGATATAGATATCAACGCTTTCCAACACAAAAAATTCTTGGAAGATTTCAACAAAGTTGCTGGCTCTGATATAGTATCAATAGCAGATACCTCCATTGCTCCTCTTGGTATATATTCTTCAAAAATAAAAGATCTAAAAGATCTAAAAGACGGAGCAAAAATTGCTATACCAGATGATGCTACAAATGGAGCAAGATCTCTATTTCTTCTTCAATCAGCAGGCCTTATAAAAGTAAGTGGTAAAGATGGAGATGCTATAACCATAAACGAAATAACTGAAAACCCAAGAAATTTTGAAATTATAGAACTATCTGCTTCTCAAACAGCAAGAAGTCTTGATGATGTGGATATAGCTTGTGTAAACTCAGGAATGGCTGTAGATGCTGGATTTATTCCAACACAAGATGCAATTTACTTAGAAGATCACAAGGATCCAAATAAGGGAATCTATGTAAATATTATAGCAACTACAAAAGCAAACAAAGATAGCAAAATTTTAAAAGATTTGGTAGATAATTACTATCACACAGACGAAACTAAAAAAATAATAGAAGAAATATCCAAGGGTTCATCAATCCCAGTTTGGTAAAATTCTTTAAAAGTCACAAACTAACCGTACAATATTATAAAGGAGTGACTATGACTACGATTTATGATTATAAAGTTAAAAATATAAATGGAGAAGATGTTTCTATAGAAAAATACAAGGGAAAAGTTCTTTTGATAGTAAATACAGCAACTAAATGTGGCTTTACTCCCCAATATGAGGGTCTTGAAGAGCTTTATAAAACTTACAAAGATAAAGGCTTTGAAATTTTAGATTTTCCTTGTAATCAATTTGCAAACCAAGCTCCAGAAACAAACCAAGAAATAAAAAACTTCTGTACGGCAAGATTTGGTGTAACTTTTGAAACTTTCGCAAAAATCGATGTAAATGGTGAAAATGAAGAACCACTATATAATTTCCTAAAAAATTCCAAAGGCGGAATTTTTGGAGATGATATCAAGTGGAATTTTACCAAATTTTTGATAGACAAAGATGGAAATGTAGTAAATAGATACGCTTCACAAAAAAAGCCAAAAAATATCGCCAAAGATATAGAAAAATTATTGGAAGCCTAAGATGGATAAATTTGTAAAACTAGCCAAAGACTCAATACAATATTATATAGAAAATAAAAAATACCTAAAAGAATATGATCAAAGCTTTAAGGACAACCACAATGGAGTGTTGATTATTATTAGGCAAAATGGCAAAAATGAAATAAGTGGTTCAATTTACCCGACAAGAGCGAACATTGGCCTTGATATAATTTACGAATCAGTAAATGCAACGATTTTTAATAACGCCATAGATATGACTGATAATGACATAAGCGATTTATATATTAGCGTTTATGAAGCTACAAAAATAGAGCAGATCAAAGATATGAATGAATTTGGAGTATATCATGGTTTGCTTTTAAAATTTAACAATTTTGATTATTTGGCTTTTAGAAATGATTATGAATCAGACTATCAAATGTATGAGGATATAAAAGATAGGGCAAATGTTGATGAGGATGATATTTATAGCCTTTACAAATTTAAGGGAACTAGGCATATATAGGGAAAATAAGCATTTGACAATTAGACCTATAATTAGTACACTAAATTAAGAATAATAATAGAGTGAAAAAAGAAGAGTAGCCCTAATAGGAAATCACAGAGAGGCAGGATTGGTGGAAACTGCTATTAAATATTTTGGTGAAGATCATCTTTTAGCATAATGAGTGAAAAAAGTAGCTTGTTACGAAAGCCAATCGTTAAGAGCAACAATTGAAATAAGTGGACCGTCTGTATGGACGGTTCTTTTTTATTAAGGAGAATAAATGAGCGAATTCAAATCTTTAAAAACTAACGAAAGCAAAAAAAGAGAAGAAGAATTAAAGAATTATTGGAACGAAATTGATCTTTTGGGAGAAACTTTCAAAACTCGTGAAGATGCCAAACAATATGTAATTTACGATGGCCCTCCAACAGCTAATGGCAAGCCTGGTATCCACCACGTTATAGCAAGAACCCTAAAGGATATGACCAGCCGTTATAAAAATATGAGAGGCTATAAGGTCTTAAAAAAAGCTGGTTGGGATACTCACGGTCTTCCAGTAGAAATTGAAGTTGAAAAGATATTAAATTTTCACGACAAAAACGACATAGAAGATTATGGTATAGAAAAGTTCAACAAACTTTGCAAGGAATCCGTGTGGGAATATTCTGACTTATGGCGTGACATGAGCGATAGAATGGCCTATTTGTACGATATGGATCATCCTTATGTAACTTTGGATAATGATTACATCGAAACCGAATGGTATCTATTAGATAAGGCTTTTAAAGAAGGATTAATCTACGAAGGGGCTAAGGTAATGCCATATTGTCCAAGATGTGGTACAGGACTTGCTTCCCACGAAGTTGCCCAAGGCTATCAAATGGATAAGACCATCACCCTTACCGTAAAATTCAAGAAAAAAGATACAGAAAACGAATATTTCTTAGCATGGACGACAACTCCATGGACTTTGCCATCTAACGTTGCACTTTCAGTAAATCCAGATTTAACTTATGTTAAAGTTTTTGACAAAACTGATGATTGCTATTATTATATGGCAGAATCTTTGGCAGAAACTTTGATGGAAGGCCACGATTACCAAGTTGTTGAGAAATTAAAAGGCTCTGACATGGAATATATGGAATATGAACAATTACTTCCTTATGTAAATGTTGGGGATAAAAAAGCCTTTATAGTAACTTTGGCAGATTATATTTCAGCAGAAGATGGTACTGGTATTGTTCACTCAGCTCCTGCTTTTGGTGAAGACGACTATCAAGTTGGTAGAAAATACGACCTTGCTTTTGTTCAACCGGTTGACCTTGAAGGAAATTTCACAGAAACTCCTTGGAAGGGAAGATTTATTTTTGATACCAACGAAGATATTTGGCATCATTTAGTAAATGAAGGAAAAGTCTTTAAAAAACAAACTGTTGAACATAATTATCCACACTGCTGGAGATGCCATACACCGCTTGTTTATTATGCTAAACCATCTTGGTATATAGAAATGAGCAAGTTTTCTGAAAAAATGGTAGAAAATAACAAAACAGTTAATTGGTTCCCTCAAACTATTGGCGAAAAAAGATTTGGCAATTGGCTAGAAAATGTAAAAGACTGGGCAATTTCCAGAAGCCGTTATTGGGGAACTCCACTAAATATTTGGAAATGTGAAGAGTGCGGTCATACAAGAACTGTTGGATCAAGAGCTGAGCTAGCAGAGCTTGCCATAGAAGATATAGATGAAAATATAGAACTTCACAGACCATATGTAGATAATGTGACAATGAAATGTCCTCATTGTGGCAAGATTATGAAAAGAGTTCCAGATGTAATCGATGTCTGGTTTGACTCAGGAGCTATGCCATTTGCACAACTTCACTATCCTTTTGAAAACAAAGAATTATTTGAAAATTATTATCCAGCAGATTTTATCTGTGAAGGAATCGACCAAACTCGTGGCTGGTTTTATTCGCTAATGGCAATTTCAACCATAACCATGGGCAATGCACCATACAAAAATGTTCTTGTAAATGATTTGGTAGTTGACAAAAACGGACAAAAAATGAGTAAATCTCGTGGCAACACCCTAGATCCTTTTGCACTATTTGACAAATACGGGGCAGATGCTGTAAGATTTTATTCTCTTTATGTATCTCCTGCTTGGATGCAAACTAAATTTGACGAAAATGGTTTGGTAGAAGTTCGCAATAATTTCTTTAGAACTTATGAAAATGTCTACAATTTCTTTACTCTTTATGCCAATACAGATAATTTGGGCATGGAAGAGATGAAAAATATAGGTGAGGTTAAACTTGAAAAAATCGACAGATGGTTATATTCAAGATTAAATTCTTTATTAAAAGAATACTACCAACAAATGGAGATTTTTGAATACAACAAGGTCGTTCATTTGATATCTGATTTTGTAGTAGAAGATCTTTCAAATTGGTATATAAGACGTAATAGAAAGAGATTTTGGACAAGTGATATCAGCGATTCCAAAAAAGCAGTTTACAAAACAACTTACGATGTTTTACTCACTTTATCAAAGATAATAGCACCAATTACACCATTTATAGCTGAAGAAGTTTATAGAAACCTAACTGGAGATAAAACTGTTCACACACAACTTTTGCAAGAAGTTAACGAAAAATTAATCGACAAAGAACTTGAAAATGATATGGAATTACTTAGAAAAGTTGTAAATCTAGGTCGTGCTTCAAGAGAAAAAGAAGCAATCAAGGTTCGTCAACCACTTTCTAAAATCATTGTCGATGGCAGATATAAGAAAAACATCGAAGATTTAGTTCCACTAATCAAAGAAGAGCTAAATGTCAAAGAAGTTGAATTTGCGGAAGATCTATCAGAATTTATGGAATTTTCACTAAAACCTGATTTTAAGGTTGTAGGTCCAATATTCCAAGCAAAGGTAAATGAATTTGGCAAATACTTACAAAAGATCAATGCCAAGGAATTTATCGATCAAGTGGAAAATGAAGATGTAGAAATAGAATTGTCAGGCGAAAAATATCAAGTTAAAAAAGATTATCTAGACGTTAGAATTTCCGCAAAAGAAGGCTTTGATGTTGAAATTGATGGCAATGTTTTTGTAGTTTTGGATACCGAAATAACAAAAGATCTAAAAGATGAGGGCTATGCTCGTGAATTTATTTCAAAAATTCAAAATCTAAGAAAAGATTCAGGATTTTTAGTAACAGATAGGATCGATATAATTTATTCTTGCGATGATGAATTAAGTAAATCTTTGGAAAAATTCCAAGATGAGATAAAAAGCGAAACTCTTTGTGATAACTTAAAAAGAGAAGAAATAGACAAAGAGGAGACAGCGCTAAATGATAAATCAATTAAAATTGAAGTAAAAAGAAATTAAAAACAAAAGAGGGTTGTTTATAACAATCCTTTTTTTATAGGAGAAAATATGAAAATTCGACTAATGAATATGGTAAAAATTGTAAATGAAAAAACCAATGAAGTTGTAGTTTTAGACAAAATCAAAAAAGAGGGCTGGGAAGGTCTGACTTTTCCTGGAGGAAAGCGCAAAGAAAACGAAAGTTTAATAGAATCAGCCATAAGAGAGGCCAAAGAAGAAACAGGACTTGATATTAACAATTTGAAATATTGTGGACTAATAAGCTGGGAAAGCCAAGACTTTATAGATGTTGGATTTTTGTACGAAACTACTGATTTTAGGGGAGAATTGATAAGAGATAATAGAGAGGGCAAACTTTCTTGGATTAACTACGAGGATTTTAAAAAAATGCAAGGAATGAGCCTATCAATGGATAAAATTTTAGCAATCTATGAGGGCAAATATCAAGAAATTCACTGGGATTTGATAAATGATAAGATAAAATATTTCTAAAGTTAAGGTAGCAATTCTAAGATAATATTAAAAAAATAATAGGAAAATATTGAAATTTATTTTTACTAATGATATAATTTGATAAAACAGTGTACCATATCTTATGTAACACTATTTTGTAATCAAATTTACAATAAATCAACGAAATAAGGCTTGGAGAAAAATATGTCACTAATACAAGTGCGTAATCTAAAAAAATATTATAAAGTAGGAAATAACATAATCAAGGCCTTAGATGGGATAGACTTAGATATAGATAAGGGAGAATTTATTGCCCTTTTGGGGACATCAGGTTCTGGCAAATCGACCCTTTTAAATATGTTAGCAGGTCTTGAAAGACCCACGAAAGGCTCTATAAAGTATGGGAAAATCACCCTAAATGAGCTAAAAGAAACAGAAATCACCAAATTTAGAAATCTTAATATTGGTTTTGTCTTTCAATCCTATAATCTTTTGCCCTATCTTTCAGCTTGGGAAAATGTATCGTTGCCCCTAACTTTTAAAGGCTTGGGAAAAGAAGAAAGAAAAAAAGAAGCCTATAAAATTTTAAATCAGGTAGGTCTTGGCAACAGGATGAACAACAAACCAAATGAATTATCTGGTGGTCAGCAGCAAAGAGTTTCCATAGCAAGAGCCTTTGTAGGCACGCCAAAGATAGTCTTTGCAGATGAGCCAACGGGAAATTTGGATACAAAAACCAGCTTTGAGGTTATGAAACTGATAAAAGATATTACAAAGAAAAACAATCAGACTTTTATCATGGTAACTCATGATGACGAGATGACTGAATTTGCCGATAGAACTCTTTTTATGAGAGATGGAAAGATAGAAAAAATACACAAAAATTTAACAATTGATGAGGTTTTAGATGTCAACAAACAATAACAAAACAAACGAAATTCAAGATACAAGTGATCAAACTCCAACAGTACAAATGAAAAATCAACCTAAATTGATTATTTCAAATTATTCAATTACACCACAAACTGTAGAAGCAGGTAATGATTTTACCTTATCCTTCACTCTTTATAACACAAATGCAAAAAATACAATCTACAACTTAAAAGTAAGCATAGATCAACAATTGCAATCTCAACCACAAGCAAGTGGAGATAATACTGCCTTAGTAAGTGATGGATCTGTATTTACACCTATGAATAGATCAAATTCATTTTATGTAGCAGCTTTGTATCCTTGGAATACTGCCACAAGAACCATAAACATGGGAGTTAATCCAAATTCTGCTGCTGGAAATTATGTAATTGGACTTACCTTAGAATATGAAGATTATTGGGGCAACCAATATCAAACCAAAGAAGCAATTGGAATTCCAGTTGTCCAAAGAGCAAATGTTACCATAGGCAATGTAAAGCACGACGAGCTTGTGGTAGGCCAACAAACAGCAGTTTCTGTAAATATTTACAACACTGGAAAAGATAATCTAAACACCTTTATGTGCGATGTAATTGGCAAGGGCTTTACAATTGATAATGATAGAAGATTTATAGGAAATTTTAAAACAGGATCTACGGAAGAATTTACCTTTAATATTACCCCACAAAGAGAAGGAGATGTTGAAGGAAAAATTCTAATCACCTATGAAGATTCAGCAGGAAATGTCCACACCCAAACTCAAAATTTCACAGCTAATGCTATGAATATGAATATGGGAGGAGCCGAAGAAGGTATGGTCCAAGATCCAAATACTGGAGAGATGATTCCAGCTGATCAAGCAAATCCACCAGAAGGAGCTGATAATGGAGGATCTATATTTACATCTCCATTTTTCTGGGTTGGAATAATAGCAATTATCGCCCTTGTTGGAGCTTTAATTTATAAGAAAAGAAAAAATAAGAAAAACGAGGAGTTGATTATAGAAGATGAAGATAACTGATAGATTTATAATGGCCCTAAGAAACCTATGGCGTCGTAAATCTAGAACTATACTAACAATTTTATCAGTTGTCATAGGTTCAACATCTATCATCCTGATGCTAGCCTTTGCAGAAGGCATAACAGCAAGTCAAAAGCAAATGATCGAATCTCTTCAAGGACTTACAACTATACAAATATATAACGATTCTCCAGATGGCTTAAAAGTTGATGCCAAACTTATAAATGACCTAAAAAAAATAGACCATGTAAACTCTGTCATTCCATCAAAAAATGTGTATTTGGAAATGAAAGTTGATGATAGCGATCAATATCAACTGGACGGTTCCTTTCAAGTAATACCAGATGATGTCTTTAAACTTTTAAAAAAGGAAGATTTGGAATGGGGAAGTATTCCAAAGACAAGCGATGATTCTTCTATACTTTTAGGGACTAATGCATCAGCGATGACAAAAACAAAACATGGGGCGGATACTTGGTATGAACCTGATGAAAATTTTGACTATAATGCTCATAAATACATATTTTCTTTGGGTTATAAAGATGATAGTCAAGATGATGGGGTAAACTTTGGAAATGAGGATAATCCCGATGATCCAAACAAGGGCAAGCCACAAGTAGTGGAAATTCCAGCAAAAATTTCTGGTAAACTTGCCCAAGGTTCAATTCTTACAGGTTATAACTCATATATGAATGAAGCAACATATAATAAGTTAAAAAAAGAAGATGAAAAACTCGCCTATCCAACGATGAACCAATCTTATGACAAAGAGGGCAATCCTATAAAAGAAACTTCGGGCAAAATCGTTTATGATAGTGTTTCGGTTGTTATAGATAGCACAAAAAATGTGAAAGATGCAGAAATGGAGATCAAAAAGCTAGGATATTCAACAAATTCTATGGCTAAAGCAAGTGAAGAAGTTGAAAATCAAACAAGAACCATTATGTTAATTCTAGGAGGCATAGGTTCTATTGCTTTTATAGTTTCTGCCATAGGAATTATCAACACCATGATAATGAGTATTTATGAACGTCAAAAAGAAATTGGCGTTATGAAAGTTATCGGTGCAAGTGTATCTGATGTTCAGACCATGTTTTTGATTGAATCTGGCTTTATAGGATTTTTTGGTGGAATTTTGGGACTAATAATTTCTCTAGTTGCAGCTTATTTTCTAAATAAAGTTCTATCAGGCAGTGAATCCATGTTTTCTGCAGGAGGCGGGCCAGCTGTTATAATCCCATTTTGGCTTGGTTTAGTCGGAGTTTTATTTTCAGCCTTGGTAGGAGTTCTTGCAGGATATTTGCCAGCAAGACGAGCAACGAAGCTATCGGCTATAGATGCTTTGCGCGCAGAGTAAGGAGAAAAAATGAAAAAATATATATCTATTTTAATTTTGAGTCTAATAATGGTAGGATGCACAAATTCTTCTAATCAGAAAGATTATTCTAACAATGAAATTAGTTCAAAAACAGCAAATGACGAAATTGATCTTTCAAAAAAAGAAGAACATGCTGAAAATATCAAAGAAAATGAGGAAAATGACGAAAATAAAATAAAATCCTTTGAAAATGAGAAAAAGGATAAAGATACAAAAGAAGATTCTTCAGAGGATAAAAAAGTTGAAATAGATGTAAAAAAATCTGACGATGACGACAAAGAAGATAAATATAAGAAAGTAAAAGACGAAGATAATAAAGACAAAAAATCTAAAGAAGAAAAAAACGAAAAAGAATCAAGCAAAGTTAGCAAAAATGACTACTTCTATTTGCCAGCATCAGCTTTAGTTAGATTAAATGAAGATGGAGAAATGGTTGATGTAGAGGGTAATACCAAACCAGAAGAAAGAAATAAATTCTATGATTATGTAAAATACACCAACAATATTTTGGTAGAATCAAATATTTCATCTCCTAAAGCTAAGATTATAAAAGTTACTGGCAAAGAAAAAACTACTCTTTTTGAATTTCCAAAAGGCGAAGATTTTAGGCCTTTAGGGATGATAGGGGATAAAATTTACGGTTTCCACACCTATACAAGTTACAATGAAGAACAAGGAATTGATGAGATGGATTCTGACAAATCTGCTATTGGGGTAGTTGATTTAGCTAAGGGCAAAGTTTTTGATTACCAAGCGACTGTTGGAATAGCAACTGGAACCATTGCTCTAATCCAAGGAGAAATTCAATATACATCAAATACTGACAAAGATAGCGAAGATATTTACAATTATGATTTGTATAAGCTAGATCTAAATAAAGGTTATGATCAAAAAGCAGAATTAATAGAAAAAGATTTTGGCTTGCAATATCTTTTTGGTCAAAAAAACTTTGAAAATGGCAAGGCAAGCTGGCACATTAGACGTGCAGATAACGACAATATTTATGTAGATGGCAAAAAATTCCCGTTTTTGTGGGCAGAAATGGGATCTCAAGAATTTATTGGCAACAATATTTTCTATTTTACAGGTGTTGATGCCAAGGGAGATGGCCCACTTGATCATTTCTTAAGTCATCTAAAAATTATCGATATCGATAGCCAAAAAGAAATATTTAATCAAGATATTAGAGGCTTAAAACTTTTTGATGGCAAACTTTATTATCTAAATAAAGACAAAGAAGTTAAATCTTTAGATCTTGACTTATAAGAAAGAAAAATCACAGCAAAGTCTGTGATTTTTTCGCATAAAATCCTAAAAATAAGGAAAGTTAAAATGAATGAAAAAATAATAAAAGAAAAATTACAAGAAAATTTTTTAAGATACTTGAGAATTTCAAGCCAATCTGACGAAAAAAATGAAAATATTCCATCAAGTGTGGGACAATTGGAATTAGCAAAACTTTTACAAAAAGAATTGGAAGACTTAGAACTTTGCCAAATAGAAATCAACCAATACGGAGTTCTTCAAGCTAGACTTCCAAAAAGAGGATCTGAAAAAGCTCCAATAGGCTGGGTTGCCCATCTTGATACTGTAGATGTCGGTTTATCAGATGAAATCAACCCTCAAATAATAAAAAACTACGATGGCAAAGATATTATCTTAAATAAGGAAGAAAAAATAATTTTTTCCACAAAAGAAAATTCTGAAATTCTTTCTTATATGGGCGATGATATAATACTTACAGATGGCAAATCAGTTTTGGGAGCAGACAATAAGGCTGCAATAGCAAATATTATGACTGCCTTGTGGTATCTAAAAGAAAATCCGCAAATAAATCATGGAGAAATTTATGTAGCCTTTGTCCCAGATGAGGAAATTGGCCTAAGAGGCTCAAGAAAGATAGATTTTGAAAAATTTAAAGTTTCTTACGCCTACACAATTGATTGCTGCAAGCTTGGAGAATTAATCTATGAAACATTTAATGCAGCAAGCGGTATCTTAAAAATCAAGGGAGTTTCTGCTCATCCAATGTCTGCTAAGGGAAAGCTTGTTAATCCAATAATGATAGCCCATGATTTTATCAATATGCTCGATAGAAATAAGATGCCAGAAAATACCGAAAATAGAGAAGGTTATGTGTGGATAACAGACATTAATTCAGATGTCCTAAATTGTAGAGTAGATTTCAATATTAGGAATCACGATAAGGAAAAATTCGAAGACAGCAAAAAATACCTTATCCAAGCAGTAGACCTATTAAAAGAAAGATACAAGAAAGCAGAAATTTCAATCGAGATTACAGATGTTTATTCAAATATAGCCGATTCAATTGATGAAACAAACAAAGTTGCCATAGAAAATCTAAAAGAAATTTACAAAAAATTACAGATAGAGCCAATAATTATTCCAATGCGAGGAGGAACTGACGGGTCCTACCTATCAACAAGAGGAATTTTCACACCAAACTATTTTACAGGAGCCCACAACTTCCATTCAAACAAAGAATTTTTGCCAATGGATAGTTTTTACAAGTCATTTTTGGTTACTTTGGAATTGATGAGAGGAGAGAAAGTAGATTTTAAGAACTTTATAAAAGTAGAAATCAGATAAAATTTTAATAATTAAAAAACAAGGAACGCTATTTTGCGCTCCTTTTCTTTGCTATTTTGTTTTTAAATGCTTGAATAATTTCTTCTATTCCATCAACTTTTAGTAGATATATAAGACTTAGATAAATTACAGCGGAAAGTGCTATTGTTAGTAAAAGCCAGATGTTTGATGGTTTTAGAGAAAAGAAAAATTTTGCAAATATTCCAAGAGATGCCCCTCCAATTAATAATTTGCATATATTTTTTCCAATATAGGTAAAATCAAGATTGCCATAAGTTTTCTTATACATAATAAAGGCTATTATTACAGCTGAAAATTGGCTGATTGTCGTAGCAAGGGCAAGACCAACTAGTCCGTAAATTCTTGATAAAGTAAAGTCCAAAATTATATTTATTCCTAGTTGGATAAAGGAAATAATCGTTGGTATTCTCGTATTTTGATTGGAGAAAAATGATAGATAAAGCAAATCAGCCAAAGCTGGGCCGATTAGATAAAGGCTATAGTAAAATAAAACCTGGCTTGTCATTATCATATCTTGGTAGGTAAATTCTCCTCTAAAATAGACAAAAGTTATTATAGGCTTTGATAAGATCATAAGACCAATTATTGATGGGATAAACAAGGTCATTATCTTTACCAAAGTTTTGCTTATCAAATCTTTCATTTCGTTCATTTTGCCATTTGCAACTAATTTTCCTATTATCGGATAGGCGGTTATTTGAAAGGGGATTATAAAAGTAGAACTTACAATCCTAAGAATTTTTAGGGCGTAATTTATTATAGAAACCCCACCTTCAGGAGCGACAAGCGATGCAAATGATTGGTCAACTATGGTTGAAATATAAACTGCCGCCATGGTAAAGGTTGTTGGTAGAGATAGGATTAAGATTTTTTTGATACTTTCATCCATCTGGTAAAATTTTCTTTTTCTCTTGAAATTTGATTTTTTTAAAGCTATCGGAAACATAAAATATTGTAACAAATAAGCTAAAAATATTCCAAAAGCCATTATTTTGACATTACCCTTGGATATTAAGATCGTTATGCCAAGAATTATATTTAAAATAACCAATGGCAAGGCTGGGGTTAAAAAATCTCCCTTTACTTGCAAGTAAGCGGACATAATCGCCGCATAGACATTAGGATAGATGCTTAAAATTACAGCTCTCATAAAGGTCGATGCAATTTGCAATTTTTCCCCACTATAACCTGCTGCAAATAATTTTACTACAAAAGGTGCAAAGCTTAGGCCCAAAATCATAATTACTGATGTTAGAAAAAGCATGAAATTTAAAAGCTTGTTGGTAAAAATATCGGCTTCTTTTTCTCCCTTATTTTTGTATATTTCGTTGTATGAGGGAATGTAAGTTTTACTTAGGGCGTAGGTTATTACAGAAAATATCAGCGTTGCTGCTGTTGTAGAAGTGTTAAAGGCATCTGTAATTGGTCCTGTTCCATAGGTAAAAGAAAAAATCATCTCACGGACAAATGAGAAGATTTTTCCAATTAAATTTAATATCATTAAAAGTAAAGTGTCATTCATAATTTTTTGCTAGCATATCCTAAAAGAAAATTATCTATAGATTCTATTTCTAAGGTTATTATCTGATCTATTGAAATTTCGAATTGGTCAAAAACTTTGGCGTTTGATTGATTTATAGCATCGATTTTTACTAAATTTTCTGTAAAAGAATTTACATAGCCACAAATGCTATCATAATAGTCAAAACTTGTGGCAAGGGTTATAATTTTATGGTTTTCTTTGGCATATTTTATCAAATCTATAAAATCAGGCTTTGATTTATAAATTGGATTGTCGGAATTACCTATGGAAATATTTCCCCAAAAATCCATATATTTACTCAATTTTTTTAGATATTCGGTATTTTTTTCGATTTTTCTTATGGCTTTTTTATCAAATAGCAAATAGCCATCGATTTTGCCTTGGTCATCTACCAAATGAGCAAAAAGCCTATTGGAATTTTCATAAATTATTGATCCTACGGCAAAAGAATCTTCATCTGATGAGTATATTTCAACTAAATCTTGCATTTAATCTCCTAATTGTTTAAAAATCTTGACAAGAATTCACGAGTTCTTTCGTTTTTTGGATTGTTAAAGATCTCTTCAGGCTTGCCATCTTCTAAGATTATACCTTTATCCATAAATAAAACTCTAGTTGAAACATCTCTAGCAAAATCCATTTCGTGAGTTACAACTATCATTGTAATTCCAGATTTGGCTAATTTTGTCATAACTTCCAATACTTCTCCAACCATTTCTGGGTCAAGAGCGCTTGTCGGCTCATCGAATAATAAAACTTTAGGATTCATGCACAATGCACGAGCTATGGCAACTCTTTGCTTTTGGCCACCGGAAAGTTGTGAAGGCTTATGGTTTACAAATTTTTCCATGCCTACTGTCGTTAATAATTCCATGGCAGTTTTTTTGGATTCTTCTTTTGATTTTTTTAAAACTATTTCTTGACCCAAAGTACAATTGTCTAGGACGTTTTTATTTTCAAAAAGGTTAAAGTTTTGAAAAACCATGCCAACTTGTGACCTATATAATCTTTCGTCAAAATTGTGGGAAAGGATATCTTTGCCTTCATACAAAATCTGTCCACTGGTTGGATTTTCTAATAAGTTTAGACATCTTAATAGGGTTGATTTTCCAGATCCTGATGATCCGATTATTGAAACTACTTCGTTTTTTTCTATGGCAAAATTTATATCTTTTAAAACTAAATTGTCGCCAAATCTTTTTTCTAAATTATTTACCTTAATTATTGACATTTTTTGCTCCTGTTGATGATTCATAGACAAATTCTCTTCCATACATTCTATTTTCAACTAATAAAATAATTCTTGTTACTGCAAATGTTAAGATAAAGTAAATTATTGCAGTTATTAAATAAGTTGGGAAGTATTGGTAGGTAGATCCTGCAACAGATTTACTCATGAAGAATAATTCTGTTACTGAAATTACGTTTAATACTGAAGTATCTTTTATATTTATTACAAATTCGTTGCCCAAAGATGGGAGGATATTTCTTACAGCTTGTGGAATTACAACTTTATTCATCGTTTGAAAATGTGTCATTCCTAAGGCCTTGCAAGCTTCAAATTGTCCTTTGTCAATTGAGTTTATACCACCACGAACAACTTCTGATAGATAAGCTCCGGTGTTTATAGAAACTATCAAAATTGCTGCAAACATAGTGGATAAATCAATATCAAAATATTGTTTTAGACCATAAAATATTATTACTGATTGAACCATCATTGGCGTTCCACGGAAAATTTCCACATAGGCTGCTAAAATGAAATTTACAATTTTGTGTAAAGTGTAGGCAAGTTTGTTTTTAACTT
Source organism: Anaerococcus sp. Marseille-P3625 (assembly GCF_900232825.1). Lineage (GTDB taxonomy): Bacteria > Bacillota > Clostridia > Tissierellales > Peptoniphilaceae > Anaerococcus. The sequence continues at coordinate 114,406 of NZ_OCTP01000009.1, forward strand.
TACTAACTTCAATTTTTCTAATAATTGCAACAAGTAGTCCAATCAAAAATCCCAATAGGGTAGAAAGTATAGCTATAAATAGCGTATTTACGATACCACTTAGGAAAAGTGAAGAATATTTTTCCCAAATACTAGACATTTCATCTAGGAAAGTTGGATTTTCATTAGCATTTCCATCTTCTGTGGTTAATAAAACCATTTCTTTCATGGTTTCTTCTCTTTCTTCTGGGGAAATATCTTTTAAGGCCTCATTTATTTTTGGAGTAAGTTCTGAATTTTTCTTAACTCCAACTGAAATTGAAGTTAAAGATTCGTCAACTTCAAAGCCCTTTCCTTCTTCAAAAGATACAAATATCAAGTCAGGGTTTGAAGTCATTGCACTTTCAGCTCCTGGCTTATCTGATACATAACCATCGATTGTGCCTGCTTTGGTTGCGGCGATCATTGTTGGGAAAGAATCAAGAGCTTGTTCTTTTTTTATTCCTTGCATTTGGTCAAGTAGATCATAGTGATAAGTTCCCAATTGGCCGGTAATTTTTGCATCAACAAAATCATTGATGGATTTTGCATCCTTATATTTTGAGTTGTTTTTTAAAATTACTCCAACTTGGGCGTCATAATAAGAATCGGTAAAATCAATTTGTTCTTTTCTTTCTGCTGTTGGACTCATACCTGCGATAATTATGTCGATTTTCCCGCTGGTTAGGGCTGGAATTAGACCATACCAATCGATCTTATAAATTTCTAAATCCATGCCTAATTTTTCAGCTACTTTTTTTGCTATTGCAATATCATAGCCGTTGGCATATTCGCCCGGGGAATTTTTGACTGGGACTCCTCCCTTACTATCATCCACCTCTGAGAAGTTATATGGAGCATAATTTACTTCCATTCCTACTCTTAGGACATTTTTTTCATTTGAGCTTGCAAAACTTATGTTTGCAAAAGTCATAATCATAACTAATAAACTTAACAAAAATCTCTTTAACTTTTTCATTTTTTCTCTCCTCTTCTTTTTTGGGCTAAAAAAGTATAAAAAAATACACGCCCTATAATCATCCCATGGGACGAAAGGCCGTGTTACCACCCAAATTCATGCACATTTTACAATATGCACCTTACTAAGTACATTCATACTCTTTTGCTATAACGGGCAAATCCCGTCTTTGAATCATAAAAAATCCTCAAAGCAACTCCAAGTCTTTTTTCACCAAGTAATTCATTTTCCTAATTTCACCAGTAAGGAATCTCTGTAAATTTATTATCCTAGTTACTCTTCTTTTCAATGTTGTTTTTCTAATGATACGATTAATAAAAACTTTTGTCAAGTAAAATGTAGTATATTAATAAAAAAGGAGGGAAAAATGAAAATCAGTCAAAGACAAAAACAAATCATAGATATCCTTCAAAAGGCTGAAAATCCAATAAACGGAGATACTCTTGCCAAAGAATTTTCTGTTTCAAGACAAATTATAGTAAAAGATATTTCTCTATTAAAAGCTTTTGGCCTTGATATAATTTCCACAAATAAAGGATATAAAATCGAAAATAAGACGGAATATAAGAAAATAATCGAAACAAAACATGAAGATAAAGATATAAAAGATGAGCTAAATACAATTGTTGATAATGGTGGGGTAGTCATTGATGTTTTTATTAATCATCCAGTCTATGGAGTGATAAAGAAAAATTTGGATATCCATTCTAGAAATGGGGTCAATAATTTTGTAAAAAATATGACAAAAACAAAACCTCTCAAAGAACTAACAGAAGACGTTCATTTTCACACAATAAGTGCAAAAAGTCTTGACGATTTAGAAAAAATCGAAGAAGCTCTAAGAGAAAAAGGCTATCTAAATTAATTTCCCGGTGTATATACATCAATCTTTTTTTGTGGTATACTTTTACCATCACAAAAAAAGGGGATATTATGAAAAAATATTTACAAGAACAAAATATAAGCTTATCAGCTCATACATATTTTATAGATGCCCTAGGAGCCATGGCCTTTGGACTTTTTGCATCTTTACTTGTCGGAACAATTTTAAATTCGATCGGCAATAGTTTAAATATAAGTTTTTTGACAGAAAGAATTTGGCCTTTGATAGGCAAATCCACAGGAGCAGCCATAGCAGTTTCCATTGCCTATGCTCTTAAAGCTCCAAATTTGGTTTTATTTGCCATAACGATTGTAGGAATTGGAGCATACGATTTGGGAGGACCAGTTGGAGTTTATGTTGCCAGTGTTTTTGGAACAGAATTTGGAAAACTTGTATCAAAAAGAACGAAATTAGATATAATTATTACTCCAGCAATTACAATTTTGGTTGGAATTTTTGTTGGAGATTTGATAGGACCAGGAGTTGCTGGTTTTATGAATGCTCTTGGAAATCTTATAATGAAAGCTACAGAGCTTAGACCGTTTTTGATGGGAATAATTGTAGCAGTTCTTGTAGGAGTTGCCCTAACTCTTCCAATTTCTTCAGCTGCAATTTGTATGATGTTATCTCTATCAGGACTAGCTGGAGGAGCAGCAACTGCAGGATGTTCTGCTCAAATGATTGGCTTTGCAGTTATAAGTTATGCCGATAACGGTTTTGAAGGACTTCTTGCTCAAGGTTTGGGAACAAGTATGTTTCAAGTTCCAAATACCATAAAAAATCCAAAAATTTGGATACCTCCAACCATAGCAGCGGCAATTTTAGGGCCAATATCGACTTTGATTTTCAAAATGGAAAATTCTCCTTTAGGTTCTGGCATGGGTACAAGCGGTCTTGTTGGTCAAATTTCAATGATAAATACCATGGCAGGATCAAGAAATTTGCCAATACTTTTAGGAGAAATATTGCTTATGCACTTTATCTTACCAGCTCTTATAAGCTTTGGCATTTATAAAATAATGCATCAAAAAGGTCTGATAAAAGATGGAGATATGAAGATAGATTTTTAATTTATAAGCTATTAATATTTTCTTAACAACTTAAGATATATTAATGGCTTTTTTCTTTATCTAATCTTAACACGAATTAATTTATAATTAAGTTAATCTATTTTTAAATATCTTAAAATTATTGTAATTAATCAAAACAACAATATAATATAATTACAAATTTTAAAAAAGGAGTCATAATGACAGAAAAAAATAGAAATTTCGACCAATTTAAAATAAAACTAAATGAAGGATCTTCTATTGGTCATACCATAGCTATAATGAGTGGTAAAGGTGGTGTTGGTAAATCATCTGTAACAAGCATGATAGCAAATAAATTAAACAAGAAGGGCTATAAGGTAGGCATCTTTGATGCTGATGTAACAGGACCTTCAATTCCTCAAGCTTTTGGCATAAATGAAAATGTAAAAGCTACAGAAAATGGCTTGATAGGTCCAGGCCTAAGTCGCGATGGGATAAAAATTATTTCCATAAATATGGTTTTGCCTAACAAGACAGATCCAGTTGTTTGGAGAGCTTCAATTGTAAATGGAGTTATCAAGCAATTTTATTCTGACGTTGATTGGGGAAAGCTCGATTATTTATTAATCGATATGCCACCTGGAACAAGCGACATTCCACTTACAGTTTTCCAATCAATTCCAATAGATGGAGTAATTGCAGTTGCAACTCCTCAAGATTTGGTAGGAATGGTTGTAGAAAAATCCCTAAAAATGGCAAAAATGATGGGCAAAAATATAATTGGAATAGTAGAAAATATGAGCTACTTTCTTTGCCCAGATTGCGGTAGCAAACACAAAATTTTTGGCGATAGCAAAATTGAACAAGTAAGCGAGAAATTTTCAATCGATACGCTTATAAAATTACCAATCAATCCTTTAATATCCCAAAAAATTGACCAGGGTCTAATCGAAGATATGGATATAAAAGAACTAGATCCAATGATAGAAAAAATTGAAAAATTATAGGAGCATATATGAAAAATAAAATATTAGCATTTTTGCTAGCCATATTTATCCTAACACCATCAATCTCACAAGCTAGTACAAATAGTGGAAAAATCGACGATGTAATTTATGGCATAGCTTTAAATGAAGACGAAAAAAATCAAGTTAACCAAGCTTTTGGTATAAAAGCAAATGATAATGTAAACTATTCAAGCGTAAATGGCAAAGAAGCCAGTGGATATTTGGGAATTAATGCCCTAGATGGCAACATGATTTCTTCAGTTTATATCAAGTACCTAGATGAAAATTCAGGCATAAGAGTAAATATAGTTACTCCAAATAACATCACAAAAATAACCAATGGCCAATATACCAACGCTGCAATTACAGCAGGAATTACCAATGCAGATATTTTTGTGGCAAGTCCAAAGCCTGTAACAGGTGAATCTGCTTTAGCAGGAGTTTATAAAGCTCTAAATGCTAAAGGAGAAAAAATCGACCCAAAGAGAGCACAAACTGCTCAAGATGAGCTAAAAACTGTAATAGAAATATCAGATCAAAACAAAGGCAAAGAAGGCTTTGACCCAAAAGAATTAGACAAAGTTATAATTGAAGTTAAACAAAAATTAGCAGAATACAAGGAAAAAACTGGCAAAACTGCTAGCAGCGAGCAAATTGGAATTTTCATTAACGATGCCCTAAAAAATGTAAATCTAGAAAATATCTTATCAGATAACAACATAAATATTTTGATAGACTTTTTTAGCAAATATCAGGACACTTCAGCCATAGATAGCAAAGAAGTAAAGGAAAATCTAATCAAATTTGGCAACGAATTAGCAAATAATGCCAGCGAATTTTATAAAAATAACAAGGATTCCATAGATGAAGTAGTAAATAAGGCTCAAGAAAGCGGTTTGCTTGATTCATTCTTAAACTTTTTAAGATCAATTGTAGATTCAATAGGAAAAATATTTTCTGGAAAATAAATTTATAATTAAAAAAATAAGGCGGTGATTATACACTGCCTTATTTTTTATTGAATAATTCTTTTTATTGAAATTGGATTTCTGATTGGACTTATTATAATTCCAACTCTTGGGCTTGATGCGTGGATCATATTTCCGTTGCCATCTGCCATTCCAACGTGGGTTATATTATTAAGACTTGTTCCAAAAAATACCAAATCTCCAGCCATTTCATAACCAAATGGAATTTCTACTCCGTATCTTTGCTGACTTTGGGCAAAATGTGGAAGTCCAATTCCTGCTTGCTCATAAATTCTCATGGTAAAGCCTGAGCAATCTATGCCGTTGTAAAGATTTGTTCCGCCCCATACATAAGGTCTGCCGAGAAATTGACATGCCCAATTATAAAGCTCTACTCCAATAGGATTTCCACTTACAGGAATATCATAAGTTTGAACATTGTTAAAAGTTTCAGTATTAAAATACTGAGTGGTTTCAAGTGTGTAGGCTTGGTTATTACTTTCTTCTTCTAATTTAGCCTTTATATGGTCATTTATCTGTTTATAATAATTTTTAAATTCTTCTAGTTCTTCTTTGCTTTTTTTAGAAATTGCAAGATCAGATAATTTAATATATCCAGTTGCTTTATTTATGGAATCTGAAATTTCAACAGTTTCTGGATGATTATTGAGGGTTACTACCTTAGGAATATCCATATTATCATTAGAATCATCTAAAGTAATTGTGTTAATTTCTTTGCTTTGATTTTCAGATGGAAGATCGTCGAATAAATCAGTGTTGATTAATTCGTTGATATTTACAAAATTTACTTTCTTGTTATCCAAAAAGTCTTCATCATAGGAAACTTTGACATAATCACTTTCTTCATCAAATTCTAATATGTTGACTTTGGAATTAGCTTGAAGTTTGTAATTTACAATATTTTTTGAATCATCCTTTGGTTCTTCTTTTAAGTCTGATTCGTTAATCAAACTTGTATGATTTAGCTTAAAAAACCAAGTTTTGCCAACGTAAGCGGTTTTTCCCTTAAAATCAATTTCATACCAATCATCTGATTCATTTTTTATTTCATAAGCAGTAAAATCTTCAATGCCACCTAATATTTTGCTATCATTATCCTTTTTTTCCCTGACATTAACTCCCTGAGTTGTATCTTTATTTAAGATTATCATGTCAGCATAAGATTTAGAATTTCCAACTAACAAAAGTTGAGCAAAAACTAGAAAAGCCAAGATTTTTTTTGAATTTTTTGGCATTTATCTCTCCCAGAATATTACAATATTATTTTATAAGATAAAAACTTTTATGTCAATAAAATCAGTAATTTTCAAAAAGTTCATAGGCAAAATCGACAGAATTTTTTGAAAAATCATTTCTAAGATATTTATCATCTAGCCAGTTAATTCTGACTCTATCTAAGCCGTCGGCATCTTTAAAAAGTTTTGCCAAAAATAAGGCCCTATCAAAATCCTTTATTTCATAGCTTTTTATTACCTCTTCCATCAAGCTATCATCAGTTGAATGGCTGGTAATTATGGCTTTTAGCAAAGGAATATCGGATTGCTTTATCTTAGCATATTTTTGACAAATATCCGCAGCGCGCTTTCCATGTTCTGTATCATAGCCATCATTTTCGCGGCTTATATCATGAAGGCTTGCTGCATAGCGCATTAAATCTGTATCGTCATTATCTAGTTCATAATACCAAGCTAAAAGCATTGAAAATAAAATCACTCTTTCTATATGGCCTTGACCGTGAACTTTGCTTTTAAATAAGATTTCTGTATTCAAATTTTCATAAGTATCCAATAGTATGGAAAAATATTTAGATTTCCTAAATTCTCCAAAGAAATCATAGTCATTTATCCAAGCATCTTTTCTTATAATATCAACTATTCTCATAATAGCTCCTTTATAATATTTTATCATCTAATCATTTATTTTAAAAGCTTAAAAGGGTATATATATTCCTAAAGAGGTAAATTATGTTAGAAAAAAGAGATTATGTTGATAAAATTATAAAAAAAGCAATAAAGCAAACTGAAAAATACAAGGATATAGGAGAGCTTGCTTCATACATACCAGAACTTGCAAACGTCAATCCTGATAGCTTTGCGTTTTGTTTAGTTACAGTTGATGGGGAAGTTTTTTCCTATGGTGAAAGCGAAAAGATTTTTTCCATTCAATCAATTAGCAAGATTCTATCCTTGATAATGGCTTTGCACGATAATGATCCTATTTCAGTTTTTGATAAAGTAGGAAGTGAACCGACAAGCTATGAGTTTAATTCCCTAGTGCCAATAACCGACAAGGCCACAAATCCTTTTATTAATGCTGGTGCAATGACTACAGCTTCTATGGTAAAGGGTGCAAATGTCGATGAAAAATTTGAGAGAATTTTAGCCTATTACAAAAAACTTTCATCATTTGAAGATGCCTATTTGATAAAAGATATTTATGAATCTGAAATGGAAACTACGGATAGAAATAGAGCCATAGCCTATTATCTAAAGAGCAAAGATATTTTTTCTGATAATCCAAATGATGTGTTGGATCTTTATATAAGAAATTGCTCAATAGCTACAAATGTATGCGCTTTGGCAAAAACGGGAGCAGTTCTTGCCAACAAAGGCTATAAACCTAAGACAAAAGAAAAGCTTCTAAGTAAAAAGGAAGTTCAAATCATAGTAAGTCAAATGGCAACTTGTGGAATGTATGAAAATTCTGGTAGATATTTGATGGAAGTTGGAATACCTTCAAAATCTGGAGTTTCTGGTGGAATTTTGGGAGTCGTACCAGGAGTTTGTGGATTAGGAGTCTACTGCCCAAGAATTGATAAAAGTGGAAATAGTGTAAGAGGCATAGAATTATTTAAAATATTGGCAAAAGATTTAGGATTTACAATATTTATCAATTAAAAATTAAAATCATTGAGACAAAGCTTAAAGGCTTTGTCTTTTTTTGTCAAATTAAATTAATAAGGACATTAAATTTTAAAAAAATAGCAAAAAGATACAAATAAATCTATAAATTTAAGAAAAAAATCACAAAAAATATTTATTTTTTTTAAAAAAAATTAAAAAATTTTTAACAATTTTCTGACTAAAACTCCCACAAATGTTGAATATGCAACAATGGCAACCCTTTCACTTGACCACTTTATAACACTTGCAATTTAATATAATAGAGTATATAATTATACAAAATAAAGGAGGACTTTATGTTAAAGTACATAATAAAAAGAATATTACAAGCTATAGCAGTTTTGCTTTTAGTAACTTGTATAACTTTTTTCCTAATGAAATTAGTACCTGGCTCTCCATTTGCAAGTGAGAAAAGTCAATCGCCAGAAGTACTAGAAGCTTTAAATAAAAAATACGGATTGGATCAACCTTATTCCGTTCAACTTAAAAAATTTATATTTAATGCTATGAAGGGAGAATTTGGAGTTTCTTTAAAAATGCAAAAGGATAGGCCAGTAATGGATATCATAAAAGAGATGCTTCCAACTAGTGTAAAACTTGGACTTTTGGCTTTGCTTTGGGCATGCCTTGTGGGGATTCCCCTAGGTTGTCTTGCAGCCTACAACAGGGGCAAGCGATTGGATTCTTTTTTAAGAGTTCTTACAACTATTGGAATTTCAGCACCAGGCTTTGTAGTGGCAACATTATTACTACTTTTATTTGGAGTAAAATTAAAAGCTTTGCCAACTATGGGTCTTGATAGCCCAAAATCTTATTTAATGCCAGTTTTCTCCTTGGGATTTTATCCAATGTGTTACATAGCAAGATTGTCAAGATCGTCAATGCTTGATGCAATCGGCCAAGATTATATAAGAACAGCTAGAGCTAAGGGTGTTTCTGAAAATAAGATTTTATTTAAGCATGCACTTAAAAATGCTTTTATTCCAGTTCTTACATATATCGGACCACTAACAGCTGGAATTATCACAGGTTCCATGGTAGTTGAATCTGTATTTTCAGTTCAAGGCTTGGGCAGATATTTTATAAACTCAGTTCTTAATAGAGATTATCCAATTATAATGGCAACGACTTTGTTTTTTGCCTTTATGGTAATACTTATGAATCTTGTGGTAGATATCTTATACAGGTTCATAGATCCAAGAATTGATTTAGCCAAGGGAGATTAAGATGGATAAGATTTTAAGTTTAAATGAAAAATTAAAATTAGAAGAATTTGACTTTAGTGAAGAAGATTTTAAGCTTGCAAGTGAAAGTCAAAAAGAAAATTTCATGACTAAAGCACCATCAACTTCTTATTTTCAAGATGCTTTAAGACGTTTAAAAGCAAATAAGGTGGCCATGGTTTCCTTAGGATTTTTGATACTTGTATGCATCTTTGCCTTTATAGGACCTATGTTAGTAAAAGGGGATTATACGACACAATACAGAGGAGATGAAAATTTATTCCCTTGCCTAAAATATCCTTTTGGTACAGACAAACTAGGGAGAAATATCATGGTTCGTACCATGTATGGAACTCGTGTTTCACTTATTGTAGGAATATTTGCATCTTTGATAGTTTTAATAATTGGAACAATTTATGGATCAATTTCAGGATATTGTGGTGGTAAAGTAGATGCGATAATGATGAGATTTTTAGATTTGATTTACTCAGTTCCAGATGTTTTGGTAGTAATTTTACTATCAATTGGAATATCTCAACCGCTTAAATCTTTTGTAAATTCATCGACGTCGGATTTTGCCAAAAAAATTGGAGTTCTTGGACCTGCTTTAATATCAATATTCATTGCTTTTGGCCTACTTTATTGGGTAGGAATGGCAAGAATTATTAGAGGTCAGGTTTTGATGCTAAAAAAACAAGAATTTGTTACAGCAGTTGAAGCCCTTGGTGGCTCAAGAAAAAGAATAATTAGAAGGCATTTATTTCCAAATTGTATAGGCCAAATAATAGTTATGACGGCTATGCAAATACCATCAGCCATATTTCTTGAATCATTCTTGTCGTTTTTAGGAATAGGAGTTTCAGCTCCAATGACTTCTCTCGGCGCTTTAGCAGCAGATGCTCTTGGTGGAATTTATTCCTATGCTTATAGGTTAATCATTCCTTCCTTGATATTAAGTTTGATGATTTTATCCTTAAACTTATTTGCAGACGGACTAAGAGATGCCCTAGATCCAAGACTTAAATAGTAGGTGATTATTATGGAAAATACAAAAAATGAAGTATTAAAAATTGAAGATTTATCTATATCCTTTTATACACCTGTTGGAGAAGTAAAGGCAGTTGATTCGATAAATTACACTCTACATGAAAATGAAATAATGGGAATTGTAGGAGAATCAGGATCCGGCAAATCAGTAGAAAGTTATGGAATAATGGGACTATTGCAAGAGCCTGGCAAAGTTAAAAATGGAAAAATTTTATACAAGGGTGAAAATATCCTTGACTACGATAAGAATCAAATGAGTTCTTTTAGAGGAGCAAAATGCTCGATGATTTTCCAAAATCCAATGACTTGCTTAAATCCGGTTTATACAATCGGCAGCCAATTAATGGAAGCGATCTTAGTTCACCAAAAAGGAAATAAGAATGAAGCTTACAATAAAGCAGTCGAAATGCTCGATTTAGTAGGGATATCTAATCCTAAAAGGCGCATGAGACAATATCCTCACGAATTATCTGGAGGTATGCGCCAAAGAGTTATGATTGGTATGGGGCTTATTTGCGAACCAGATATACTAATAGCAGATGAGCCTACTACCGCACTTGATGTTACCATCCAAGCTCAAATTCTTGAATTAATAAAAGAGATTCAAGAAAGAAATCAGATGAGTGTAATATTTATCACCCACAACTTGGCTGTAGTAGCACAAATATGTGACACAGTAAGCGTAATGTATGCTGGAAGAATCGTAGAACAAGGTAGTGTTGATGATATATTTTATAATCCAAATCATCCATATACCAAGGGACTACTAAAATCAATGCCTAGAATAGATGTTGAAGATAACGGAAGACTTGAAAGTATCAAGGGTACACCAGTAGATATGCTAAATCCACCTGTTGGATGCGGATTTTCAACAAGATGTGATTATTGCATGAACATATGTCTAAAAAAAGAACCGCCAATGATTGAATTAGGAAATGGCCACAGAACAAAATGTTTCCTACATATAAAGGAGCTTTACGATGCCAGAAGATAATAAATTATTAATATGCCAAAACCTAGTCAAACATTTTACGGTTTCATCATCTTTTAATAAAACTAGCGAAGTTCATGCTATCGATGACGTTTCTTTTTACATAAACAAGGGAGAAACTTTAGGAATTGTAGGAGAATCCGGATGTGGAAAAACCACGCTGGGAAGAACCATACTAAGATTACATGAACCAACTAGTGGAAAAATAATTTATGATGGAGATGTAATTTTTGATAGCGAAAACAACATAAAACCCGATATGTACAAGTATAGGCGCAAAATGCAAATTATTTTCCAAGATCCATCAGCTTCACTAGATCCTAGAATGACAGTATCTGAAATTGTAGGAGAAGCTTTGGATATACATGGACTATACAAAAAAAATAGGAGGGATAGGATCAATGAGCTTTTAAGAAAGGTTGGACTAAATGAAGAACATTCCAACAGATATCCACACGAATTTTCAGGTGGTCAACAGCAAAGAATAGGAATAGCAAGAGCTTTAGCAGTAGAGCCAGAATTTATAGTTTGTGATGAGCCGATATCGGCACTGGATGTTTCTATCCAAGCACAAATTGTAAATATGCTACAAGATATGCAAAAAGATTCATCTTTGACATATTTATTCATTGCCCACGACCTATCAGTTGTTAAACATATCTCCAACAGAATCGGAGTAATGTATTTAGGCAAAATGGTTGAGCTTGTAGATGCAAAGAGATTATACGAAAATCCACTTCATCCTTACACTCAATCCTTATTGACAGCAATACCAATTCCTGACCCTAAACTTACTAGATCCTTAAAAAGAATCAAGTTACAAGGAGAAGTACCATCGGCGATTAATCCGCCAAAAGGTTGTAGGTTTCATGAAAGATGTCTTTATGCAACAGACATCTGCAAAGAAAAAGAACCAGAATTTAGAGAAGTAGAAAGTGGCCACTTTGCAAGTTGCCACAATATAGGAGAATTTTAATATGAAGTTAAAAAATAAATTTTTACTAGCTATCCTTAGTTTTTCAATGATTTTATCTGCCTGTGGCGGAGGAAATAATGGAGGAAATAATGGAGGAAATAAAGAAGGAAGCAATAATGAGCAAAGCGTAGCCCAAGAAGAAGAAGGAAAGAAAGATGGCGTGCTAGATATTAATATAGCATCTGAACCAGAAACAATAGATCCTCAACTTAACACAGCAGCAGACGGTGCTATAATGTTAAACCACTTATTTGAATCTTTAATCAGATGGGATGACGATGGCAACGGCAATGCAGTACTAAAACCAGGTATGGCTGAAAGTTGGGAAGTATCAGAAGATGGTCTAACATGGACCTTTAAGCTAAGAGATGCTAAATGGTCTGATGGAAAACCAGTAACAGCAGAAGATTTCGTATACGCATGGAACAGACTAGTAGATCCAAAAACTGGTGCTGACTACGAATATATGTTAGATATGGTAAAAGGTTATGAAGAGAAAAAACTTGACATTTCTGCACCAGATGAAAAAACTTTCGTAGTAAACTTAAATGTAAAATGCCCATATTTTGAAGAAATTTGTGCATTCCCAGCAGTAATGCCAGTTAGAAAAGATATAATCGAAGCTCATAAAACATGGACACAAGATCCATCTACACTAATTTCTAATGGTCCTTTCAAATTAGAAAAATGGGATCATAACTCAGTTCTATCAATGGTTAAAAATGAAGAATATTACGATGCTGATTCAGTTAAAGCAGAAAAATTAGCCTTCCATCTACAAGATGACCAAAACGCAATTTACGCATCTTATAGATCTGGAGATTTGGACTTTGTAAACTCCGTTCCACAAGAAGAAGTTAAAAAACTTCTAGATAGCAAGGAACTTAAAGTTAAACCATACGTAGGAACATATTTTGTATGCTTTAACACAGAAAAAGAACCATTCAACGATCCAAAAGTTAGAAAAGCATTCTCACTAGCAATAGATAGAAACTTTATCGTAAACCAAGTTACAGGTCAAGGTCAACAAGCTGCAACAGGTTATGTACCTGCAGGTGTTTATGACGCAAAAGGCGCTGATGGCGATGACTTTAGAACTACTGGTGGAGATTACTACTCAATTAAAGATGAAGATTATGATAAGAATGTAGAAGAAGCTAAGAAACTTATGGAAGAAGCAGGCTTCAAAGATGGAGAAGGCTTCCCACAAATAGAATACCTATACAACACAGATGAAAACCACAAGGCTATAGCTGAAGCTTTACAAAATATGTGGCAAGAAAAACTTGGCGTACAAGTAAGCTTACAAAACCAAGACTGGAACGTATTCTTGAAAGAAAGAAAAGAAGGTAACTACAATATAGCAAGACACGGTTGGATAGCTGACTACAACGATCCAATGAGCTTTATCGATATGTGGTTAACAGGTGGCGGTAACAACGATGCCCAATATTCAAATCCAGAATTTGATAAATTTGTAAAAGCTGCAAAGGCTACATCTGATCAAAATGAGAGAATGGAAAATATGCACAAAGCAGAGGATATCCTAATCGGTGAAGATAATGTTGTTGCACCATTATACTTCTACACCAATTCATATATGATAAAACCAAATATCAAGGGAATGTATTATACACCATTAGGATATTTCTTCTTTAAATCAGCAGAAGGATTCTAAATTATTAATAGTAAGTAAGGGTAAGATTTTATAATATGTAAAAAAAATGGCAAGTTTGATAGATTAAATCTATTGAACCTGCCATTTTCTTTGGGGTAAAATGCAAAAAAATTTCTAAAAATCATTAAATTTTCTATAATATCAGCTTTTTGTTTATTATTTCAATAATTGATAGTATAATTAATAGATAAAGAAGTTTTAATTTTATAAAGAAAATAAATAATGATATTAGAAAAGATTGACAATGATTATAAATAATTTAGATGATATGAAGAAGTTTGCCAATAAATTGGCAGCTCTTCTTAAAGAAACTGATGTTATTAATTTAATAGGAGAAATGGGAGCTGGAAAAACTACCCTTACTTCTTTTATAGGAGAATATTTTTCCATAAAAGATTCTTCATCTCCAACTTTTGCAATAGTAAATATCTACGATGGCAAAGTTAGGATTTATCATTTGGACTTGTATAGATTAGAAGATCCCGATGAGATTTTAGATATAGACTACGAAAAATATTTTTATCCAGACGATGGATTAACTATTATAGAATGGGCAGAAAATGCAGAATATTATTTGCCTGATCAAATGATTAATATCGAGATAAAAAAAATTGATGAAAACAAAAGAGAGATTGTAATTAGAGAAGATTCTAAGAGAGGAAGTGAGATTAATGAACATTTTAGCAATTGACACTTCTACAATGATTTCAACTGTAACTATTGCAAGCGATGGTGAAATTATTGGAGATTTTAATGTCAACCAACAAAAAACTCACAGCGAATCTTTAGTTCCTATGATAGAAAATCTCCTTAATCTCTTGGGAATGGAAATAAAAGATATCGATTTATATGTCATAGCCAAAGGACCGGGTTCTTTTACAGGTCTTAGAATTGGTATGACCATAGCAAAAACTCTAGCCCAAGTAAATGGCAAAAAATTAATTCCTATTAGCACACTTTTGGCATTGGCAAATAATTCTTCAAGCGATAAGCTAAAAGTTCCAATGCTTGATGCCAGAGGAAATAGAGTTTATGGGGGAGTTTTTGATAAGGATTTTAAAGAAATTATAAAAGAAGATTTGTATACTATCGAAGATTTCTCAGATCTTGTAAATGATCTTGACCAAGAAGTTGAACTTATAGGAGAAATTGGCAAAAAATATCAAGATAAATTTATAAAAGGGAAAACTTTGCCCTTAAATTTTAACAACTGTATTGGCAAATCTTTAATAAAACTAGGCATAGCAGACAAAGATAAAAACTTTAATCTCTATGAAATGATTCCAAATTATCTAAGGAAATCTCAAGCCGAAAGAGAAATGCCAAAAGAATTAAAGGATAGATTAAATGATAAGAAAAATGCTCAAATCTGATGCGGATTTTGTCTATGAAATTGAAAATCAAGCCTTTTTCGAACCTTGGTCTAAAAAACATCTCATAAAAGAACTTGAGGGTAATAGTTTTTTAAGTCACTATGTAATGGAAATTGACGGCAAAATCGTAGGATTTTATATAGCTAGTCACGTTTTGGATGAAGTTGAAATTTTTACCATTGCTGTTGACAAAGACTATCAAAAAAGGAAAATTGCCAGCCAATTGCTAAATCATTTGATAAATTCTTGTAAAGATTTAGGGGTTAAGAAAATTTGGCTTGAAGTTTCTACAAAAAATATAGCCGCAATTAATCTTTATACTAAATTTGATTTTAAAATTATGGGAATTAGAAAAAATTACTACCAAAAATTAGGCGAAGATGCCTATAATATGTTAAGGGAAATAAATGACTGATTTTTACACAATGGGAATTGAAACAAGCTGCGATGATAGCTGTGTTGCAATTCTAAAAAATGAAAGAGAATTACTAGTAAATTTAATATCATCTCAAATAGATATACACACTATTTTTGGGGGAGTAGTGCCAGAAATTGCAAGCAGGAAACACCTTGAGGCCATAAATCCTTTGATTGAGAAAGCTTTAGCTGATGCAAATTTAACTTACGAGGATTTGGATTTGATTTCTGTAACCAAAGGTCCAGGTCTTATGGGATCTCTTTTGGTAGGAATTTCTGCAGCCAAAGCTCTATCACTTGCAACAAATACTCCTATGATAGGAGCAAATCACATGAAAGGCCATATTTGTGCAAATTATTTGGCCAACAAAGATTTAGAGCCACCTTTTGTAACCTTAGTTGTTAGTGGCGGCCACACGTATTTGATAAAAGTAAAATCCTATAATGAATACGAAGTTGTAGGCAAGACTCGCGATGATGCAGCTGGTGAATCTTTTGATAAAGTTGCAAGGAAAATGGGTCTAGGATATCCAGGAGGACCAAAAATTGACAAGCTTGCCAAAGAAGGTAATTCTTATGCAATTGATTTTCCAAGAGTTATGCTTGAAAAAGATTCCTATGATTTTTCATTTTCTGGCTTAAAAACAGCAGTTTTAAATTATATGAATCAAAAAGATCAAAAAGGCGAAGAGATAATAAAAGCAGATGTAGCAGCAAGTTTTCAACAAGCGGTAGTTGATGTTTTAGTAAAAAAATCTTTAAGACTAATAGATGAAACTGGCTATGATAAATTTGCCCTAAGTGGAGGAGTGGCTGCAAATTCAAAGCTAAAAGAAGAATTTGCCAAAGCTCTAAAGGATAGAAATGTGAAACTTTATTATCCAGATATCAAACTTTGCACAGATAATGCTGCAATGATTGCAATGGCAGGATATTTGGACTACAAAAATGGCGAAATTAGCGATAATTTTATGAAAGTATACCCAAATTTGGAAATATAATATGAAAAAAAATCGTAGAGGAAACTCAAATCCAATAAAAAAATATAATAAAATGAAATTTGTAAGCACCATTATTTGGATCTTAACAGGTCTTGCTGTGCTTATTTTTGGAATTTATTATAGGGAAATATTTGAAATAATATTTGGATCAGTTTCTATTATTTACGCTCTTTTAAGCTTTAGAATAAGATTTAGCAGTCTAAAGGTAATTTACAATAAAGAGAAAAATAGGTTATTATTCCTAACTATAGCCTTGGTAATTTTTTCTTTGGTAAATCCTATAGGCAATATCGCTGTTATTTTCGATTTGTATAAGAGAGATTATGTTCTAACAGGAGGATTTGATGAAAAAGATTAGCAAAATTTTTTGTCTGATCCTTGTTTTTATGTTTATAAATACTTCTTGTGTAAAAAGAAGGATTGATTATTTGGAAGCTAGAAAGAATAATGGGAATACAGATTTTTTTGATTTTAATCAAGATAAGGAGGAATTTGACCCTGATAATATAGACAAATTTGATGCTAGCACATATTTGATTTGGTATAAAAATTTAGATAAGCCTCCAAAATTAATGCTAAAGGAGCCGACCAAAGCAAAAACTTTAACAAATAAAGAAATGGTTGAGGACTTTAATTATGTTTTCAAGCAATTAAAAGAAAATTATCCATTCTTTGATGTTTTAAAGAGAAGCCAAAATGTGGATTTTCTTGGAAATTACGACAAATATTTGCAAAGAATAAAGAAATCAAAAAACGAAGAAGAATTTATAGACCAAATGACGGGGATAATAGGAGAATTAAAAAATTCCCATGCTAGAATTGCAGATAAGAATTATGTGGACTATATTTTAAAATATTATGCAAACAACTGGAACTCTCCTTCAATTTACTATGAATTTCTAAATTTAAATAAGACGGCAGTTAGAAATAGATATGATTTAAAGGGCGTCCAAAGTTTAGAAAAATCAAAAGGCAACAAGCATAAATCCCTATCCTTATTGGAAAATAATTCTTCATCAAATATGACTTTAGATACAAGCGTGAAAGATATAGCTATCATTAGAATAAAACAGATGCTTGATCCAGAATTTATAAAAAAAGATGAAGAAATTTTAAATGAATTTTTGAAAAATAAACACCTTTACAAGGCTTTAGTCTTAGATATTAGGGGTAATTACGGTGGTAATATGGAATATTGGCAAAAATTCTTGCTGCCAAAATTATTTACAAGTCAAAAAGAAGTAACCAATCATCTGTTTTTCAAGGAATCGGAAAGATCAAAATTAATATTAGCTGATGATACATTAAATATAGAAAAAGTTTCCAATGTAGATTTATCGGCCATAAAACTTGAACACGCAGAAGATTTGAAAAAATTTGATTATTATATAAGAAACACCATTGTTATAAATCCAGACGAATCTGACAAAAATAACGGTTATGAAGGAAAAATTTATTTGCTGGTGGATAGGAAAGTATTTTCTGCAGCTGAAGGCTTTGCTAGCTTTATGAAAAACTCCAAATCCGCAACTTTAGTTGGTCAAGATACTGGGGGAGATGGGATTACTTTAGGAGTTTTAAATGATGTTATGCCAAATTCTGGTCTTGTTTTTACCTACACAAATACTCTTGGCTATAGCCCAGATGGCAAGATAAATGCTGAAGATAAAACTAAAGTTGATATCAAATCTGACTCTTACAGAAATTCCATAGATACAATAGAAGAAGTCCTTGATGGAGATTTTTAATAAAAATGGACTCATAAATAATAAAAAGCAACAAAAGTTCTTAATTTAAGAACTTCTGTTGCTTAAGCTAATTTATTATTATAAGAGTCCGTTTTTTTATTTATTTTTTTTGTTTTTATCAAGTACGTAAAAAAGCCCGACTGCAAGAACCAATATAAGAGCAAAAATCCATACTGAAGAGATTCCAGTTTTTACTATTTTTGCAGCACTTATATTTTCGTGTTTTTCACTTGTTTCTTTTTTACTTTCACTTTGAGGTTTTTCTTTGTTAAGCTCAGGCGCTTTTGTAGATTTATCTATAGTAACTGTTTGAGGTGGGTTATTTGTAGGTATTTGGCTTTGAGCATTTTCATTACTTTGATTATTGTCAACTTCTGGAGGAGTTTCCTTTAATGTCACAGTTTCTTCCTTATTTTGACTTAATGATTTTTCTGTAAAAGGATAAATCCACGAATTTTCATCTAAGTCTGAGGAATAATTAGTAGAATTATCAAGCTCGCCATCTGAAATCATTCCATTTTTGTCTGTATCGATAAGATCTATTTCTTTTTTTTGTGCATCACTAAGTTTTTCATATAAATCTTTGGTTTTTTCATTGTTTAGAAAAGCTGAAGAACTAGGCTTTATATCATTTGCAGATAGGAGGGAATTTCCGTTAATATCAGTGCTTTTGCTAGTTGTATTATCTTCAATTTCTAAAATTTTTACTCTCTTAGGATCTGCGGTTGAAGATTTTTCCTTTTCTTTTTTTATATTATCAAAAAATGCTTTTTTATCTTCTGCTTTGACAAAATCAACTAAGGTCTTGTAGTTTTCCTCGTTTTCTTTTTTTTCAGTAGATTTATCTAAGCTTAGTTCTTGTATAATTTCCTCATATAAGGCTTTTTGCTTATCATCTGCCATAAAATATGCTTTTGAATTTAAGATAGCTTTGGTAAATAAATCAAAATCATTTTTCTTGGCAAAGTCAAACAATAGGCCAAAATTTAGGTAATATTTGGTTTTTTCTTCAAGATCTTTTGTTTCTTCTTCGGATAAGTCAGCTAAAACTAATCCTTTTTTATTAGCAAAATCTATGGATAAACCATGAAGTTTAGAGCTTTGCTCTTTTATTTTATCCAAATCATCTGAGTTTAATATTGATGTTGATTCTTCTAGTATTTTTAGAGAATCATCAGGATCTATTTTTTTTAAAATTGCAATTTCTTTGGCTAGTTCTAATCTTTTTAAAAATTCTTTTCCAAAGATAAATTCTTCTGCATTGCTTTGGCTGCTTATCAAGTATTCGAAAATTTCTTTTCCTGATGCTATATCATAATTTTCAAGATTTTCTATACTATTCTCAGGCGCAACATCTTCAAAGATTTGCTGATTAAAGTCACTTGCATAGGCAAAATTATTTGGATTTATCATATTTACAATAAAAGTTAACAATAGAACTTTTATATATTTTTTGCTTTTCATAATTTACTCTTTCTTTTAATTTTAAACTATCATATACTATTATTATATTAAGAAATAGCATTATTGCAAAGAAATCATAAAAAAACTAGAACTTTCGTTCTAGCCTTTAAGTCCGTGAGCTTGTCTTAGCATATTTTCTACAACTATATCGTGGATTTCTCCAAGTCCTGCAGCATATTCTAAGATTTCCCAAGGTCTATTGGTATGAAAATGTATCTTTATTAATTCCTCATCGCCGACAGCAAGAAGAGAGTCGCCCTCGAAATTTTCTGTTATATAATCAAATATTTCATCTTCGTCCAAATCTTCTCCTGCTATTAGCAATTGAGTATCAAATTTAAAATCTCCTATATCTATCATAATTTCTCCTAATTACTTTTTGTTAGATTTCTCTTTAATTCTTCTTCAAGCCTTGCAATCTCAGCTTGAGCCATAGTTCTATTTTTCTTACCTTCGATTTGAATATTTCTAACTTCTTCTATGGTTGAAATTAGTTGATCGTTGGTGTGTTTGATTGTATCAAGATCAATTATACCACGTTCTGTTGCTTTGGCTGTTTCTATTGTATTTTGTTTTAGAGTATCGGCGTTTTTTCTTAATAATTCGTTGGTAAGATCTGTAACTCTTTGTTGGGTTGCTATAGCTTGATTGGTATGATTCATGCCAAGAGCTAGAACCATTTGATTTTTCCAAAGTGGAATTGTATTTACAATTGTAGTTTGAATTTTTTCTGCCATAATAGAATTTGATGATTGAACCATCCTAATTTGTGGGGCCATTTGAATAGAAACCATACGAGTTAGGTCCAAATCGTGAAGTTTTTTCTCAAATCTATTGGCTTGAGCTTTCAAATCATTTACTTTTTGAGCATCAAGAGGCAAATTAGATTCTCTTGCCTTAGCTTCTAGTGCTGGAATCTCACTTTCGTAAGTGGATTTTAATTTTCTATTTCCAGCTTCTATATACATAGTAATTTCTTTGTAATATTCCTCGTTTAGATCATACATTTGATCGAGCATAGAAATATCTTTCATCAAAGTTATTTGGTGATTTTCCAAAGTTTTTGCAACATGGTCTATGTTTTTTTCTGCTGATTGATAGCGGACTTTCATATCTTCAATCTTATTAAATTGCTTCTTGATAAATCCTAGTGGGCCAGAAGTTTCTTCTCTTTCCATAGATTTGATATCCATAACAACAGAATCCAAAAGCCCGCCAATTTCTCCCAAATCTTTGTTTCTAACGGTGTCCAAGGTTTTTTCTGAGAAATTGGAAATCTTTTTTTGAGCTCCAGAACCGTATTGTAGGATGATATTTGTGTTATCAAGGTCGATTTTTTTGGAAAAATCATCAATCATTTTTTCTTCTTCTGGAGAAAATTTTATATTGTTTTCTACTAAATTTGGCTCTTCTCCAGTAATTTCAGCAAGTTTATTATCTTCTTGGTCTTCGCCATCTAGGGTTAATTTAATATCACTCATTTGTACTCCAATCTTTTTTTAGAAATAAAATTATCTTATTTTCATTTTACTCTTCATACTTCCAATCATCTTCTGCCAAGCCTTCTTGATTTAGCAAAAGATTTATTGTGTCGATATCAGTTTTTATATCCATGGCTCTGTCTGAAAGTAACTCTACTTTTATTCTGTCAAATGCTTCTGTGATTGTAGTTATTGAGCTATCGATTTGGTCCATGGAAGTTTTGATTTTTTTATCATCAGTTGCCATTAGCTCAAAATCGTAGTAAGTATTGATTAATTTTGCAGTTGTTGGCAAATAATAATCGGAAAATTTGTTTAGGGCATAGGATTTGTCGGGATATTTTTCTACTATATTTAAAATATCGCTAGAGTTCTTGATAAGTTTATCAACATTTGCCTTAAAATCTTGATTTGTAATTTTATCTTTGGTATTTTTAATTTCTTCTAGGACAATCTTTCCTGAATTAAGAATTTCACTTGCTCGTTGGAAACTTAAATCTTCGACAAGAGCTTCTTCATCTGTATCATCCTCTTTTATTTTTATTACTGGTATATCTTTCTTTTTTTCTTTATAAAGTCTAAATGTTGGAATATCAAGTATAAACATGGTATCATTTTCTACAATTCTAGCTTGGTAAAAATATCCGCGTTTCATCATTTTTGTTAAATCACAAACAGTTTTTTCTTCACTTTGAGCTACAGAACTTGCCAAATCTCTAATGGACATCACCGTATTATTTCCAAGTTCTCTTAAAAATCTAACGTAATTATTGGTAAGTCTAAGATATTCTTTGCCTGCTTTCCGTGATAAAACTGGAATAGCAATAGTTGCAAGTCCTGAGCATAAGCACATTAGAAAAAGAAAAAAACCTCTTTCTGTGATAAATCGATCAAATAAAACTATATCTAAAGTAACAAGCATAAAAGCTGCAAAGACGGATAAGAATTTCCGGCCTCTAGCTTTTGAAAGTTCTGGCGGTTTTTGGGCGCAAACTTCTTCATTTCTCGTCTGAGGCAAATTTTCCTTTGATTTTTTAGAAATGTTAATTTTTTCTAAGGTCGAATTGATAGAGTTTTTTATTGAATTTCCTATTTTATTTATATCTATTTCATCTAAATTTAGATCGTCAAAATCTAAATCGCTAAATTTAAAACCGTTTTTTTTCTTAGTCATAAAATCTCCTTAAATCCACTAACATCATACCATAAATATCAATATATTTAAATACAATATTAATAATTTAAACTTAATCATTTAAATCGATTATTTTATCAAAATCGGATTTTACTTTTAATATGCTTTCTCTATTGCCAAAAACACAAATATTATTTTCTTTTATCGATTGGTCAAATAATTTTGCAAAAGATTTTATCTTTTCTATATTAGAAGCTTTTATTTCTTTAAGAATTTCTCTATCTTCTTTTGGATTTTCTTTTTTGTATTTGATGAAATCATCATCACCCAAATTTTGTGGAGATTTTGGTCTTAAAATCTGACCCATTGTGGCAATTTGCTGATTTTCAAAATCTCTTTGGCTTAGATTGATATTTTCTGTAAGATTTCCAATGCCTAAAAAAGTTTCCAAAGTTTTTTTGATGTTTGGATCTCTGTATGAGTAAGCTTGAAGAAGACTTGCTTTGTTAACAATCATTCCTCCGCCATAAGCTCCACCCTTGGCACGTATAAGCTCGTGAAGATATGGGTTTGACAAAATAGAACTAGCAAGCATAAGGCTTCCGTCAAATTTGTGGTCAAAATTTTTGATATCGTAAGTATTTGCCAAATAATTTACGTTGGCATCAGAAAGGATGGCTTCTTTGATACTTTTCGCCTTAAATTCTATTTCTAGGTCTTTTTCTTTATCTTTAAGCTCGGCAAAAAGTGTATTTATTATATTTTTACTTTTTTCAAAGTCTTCTTTTGATGAAACAATACTTATTTCAAGAGCATTTGTGAATATATTAGAATAAATTTTATTTATTTTTGCCAAAAATCCTTGGAAATCATCCTTTGCTTCTTTTATAACTTCTTTTAGGAAAAGATATGAACCAATTCCACTTATCTGATCTTTTAACATAGAAGTTTTATCTATGTGGGAGTTTGCCCTATTCATTGCTATGATATGGCCTTGATCGTACATGGTCAATTCAAAATATGATTTTTTCATTCTCAAAATTTCTAGAATTCTCTTTTGATTTTCAAATTTTGAATTGAAGATAAATTCATTTATGACTTCAAAGGCTTTATCTATTGTTTCTTTTGTGGAAGTAAAGGAAACTTTTTCTAGTCTTTGACATTTACTATCATTTATATTAATGAAAGTATTTGAGAAATCTGGAGCTGCCAAATTTTGGAAGAGCAAATCGTCAATTTCTGTGTAGGCTAAGTTTTTAGTATCAACTGAGCCTAAAAAGTCATTTATCAAGGATAGATATTTTAATTCTTCCAAGCTTAGATGATCTACATTAAAATATAATGAAACATAAACCAGACCAGCTGTATCAAGATTGTTGTAGATGTAGGTAAATTTATCTTTTATAACTTCTCTTGGAGTTTTGGAAAGATCTGTTGGCACATCTTCTATATTTAAAACTGGTATGCTTGCCTTTTCTTCTTCGCTGTCTTTTTTGTTTTGGTAAAGATTTAACTTTTCCAAATCATCTTTAATTATGGCAAGTTTTTCGCTAGTCATATTTTTGTTAAGACTATCGATATATTCATCTAATTCTTTTTGTTTTTCTTCATTATAAGTACTACTTGGCTTTGCAAGGTAAAGCAATTTTGTTTTATTATCCAAAAAGTTTTCTTTTATGAAATTCTCATAATAATTAGTATCAATCAAATCTCTTAATTCTTTTAGATAATCCAAAATCTTGAAATTTTCCATAATTGGTTTATAGAAAGATTGCATTAGGAAATAAAATAAGCCACGATTAACTGAGATTAGCTGATCCCTTTGGCCATATTCAAAAATTGAAAAAGCAGCCTTTAAACTTTCCTTATTAATAGCCTTGGAAGCCTCTTTTAGACCATTTTCTATAATTTCTACAAATCTATCAAATTTTTTGCCATCGGCTTTTGAAGCTTGGAGAATTACAGAATTTCTAACTCCATAGCCAGTCCTTGCGTAAAAGTTTTCTGGATTAATCTCATCATTTATGTGTTTTTTGATTAAAGAAGAATCCATATTAAACAAAGCGCTTAGCAAGATTGATAGAGTAAGGTCGTATTTTAAGTCAGTATTTTCCTTGGTCAAAAATCCGTAGAGCAAATAATCTGAATTTTCTTCAACTTGGCTTGCTGGATAAGTTCCACAAACAAGATCTGTATAATAATTTTCGACAACTTCTATTGATGAGTCAATTTTTTTATAATCGTATTTTGATAAATATTCCTTATCAAGATGATCTAAATAAAAATCAATATCCAAATCTCCATAAAAATAAATGCGAGCATTGGAAGGATGATAGTGGTCTTTGTAAAAATTTTTAAATTCCTCATAGGAAATTTTATAAATTTCACTAGGCTTGCCACCTGCTTCAAATTGGTAAGGGCTATTTTTATATAAATTTGCAATAAAATCAGAATAAACTATTTGGTCAGGATCTGTCAAAGCTCCTTGCATCTCGTTATAAACAACGCCAGAAATACCAGTTATTTGATCATTTTCATCTAATTTGTAATGCCAACCCTCTTGATCTAGGACTTCTTTTTTTTCTAAAACTCTTGGATTAAAAACTGCATCCAAATATACGTCTGTTAGATTAAAAAAGTCCTTGTCGTTTTCGCTAGAAAGTGGATAAATAGTTTTATCTGGAAAAGTCATGGCATTTAGGAAAGTTTGCAAAGAGCTACTTGCCATATCCATAAAAGGCTCACGAGTTTTGTATTTTTTTGAGCCATTTAAAACTGAATGTTCCATGATATGAGCCATACCCTTGGAATTTGTCGGTGGAGTTTTAAATCCTATTCCAAAAGTTTTATTTTTATCGTCATTTTTTACAAATTCAACTATAGCTTTGGTTTTATCGTGTTGATAAACAATGACTTCAAGGTTCATTTTTTCAAAATATTGTTTTTCTATTAATGTGTAAGACATATTTCCTCCGTTTGTTTAACTATACTCTAAGTTAAAATTTACAATAAGATTTTGGGTAAAATTATATTAATAAAAAATACAAAGGAGCAAGATATGAGATTAGGTATTTTAGGGGCAGGTAAAATTGTAAATGAAATCTTGCCTGTTATAAAAGAAATTGACGGAATAGAAGTCCTTGCAATTGCTGCAAGAAATGAAGAAAAACTAAAAAGACTATCCAAAGAATATCAAATCGTAAAATATTATTTATCCCTTGACGAATTGATAAATGACGATGAGATTGAAGTTATTTACATAGGATTGCCAAATAACTTGCACTATGAAGTCATGAAAAAAGCCATAGAAAAGGGCAAGGATATAATTTGCGAAAAGCCTTTTACATCAAATTTCAAACAAACAGAAGAAATTATTAACTTGGCAAAAGAAAAAGAAGTTATAGTCCTTGAAGCTATAAGCCATAGATTCATAGCAAATGCCATAAAAGCCAAAGAAATGATAAAAGATTTGGGAGATATAAAAATTGTTTCTCTCAACTATTCTCAATATTCATCAAGATATGACGATTTTAAAAAAGATATCATAGCTCCAGCTTTTTCCAAAGAATTTTCTGGTGGAGCTTTGATGGATATAAATTTGTACAATATTTCTTTTGTGATTGATAGTTTTGGTCTACCACAAGATGTCAAATATTTTGCCAATATCGAAAAAGGCATAGATACCTCTGGGATTCTTATACTAGATTATGGAAACTTTAAGGCTTCTTTGATTGGATCTAAAGATTCTATTGCTAAAACGTCAAATACTATCCAAGGAAATAAAAAAACTATGCAAATTCCTGGCTCAGTCAGCACTTTTGAAAAATTTGAAATCATAAAC
Source organism: Anaerococcus sp. Marseille-P3625 (assembly GCF_900232825.1). GTDB lineage: Bacteria > Bacillota > Clostridia > Tissierellales > Peptoniphilaceae > Anaerococcus. Next base: position 140,591 of record NZ_OCTP01000009.1, read on the forward strand.
ACTGATGGCAGCAAAGAAAATTTTGATTTTAATTTAAAAAATAAACACAGATTATATTATGAATTTGTAAAATTTAAGGAAATAATAGACAAAAGAGATATAAAAGAAGCCAACCAATTGCTAGAACTAACTAGAAATTATATGGAAGTTTTAACCAAAGCAAGATATTTTGCTAAAATATATTATCCTGATGATAAAATAGCCGAATAGTGTATTAAATGATGAAAAAATTTGTTATAATAAAAGCATAAAGAATTTCTATTTGGAATTATTTATAAGTATTTATTAAAAGAAGGGAGAAATTATGGTTGGAATAATACTAGCAAGTCATGGTCACTTTGCAGAAGGTATTAAAGAATCTGCTCAAATGATTTTTGGAGAGCAAGAAAATTTTGAATCAGCTATTCTTTTGCCATCAATGGGACCTGATGACTTAAAAAAAGACTTAGAAGCTTGTATTAACAAGATGGATACCGATCAAATTTTATTTCTAGTTGATTTATGGGGCGGTACACCTTTTAATCAAACTTCAAACTTGCTAGAAGGTCACGAAGATAAGTGGGCTATAGTAGCTGGAATGAACCTACCTATGGTGATTGAAGCTTTATCAGAACGCTTTAGCAATGAATCTTCTCACGAAATAGCAAAAGCCATTATTGGATCTGCCAAAGAAGGAATAAAAATCAAACCTGAAGATTTAAACCCTAAGGAAGATGAAAAAATTAGCAATAATGAAATCGCTACCAATCCACAAGTTGTTGGAGCAATTCCAGAAGGAACTGTAATAGGTGATGGCAAAATAGACATAGTTCTAGCAAGGGTTGATACACGTCTTTTACATGGTCAAGTAGCTACAACCTGGACAAAAACAACAAAACCAGATAGGATTATCGTTGTATCAGATTCAGTTAGCAAAGATGAACTTAGAAAGAGCATGGTAATGGAGGCAGAACCACCAGGAGTAAAGGCTCACGTAGTACCAGTTTGGAAGATGAAAGAAATACTCGAAGACCCAAGATTTGGAAATACACGTGCTATGCTTTTGTTTGAAAAACCACAAGATGTTTTGCAATTATTAGATTTAGGTGGACAACTAGAAAAAGTAAATATCGGTTCAATGGCTTACTCAGAAGGCAAAGTAAATCTTACAAGTGCTGTTTCAGCAAATGAAGATGATGTAAAAACTTTAGAAGAATTGATAAGTCGTGGAATAAAATTTGACGTAAGAAAAGTTCCATCTGATAAATCAGAAAATATAGACAGTATGCTTAGCAAAGCAAAAACACAATTGAAAATGAATTAGGGGGAATTTATGAATATTTTAAATATTATTTTGATATTTGTAGTAGCCTTTCTAGCAGGTTGTGAAGGAATACTAGATCAATTCCAATTTCACCAACCGCTAGTTGCTTGCACTCTTATTGGTCTTGTAACAGGCCATCTTAAAGAAGGTGTAATGCTTGGTGGATCACTACAATTATTAGCTTTAGGTTGGGCAAACATAGGCGCTGCAGTTGCTCCAGATGCTGCTTTAGCATCAGTTGCAAGTGCTATTATTATGTCATTAGCGCTAAGTGGTGGAAGTACAAATGTAAGTGAAGCAATCTCAACAGCTATAGCCTTAGCTATACCACTTTCTGTAGCAGGTTTATTCTTGACAATGCTTGCAAGAACTTTTGCAATTCCTATGGTTCATGCAATGGATGTAGCTGCAGAAAATGCAGATTTTGCAAAAATAGAAAGAATACACTGGGCAGGAGTTGCTATGCAAGGACTTAGAATTGCAATACCAGCACTTATCCTTTGCTTTATTCCTGCAGAAGTTGTAACAAATACCCTAAAAGCTATGCCTGAATGGTTAAAAGGCGGAATGCAAGTAGGTGGTGGAATGGTTGCTGCTGTTGGTTATGCCATGGTATTAAATATGATGAGTACCAAAGAAACATGGCCATTCTTTGCTTTAGGTTTTGTAATTGCAGCAATACCACAAATTACTTTAATCGGTCTTGGAATTATTGGAGTTGCCTTTGCCTTAATTTATATGAAGCTTAAAGGTCTTGCTCTAAATTCTGGAAGTCAAAATGCCGCTTCAGGAGATCCTCTAGGGGATATCATAAATGACTATTAAGGAGGATTGGAATGACTGATAAATTAGAAAATAAAAAAGTTGATGATAGTGAACTTGTAAAAAATGGAACAAAATTAGAATTATCGGAAAAAGTTAGAAGAAATATCTGCAATAGACATCAATTCTTACAAGGTACATGGAACTTTGAAAGAATGCAAAACGGTGGTTGGGCATTCGCTATGATTCCTGCTATTAAGGCTTTATATACTAACAAAGACGATCAAGTCAAAGCTTTAAAGCGTCACTTGGAATTTTACAACACCCACCCTTATGTATCAGCTCCAGTTTTAGGTGTAACTCTTGCTATGGAAGAAGAAAGAGCAAACGGAGTTGAAATCGATGATGCTGCAATAAACGGCGTAAAAGTAGGAATGATGGGACCGCTTGCTGGTGTTGGAGATCCAGTTTTCTGGTTTACAATTAGACCTATTTTAGGAGCTTTAGGTGCATCTTTAGCCCTTTCTGGAAATATTTTAGGACCAATTATTTTCTTTGTATTTTGGAACCTAATCAGATATATTTTCCTTTGGAAAACACAAGAATTTGGCTATAAAGCAGGAAAAGAAATAACTAAAGACTTATCTGGCGGACTTTTAGGAAAAGTTACCTTGATGGCATCAATTTTAGGTATGTTTGTAATTGGAGCCCTTGTTCAAAGATGGGTAAATGTAAACTTTAGCGTAGTAATTACAAGAGTTCTTCAACAAAAAGAAACATTTATCGATTGGGCAAATCTACCAGCTGGAGCCGATGGAGTAAAACATGCTATGGAAATGTACTCAACTTATGGTGCTAATGCCCTAAGCCCAGAGAAGGTTACAACTTTACAAGATAACTTAAATATTCTTGTACCAGGCTTAGTTCCATTGTTACTAACACTTGGAATTTCTAAGCTTCTTAAAAAAGATGTATCTCCAATTGTAATTATTTTAGCTTTATTTGCAATAGGAATAATCGCTAGATTACTTCACTTAATGTAATTTATGGCACAATCTCAAAATTCTAAGATAGATTTGACAATCGAAGCTAAGCATTTACAAGGTCTTACAAGTTCTGGAAATATTATAATAGGCGATAGGGCTTTTGAGTATTATAATCGAAGAAACCCCAATGATTTTATACAAATTCCTTGGAAAGAGATAGATCTTGTAACAGCAGAAGTTATCTTTAAAAACAAAATCCCACGATTTGCAATACACACAAAGAAAAATGGAGATTTTATATTTTCAAGCAAAGATAACAAACTCACACTTAGAAGTATAAATAAGTATATAAGTGATGACAAACTTAGGAAATCTCTCGGCTTTTTAGATTTTATAAAAGCCAAAATAAAAAAGCAAAAGCTCTCTTAGGAGAGCTTTTTAAAATTTAAGGATGAAAACATTTTCTAAATACTAGTCAAATATATGTTTTTGCTATATAATTTATCTATAGAGATTTAGAAGGCATTTTTGAAGTTATTAATATAAATGTTTTCATAAAGGAGGAAAGATGAAAGTTTACAATACATCAAAGATTAGAAATTTGGCCTTGGTAGGCCATTCTGGTAGCGGAAAGACAACTCTTGCAGAAGCTTTGCTATACAGAACTGGCGCAATTGATAAAAAAGGTAGAGTTGAAGACGGAAATACAGTATCAGATTATGACAAACAAGAAAAAAAGAGACATATTTCAATTCAATCTTCTATAATACCAGTAGAGTACGAAGGTTATAAAATTAATTTTATAGATTCACCAGGATTCTTTGATTTTGAAGGAGAAGTGCTTCAGGCTTTAAGAGCAAGCGAAGCGGCTTTATTTGTAATAGATGGAGAAAATGGCATAGAAGTTGCAACAGAAAAATATTGGAACTATACTCAAGAAATTAATTTGCCATCAATTATATTTGTAAATAAATTAGATAAAGAAAATGCTAATTTCAACAAAATTGTATCAGATTTGCATATAGAATTTGGCAACAAAATTATTCCTTTAACACTTATGCTTGGAGAAGGCGAGAAGTTTGAAGGCGTTATAGATGTTTTGGACAAAAAAGCTTACACCTATCAAAATGGCGAGAAAAAAGAAGTGGAAATACCAGAAATTAGACTAGCAGAAGTTGAAACCGTTTATGATGAAATTATAGAAGCTGTTGCAGAAACAGATGACTCACTTATGGAAAAATTCTTTGAAGGAGAAAAATTCTCAGAAGAAGAATTCAGAAAAGGTCTTAGTGAAGCAATCTTAAACGGTAGCGTAGTTCCTTTAATTGCAGGATCTAGCGAAAAAGAAATCGGTCTAAGCCAATTATTAGAAGTTATTTGCAAATATATGCCATCAATAGATGATGAATCTGCCAATATCGGATTTAGAGTTAAGGAAGGATATGAAGCTTTCCAAACAAAAGAAGACGCACCATTTTCAGCTGTAGTATTTAAAACTATTGCAGATCCATTCGTAGGAAAAATTTCTGTTTTCAAAGTTTTATCTGGTGCTGTTAATAAGGATGATAAAATTTTTGATGTTAGCAAAAACGAAGAAGTTAAGGCAAGCAACCTATTTTTCCTAAGAGGAAAAGAACAAATCAAAACTGATAAGGTAATTGCTGGAGATATTGGAGCTTTCACAAAATTAGATGTTCTTTCAACAGGAGATAGCCTTGCTAGCAAGGATAAACCGATAGAATATAAGTCAATAAAATATCCAAAACCAGTTTTATTCTATGCAATAAAAGCAGTAAGCAAAAACGATGAGGATAAGATATCAGAAGCTTTACAAAAACTTATAGAAGAAGATCCAACATTTAAAGATGAAAGAAATATGGAAACAAGCCAACAAATTTTATCTGGACTTGGAAATGTTCAACTAGAAGTTATAATGGATAAATTACGCGACAATTATGGCGTAAATACAGAAGTTGTAGAATACAAAATCCCTTACAGAGAAACAATCAAAGGCAAATCAGATGTTCAAGGAAAACACAAAAAACAATCTGGTGGAGCTGGACAATATGGAGATGTATTTATAAGATTTGCACCAACTGATGAAGAATTTATCTTTGATGAAGAAGTATTCGGTGGCGCAGTACCTAAAAACTACTTCCCGGCTGTAGAAAAAGGTCTTGAAGAATCATTATCAGAAGGACCACTTGCAGGATATAAGGTAACAGGAATACATGCAACCCTATACGATGGATCTTACCATCCAGTAGATAGTAACGAGCAAGCCTTTAAAACAGCTGCAAGAATTGCCTTCAAAAAAGGAATTGAAGCAGCAAATCCTATCTTGCTAGAACCAGTTATGAAACTTGAAATAAGAGTTCCAGAAGCTTACATGGGCGATGTAATGGGAGATATGAACAAAAGACGTGGAAGAATCCTTGGAATGGATCCACAAGCTGACGGTAGTCAAATAATTATTGCAGAAGCACCACTTGCAGAAGTTTTAAATTATGCGATTGACCTAAGAAGCCAAACATCAGCAAGAGGTTCATTCTCAATGGAATTTGTAAGATACGACGAGGTTCCAAAAGAAATTACAGAAAAAGTTATAAAAGATAGAGCTGAATAATTACAAAAAGGAGCGAGCAATGGCAAAGTGGAAAATACTAGAGATTGACCCTTGGTTAAAAGATTATGAAAATGACATTAATCTTAGGATGAATGAATTTGATAAAGAAAAAAATAGAATTTTAAATAACGGGCAGACTCTCAAAGACTTTGCCAATGCTCATCAATATTATGGCTTTCATAAGGTAAAGAATGGCTGGATATACAGAGAGTGGGCGCCAAATGCCCAAAGTCTATACTTAATTGGAGATTTCAACAATTGGAATAGACATTCCCATCCCCTAAAAAAAATAAATGATGGTGATTGGGAAATTTTCATCAAAGGAATAAGAACACTTGCTCATAAATCCAGAATCAAAGTCCTAGTTGAAGCAAATGGAAAAATAAAAGATAGGATTCCTTTGTATGCAACAAGAGTTGAAAGAAATGAAAATCTTGACTTTGCTGCGATAATAGAAAATCCGAGAAAGAATTTTTCCTGGACCGATGAAAATTTTAAAATCAAAAAAGAAAATATCCTCCTTTACGAAGCCCACATTGGAATGGCTTCCGAAGAAGGCAAAGTTTCTTCCTACAAAGAATTTGAGAAGCAAATGCTTCCTAGGATAAAAAAAGATGGCTACAACACAATCCAACTAATGGCCATAGCTGAACACCCTTATTATGGTTCGTTCGGTTATCAAGTTAGCAATTTTTACGCACCAAGTTCTTGGTATGGTGAAAATAACGACTTAAAATCTTTAATCAATAAGGCTCACGAAATGGGCCTAAATGTAATAATGGATTTGGTTCATTCTCATTCAGTAAAAAATACAGCTGAAGGAATCAACGAATTTGACGGCACAGACTATCAATTTTTCCATAGCGGAGATGAGGGAAATCACCCTGATTGGGACAGCAAACTTTTTGATTATGGCAAGCCGGAAGTAATCCACTATCTTTTATCAAATATAAAATATTGGCTTGAAGAATATCATTTTGATGGTTTTAGGTTTGATGGTGTAACCTCAATGATTTATAAAAATCATGGACGTGGTGAAAATTTTGATAATTACAGCAAATATTTTTCTATGAATACCGATATTGAAGCCATTAATTATCTACAACTAGCCAATGAATTAATTAGAGAAATTAAGCCGGAAGCTATTACAATTGCAGAAGATATGTCCGCAATGCCAGGAATGTGCTTGCCGGTAAAATTTGGCGGAGTAGGCTTTGATTATAGGCTTGCTATGGGCATGCCAGATTTTTGGGAAAAAACACTTAAAAAACGCGATGAAGATTGGGATTTAGGTAATATGTGGTATGAATTATCAACCCATAGACCAGAAGAAAAACGCATAGCCTATGTAGAAAGCCACGATCAAGCATTAGTAGGTTCAAAGACAATTATATTTCAATTGGCAGATAAAGAAATGTATGAGTCAATGGATAAAAACAGAGAAAATATAATCATCGATAGAGCCATAGCCCTACACAAAATGATAAGATGGATAACAATATCAATGGGCTCTGACGGATATTTAAACTTTATGGGAAATGAAGCGGGTCATCCTGAATGGATAGATTTTCCGAGGGAAGGCAATGGCTATTCTTACGATTATGCTAAGAGAAAATGGTCAATTCTTGATGCTGCCTACCTAAAATATTCTTATTTGGGAGAATTTGACAAAGCTATGCTCAAATTTGTTCAAAAATATAAGCAATTAGGCTCAACGATATTTAGACTATGGTTAGATAACGATAGAAAAGTTATTGCCTTTAGAAATAAGGAAATAATTTATATATTTAATTTCCATCCAACAAATTCTTACGAATCATTTGCCATACCAATTCACGATACAGGGAAATTTAGAACAGTTCTAGACACAGATGAAAGTAGATTTGGAGGCCTTAATAGAATAAGTAAAGACTATATTTACACAGCAGAAAAACTAGAATGCACAGACTATGACGGAATCAAAATTTATATACCATCTAGAACTGCCCTAGCTTTGGAAAAGTGTGACCAATGAAAATAGTGTGCTTGGGAGATTCTTTTACTGAAGGTTTTTTGGTGGGAAAAACCTATGCGGACTATTTGAAAGATCAGGGCCATGAAATAGTAAACTTAGGCGTTAATGGAGATACGACATCTTTAATTAACGAGAGATTTATTGGCGAAGAATCAGATGTTCTGATAATTTTTGCAGGAACTAATGATTTTTATCAAAATATTCCAGTGGAAGAAGCTTTTGAAAATATAAAAGAAATTTTAAACAAATCGAAGTCCAAGAAAAATATTTTAGTAATACCACCCTTAGTCGAAGAAGAAGACGCCTATCCAGTATACAAACTTATAAACAATTCCATAAATTATTATGGACAAATCTTAAAAACTTTAAATATGCCAGTTGTTGATGCAAGGGAAATCGAATCATCTTATATAGATGGCATTCACATGAGAGAAGAATTTCATCAAAAATTGGCAGAAAAAATAAGAGAACTTTTATAAATTAGCAGCTAAGGCTGCTTTTTTATTTGCAAAAATAGTATACAATGAAAGAAGAATGAATTTAACAAAGGAGAAGTTTGTGGGCGAAATAAATATAGAACAAATATTAAAATCTGAAATACTTAAACATATAATTACAATTATTATAGTAATGATTTTGGGGAAAATTGTCCTAAAATTATTAAATCGTCTAATAGAAAAGATATTTTCTGGGAAAATGGATGCTGACGGTTATAGGAAAGTAAGAATAGAAACTCTTAGCAAAAACTTTTGCACAGTAATTAAATTTTTGGTCGGCTTTATAATTGCAATAATAATCTTAGATATGCTTGGAATAAACACAAGATCGCTAATTGCAACAGCAGGAATCGGTGGTATAGCAATAGCCTTTGGAACGCAAACCCTAATAAAAGATTTGATAACTGGCATTATTATAATAGTAGATGATACTTATAGAGTTGGCGATTGGGTCAAAGCTGGTGGAGTCGAAGGTACAGTAGAAACCTTAGGAATGCGTCATACAAAAATAAGAGACTACAAAGGATCGCTATATACAATTCCAAACTCACAAATAACTGTAGTAGAAAATATGAACAGTGGGCCAATGAAATTTGAATGCGATATCCAGCTTTCCTATGAAGTTCCGATCGATAAAGCAAAAGAATTAATAAAAGAAGTCTCAAAGAAACTAAAAGCAGAAAAAGACCTAAACAAATATATAATTGAAGATGTGGATTTATTTGGAGTAGTAGAAATAAAAGAAAATTCCTATTGCATAAGAACAACAGCCACAGCTGTTCCGGGCTATCAATCGGCTCTTGCAAGAAGAGAAAAGAAATTGATTGTTGAAGAGATAATAAAAAATAATTTAAAAACCTGTGTAAATAAAATAGAAATAATTGAAAAGGAATGATAGATGAAAAAATACAAAATAGGAGATATTATAACCCTAAAAAAAGGCCACCCTTGTGGAGAAAATAAATGGCAAATAGAAAGAATAGGGGCTGACATGAAACTAAAATGTCTAGGCTGCGAAAAAACAATATGGCTAAAAAGAATAGAATTTGACAAAAAAATAAGAAAAATCCAAGACAAAGATGGGAAGATGGTCTCAATAGTTAACTATCAACCAGAAGAAGAATAAAAAATAAAAAAACTATTGACAAGAATAAAAAAAGATGGTAGACTAAACTAGTCAACACTACAAAAATTTGTAAGCTAAGTAAAACTTTTGTAAAAAAACACAAAAAAGATTTGACAAGCAAACAAAATAGTAGTAGACTATAAAAGTCGGTTCCCAAAGAACCGCAAAGAACCGGATATCAAAAAGATATCCCAAAACATAATATCAATGATTATAAAAAAATATAATCAACCATAAATTAAACAATTTAAACCAAGTTGATTTCAAAAACAAAAATCACGCATTGATGAAAATCAGTGTAAATGAAAGAGCTTGAATCAAAAGCTCTCATATAAATTTTCATGAGAGTTTGATCCTGGCTCAGGATAAACGCTGGCGGCGTGCATAACACATGCAAGTCGAACGATGAAACTCATTTGAATTCTTCGGAATGAAAATAAGTGGATTAGTGGCGAACGGGTGAGTAACACGTGAGTAACCTGCCTTAGAGATGGGGATAGCCTTAGGAAACTGAGAATAATACCCAATAACATAAAGCCATCGCATGA
>NZ_OCTP01000007.1 GCF_900232825.1 Anaerococcus sp. Marseille-P3625
CCTTCGAAAGTCCATTTTCCATCATTTTCTTTATCTTCTACTTCTGTTTGTGTTGGAGCTGTTGGAGTTACAGTCTCTCCATCTTTCTTACCAGTTTGTTGAGCTGGTGTTAAATCTGTAACAGCTTTTGGAAGAGTTTTGCCTTCTGTTGATGATACAAATTTATGATTTACATTGTAATCAGCAGGAGTTGTTTTTGGAGTAAATTCCCAAGTTCCTGTGAATTCTACATCTTTGTTGTCGATAGTTTCTTGGTCTTTGTCATATTTTACAAAAGTCCAAGTTCCATCTTCAACATTTACTGTTTTAGTAGTAGGTTCTGTAGGTTTTACTACATCACCTTTTTCTTTTCCTGTTTGATTTGCTGGTAGTAGATCTAGTACTTCTTTTGGAAGTTCTTTGTTTGGATCTTTACTTACAAATTTGTGGGTTACGTTGTATTTTTCTGGTTCTGGATCTGGGGTAAATTCCCATGTTCCTGTGACTTTTTCGTCTTTATCAGTAATTGTTACATCGCTCTTGTCAAAAGACTTGAATTTCCATGTTCCCTTGTTTGTTTCATCTCTAAATGTAGCGTCTTCTCCTGTTGGTACTGGGGATGTTACTTTATCGCCTTTGACTTTGTCTGTTACTTTTGCTGGAGCTTTTACTTTTAATGCTTCTGGTAGTTCTTTACCTTCTGTTCCACTTACGTATTCGTATGTTACTTCGTGTTTGTTTGGTGTGAATTTCCATTTTCCTTCGAATGTTACATCTGCTCCATTTACTTTTGCGTCAACATCTGTTGTATCTGGATCTTGGTCTTTATAGCCTTCGAAAGTCCATTTTCCATCATTTTCTTTATCTTCTACTTCTGTTTGTGTTGGAGCTGTTGGAGTTACAGTCTCTCCATCTTTCTTACCAGTTTGTTGAGCTGGTGTTAAATCTGTAACAGCTT
>NZ_OCTP01000008.1 GCF_900232825.1 Anaerococcus sp. Marseille-P3625
ATTCCGAAGAATTCAAATGAGTTTCATCGTTCGACTTGCATGTGTTATGCACGCCGCCAGCGTTTATCCTGAGCCAGGATCAAACTCTCATGAAAATTTATATGAGAGCTTTTGATTCAAGCTCTTTAATTCATTTACACTGATTTTTATCAATGCGTGATTTAAGTTTATCCATCCATTTATCATAGATTGAAATCATTTTTTAGACAATTTGTTTTTGTCTATAAGGTTACTCAAATTAATTGATTTTTGTTTAATTACTATTTAATTTATTGGATAAGTTTTCTTATCCGGTTCTTTTGTCGCTTGTTAACGACAAGATATATAATACCAGATTTATTTTTTTTGTCAATACTTTTTTAATTTTTTATTATTTTTAGTATTTTATTTCCTATATTTGACCAAGATAAGCTTTTTATTTCTTCTCTTACTTCTTTTGTGAACAAACTTTGATTTATTCTTTTAATTTGTTTTTCTATATTTATGCTAAGTCTTTCTACGTAAGCTTCTTTGTCTTCTTCATAAGCCTTGTCTATGTCGTAAATTCTTGGTAGCTCTGTAAATTCTATAACTTTTGCTTGTTTTATTTTTTCTCCTAATGTTTCTATTAATCCATCTATATGACTTGCTACCACGAGTCTATCGCAGGCTAGTGCTTCTATTGCAATTAATCCCAAGGCTTCAAAGTATGATGGTAAGATAAATATGTCAGATTCTCGAAGCAAATGTGCTAATTTTTTCTGATCAAGTGCATGGCAAATTATAAGTCTTTTTGAGTAATTGGCGGATTCTTTCATTAAATGAATTGATTCTTCGCTAGCATTTCCAATTATATATAATTTGATATTTGGATATTTTTTTTCAAGTATCGGCAATGTTTTGCAAAGTTCAAAAACACCTTTTGACTGACTAACTTTGCCTGCGTAGACTAAATCTATTGTATCTTTAACGTGGGTAAATTTTGGCGGATAAAATATTTTATCGTTATATCCACCACCAACGTTATGAATTTTGCTAGGATCTATCTTTAATAAATTGATAATAGCTTCATCTTCTTTGTCTGTTACTGTTAATACATAGTCTAGATCTTTTATGTGGCTTAGTCTTTTTAGAAATTTCTTATGTTTTTTTATTTGCCTAATGTCTGTTCCATGAGATATGCCAACGACTTTTTCCTTATCGAAAATTTCTCTTACCAAATCGCTTATGAAAAATAAATGGTGGGTTATTACAAGATCCGGCTTAAATTCTTCCTTGATTTCTATTAATCTTTTTTTAAAAGCTTTTAGTAAAATTTCAATCTGCTCATCTGTCATTTCTGAATAAACGGTAGATTCGTAAGGCATTTCATCGCTCATTCCACAAATTCTAAAGGGAAGTTCTTCTGTATTATAGGTAACTGGCAAAGAAATTTTGCAATTTACTTTAAGGTCATGTTCTTTTTCATAGCCATATACCGCTGCATTTTCAATGCCTAGTTGATTTAAACTTTCTATTAAATTTGTAAAATAAACTCCGCTTCCAGTTTTGGCAGGAAGTTGAGTTAAAACGTGCAATATTTTCATGATATTTTTTCCATTTCGTATGATACTTTAACTTTATCTCCTATTTTCTTGTCAAAATTATTGTTTAATGTTAGCATTTTTAACTTTCGCAAATCATTTGATAGATATAGTTCAACAAAACTTCCAACAAATATTATGTCTGTGATGGTAAATTCTTCTCCATCATCTGCAAATGTGATTTTTTCAGGTCTTACGTAGGAATCATTTACAAAGTTTTTTTGACCAATAAAATCTAAGCTTTCTTTGTTTGAAGGATGATTATAAATTTTTGAAGGATTTCCTCTGTCTATAATTTTCCCTTTGTTTAATACTATGACTTCATCAGCCATTTTGAAGGCTTCAGCTTGATCGTGGGTTACAAAAATTGTTGTAAGCTTAAATTCCTTGTGAATTTTTCTTATTTCAAGTTGCATTCTTTCTCTAAGTTTTTGATCTAGTGCACTAAAAGGCTCATCCATTAGTAAGATTTTGGGTTTTACTACAAGACTCCTTGCTAGGGCAACTCTTTGTTTTTCTCCACCAGAAAGTTCACTTGGTTTTCTATTTTCATATCCTTTAAGCCCCACCATCTCTATGGTTTTTAAGGCTAGATCTTCTTTTTCTTTGTTGGTTAAGGATTTTTGATTAAATTTTAGACCATACATTACGTTTTTCATAACTGTCATATGAGAAAATAAGCCTAGACTTTGGAAAACTGTCGCAACTTTTCTATCATTTGGATCTTTGTCTGTTATATCTTCTTCATCTAAAAAAATACTTCCCTCATGATCAATAAAACCGCCAATAGCATGTAAAATCGTACTTTTCCCAGATCCTGAAGGTCCTAGTAAACAAAGAAATTTACCTTTTTCAAGATCTATATTAATATCATCTAGGACTTTATTTTTTCCATATGTTTTTGAAAGATTTTTAATTTCTAAATACATCATTAAACCTCAACTTATTTTGCGATTGTCTAAATAATAAATTTATTGCCAGGGTAAATAATAAACAAATTATCATAATCAATAGCGCTATTACTGATCCCTCGTTGTACTTGCCACTATTAATAACATCAAACATTACTAGAGTCATAAGTTTTTTTCCTGGATAAACTAAAAATATAATGGATCCAACGGTTGTCATTGTTGTTACAAATGAGTTTATCAGTGAAATTCTAATGGAAGCTTTTATATTTGGGATAATTCCATCTTTTATTTCATAAAAAGTATTGCCACCTAAATCTCTAATTGAGTTTACGATTCCAGGATCAACTGATTTCATAGCTGCATTTCCAACCCTACTAGAAAATGGTAATTGCTTAAACAAAACATTTAAGACTACAATTATACTTGTGCCAGTAATCATAATTGGAGGGGATTTAAAATACAACAAATATCCCAATCCAAAAAATGTGCCAGGAATTATATAAGGTAAGTTTGAAAAAACATCGATGATTTTCATAAACTTGCTATTTTTTATTATTATATAGTAGCCTATTAAAAGTCCTATTAAAGTTCCAAAAAATGCCGAAATCAAGCTATATATGACAGATCTTAGCATGGCCTTGTTTATATAATTTCTAGTTTTTGCAAAGTTTTCCAAAGTTAAAATCAAATGTCCATTTTTCATTCTGCTGAAAGCACTTAAAATAATCGATCCATAAAGCAAAACTAACAATAGCAAAATAAAGATAGAAAGAACTCTAAAGATTTTAAATATGAAGCCATCTCTTTTTATATTAACGTCATTTTGAGCGTAAGAATTAGCGACCAATGTTTTTTCTTTATTAAAAATATTTGAAATAATGAAAACAAGTAGTATCGGAAACAATAGAAGAATGTTTAGTGTGCTTGCTTTAGCAAGGTTTCCATTTGCTATTACTTCAAAATAACTTTCTAGCGCTAATACGTTAAATTTGCCACCTATAATTGAAGGCGTTGCAAAATCTGACATCGCTTTAAAAAAGCTTAAAAGGAAAACTGTTATAAGTCCATTTTTTAGTTGTGGAATTATTATATCAATTATTATTGAATTTGTATCAGCTCCCAAAGATCTTGCTGAGTTTAAAATATCCTTTGACATATTGTTTAACAAGCCCAACAAAACTAGACAATTTAGGGATAAAAAAGATAGGGTTTGCATAAAGGAAACGCCCCACATATTATATGGATTAAAACTTAAATGCAAAATATTGTAAGTGATAAAACCTCTTCTGCCGAATAAATTTATATAACTTAGACTTGTTACGAAGGGAGGACTGATAAGTGTAATTGCCAAAATTACGTTAATAATTTTTTGGATTTTTTTATCTGATAAATATGTGTAAACAGATACTATCACAGAAGTTATGAGAGATAGTAGAGATGTTAATATTCCTAATTTCAAAGAATTATATAGTAAGTTTTTATTGGCTAAAATATCCTTATAGTACTTGAAATTTAAAGATCCATCTATTATTAAGCTTTCTCTAAATACGCTTAAAAATGGCATCAGTATAAATAAAATAACGGACAAAGCAAGTAAAAGCTCAAGGCTAAAATCTATTAAGTTTATTTTTTTTGATTTTTTCATAATTTTCTATATACAAATATGGAGCTGATATATCAGCCCCACAATTTTTAAAATTTATTTTTCGCTTGCTTTATCTCCAGCAAGTTCTTTAAATCTGTTTAGCACTTCTTCTCTCATAGAACCAAATGTTGATAGATCTTCTTTGATTAGTTTATCTTTTGGTAAACCTAAGTCTAGACCCTCAATTCCTGGAACTATAAGTTGGTTAGAATCTTTTCCATCTATTTCAGCTATCATGCCTTGAGCTTTTTCGCCTAGCATAAAGTCAACAAAAGCTTTAGCCACATCAGCATTTTCGCTATCTTTAAAGATTGCTACGCCTTCTGGAACCCAAGCAATACCATCTTCTGGATAAACAACTGTTAGATTGTTATCTTTTGCAGTGTCAAAAGCCATTTTGTCAACAGGAATAATTCCTATAGCAAATTCACCTTGAGCTGTTTTTTCTTGAGGATCTTTTCCTCTTTTTGAATAGAAGTCTATATTGTCATTGATTTTGCTAAATAAATCCCAACCTTCTTCTTCGCCATATAGGTCAAGAAGTCCTTTTAGTGCAGCATAGTTTGTTCCAGAAATAGCTGGGTTACTCATAATTATTTCGCCCTTATATTTTGGATCTGCTAAATCTTTCCAAGATTTTGGTGCTTCTAGTCCTTTTTCTTTAAGAATAGAATCATTTAACAAAAATCCTACTACTGTAAGTCCTTTTGAGAAATAGAAACCATCTTTATCTTTGTATTCTTCTGGCAATTTATCTGTCATTTCAGATTGATAATTTTCTAAAAGTCCATCATCTTTTGCTGCCATAAATGCATCAAGTCCACCCCCAAACCATAAGTCAGCCATTGGCTTGCCTTCAGCTTTTGTTCTTGAAATTACTTCTCCACTTGACATAGATAGAAATTCTACCTTTGCTCCAGTTTCTTTGGTAAATTCATCAAAAAGTGGAACATAAGATTCACTTGTTGCAACTACATTTAGAGTTCTGCCATCAAAGTTAGTTGCTGCTTTTTCTTCATCTTTGTTAGCTTCTTCTTTTTTGTCGCTATCTTCAGTAGTTTCTTCATTTGCCTTTGTTTGCGCACTTTCTTCTACTTTTGTTTCTTCTGTTTTGCTTTCTTCTTTGTTTGAATTATCAGCTCCACAAGAAGTTAATGCAAAGATAGCAATTAGCGCTAGTGATAACTTACTTAAAAATTTATTTTTCATTCTCTCCTCCTTTAAGTTATAGCATAATTATTATAATGTATAGCAAAGAAAAATCAAGTTATATATCTGGTTTGTCGTTAATATTTATATGACAATAACCATTTAGAT
This sequence comes from Anaerococcus sp. Marseille-P3625, assembly GCF_900232825.1. Classification (GTDB taxonomy): domain Bacteria; phylum Bacillota; class Clostridia; order Tissierellales; family Peptoniphilaceae; genus Anaerococcus. The sequence continues at coordinate 5,436 of NZ_OCTP01000008.1, forward strand.
TTTTGTCTAAATAGTCCTGATGATAATCTTCAGCTATGGCAAAGTTTTTTAATTTTTCTACTTCTATTACGATTTTATTTTTCTCTTTTTCTTGTTTTTTGCCAATAAAATTAATAGCTTTTTCTAAATCGCTTGTACTAGTCAAAAATATCCCAGTCCTATACTGTCTACCTCTGTCATTTCCTTGTTTATTTATGCTAAAAGGATCTACTATATAGTAAAAATATTCGAGGATTTTTTCAAAAGTTATTATTTTATCGTCATATAAAATGTGGAGAGTTTCAGCGTGGTCAGTTTCTTTCACCCTTCTATAATTAGTAATTTCTGTCTTACCATTTGCATAACCTACTTCGGTATCAATAATTCCATCAATTGTCTTAAAATAGGCTTCCATTCCCCAAAAACATCCACCAGCCAAATATATTTCTCTTATCATTTATAATCTCCTAAATAGTTGGTTCTTTTGCTTTGTCTAATTCTATAGCTTTTTAATGACTTAGAAAATGAACTTGCTAACAAAACTCCAAATGCAATAGCTCCAGCTATTACAACAGCCTTATAAAAATAACTGATAGCAATATCAGAATGTCCATTGATAAAGCTACTCATGGTATTGTATATGGCTTCTCCAGGGCATAGGTTAATAATTCCTGGAATGTTAAAAATTGAGGCTGGATATCTAAGTCTTCTTGCTTGGATTTCTGCAATTGACGCTATTAAAAGCGAAGACAAAAAAGTTGCAAAATATATGCTACCACTATAATTAAGGGTAAGTCTATATATAATCCAACCAATTCCCCCGTTTAATCCTGCAACTAGCAAAGCTTTTTTGGGAATAGAAAATACTAAACCAAAACCTATTGATGAAAGTGAACTTATTATAAATTCTAATACGTATCTCATATTTTTAAAAACCCAAACAATCCAAGTGGCATTGCAACCCCAAGTGCTAGAGCAATTGATATTAAAATTGCAAGGCTTGCTCCAGTCATTCCACTAAGTGCATCTCCACTCATTAAATCTCTAACCGCATTTGTTATCATAATTCCCGGCAAAAAAGCCATAAGCGAGCTTATTATTACGACATTTACGCTTATTGGAATAAGACTATCAATTATCAAGGTCAAGCTTGAAATCAAAAGTCCATATAAAAAATGAACTACAAAATAACTTAACTTGTTATTTTCCAAAAATAAAGAAAAGACATAACCTAAAAATCCAACCAAAAATGAAAATATTACTTCCTTAATACCTGCACCAATTAGCAAAGAAAAGGCGCCAGCTGCAAGAGTTGCTCCAAGTATTTTTAAATTTCTAGAAGTGCCTTCTGATTTCTTAATTTTATCAATTTCCTCGATGGCTTGCTTAAGTGAATACTTTCCCAAAGAAAACTCTCTAGAAAAATTATTTAGCTTATCTACATAATAAAGATTATTGGATCTTGACTTAACTCTTCTGACATTGGTGTGAACTTGGCCCTTATAAGAAAAAGAAATTATTATAACATTGAAAGTTGCAAAAACATCCACATCTTTTATCATACTATTTGACCTTAACATTATTTCCGCAGTATCTTCAACTCTGTATGTTTCCGCACCATTTGCGAGCATCATTGCTCCTGTTCCTGCAGCAATTTCCGATAAAATGAAGGCTTCTTCTAGGGTGCTAATATTGTCGTATGTCATAATTTTTACCTAACTGAAATTTTGCTTATATTTTTTGATATTTTCTTCTGTCAAAAATTCATAAGCTTGGTTAATTTTCGTAAACATCTCAGTTGCATTTGGATCTTTATTTATATCTGGATGATATTTTTTAGCTAATTTCCTGTAATTTAGTTTTACTTGGTAGATGTCTGTGTCATAGCCAAGACCTAGGGTTTGACAAGATTTTTCGTATTTTTCCTTAAAACCAATATTTTGTGGGCCATTATAAGCGCCACCATAGCCTTGATTATTATAATCATTTTGATAATATTCGCCGTAAGCATTTGAATTTGTATAAGAAAATCCTCTCATAAATTCTTCAAATCTTCTATTCATCTCTTCTTGTTGGCGACGGGCAGCTTCTTCTCTTGCTCTTCTTTGAGCTTGTTCTTGTTCATATTTGTATTTATTTGAATAATCGGATATACTTTCGTAGCCCACTTTTTGGCCTGTTATCATAGAGTCAGCCCTATCATACATCCATTCTGTTAGTGTATAATTGGCATATCTTAATAGAGAGATAAATTTTGGTCCAAGAATTGGTATAAAAATTACCGCAAATATAAAATACATGGCTTCTTTTGGCAAAAGTAGTGGAATTATAGGGAATATAAAAATAGTAGAACATCCTACAATAAATAACATCAAAAGCAATTGTCTTATCCCTTCAAAGGTTACAACAATTACGTTCATTATATTTATTAAAACGTTGAAAAAGCTCCCGATTCCAGTTGCTAGTCCATGTATTATTTTTCCAAAAATCTTTTTCATATATTATTTCTCCATTCTATAAAAGATTTTAAGATTTAATATAAGGAAAACTAAAATTTAACCAAACAAGTCCTTGTTGTTGCTATAGTACAAATTGTAGTAGATTCCTTTTTGATCTAATAATTGTTTATGGCTTCCTCTTTCAACTATACCATCATAGGTCAAAACTAAAATCTCATCTGCATTAATAATTGTAGATAATCTGTGAGCTATTGTTATAGTAGTCCTTCCTTTTGATAAAATTTCTAGTGATTTTTGAACAATTGCTTCGCTCTTATTATCCAAAGCACTTGTTGCCTCATCTAGGATTAGAATTGGTGGATTTTTCAAAAATACTCTTGCAATTGAAATTCTTTGTTTTTGACCGCCAGAAAGTTTTACTCCACGCTCTCCAATATATGTGTCATATCCATAAGGCAAATCTTTGATAAATTCTGTTGCTCCTGCAAGTTCAGCAGCTCTTTCGATTTCTTCTTCGCTTGCATCTTCCTTGCCATATCTAATATTATCTCTAACACTTCCGCTAAATAAATACACATCTTGTTGGACAATTCCAATATTATCTCTTAAAGATTCTAAAGTTAGATCTCTAACATCTTTTCCATCGATTTTAATATTTCCACTTTCTATATCATAAAATCTTGGGATTAATTTCGAAATTGTTGTTTTGCCTGCACCAGATGGACCAACTAGGGCTATATTTTCACCAACATCAACTGAAAAAGAAATATCTTCTAGGACATAAGGCTCATTATCTTGAGTTTCTGGATATTTAAAATACACATTTTCAAAATCAATTTTGCCCTTAACATCTGCTAATTCAATGGCTCTATCATGGTCAAAAATATTGCTTGTCATATCCATAATGTCGACAAATCTTTCAATACCGGTAGCGCCAGCTTGGTAGACATCGGTAAAATTAATAAGTCTTTCTATTGTTGCAACCAGCATATTTAGATACATTACAAAAGCTATAAGATCTCCTGGAGTAATTTTTTTATTTAAAACAAAATATCCACCAAGGAAAATTAAGATAGCATACATTAGTCCTGAAAAAATTTCATTTATCATGAAAAATCCAGCCATATCAAAATATCTATCTTTTTTAATATCGACAAATTTATTATTATCAACCTTAAATTTACCTTTTTCGATCTCTTCATTGGCAAAAGATTTTACAACAGAAATTCCCAAAAATGTATCTTCAACTGAAGAATTTATATCTCCAATTTGTTTTTTGACATTCATAGTCGCTTGTCTAAATTTACGCCTTTTATTTGTAGAAATTACAAACATCAAAGGAATAATCAAATAAATTACAAGGGCCAGTTGCCAATTTATTGTAAGTAAAACCATAAAGGAGAAGATCAATTTTATCATGCCAACCAAAAACTCCTCGGGTACATGGTGAGCAAATTCTGTAATATCAAACAAATCTGTCGTTATTCTACTCATCAAAGCACCAATTCTTGCTTCGTTGAAAAATTCTGTATCCATAGTTAATAAATGGTTAAAAACATCTGCCCTCATATCTCGTTCAATCCTTGCGCCCATGATATGGCCTAAGGATTGCATAAAATATTTTGCAGCTATTTCAATAATTTTAGAAACTAAAAAGACGATTCCTACCTTAATAAGTCTACTAGCATCAAGTAAGCCCAATTGCGCCCAATCTGTTAGATAAGAAAGTAATATAGGTAAAAGCAAACCTGATACTGTAGTAAGTGAAGCAGAAATAAGATCTACTGTTAATATTTTTTTATAAGGTCTATAGTAAGGCAAAAATCTTTTTATAAGATATTTATTGCTATAAGTTTTCTTTTTCATCTAAACTCCTTTAATATTTTTAATAACACATATACCTTACCATTTTACTATGAATTTACTATAAAATAAGTAGTGATTAGTTGAAATTTCTAAAGTCATTTGTTATTATAATATGGGAGGGAATAATGGCAAGAATAATTGAAAAAACTAACTTAAATGATAATACTATAAAATTTGTAGTTAACGCTCCTGATATTGCTAAAAGAGCTTTGCCAGGACAATTTATTATATTAAGATTAGACGAAAAAGGTGAAAGAGTTCCTTTTACCATATCATCAACAGATGGTGAAAATGTTACTATTATCGTTCAAATTGTCGGTGCAACAACAATGAGAATGGATAAACTTAAGGCTGGCGATGGATTCTTAGACTTTGTAGGTCCACTTGGAATTCCAACAGAGCTTGATGAGCTTAAAGGCAAAAATGTTTGTGTAGTTGGAGGCGGACTTGGAACAGCAATTGCTTATCCACAAGCTAAATACCTACACGATATAGGCGCTCATGTTGATGTAATAATCGGTTTTAGAACAAAAGATCTTATTCTTTTAGAAGATGAGCTAAAAGAAGCTAGCGAAAATTTATACATAACAACAGATGATGGATCCTACGGTTTCCATGGTTTTGTAACACAAATTTTACAAGAAAATATCGATAAGGGCAAAAAGTACGACCACATCCTAACAATAGGACCAGTTATTATGATGAAAAATGTCGTTGAAGTTACTCGCCCATACGCAATTCCAGTTACAGTTAGCATGAACTCAATAATGGTCGATGGAACAGGAATGTGCGGTTGCTGCAGACTTACAGTTGACGGAAAAATGAAATTTGCCTGCGTAGATGGTCCAGATTTTGATGGATATAAGATAGATTTTGCTGAAGCAATGAATAGAGCAAAAAATTATATTAAAGAAGAAAAAGAACATATTTGCAGACTAACTGGGGAGGTAAGAAATGCCTAAATTTAATATGAGTTTAAAAAAGGTTCCTATACCTGAACAAGACCCAAATGTTAGAAACACAAATTTTAAAGAAGTAACTCTAGGCTACACTCTTGAAATGGCTAAAGAAGAAGCTACAAGATGTATCCAATGTAAAAATAGACCTTGCATGGCAGGATGTCCTGTATCAGTTCATATACCAGAATTTATCCACCATGTAGTAAACGATGATTTGGAAGCTGCTTACGATGCAATAGCTCAAACAAATAACCTACCTGCAATTTGTGGTAGAGTTTGCCCACAAGAAAATCAATGCGAGGGAGTTTGCACAAGAGGAAGAAAAGGCGAACCAGTTGCCATAGGTAGACTTGAAAGATTTGTTGCCGATTGGTATATGAATAATTCTTACAACAAACCAGTCGAAGTAACAAGCCAAAATGCAAAAGTTGCAGTTATTGGATCTGGTCCTTCAGGTTTAACAGCAGCTGCAGATTTGGCAAAACTTGGCTATCAAGTTGTAATATTTGAAGCCTTCCACACCGCTGGTGGAGTTTTGATGTATGGTATACCAGAATTCAGACTTCCAAAACAATTAGTACAAAAAGAACTTAAAAACGTAATTGGACTTGGTGTAAAATTACAAACAAATACAATAGTTGGTAGAACAATTTCTCTAAACGATCTATTTGATCAAGGATTTGAAGCAATTTATGTATCAACTGGTGCTGGTCTTCCATCTTTCTTGGGAATTGAAGGCGAAAACCTAAATGGAGTTTATTCTGCTAACGAATTTTTGACAAGAATGAACTTGATGAAAGCTTACAAATTCCCAGAATACGATACTCCAGTTCATATAGGCAAAAAAGTTTGCGTAGTTGGTGGAGGTAACGTTGCAATGGATGCTGCAAGATCTGCAAAAAGACTTGGTGCTGATGTAACTGTTGTTTATAGAAGATCTTTTGAAGAAATGCCTGCAAGAGTTGAGGAAAGCCACCACGCTATGGAAGAAGGAATAAATTTCCTAAATCTTCACAATCCAGTAGAAATCATCGGCAAAGATGGTTGGGTAAGTGCAGTTAAAGTTGAAAAAATGGAACTTGGCGAAGAAGATAAATCTGGACGTAGAAGACCTATTCCAACTGGAGAATATGAAGAAGTTGAATTTGATTCTGTTATAGTTTCCATAGGTCAAACACCTAACCCACTTATCAAACAAACAAACCCAGATATAGAAACCGAATCTTGGGGTGGAATCATCATAAACGAAGATACCACAATGACAACAAAAGATGGAGTTTTTGCTGGTGGTGACGCTGTAAGTGGTGCTGCAACAGTAATTCTAGCAATGGGTGCTGGTAAAAAAGCTGCAGAAAATATCGATAAATATATTAGAAATAAAAAAGCAAATAATTAATAAAAATATGGGATTGTTGCAAAACTATAAATAAATATCGTCCCATCATTAGAGTGTTCTCCTAGAAAATTTTTACTTACACGAAGGCGTATAGCCTGTCGGTAAGTGAGTCTTTTCCTTAAGCTTCATCTAATGATAAGGGACGATTTATTTCTTCTGCAAAAGTTCCTTTTTTTGAAAATATTGATTTAACATAAAAACTCGAGCCTTAGCCCGAGTTTTTATAAAGAAAATCTTGTCTTAATGATTTGTAATATTTCTTTTATATTAAATTAATGTTTTAAACAAGTGTTTTATTAATACTTAGCAAGTAATTCTTTTGCTTCTTTGATTAGGATTTCTTGTTCTTCAACAAGTTTATCTAGTTTGTCAACAACTTTTGCTATTGTCTTTGGTGTATTTTCTTTTAGGAATTTTACAGCTTCTATTTTGATTTCTGCTTGTCTGATTGCTTCTAGGAGTTTTTCTCTAGTTTCTGCAGAAATTCCCTTTTCTTCTTTCTTATCAGAATCTTTTGTAGTTTCTACTGATCTGTAATTATATCCAACTACATCAGCTTCATCACCAAGAATTTCTCTTACTATTGCTTTGTTTTTCTTTATTTGTCTTATTTCTTCTTCTAGATTTTTAATTTTTTCAGAAGTTTCTTCTTTTTCTTTGTTGATTTTTTCAATTTTTTCATTTATCTCTTTGTTCTTAGCTTCTTTTTCGTCTAATACCGCTTCTATTTTATCAAGTTGTTTATCTAATTCTTCTAATTTTTCACTTAAAGGTTTAATTTTTGGAAGATACTCATCATAAGCTTTTTTTGCTTCTGCGGTTATCTTTTCTTGATCGCCCCACTTGAAGGCAAGTTCAGATTTTTTCTTTTCCAATTCCTTATTATTAGGATCAGCTTTATATGCATCATTTGCTGCCTTCCATTGTTCGTATAATTCATTTGATTTTTTTACTTCAGCCTTGTACTTAGCTAGTATTGGTTTAAACTCAGTTAATATTGGTAAATATTCTTTATATAGCTTATCACGTTCTGGCCAAATCTTATCATATTCATCATAATCTTTACTTGTGTCTTCTTTTTGATTTTCTAAGTTAGAAATCTCATCATTTTTTTTCGCTATATCTTCTTTTAGACCATCAATTTCAGCTTCCTTTCTTGGAATTTCAACATCAATTGATAGGTCTTCCTGAGCATAAGCTACATTTTGATTTGCTTCTACAAGATATGCTCCTCCAAGAACAAGTCCTGCAGATAAAGTTAGGGCTAATATATTGTTTTTTTTCATTAACTATCCTCCAAGATTTTATATTATTATTTTAATTTATTATATATAATTATATAATAAATGTTAAAAATTTGCAATACTTTAAAGTAATTTGCTGGTTATTTATAAAAATATTTTAATTTTTTTAGAGAAATTCTGTTTTTAAAATTTTCTTTCTTTATGTTATAATTAAAACATGAAAACAGTTTTAATTACAGGATCTTCTCGTGGTATCGGTGCTGCTATCGCGCAAAGATTGAATAATGAATATAAAATAGTAATAAATTATAATAATAGTAAAGATGAGGCGATGAAATTATTAGAAAATTTGAGAAAAACTAATCCTTATGTCATCGCAGTAAAGGCTGATGTTTCCAAGGAAGATGATGTGAATTTGCTTTTTGATCTTGCCGAGAAAAATTTCTCCCATGTTGATATTCTCATAAACAACGCTGGGATTTCTCATTTTTCGCAGATTCAAGATATAGAATTTGAAACTTGGAAGAAAGTCATAAATACAAATCTCAATTCAGTTTTTCTTTCAAGCAAAAGGGCCATCCCCAATATGATAAAAAACAAGTACGGAGTTATTATTAATATGAGTTCGATTTGGGGAGATTTTGGTGCAAGTATGGAAGCTTTGTATTCGACAAGCAAGGGGGCTATAAACACTTTTACCAAAGCTTTGTCAAAAGAGCTTGCTCCTTCTGGAATTAGGGTAAATGCAGTTGCTCCAGGTATTGTCGATACTGATATGATGAGAAATGATTTTTCTTACCAAGAATTAGAGGAACTAAAAAAGGAAGTGTCAGTCAATAGATTTGCAAAGCCAGAAGAAATTGCAGATTTGATAAATTATTTGATTTCTGATCAGGCAAGTTACATAACTGGCGATATTATCCATATAAACGGAGGATTTTTTTAAGGGGATTTATTCCCCTTAAATTTCCTCAATTTGCCCAAAATTGTACCAATATATTAATGATTTGCTAACTTTTTTCTTTAGACTTTCTTCGATTGCTCTTCTGTAAATTGCTAGTTGTTTATCGTAAAAATCTTGTCTGATTATCCTATCAGTTTTAAAATCGAGAACTACTGCATAATCTTTAAACTCAAAGATCAAATCTATCTGACCATTTACAAAATAATCCTCGTATTTCATCAAAAACGACTCTTCTTTTCTTATATCTTTAGCATTTTCGTATAAGTTTTTTATAGAAGGATTAGAAAAATATTTTAGTATCTTATCTTTTTCTATAACTTTTAATTCTTCTTTTTTTATTTTATTTTCTCTAATTAACCTTGAAAATTCCTCATCTAATGAGTTTTTATCGTAATTTTTGTAAGTAAGTCCTTGAAAAACTTTGTGGATTATTGTTCCAATATCCGTTGGCTTAAATTCTTTTTTTTCTAGGATGAAATTTGCTTTTCTAAATTCATTTGCTAAAGGAATTTTATCATAAAGCGGAAGTTCATAGCCGTCATTTTCTGGATTAAAATTTTTAGTAATTTCTGTTACAGATTTTTTGATTGATTCCTTGCTATCATTGATAAATTCATATTCTTTTTCATATAAATTTACAAAATTTTGATAAAGGGCCTTTTCATAATCCTCTGATTCAAGAATTGGTCTTATGTCTTTAAGGCTGAATTTTTTGTAATCTTCCTCCTTATCATAGGTCATAATTTTTACTTCATTAGAAAAATAATTTGTCTTAAAAGGCCCATCAAAAATTTCAGATGAAATTTGATCTGTCGAACAAACTGCAAGAATCCAATCTATGTATGAAGTCATATTTTCGTAATCATCTCTTCCATAGATTTTAGAAATACTTTTTAGATTTTTTGCTCCAACTATTATCAGTTTATTTATTGGTCTTGTTAGGGCAACGTATAAAACTCTCATTTCTTCTTTTTTATTATCCAAGCTGATTTTTTCATTTATCAAATCTCTTCTGACAGAGGATAATTTTACTTTATTTTCATAATCGCTAACATTGATTCCAATGCCTAGTTCTTCGTCAAAAACTATATTTGCGCTAAGATGTTTGTTGTTAAATCTTTTTCCCGTATCTGCCAAAATTACAACTGGAAATTCAAGACCTTTGGACTTATGAATTGTCATAATTCTAACCAAATTTTCATTTTCTGATAATTCTCTTACTGCATTTAGGTTATCAGTTTGGTATAAGGATAAATTTTCAACATAAGTCAAAAATCCATAAATTCCATCATCGTTGTCGTTTTCATATTCGCTCATAAGTTCTATAAAAGCTTCAACGTTATTAACTCTATCACTTGCCCTATCGCGAGCCAAAAGATAAGTGTAGTAGGTGGATTTTTCAAATATATAATTGCCAAACTCATAAAGATTCATTAGCGATAATTGGTAGCTAAAATCTTCAAATTCAGTTTTAAAATCATTTATTTTTGCAAAAATTTCATCATCTTTATCGTAAGTTTCAAAATTTTCATAAAACTTAGATTTTTTGCCATAAAGTTTGATTTTTGCCAAATCATCTTCAGAAAAATTATAAATATCGCTTCTTAAAACAGCCAAAAGACTTAGGTCATCCTTTGGATTTGCTACATATTTTAGAATATTTGTAAAAAAATCCACTTCACTTGCTCCAAAGGAAATTTTGCTAATATCGTTAAAAAATGGTATGTCAAAATCTTTAAAAGCATTTTCATATTGGTAGGATTTTGCTCCCGAACGCAAAAGGATTGCTATATCTTTGTACTGATAACCATCACTAATCAATCCTTCGATAACATGGGCAATATGATTTGCCTCATCCAGATCCTTATCCAAAATGTGAATTTCACTTTTTGCCTTTAAGCTTTCAAATTCTTTTGAGGGATTAAGCCTGTGGCCACCATTTTTGTAATCAATTCCAGAAAATTTTTTGGTCATAAGTTTATCAAAAATAAAATTATCAAAATTTAAGATGTCTTTATCGGTTCTAAAATTTTCATTTAGGTTAATTCTAGTGGATTTTCCTCCATCATTTTCATAAAGATCAAGTTTTTCTAGGAAAAGTTTAGGATTTGCTCGTCTAAAACCGTAGATGGATTGTTTTACATCCCCTACAAAAAATAAATTCTCATCTGATTTTAATTTTTCAATTATATGGTTTTGAATTTCGTTGCTATCTTGATATTCGTCAAAAAATATATAGATAAATCTTTCTTTTAGGATTCCCAAGGCTTTTTCATTATCTAGAAGTTTTATAAAATAATGCTCCATATCGTTAAAATCCAAATAGGACTTTTCTTTTTTGTAAGCCTGATAAAGATCCATGAATTTTTCTGTAAGAATTTCTAGTTCTTTTAAAATATTGGTCTCTTTTATTGAAAATTTCTCAACTATATCCGAATTTGTGTTTAAAACAAGACTTGCTAGGTCTGTAATTTTTTTCTTGTACAAATCTCTTGTTGCTTTTAGGGTTGCTTGGATATCTTTTTCATCTTTTCTTGCCCTGACCATGGACTTAAACTTAATTTTGTTAATTTCTTCAATAAATAAGTCCCAATTTTTTTCAATCAGATTTAGCTTTTCATTTACCAAATTATAATCTTCGGCAAACAAATCTCTGTATTCATCTCTTAGAGCAAATTTTTCTGTTAAATTTTGATTTTCTTCTATTTTTTCTAAAACTTCTTTAAGGCTAGTCCTTATTTGATCTTTAAAAATTTCAAAATCAAAAATTCCACTTGTTTTCTCTTTTAGCCAAAATAGAGGATCTATTTCTGCCATACTTTTCTCAAAGGTCTTTAAAACAACATCTTTTGCTTCTTTGTCGTTTCTTGAAGTTGAAAAATTGTGAATAAATTCGTGAAAATTTTCATCGCCTATTTCATATTGGTCAGAAAAAACTTGGTCTATTGCTTTTTGCTTTAGCAAAACATTGGTAGAATCACTTATAACCTTGAAATTTGGAGATAAATTTTCGAAAAAATAAAAATATTCTCTTAACATATCTGAGGCAAAGGAGTGAAGCGTTTGGATATGGGCATGCTTTATTAATTTTAGCTGATTTTTTAAAAATTTACCGGAAGGATCCTTTTCAATTTGCTTTACAATCTCATTTGTGATCCTATCTTTCATTTCTATTGAGGCTTTGTTGGTAAAGGTTACAATAATCATCTTATCGATATCAACTTTATCATTGATAAGCAAATCAATTACCCTATCAACTAAAACCCTAGTTTTGCCAGAGCCAGCAGCTGCTGATACGATTATATTTTTATTTCTAGTTTTTATAGCCTTTAATTGGCTTTGTGTATAAATAATATCAGCCATCTAAATCTCCTCGTTTTCTAAATCTTTTACAGTTTTTTTAGAATCAAAATCCCTATATTTATCAAAATCTATACTTTCATCAAACTTACAAATTCCCTTATAATCGCAATATTGACATTCATTTCTTGAATCATTGTATCTAAGCGGATTAATTTTGATATTTCCTAGTTTAATTTCTTTGATATAAGAACTTACCAGTTTTTTGGCGAAATTTTCCAAGATTTCTTCTTCTTCAAGGCTTAGTATATCAGTATTTTTCTGATCGATTACATTCATAGTTTTAATATCTGTAAAATCCTTATCTATAAGCTGAAAAATTTCTTCATTAACTTTTACTATCAAGCCATTTATCCTAAATTTATCTCTATAAATTTCTGAAAGATTATTTTTTTCATAAACTTCATTTAGTTTTAAAAGTTCATCAGCCAATGGCATATAAAATGAACCGATTGGAGTGATTTCTTTATCACTTTCTTTGGCACTAATCATATAAACAAGCAGTTGCAAATCAAGACCATTTAGCACATTAACAATTTTAAAGGTTTTTTTGCCAGTTTTATAATCTATTATTCTTAGAAAATTTCCTGCTCTATCTATTCTATCAATTCTTCCTCTCAAATAATTTTTATCATCGACAAAAACTTTTGGCAGATCATTTTCTTTGCCATAACCAAAATCCACTTCTACATCAGAAATTCTAAACTCTCCAGATTTTAATTGGCCAAGAACTTCTTTGGAATTGTTTTTGGTGTTTTTTATAATATTGTTTAAAATAAAAATATTTCTTTTATCATCTCTACGAGCCTTATCCAAATTATTTTCTATACTTTTGCTAAAATTATCGGCAATAAGATTTTCTAAATCCTCATTTGTAATATCTTCTAAATTTTTATCCTTAATAAGCTTTGAAATTTCTTCATAGCAAGAATGAACAATAGTTCCAAGCTCCATATTATCCACATCAAAATTCTGTTCTCTTTCAATTTTTAAGCCATAATTTATGAAATATCTATAAGGGCATTTTGAATAAGTTTCAATTTCTGTGATATTAAAATGATTTTTCGAATAAAGATTTGTCGCTGTAGCTAAAGACAAATTATTTTTGTCATTGGAATAAAAAAGCGCTGCCAAAATAATTTCATAAAGACCGTAATTTTTTAGATAATTATTAAAAGCTTTTGTAAATTCTAAGCTTTTCTTATCCAAATTTTCGCCTAATTTTATTTTCCATAAATTATTCATGGCAAATTTTGTAGATAAATTTTTAGAAAATTTCAAATCTTCCAAGGAAATATTTGTAAAATTAAAGGCCTTTAGTTTTGGAAAAATATTTAAAATTCCATTTAAAACGATAGATTTATTAATTCCTCCCCCATTTTTGTCACTTAGAGCATAGTTTAGATAAATTTTATCCGAGCCTTCAAACATCTTATAAAGATTTAATTTTTCTTTCTCTTCCAAATCCTCTTCGTAAATCTTTAAATCTAGATCGATATTTTTAAGCTTTTCTTTTTCATCTTTTGCCAAAATAAATTCCCTGGCACTTTTTGACGGGAAAAATGAATCATTAAGGCCTAGGGCAAAATTTATTTTTTTGTTAGGAATTCTTGGAGATTGAAAGCTTGTGATAGTCAAATGGTCCTTGCTTGGTGGGATAATTCCAATTTCAATGTCGTTACAAAGGGCGTAAATTAGAGTGTAAATATCTTTTAGACTATTTTTTCTATTTCCCATAAGACTTGCAATTTCTTCTAAAATTCCTAAAAATTTATCCCAAATCTGGCTATTTTCCTCGAATTTATCAAGGTCAGATTTTTCATTTAAAATATTTTGATAATTTGTAATTCCTCTAATAAATTTTTCATTGCTAATTAATTCATAAATTGCAGTAACTATTTCTTTGCTTTCAGATTCTTTTTTTGAAAGATCTATTAATTTTGAAAATAAATCAAGAATTTGACTTCGGATATCATTTATAAATCCATATTCTTCTTCTATTGCGCTAATTTTCTCATCTTTTTGCGGATCATTTTCATAAAATTTTTGGTAAAATTCATAATCCATAAGAAAATATTTATCAGCTAAAAACATAGAGCCTTTTATTTTTCTTGTAAGTAGATAATTTTGCAAAGTAATGGCTTTTTTGTTGGCATTTTCTCCAAAATCAAAAATATTTGACCTTAAAAAATATGAAAGATCCTGATAATCAAATCCGTAAATCACAATTCTTAAACAAGATAGGAAAGTTTTTATTATGTGATTATTGATTAGTTTATTGGTTTTGTTTAAAAAAATTGGAATATTATATCTTGTAAAAATCTTTTTTATTTCATTTTCATATTCACTTTGATCGCTTATGTAAATTGCAATATCCTTATAACGAATTTTTTCTTTTGCTATGAGTTTATTTATAGTTAATCCCACATTTTCGACTTCTGATTTTGTAGATGTTGATTCAAATAAATATATATTTTTTGGTGTTTTATCATAAATTTTGGGATTATATTTTTCAAAATTCGTACAAAGATGCCTTATGTCTTCATTATTATTTATTTCTGACTGTAAATTAATCTCATGAACTTGATCAATTTCCTTTAAGCGATGATAAAATTTAATTGCCATATCATAAATTTCAATGTCTTTTGAAAGAGGATTTTCTATAAAATTTTTATCAAGAGTTAGGCAAATACTAACTTTTTTTGAAATTTTCACTAATTTTTCAATAAAGTCCATCTTGATATCTGAAACGTAGTCGAATTTGTCAAAATAAAAATTAGCATCTTTTATAAAATCACAGCTATCAAGCTTATCAACAACTAATTCTACCATATCTTCAGCATCGATAAAGTAATCCTTGATGGCTTTTTGATAGGCATCAAAAATTAGTTTACTTTCCCTAAATTTTAGTTTTAAAACCTCATCTTCAAGATCATTGTCGATTTTCTTAAAAAATTCCTCATCGAAATTATTATCTTTTATATTTGTAATTAAATCTTTTAGGTCATTTACAAAATCAATATTTTGATAGGCATTTTTAAATAAAATAAGCTCATCATTTATATCTTTTAAAATATTAGTAATTACCATGAGTTTTCCATTTTTTCCTAATATTTCACCATCAAAACCACCAGATCTATCAATTATATAGCGGCAAAAAGAAGAAAATGATAAGACTTTGGCATCCATTATCGTTGTAAAATCAACATTTTCCAAAAGATTTATATCAGATTGCAAAGTGTATTGTTCAGGGACTATCAAAAAAGATTTTTCGCCCTTTAAGAGATTTTCATCGATTTCTTTATAAATAAATTTGCTATTATTATTTGAAGATTTTGATATTATTAGATTTATCATGCTTTAACCTCTATAAAACTTCCCTGGTTACTTGTGTATGTGACAAGAATTTTCCCATCTATTGCATCTTTTAATTCCTTGACATGAGATATTAATCCTATAAATTTATTTTCATAGGAAAGTTTTTCAATTTGTTCTATAACATTGCTTAAATAATCTTCTGACAAGGTTCCAAATCCTTCGTCGATAAAAAGTGTATCGATTTTTATCGAGCCATTTTCTGCGCTTATTTCATCTGAAAGGCCCAGAGCAAGGGCAAGAGAAGCTAAAAAAGATTCTCCACCAGAAAGAGTTGAGGAAGGTCTTTTTTTGCCAGTATTATAATCAAAAATTTCTATATCAAGACCTTGTTTTTGCCTTAAATCGTTGCCAGTTGAAGATCTAACCATCATAAATTGTCCATTTGACATGGAATCTAGCCTTTTGTTGGCGTAAGATAAGACTTTATCGAAATAATAAGTAAGAACGAAGCTTTCAAAGTCGATTTTTTCTCTGCCTGAAACTTTTCCAAATGATCCATTTGCAACTTTTGAAAGTTTTGCCAAAATTTCTGCATCTTTTTTCTTATCATCGTATAATTTGGAAATTTCATCCAAATCACTTATAGTCTGATATATATTTGATAGATTTATATTTATTTTAAGCTTTTTCTCCCTTATATCTGACAAAGATTCATTAACTTCAGATAGATTTTCATCTATTTTTTTAGTATCAATTATATCCAAATCCTTATATTGGATGTAATTTTCACTAAGAGTGATTAGTCTTTCTTGGTCTTTGAAAAAACTTGTAATTTCATCTTTGTAGGCATTAATTTCATCAAATAAGTCTAGATATTTTTCAAATTCCTCTATATTTTCAAATTTTTCTAGCATTCTTTTTTCAAAATCTTCTTTGTAAGAAATCTTATCTGCTTTTGTTTTTTCAATTAGCTCCTTTGTGTTTTTCATATTTATTTTAAGCTCTTGATCTTTTAGCTTAATTTCATCGTATAATTTTTTGTTTTCTTCAATTTCTTTTGAGATTTTTGCTATTAATTTTTGCTTTTCAGCAATTTTTTCTGCTAATAATTTAGAATCAATTTCTTCCATCTTTTCTTTATTTGCCATGTAAGAAATTTTTGTTTTTTCAAAGTCTTGGTTTTTTTCTTCTAAATAGCTTTTATTTTTTTGAAATTCATCTAATTTTGCTGAAATTTCTGCGACATTAACTTTATATTTTTTTAATTCTTCCTCGATATTTTCAATTAAAAATTGATTTTCTTTTAAAGAATTTTCTTTTTCTGCTAATTTTTTTCCTAAAATTTCTAATTCTTTTAAAAGTTCTGATTTTTCTAAAACTTCTTTTAAGGAATTTTTGAATAAATTATTTTTGCTATTTAAAGTTTCAATATCTGAGCTTACTTGTACAATATTTCTATTTACTTTGTCAATATCAATTTCAAAAGTTTGGTATTTGCTAAAATTTTCCTGATGTTTTTCTTTACAAACTGGGCAAATACCGCTTTCATTTAGCTCATCAATAAATTTGTTGATTTGTATAAGTCTTTGATTTTCAAAATAAAGTTTTTGTTTTTCTTCTAATTTTATTTTTTCTTCTTTTTTTATTTCTATTAGTTTTTTATTTTCGGATATTTTTTCTAAAATTTTTTCATTTTCTTTTATTATATCAAGCTTATTTTTAATGCTTTCTTCTTTGTTTTTTTCCTGGTAAATTGATTCCTGAATGGCTAATTTATCTGCTTTTAATTGGTTTATTTCTTTAGATTTGTCGATAAATTTATCGTTATTTTCTTTAAGATTGTTATTTAGTTGAATAATATTTCCATCAATTTTTTTTATTTCTTTTTCATCTTCTTCCATAGATAAAAATTTTTCTTTAATAATTTGAAATTCATTAAAATCATCTAACAATTTTTTATTATCATTTAGAGATATTTTTAATAGGTTCAATTCTTCTTCTTTTTTCAAAAAAATTATCTGGTCTTTTTTAATTGCTTCTAATCTTATTGAATTTTCGACAAAAAGCTCTTTTAATTTCCCTAAATCATTTTCTTCTTTTTCAAGATCAGCTTTGGCTTTATTAAAGCTTTGATAATAAATTTTAATATTTTCTCCATAGCTAGCTTTTTTCAAATCTTGGTCTAATTTTTTGTATTTTTCATTTTTTGATAAATTTTCTGCCAAATCTTTTGCTATTTGCTTATATTTTGCGATATTTTCATTTTGAATTTTGGCTTTTTCTCTATCTTCTATTAGGAGTTTTTCTTTTTTTGAAAGATCTTTTTCATTTTTTTCTAAAATTTCGTATTCTACTTGATTTTTTTCTTGGTAAGACTTGACGGTTTTTTTGATATTAGCAAAATCATGAACCAAAACATCTTCCCTGTTGATATTTTTTGAAAGATTATCGTATTTATAAATTACATCTTCAAGCCTTCTATCGATGATATCAATATTTTTATTTGCTTCTAAGGCCTCATTTTTAATCCTTTCTTGGATTTCTTTATATTCATAAGTTTTAAAAATATCGCCAAGGATCTTACTTCTATCATCTGATTTAGCCTTTAAAAATTCCTGAAATTCTCCTTGAGCTAGTAGCATTACCTTAGAAAATTGATTTTTATCTAGTCCTATTATTTGCTTGATTTTTTCGTTAACTTCGCCTATTTTTTCAGCAATTATTTTCTTTTCATTTGTTATTTCATAAAAGATTGCTGAATTTTTTATATTTTGATTTTCTTTGGTTTTTTTGGCAAATTGACTAGGGATTCTTTCTATTTCATAGATTTTTTCATCGACTTTGAATGTGAGATTGACAAAAGTATAGGGATCATTTTCGTTAAGATAATCACTTCTTAAACTATAAACATCAATCCCTCTTGAAACTTCCCCGTAAAGACCATATTGAATTGCATCAAAAATAGAGGTTTTGCCTGAACCTGTATCTCCAGAAATTACAAAAACTTTTTTGTCGTAAAGTTTAGTAAAATCTATTTCTATTTGATTTTTATAGGTCAAAAATCCTCTAAATTTTAGCCTTATTGGCTTCATGATATCACCCTTTTTATTAGTTGTTCTTCTTCATCATTCAACTTTTCATTCATCTTAAACTTATAAAATTCTTCAAATAATTCTAGTGAATTTTTGGCTGATAAATCTATGGAAAAGTCATTATCTAGATCGAATATTCCCCTATTTTTGTAGGATAATTGCACTATATTAGGGAATTTTTCTTTTAGCTTTGCCATAGGATTTTCAATAGTCATATCATCTTCAAGGATGACTTTTATATAATCATCTGAGGATTCTTCTTTGATAATCTGGTCAAATTTGCCAGTGATTATTCTAAAATCTCTTAAAGCATTTATTTCAATCTCTTCAATTTCTAATTTATCTGTCAAATCGATAAGGGTAACAGACTTTGTTTTATTTACCTCATCAAAAGAATATTTCATAAATGTTCCAGCATATCTAATTTTAGGATCCATTACAAATTGTCTATTATGAAGATGGCCAAGCGCCACATAATCAAAGTCCATAAATAAATTGGCATCCATGGCATCCGATCCACCAATTGATAAGGGTTTTTGCCAAAGATTATAGGCATTTTCTTCTTCTATGGCGTATTTATTGGCATAACAATGACTTATTAGGACATTTCTATCTTTTAATTTTCTTTTTTTCAGTATTTTTTTATAAATATCTGTATAATTTTCTATATTTTCGTCAAATAAAATTTTCCCCTGGTTAAGAGAAATAAAGGGAATTAGATGAAAATTAACTATTCCATATTCATCTTTAAGACTTATTATTTCATCCTTGAACTCGCCAAATAAATGATAATTATTAGCCTTATAAAATTTAGAATTTACGTCAAATCTTTTGGCGGAATCGTGGTTACCACTAATAGCAAGAACAATTTTTCCCATTTTGAAAATTATTTCTTCAATAAAATCTGAATACAAGGTCAAAGCTTCAACGCTTGAAATTTGCGTATCGAAAATATCTCCTGCAATCATAATTACATCTACATTTCTCTTTCTAATTATTTCAAGTATTTGCTTTAGGCAATATTTTTGATCTTCTATCAGAGAATAGTTCCCAATAGCTTTTCCCAAGTGAAGATCTGCCAAATGTAGAAGTTTCATCGATTTCTCCTAAGGAAAACTAAATTATTAGCTTTTGATAGATCTTCCTGATATTTGTAGGAATCTATTTCAATTTTCTTAATTTGATCTATATCATCTATTTTTTTGCTGATAATTTCTTTTAGCATCTTTCCTCTCATCTGTTTGGTCCAAGCAACTATCGATTTTACTTTTCCATTCCTATAATCCTTAAAATCAAGGCTTACAAACTTATCTTTATCCTTTAGAAAAGGAGTGATTGTTTTGGAATATTCCTTGCTTGCAAGATTTATTATCAAATCATCATCTTTAAATAATTCCTTGTAGAGTAAATCTCCCCAAAATTCGTACAAATCAAAGTCTGGATTGTCAAAATATAATCTATAATCGGAAATTCCAGTTAATGGTTTTGCCAAACCCCATAAAGCTGAAATTATATAAAGATGATCGTTTAAATAGGCTAAATCATCAAAATCTTTTTTATTAAATTGCTTAAAAACCAAACCGTCATAGGCAAAAATTGCTGGATTGTCCAAATTTTCTAAGTTCATTTCCTGATAATCAAAATAAGCTTTTTCTGTTAATTTATCGTTGGTTTTATTTAGATTTCCCATGTCGTTTAGGTTGTAAGTTTTTAGTTTTTCTACTAAAATTTTTGTCTTTTCTTTAAATAAAAGTGGTTCGGTTTTTATATTCTTATTTTTCTTAAAACTTTTGGCTGGCGAAATAATTATTTTCATATCTTCCTCCGATATTTATATTATAACATAGAAAAAAGTAGGCCTTAACCTACTTTCTTCAAATTATTTTTTAAATATTTTATTAAGGAAACAAGCAAAAATGTTATAATTGCAATTATAACTATTGCTCCACCTGGTTTTAGACCCAAGTAATAGCTTAAACTTATACCAGAAATCATAAAAAATACCGACAATATTATGGAAATTCCATACATTTGCTTGTAGGATTTTGATATTATCATAGAAGTTGCAACTGGTATGGACATAAGAGATGTAATCATCAAAGCACCTACAGTTTTTGCTGAAATTGCAACGGTAAGAGCTGTAATAAAGGTAAATAAAATGTTAATTGCTTTAGTATTTACCCCAGCAAGTCTTGCCAAAACTGGATTTATCGATGTATACAAAAGTGCGTAGTAAAGATAAATCGAGCTTATTACTACCAAAATAAAAACCAGCAAAACTATAAATAGATCTTCATTTCCAACGGTTGTTATTGAACCGAAAATAAAGGATTCAAAACTATTTCCACCCGGCGAAAAATCTGAAAGAATTGATGCTATGGCAATTCCTGTACTCATTACAATTGCTGTTGCCATGTCCCCATATTTGGGAAATTTTGCCCTTAATATTTCTATGGCAAAACTTGCAAAAATACAAATTAATAGTGAAGATACAAGCAAATTTATGTTTAATATTAGGCCCAAGGCAATTCCTGCCAGCGAACTATGGCTTAAAGCATCGCCAATCATTGAAGTTTTTCTATTTATCATTATAATTCCAATCATAGGAATAATTATTGCAAGCATTATTCCTACAATTAGAGATCTTCTCATAAAGGCAAACTCAAGCATCTATTAACCTACCTTCTTGGATTTTCACAATTTTACTAACGTAATTTTTTATAAGCTCCATCTCATGACTTATGATAATTATACTTATGCCATGCTTTTTATTTAGATGTTTTAGCAAATTCAAAAAATCTTCCTTATTTGCCTGGTCAATGCCAACTGTCGGCTCATCCAAAATCAAAATATCCGGACTATTTACCAAACATCTTGCAATCATCACTCTTTGCTGTTGGCCACCTGATAATTTATTAAAACTTTTATCTTTCAAATCTTCTATATTTAAGATTCTAAAAATATCGTCGACTTTTTCTAGATTTTTTTTGCCAGGTCTTTTGAACTTGTTGAAATTATTGTATAAATTTAGGACTACATATTCCTTACAAGTAAGGGGAAATGTGATATTTGACGATTCATTTAGTTGTGGTACATAGCCAATTTTATCAAAGTTATCAAATGAATTTATATCTTCTCCCAAAATTTTCACCATATCATCTTTTACTTTTAATTGTTTGGTTAAAATTTTTACTAAAGTTGTTTTCCCACTGCCATTTTCCCCACTAATTGCCAGAAAATCTCCATTTTCTAGCACAAGATTAATGTCGTCTAAAAGTAATTTGTCATCATAGGAAAATTTTAAATTTTTTATTTCTATAATATTCATATTATTTGACAAGAGATTGGTAAATTGCTTCTAAATTCTCTCTTACAAGTTCTTGATAAGTAGTGTCGTTTTTGATATTTTCATCTGTCGCCAATTCAAGAGTATTTAGCGGCTTTGTGTCAGCTCCTATTTCATCTGCCAAAGTCTTGGCATTTTTATCTGATGAACCCATTTCATAAAAAATTGTTTTGATATTTAACTCTTTAGCTTTTAAGCTTGCATCTTTCAAAGTTTTTGCATCAGTTTCTTCTGTTGATGTTAGGCTTGTAAGAGCTATTTGATTTAGAGAAAAATCTTTTGCCAAATATGAGAAAGCCTTGTGATTTACCAAGAAATTTTTATTTTCACATTCATCAAATTTTTCTTTATACTCAGCTATTAAGGCTTCTAATTCATCTTCAATTTTCTTAAAATTATCCATATAATAATCCTTGTTAGTAGGATCTATCTCTGATAATTTTTCTGCTATTACCTTTGCTTGGGAAATTGCATTTTTTGGACTTAACCAAAGATGTGGATCGTATTCACCATGGTGGTGATGATGTTCTTCTTCATTAGCATCTTCATGGTCGTGATCTTCGTCATGGTCTTGATCCTCATCGTGGTCAGCGTCTTCGTGTTCATGGTCGTGATCGTGGTCAGCATCTTCGTGTTCATGGTCGTGATCGTGGTCAGTATCTTCATTTTCATGGTCGTGATCGTGATCGTCTTCTTCACTAGCTTTTATCAATTCTATATCTTTGCTAGTATTAACTAATTCAATGTCAGTTGAATTTTTTAGGGAATCTTCCCATTCTTCCATACCTGCTCCATTGATAAACATCAATTTTGCCTTAGAAACTTCTGCCATATCCTTTGCAGATGGCTCCCAATCGTGGCTTTCAGTTTTTAGATTGGTAAAAGATTTTACCTCGAATTTATCCCCTGCAATTTGCTTAGTTAAATTATAAATTGGATAAAATGAAGCGTAAATAGTAGATTTTTCTTCTTTATCATTTACCTTTGTAGCATTTTCATCACTAGTAACTTTGTTATCATTATTAGCCATATCTTTGCTATTATTGCAAGCTGTGAAAGCTAGAGATAAGGCTAAAATCAAAAATATATTTTTAAATTTCATAAATTCCTCCTAAAAAATCTTGTTGCAAGTGATTTGCATTTATAACTATATATTAATTTTTATCTCTGTCAAATAAATGT
The DNA here is from genome assembly GCF_900232825.1 of Anaerococcus sp. Marseille-P3625. GTDB lineage: Bacteria > Bacillota > Clostridia > Tissierellales > Peptoniphilaceae > Anaerococcus. The sequence goes on from NZ_OCTP01000008.1 coordinate 28,601, forward strand.
ATAATAAAATTAGAGGGTACTTATGAGCATAGAAAATATACTAAAAAACAAAAATCTAAAAGTGACGAAACAAAGAAAATTAATACTAGAAATCATAGAAAATCAAGCAAATCCTACATCAGCTGAAGATATTTATAAACTTTTACAAAATAGCGATATGGATATTTCAACAATTTACCGCAATCTAAATATTTTAGAAGAAAAAAATGTCTTGTTAAAAACTACAAATATAGACGGAATTAATTATTATCAGCTAAATACTAGTGATCACAAACATTTTATAACTTGCAATATTTGCCACAAAAAATACACAATAGAAAGCTGCCCAATCCACGATTTGGAAGAAAAAATTGAAAGAGAAACAGGCTTTATAATAAAAGCCCACAATTTTGAATTCTCAGGAATTTGTCCTGATTGTCAAAAGAAAATTAAGTAGATTATTTTAAAATTTAACTTTATGAGCTTAATAAAATTTTGTTTATAATTTTTTTAAAATTTTAATATGTAATTTTGCAAATGGAATATTGTCTATTAATATTTTGAAATCCTTATTAGCAAAACTTAGTCTTTGCCCTTTCTTCCTCGGCTCTTTCCTCAGCGGTCATCTTTGCCCTTTTCTTTTCCTCAGCAACTCTAGCCTCGACTATTTCGTTGACCTTATCCTTTGTTAAAAGTCCCTTTTTAGCTTCTTCAACCGCTTCCTCAATCGCTTTATTAAGTTCTTCTTGACTGTAGTTTTTAACTTCTTCTTCCTTAGTTTCATCTTGACCTGCGATTTGAATATCTATTGTCTTAGGATCTTCTCCTCCCTCGGCAAATCTTTGTAAATCAAATCTTTTAAGCAACAAATCTTTCATAAAAACCTCCATTTATAGTCCGTATGACTTTTTTATTTCTCCATGATTCTTTTACGTCTATCAAGTAAAAGACAATAAAAAAATCGCACGATCATCGCACGATTAATTTGTTGATATTTAATTGTTTTGTATTACTTTCACACGATTAACTCACGATTAAGCACAAAAAAAGACGGTTTTAAACCGTCTAATTTAAATATTAAAATTTGTATCTATTAATCAACCTCAATTAGCATTTGTATTATTTATTAATTGGTTCTATCTCTCCATCTTTACAATCATATATTTTATATTCAATATTGCCATCTATGTCATATGTTTTTGTATTACTTTCAATTAAATAAACATTATCTCCATTAATTTTTGAAATATCAACCACTGTTCCAATTATTCCATTATTAATTATTCTAACCTTTTCAAATTCATCAATCTTTTTCATTATTTCTATAAGCTGTTATAAACTTTGGCTTATCTCCTTTCCTTTGAACTCCCCATACTGTTTTAAAATTCTTTTTATTTTCAACTCCAAGATCGATTCTAATGTAGAAATTTTCATGTAGATACTTATTATCTCTGTCATACACTCTATCGCCTTTAGCAAAACCAATAAATAATTGATCCAACAATTGATCAACATTTGCCTCGTTAAACCCCACATCTTTAAATTCTTTATAATGTTCGGTGTTACTCTTTAATAAATAATTATATATCTTGTCAGAATGAATGCTAAAATAGACATTATCGTATGTTTTTTCTTTTCTATTATAATTATACCCATTTATATACTTGTTTTTCCATTGAAAATACTTCATATCAAAAGGCACTTTCACATTCTTACCGTCTTTGTCCTTAGCAAGCCTTGTTCTGCCCTCGGTGTCTGGATTATACTTAATAGTTGTAGTCCTACAATTAGGGTGAAACGGCGGGTAATTAACCCCCACAGCTATCTCATCAACCTTGTAATGCAAGCCATCCTTGCCCTGGCAAATTTCACTAGTTCTACTATCAAGAGTCGCCAATATTTCGTATTCCTCGACTTCAAGAGTCTTATACATTTCTACATCAGCTTGACTTTTAACATAAGCCGTCTCAGTTCTTAAAAGCCTTCTTACATTAGATTTATAAAAGTCTCCAAAAGTTTTGATATATACACGAATCAGTGAATTAAAATAATTATATTTTGATAAATGCTTTTACGCAAATATTTGAAACAATCAAAAAAAATGGATAATAAAATTATTTGATCCATAAATCCATACGATATTAATATTTATTAAAAAAAATAAACGTTGATTAATCAACGTTTTTTTAAAAATATTGGTGCCGGTGGTGGGACTCGAACCCACACGCCCAGATGGACAACAGATTTTGAGTCTGTCTCGTCTGCCAATTCCAACACACCGGCTTAATAGTTACCTATTAATTATACCACATATTTTTTACTTGTAAAAAGATAAATTTAATTTTTTTAACTTACCTTCAAAATAAAGTTTCATTGTAAAAGTAGATATTAGAAAACCAATTATTAGTCCGCTGATTACATCGCTTGGAAAATGCACATAGAGATATAAGCGGCTAAAGGCTATAAGGATTGCTAGTGTTAGGGGGAAATATTTAATTAGTTTTGTTTTTCCCATAAAAAATATTATTGATGCAAAACTTGCTGCAAAGGAAGAATGGCCAGATGGGAATGATCCGTCTGATAATGGCGGAATTAGTAATTTGAAATTATTTACTAGCTCATAGGGCCTTGTTCTATCAACTATGTTTTTTACTAACAAATTAACTATTATCAAATTTGCCAAGAATGCCACTATGATTAATTTTGCGGTGGTTTTGTATTCTTTTGTTCCAAGCATTATTATTATAAATCCTATCCATATTATTCCAACATTGCCTAGACTTGAAATATTTACCATCAAGCCATCTAAAAATGGATTTCTTAGATTTTGTATTGCATCTAGGATTTTTAATTCAAATGATGTAAATAATCCCACTAGTTAATCACTCCTTTGTTAAGGCTTTCATTTGTCATATCATAGGCTTGTTTGATTCGCGCTCTTTGAACTTCATTTACTTGGTCATATTTTGCTCCACCGTCAAGATATTCGCTTGCCAAATATGTTTGGACATTTCCACCGTAGTCATTGTAAGTAATCCCTGTCCATAGAGGATTTGCTTCAATATTTTCAATACTTGTCCTATCTTCAGTGAAATTTTTTGCTAAGGTTATATCATAGCTTACAGATTGCTCAGATCTTATATTTCCTGTTACTTCTTGAAGTTGGTAGCTTATTACATTGCCCAAAGCGTAGGCTATAAAAGCAGTTCTGCCATCTAAAGTTTCGATTTTTTCAAAAGGTTGGATTACGTGAGGGTGATTGCCGATAATCAAATCTGCTCCCCATTCAGCCATATCTCTTGCTAATTTTATTTGATCTTCTGTAGGTTGATTTTGATATTCTATGCCCCAGTGAGGATAGACAACGACAAAATCAGCTCCCTTATCCTTGGCTTCTTCTATGTCTGCTCTTATTTTTTCTGGATGCAAATAATTTAATTCTTTAACTTCCTCTCTAGGGATAAATAAGTTTTCTATGCCATTTGTTCCATAAGTATAGGATAAAAATCCAATTTTTATTCCATTAACTTCTTTAATCAACAATTTTTCAGATTCATCTCTCATTGAGCCAACATGGTCCATGCCACAATTTTCTATAGCTTCGATAGTTGTAGTAATCCCCTCGATGCCAGAATCTAGCGAATGATTATTTGCTGTTGTTACAATATCAAATCCTGCATCTGCTATGGCTTTAAGATAAGCTTCTGGTGTATTAAATCTAGGATGACCAGCGTAGGCAAGGTTTGGATTGGTTGTAGTTTCATAATTTGCAATTGAAATATCGCTGTCGCTTACATAATCCTTGATTAAGGCGAAGGAATCTGAATAATCATAAGCTCCAGCACCTTTGTTGAAAGCGTATTGATTTTGGATAGTATTTGCCATTATATCTCCAAAAACTTTTATCCTAACTTTTGCTATCTTGCTTTCCTTTTTTTCCGCAATTTGGTCTTCTTTTTTATCTTCTATTTTTTCTTCTTTTTCTTCTTTTTTATTTTCTTTTTTTGCTAATTTCTCTTCTTTCTTAGCTTTTTCTTCTGCCAAAGTTTTCTCGTATTGATCTATATTTTCAATCAAATCAACAGTTCTTGTTGTTTCTTCTTCGGTATTTTCTCTTTTTTCGCTTTTACAAGAAGTTAAAAACGCAAAAACTAAGAATAAGTAAATAATTTTTTTAAAATTTCTCATCGTTTCCTCTAATTTCTAATAATCTATAATTTAACTTTACTAAGATAAAAAATAAGGTCAAATAAATTTAATAATATTAGATTTTTTCTCCAGGTTTTATAATTCTAAGAACCCAGTCTTTTTTGATATTCCAAATATTTGCTTGAACTACAAAATCAGACCAATTATCTATTTGAAAAATCCTATCCCAAGAATTTCTTATTTTTTCTTCGATTTCTGGATACATTCCCTTATATTTACCATCAATGAAGTTATATTCGTCATTTACTCCCAGAACATCAATTTCCTTGTGGTAATTTATCCTATCTTCTTCATCTTTTGGAATATAAATATTATTTAAAACGTAGTCCCACTTGCCTCCGTCAAAGTAAATGACTTCACTTTTTGGAACTTCTATTTCGTAAACTACTTCTTTTTCTATTGGTCTAAGACAATTTCTTTTGCTAATAGAACACCAAATCGGATACTCGCTTCCCTCAGGTCTTGGGACGATTTTTTCTGCCATTTTTACAAAAAGTCTGTATTTTTCAATAAAATATGGTGCGATATCTAGCATATGAAGCCTTACATATATTTCTTTATTAGTAATTCTTCCCTTGTTTTTTAGCTCATAGAGAGAATTTTCATGTTGCCTTGTGTATAAAATTACCTTATCATTCATAAATACTCCTCTTAATATTGATACCCTTTATGCTTTTGATAAAAAGTATTTATAAAAAAACAAACTCACTTTCATGAGTTTGTCTTTAGGAATTTTTTAATATAATTTTGCACCCGCCGGGATATTTTTATCCAACATTATAAGATTTAACAACTCCTTGCCATCATATTCACAAATTGCAGATATGATCATGCCATCAGAGTCAATGCCCATCATTTTTCTTGGTGGAAGGTTTGTTATGGCAAGTAGTGTTTTGCCTATCAATGACTCTGCTGAGTAATATTCCTTGATTCATGAAAGAATAACTCTTTCTTTTTCAGAACCATCATCTAGGGTAAATTTCAAAAGTTTTTTGGATTTTGGAACTTCTTCGCAATTTTTAACTTTTACAACTCTAAAATCAGATTTTGAGAATGTATCAAAATCAACCATATCTTCAAATAATGGTTCAACTTTTATTTTTGAAAAGTCGATTTTTTCTGTCGTAAGTTTCTTTTGACGAATCCATATTTTCTGCCTTTTCTAAGCCTATTGGCTTCATTGTAAAGATATGATGAAGTTTCTTGCAAGTTGGGCATTAGAATTTTTCTCAAAAAGTTCTACCGAGTTCCACAAGGTTTTTCGGTCTTTATATTCTTTTGGTGCGTGATCTGGTAAATATATTTCTTTGCTAATTACTCCTTGTTTTTTGGTGTAGTCATGGGTTACTCCGTCCCATTCATTTTTTATTTTTTCTCCACTTATATATGCTGCACTTGCTACTGCACTTTTTCCTTTTCCTCTTGATATTATGTTTACTGAAAAATGAAAACTGTCTGCCATTTTTATCACTTCCTTTCTTTCTTGTTGTTTTAGGTGGAGGCTTAGAAGATTTTTTATATCCTCTTTGTGAATGAGCGTTTTGAAATACCCTTTGCCTAATCATTCAATCCACTCGCAAGCTCGTGGTGAATGATTGGCAGGGGCAGACCCTGATAGAATTAAAAAAGCCGACTACTGAATTAATTTTGTTGTTTCAGTATGTCGGCTTAATTGTTTATTTCATTTCAAATTTTAAAAGTAAAGGGCGAGTGTTAGCGAGTTTATTTACCCTTAACTTTCAATACCCTCGCCTAATTATCTCTACAACTCAAATAAATTTTCGTTGGAGATAATTGGCTGGGGCAGACCCATTGTTGGTCTCTGCAAGGGTTTGGCTCTAAAGGCACGCAAGCACCCTTTAGGGTGTATAATTGCGCCCTTAGAAAATCTAGGGGAGATTTAATTATTTTATTTTTCTTAATTTTCTCTCATTATTTTTAGTGTTTCTTTAAATTCTTTTGTCTTTGTTGCTTCTTCTAATAGGATTTTTATTTCTTCATCTGTTAGTTCTTCTGCATTTTCTATAAGGCTTTCTAAAATTGCTCCTCTTGTTATGAGCCTATGAGTTCTTTCTTTTCTTCTTTTTACTATGTCTTGTTTTAATATTTTCTTTTCTTGATTTTTTAGTTGCCTTAATCTTTCTTCTGTGTCATCTATTTTGTCTTTTATTTCTTTTGACTCTTGTCTTATTTGATCTAATTTTTTCATATAAAACTCCTTTCTTTAAAATAAAAAAGAGATAACATTTTTGCTATCCATTTCAAAGATTAACTATTAAAAATATTATATTATCATCTCTAAAATCAGATAATCGAATAGGGGCTAAGATCTAGCCCCTTTCACACCACCGTACGTGCCGTTCGGCATACGGCGGTTCAATTTAATTTACACATGTCCTGCTTATATAGTAATCATAAGGGTCAATTAAGCCTGTTTTGCTTAACCTTTCTTTTGTGATTGCTCTTACTAAGCAGGTTTTCGTTGCTACAAAATAATACCTATCTCCACAATAGGATGTTAATCTTGCTAGGTCTTTTACTATTCCCATTTTCCTTAACGCCCATTGTCTTTTCTTCGGTACCTTCCACATTTTCCAGCAGATTATTCTTAGTCTTGTTCTTAGGTGCTCGCTGAAACTTTTTAGTTTACTTTTCATACTAGCTATTTTAAAGTAGTTTATCCAGCCTCTTATTACTTCATTTAACTTTTTGATTCTGTATTCTAAGGATACTGACCATTTTCTTGTGGTGAGTTTCTTCATTTTGTCTTTGAATCTTTTAAATGATGTTTCATGGACTCTTGCTTTCCATTGATTTGTTTTGTTGTCTTTCCAGTAGCCAAATCCTAGATATTTTATTTTGCTTGGTCTTGTTATTTTACTTTTTTCTGCATTTACTTTTAGGCCAAGTTTCTTTTCTATGAATCTTGTTATTGAGTGCATTACTCTTGTGGCTGCTGCTTTACTTCCTACAAATATTAAGCAGTCGTCTGCGTATCTGATGTATCTAAGTTTTCTTGCTTCTAGTTCTTTGTCTAGTTTGTCTAGCATTATGTTGCTTAGCAGTGGTGATAGGTTTCCTCCTTGTGGGGTTCCTATTTCACTTTTCTCGTATATACCTTTGTTCATTATTCCCGCTTTTAGGTATTTTCTGATTAGTGATTCTGTGTCTGGTGCTTTGATGTGCTCATGGACTATGCTCATTAGTTTATCTTGTGGCACTTTGTCGAAGAATTTTTCTAGGTCTATGTCTACTACCCATTCGTACCCGTCGTTTAAATATTCTAGGCTTTTGATTATTGCCATTTGACAGTTTCTTTCTGGTCTGAAGCCATAGCTTGTTTCAGAAAATCTTTTGTCTATTATCGGGGTTAGGACTTGTACGATTGCTTGTTGGATTATTCTGTCCATTACTGTTGGTATTCCAAGTTTTCTTTTTCCTCCGTTTGGTTTTGAGATTTCTACTCGGAGTACTGGTTGTGGTTTGTAGCGTCTTTCGATTATTTCTTGTCTTATCCCTGCCCAGTTTTCTTTGATGTATTCATCTATTTCTTCTACACTTATGCCGTCTGTTCCAGCTGCTCCTTTGTTGGAGATGACTTTTACTTTTGCTTGGTGCATGTTTTCTGGGTTTAGGATTTGACTGATTAGTTTATCTTCCATGTGTGCACTTGCTCCTTTCCGCTTACATAACTTTTTCTTAGGTGTAAGATTTTGATTTCATTTACGTTTCTTCTACTTTCTCTGTCAGATTTGTTATGCTACATACATTTTGCTTGTGCTTTTAAATTGTTCGGTCCTTCGGTGTTTCCACCTACTATGACTTCTGCTGACTTCTCACTATTCGTTGTTACTACTTCTTCGCTAGTGAGACCTCACGGGATAAGCCCTAATACTTTCATCGTTTACTTGCAGAATTTACGCCTTGGGTTTACGGTTACCTTTTGGGTCTTTGCTATCTACAGCTAGCTTGCCCACCTGTTACGCCTTATATTCTGTTCCTGTTCGTCAAGCCACGATTTCGCTACCCGTTCTTCTCTCCTAGATGTCGCCACCTAAAACTTCGGGGTCGCTATTAGATTCGTTGGTAACTACGCTCTGTAGGGATTTTCACCCCAGCATTAGAACATGCCCGTCATACTGCAAAAAGTGCCTAAAATCATAGGCACTTTAAGAAAATTTTACTCAATATTTTTATTCATAAATGAATAATTCATCTACAGTGGTCTCAAGAGCTGTTGCTAGTTTAAAAGCAAGCTCAAGAGTTGGATCGTACTTATTATTTTCAATAGCATTAACAGTTTGTCTAGTGACTCCGCATATATCTGCTAATTCTTGTTGCAACAATCCTTTATCGGTTCTAAATTCTTTGATGTGATTTTTCATTTGTCTTACCTATACTTCCTCATATTAATTAGGTAGGAAATATTAAAGGCTATTGATATTATACCGACATAAATTATCGGATTATCTTCAAATCCTATACTAGAATTTTGCTCAAAGAAAATGTTCCAAATTATGTTTAAAATTAGGAATATTATCCCAACCACTAATGCAGTTAATCCAGATTTTCTTACAACATATCCCTTTCTTTCATCTCCTTTTCTTATTAAGGTCACTATCATAATTAAGGTACATACTAGTGAAGCAACCAGAAACAACCATAGTAAACCTAAAACAAACATTTGATGTGATTCAATAAATTTTATAAGATTCATATTGACCTCCTTATGTCAAATTCTTTTGACATTATTATATACCCTTAGACTTTTAATGTCAAATACTTTTGACATTAAATAATGATATTAAGTTCATATAATTAGAAGTCATTTATCATCATCGGCAGATTCACTTGTATCCTTTCTTGTAATAAAAAAGAGATAACATTTCTGCTATCCCTTTCAAAGTTTCATTATTAAAATTTTAAGTCTTTTGAAATATCTTCTATATTTCTATAATGATTTTCTATTTCTTCTTGCTTTTTTGTTTTTAATTGTTCTTCTCTTCTTCTATATTGTTTTTCTTCTTCATTTGTTTTTTCTACACACAAAATCAAGGTATCTCTATGATATTGTTTTACCTCTTCGATTGTTGTTTCATCTAAAATGATTTTATCAGATTCAACTCTAGCTATTCCAGGTCTATGCATTGATGTAAAACTTGGTGGGTAATCCCAATTTCTTAAAAACAATTCAGACCATGTGCTAGTTGGTTTGCTAGATAATCTAAAATGGATTCTATACAAAGCAGAACCTCTTGTTCCATCATTTTTTGGCAAGGTAACTTCATTTGTTATAATGCCCACTATTTTTATATCCTCTCCCTCAATTGTTATTGGTTCATATTCATCAACATAATATGGTCTTATACCTACTTTAGGTTTCTTTTTAACTTTAAACATTGATGCAATAAGATCCTTATATGAATCTTCATTAAATGGATTACCTCTTAAATCTATTGCAAGTTTTCCATCTAGGTAAGTAGGCAAAGCTGAATTAAAATCTCCTTGTCTAATGACTGGAATAAACTTCCTATCATTGTGATTATTGTAGAGTTCCGCAGATATTATATGACTTTCATAACCTACACCTTTTTCTCTATTATTAGCTTTCCTTTTATACTCTTCAGTGCAAATTATAATTACATAATCACTATCTCTTATCGAGCTTTCCATAAATTTTGGAAGTCTATCCCCTGGACTTACATCATAACTATCTATTATGGCTTCAATACCATCTACTAACAATTTATCTGCTAGAGATTTAACCCAATCAGAGTGTTCTTTGCTTTCCCACGAATATGATATAAATACTTTTGGAATATTGTTTTCTATCATTTAACACCTCATTAAAATAAATCTTCTAGCCTTTTCCAGTTTTCATTATTCATTTCTTTTGTGTAGTTTGTATTGTTAATATAAAGTCTTGTATCTTTATCTCTAACAAACCCCCAATTTATTTTACGCCTATATGCGTAATCCTTAAAAGCATAGAATTTATTTTCGATTTGCTCATCAATATTTTCCAGCTGACCTTTCTTTACCATATCCTTAAGTTTCCTTGAATTAGTTTTTCTTTTTTCACTAATATAATCTGCAAGTGGTTGGCTTTTTTCATCGGCATCTTCTATAATCTTTTTCATAGCTTTTAAAATAGCCTTTGCTGAATACTGAGTCACTTTTATCTCAATATTTATAGCCTTATTATTAACTTCATCATTTACCATATAGGTGACCTCATTTCCGGGAAAAATAAAAAAGCGGCCCAGACTTTTACATCTGAACCGTTAAAATTTTAATTCTATAGTTTTTTATTATTTTTAATTTTATTACTGTTGTGACGTACTTTATAAATTATGTTTCGCAAACTATTGTTTGCTTTTTAATGCCTTATTGATGGTTTCTTGAATAAAAGGACTACAGCATTTTCCCAAAGGATTGTTAATTTCGCACTTTCCATTTTTCATTGCCCCTGTAAGTCTAATAATATCTTTAATATTCTTTGCACCATCATATAAAACAGCGTTTATAATTTGTTGTTCTGTAACTTGGTTGCAATAGCATATATATTTGGGATTTGCATCCTTTTTAAACCATATAGGAACTTTTACATCTTCCTTATAAAAAACTCTTTCATTGTTTAAGTTATAATACACGACATCACAATCTTCATTCATACATAAATAGTAAGTTTCTTCATCTACAACCTTTCCCATAAGGTTTTCTGATACCATATGCTTTACAGTTATATTCTTAACCTTTTCTCCTATTTTGTGACATTTGGGGCAATTCGCTTTTTCTTCCACTGTACCAGTGGTTTTTTGTATTGAACCTCAGCAAGATTGATTTATCTTATTTTCTTGACTCACTTTATTTCCTCCTGTCTAAATAAATATTATTTCTATAGTTAATCAGGATATCTAATACCTCTTTCAATGGATCTACAGGTTGCAGCTCTTTTTTAGTCTTCTTTGTTCATTTTTCTTTCTACCAATAAGTGCCATAATGGATATAAGAAATTACTATATTATTACCCCTTATCCGTTTTATTGTTAAGATATATTATATCATAAATAGGTTTATAAGTCACTTTAGCCTATTTTATACTTGTGCTTTCGTTAGTATTTATTGAGATAGTCCTGGTTTTTTATTTGTCCCACTTGGAACTGCTCCAAATCGCAAGACAAATATTCATTTACTAGTTTTACTTTAAATTCTTTTGTGTATTTTGGCATACAAAAACCCCTCCATCCGTATTCTGGATTTTGGGGTTCAGGTTATTTCATAATTAGCGTGTTCTTTAATATAATTTTGATCCTGCTCGAATATTATCATCCAACATTATTAAGTTAAGTTTTTCTTCTCCGTCGTACTCGCAAATTGCAGATATAATCATACCTTCTGAGTCGATTCCCATCATCTTACGAGGAGGAAGATTACAAATCGCAAGCAGTGTCTTTCCAATTAAGCTCTCTGCGCTGTAATATTCCTTAATACCAGATAAAATAACTCTTTCTTTTTCAGAACCATCATCTAATGTAAATTTCAATAGTTTTTTAGACTTTGGAACTTCTTCGCAGTTTTTAACTTTTACAACTCTAAAATCAGATTTTGAGAATGTATCAAAATCAACCATATCTTCAAATAATGGTTCAACTTTGATTTTTGAAAGATCTAGATTTATTGATTTCCCACTTTCTTGATTTGTATTTTCATTAGAAGCTTGACCAGAATTTTCAGTTTTTTCTTTGCCAACTGGCTTCATTGTTGGGAAAATCCCCTCTATCTTAGATAATTGTCTAAATCTCTATAAAAGTCTATTTTTTGGTACTTCTCCATTTACGACAATTTGCTAACCCTCTATAAGTGCCCATAGATTTCTAGCAAATTGTCGTAAATTTGTCGTAAGCTGTCGTAAATTCTAAAATATAAATTTCATCGCTTTTTCAAATTCTCCCATCTGTTCTATCTTAAAATCTTCTGTTGCATCTACATATATATCCATTGTTGTACTAATATCAGAATGACCTAGAATAGACTGCATTGCTTTTGTATTTATATTTTGTTCATTAAGCCTTGTAGTAAAGGTGTGTCTGAAAATGTGATTGCTTAAATGTGGAACTAATAGAATATCATTAGAGTTCGATTTATTTTTATCCATTATACTTAAATTGCAATCTCTAACAATTCTTCTTAAAGCTTTATTAAGTGTTCCATTATTGTGAACCTTTCCGAACCTATTTAAAAATACAAAGTCTTTAAATCCATCGATTGAATCACAACATTCGATTCCAAAAGTCTTTTGTAACTCTCTTTCCATAAGAAAAGCATCTTTTACTTTTTGAACCATAGGAATACTTCGCTTACCTGATACTGTCTTCGGTGTATTAATAGCATATCTATTGTTTAATCCTTTACCTTTACTATAATATACCAAAGTCCTATTTACATTTATAAGACCATTATCAAAATCTAGATCGTCCCATTGCAATCCTGTAACTTCTCCAACTCTCATTCCTGTCCAAAGCATAACAATGAATATTGGATACCATTTTTTATATTCATCACTATTAGATAAATATTCTTCAAATAGCACCTGTTCTTCTATTGTCATGGCTTTTTTCTTCGGAGATTCGTTTCGATAAGCCACTTTCAATTCCTTCAAAGCATTGTCAGACGGATTAAACCTTATATATTCGTCATCCACTGCTAATTCTAAAACCTGATGTAAGACAGTATGGACACAATCTATGGTAGAAACCATCAATCTCTGGTCTTTCTTTAATCTGTTATAAAAACTTCTTACATCAGACCTTTTAATATCAGATAGTTTAATGCAACCAAAAGTCGGTTCGACAAATTGTTGATACATATAGATGTGATTTTTATGCCTTGAATTTATAATCTAAGTGCAACTCAGTTGAATGATATACTTCATAAGGCGTTTTCCAATTTAAACATTTCCTCCTCAGGACACTAAATTGATACGTATTATCATATATATTATACCATGTTTCCTTCTTTTTTATTTCATGTTTTAATATAAAAGACTCACTTACTACCTACTATGGAAATTCTTAAATTCTTATAATTTCCTTATTTTTTTCTCCTAAAATTACATACGTAAAGAAATTATAAGGAGGAAATATACTATGGATGATTTTATATTACAAACTAGAAATCTATCAAAGCAGTTCGGGAAACAAAAAGCGGTGGACTGCGTTAATATCAATGTTCCAAGAGGAAAAATTTATGGATTATTGGGACCAAACGGAGCTGGAAAGTCTACTCTTCTCAAGATGATTTGCGGTATGATTACACCTACATCTGGTGACATCATATTCAATAATAATCCTTGGAATCGTTCAAATCTCTCTGAAATTGGTGCATTGATTGAAAATGCACCACTATATCCAAACTTAACTGCCTATGAAAATTGTCGTGTACGATCAATAGCTTTAGGGATTGAAGAAGAGCAAATTCAAGAAGTTTTACAAATTGTAGGTCTTACTAATACAGGTAAAAAACGTACTGGACAATTTTCAATGGGAATGAAGCAGAGATTAGGAATTGCTTTGGCTTTACTTAGTAATCCAAAACTTTTAATTCTAGATGAACCAACTAATGGTCTTGATCCCATTGCAATAAAGGAATTGAGAGAACTTATTAGAGGTTTTTCACAACAAGGAACTACTGTAATTCTGTCTTCTCATATTTTATCTTAAGTCGAACATATTGCAGATCATATTGGAATCATTGCATCAGGACATTTAGGTTATCAAGGTGCATTTGATTCAAAAATGGATTTGGAGCAACTTTTTATGAAAGTTGTTAGTAATCAGCAAGGAGGTTTCAATGAGTAATTCAACTATATTAATGGCCGAGTTCTTGAAAACAAAAAGAACTGCAACAAGAAGAATTGCTATTGCTAGTCCTCTTTGCTTAGCACTAATGGCTATTGTTCAACAAGGTTATTTTTCCTTGAATTTATTCAACTGGTACTATGTAGTTTTTTTACCTGCCACATTCGCATTAATCAGTGCAACAGCTGTTAAAATAGATAACGGAAAGCACGGACTTCGTGCAATCCGTTGTCTACCAGTTTCTCAAGGAAAAATATGGAGCTCTAAACTTTTGGTTGTATTAGGATATGCTCTTCTTTCCTGTTTTCTATTAAGTGTTGCTGTGGTTTGTATACCATTTATTTTTAGTTTGTTTGGAATTAATCAAATTAAGCAATTAAGTATTGCTTCAATATTTTTAGGGATTATAGTCGTGTTTGTTACAGCCATGTGGCAAATCCCTTTTAGTTTTATAATTTCAAAAAAATTAGGGGTGATCTTTTCGGTATTGGTCAATTTAGCTATTTCTTTTTCAGGTGTATTTTTGGCACTAAAACTATATTGCTTGTAAGTAGGGATAAGAAAATGGTAAAATTTCGCAAAACCCCTAGGAGTCTTGTTTGCTATGTTTATTTTTAATAGTTTTTACTTATTTTAGTTTTGATATTCTATTAGCGTCTAAGTATTTATTTTTAAATGAAAAGAGAGACTCGAGTTAACAAGTCTCCCCAAAATTTGACAAAGAGCCTATTTTAATCATTATCTCTTTGCATCAATAATAATTCTACTTTATTTATTTTATTAATAGCAATAATTGAAGATATTGGTCCTAACAAGGTTCCCAAAATTATTACTATTATTAACATTAAAATCATAAGGAATATATTCGGTCTTAAAAAAGGCATATTCAAAAGTGATGAAAATACATTATTGAAAGTTATACTTAAAACAAAGGAAAGCACAGAACCTATGACTGCACCTGTACCATTAATTAGCATAGATTCAATAAGAACAACTTCACTGAGTTTTTTCTTTGTTGCTCCTAATATCCTTATGGTTGCAAATTCTCTTTTCCTTTCCTTAACTGATAAGGTATTTACAAGACTTAAAATAAAGAAAGCTAGTATCCAAATCAAAGCTATCAATATATACACATATACAAGCATGTTTTTTGCTGAATCTGAAACTTGTGTCATTATTTTTCTTGGCAATAAAGGATACACTTTTTCTTTTTTAAATTCTTCTTTAATAAGTTTTTGAATTGTTTTTGGATCTTTGTTTTTTTCAACTTTTACTAAAATAGAAGATATATCATCTTTTTTTGCCACCGGATGATTAATTATCTTTTCATATTCCTTGGCTAATCTATGAGTTTCTTCTATTGTCATAAAAACTGAATTATCAAAACCCATGCCAGTTTTTGCAAGCCTACCTCTTATATCAAATTCTTGATTAAAAAATTTAACCTTATGATTAATATCCCCCACAATATTAGCACCTACAACAACTTGTCCAGCTTTAATTGGAGTTTTAATCTGTTTTTCAAGCCAAGGTTTAACGCTAAAGTCATCAGAAAAGTCAATTCCTATAACTTGAATGGGAAAAGAACAGCATCCAGCAGAAAGTGTAGCTAGATAAACTTGGCCACAAGCTTTTTCTATGCCCGGTATTTTTTTTACCCTACTTAATATGTCCTTGTCAAAAAAAAATGTATTAGGTTCTCCCCTTAATATTGCACCTGTAATTTTGGAATCATAACCTTCTGGAACTACTATAATGTCTGCTCCCATCCTATCTGATAAAGAATTCATGCCATTTTTAAGAGAAAAAATTATAAATGATGACATGAATAAAATAAAAGTTAAAATTCCTACAAGAAAAATCAAGGTAATTGATCTTGTCTTCTTATTTTCTATATTTTTTTTTGCTAAATTAATTGTGTATAAATCTTTCATTATTTTGCACTATCAAGAGCATTATTGCAAGCTTCGATAAATTGCTTGTAGGTTTCTGTTGCCCCCGAAATAACATCCACTCCTTCAGGATTTCCTTTTTCCACTAATTTATCTGGGTATGACTTTGCAAGATTTATGGCTTGTTGGGCTATCTTATATAGTCCTTCATTTTGGCTTTGACCATAAGATTCATCCTTTTCTTTTCCATCTCCATCAATGTTTTGCATTGTGCAAGATTCAATCTTATTGTCTTTAACACTTATATCCACTTTTACAAGTCCGCCTCTTTCATCTTTGGCAGATTCTCCATGATATGTGCCGTCCTTATA
The DNA here is from genome assembly GCF_900232825.1 of Anaerococcus sp. Marseille-P3625. Taxonomy (GTDB): domain Bacteria; phylum Bacillota; class Clostridia; order Tissierellales; family Peptoniphilaceae; genus Anaerococcus. Next base: position 44,912 of record NZ_OCTP01000008.1, read on the forward strand.
GCTTACACTTGGAGCTTCTTCTTTTTTATCTCCTCCACAAGCAACTAGGACAAGTCCCAAAGAAAAAATTATTAATAAATTTAAAATTTTTCTCATATAAACTCCTTAAGTTTATCATCTTTTTTTACAGAATCAAGAACTGGTCTTTTTCTTTTCATTTTTTCTTCTTTTGAAATTTTACCATGTTCAAGAGTTATCATTCTTTCAGATTCTTCACCGACTTCAGGGTCGTGAGTTACAACAATAATTGTTGATCCTGCATTATGAAGTTTTTCAAATATGTCAAGAACTATATATTCATTCTTTTCATCCAAATTTCCTGTGGGTTCATCGGCTAAAAGTATTGTAGGATGATTAATAAGAGCTCTAGCAATGCATACTCTTTGTTGTTCCCCACCTGATAATTGGTTGGGTAAGTGCTTGGCTCTATCAGCAAGACCTACTGCAGCCAAAGCTTCCATTGCTTCTTGTGCATCTGGCATAGAATGATAATATTGTGACATCATTACATTTTCCAAAGCACTTAAATAATTAACTAAATGAAATTGTTGGAAAATAAGTCCTATCTTATCCCTTCTAATAACTGTTAGTTCCTTAGGTGATTTTTTTGCTATATCTTCACCATCCAAAATAACTTCGCCAAGTGAAGGTTTATCCATGGCACCAATAATATTCATCATTGTTGTTTTACCAGAACCTGATGGACCCATTATAGAAATCCATTCGCCTTTTTCTACAGTTAAATTGATTTTGTCAAGGGCTTTAAGTTCACCATAAATTTTTGAAACGTCTACGAGTTTTAATATATCCATAAAATTCCTTTCTATTCTCCACGAAGCACTAAAGCTGGATCAATATCAACAGTTTTAGATACTGGTATTAAAGATGCAACTATAGTTATTACTATACAGACAATAATTGTAATAGGTACTAAAAGAGGCAAGAAACTTACCTTTCTAGCAAATACCGAAATACTTACTCTATTGGCAAATACATATCCTAATGCAACACCTAAAAGTCCACCAAAAACCCCTAAAAATACTCCTTCACCTAAAAAGTCAACGATTACTGACGAATTTGTTGCGCCCAAAGCTTTCTTAAGACCTATTTCTTTACGCCTTTCAGTTACAACTGCCATCATTGTTGTGGATACACATATCATCATTATGAATAATACTATTATCGTTACAATGAAGACAAGAGCTTGTAATTTATTCAAAACTATATCTTGTGAGGCGGTAACTCTTTTTACCATTTGTGGAGTTAGAGATCCATCCTTTTGTGAAATATTTGATACTATTTTTGAAAGTTCATTTTGTTCAGCTTCTACTGAATATTCTACGACATCAAAATTTTTGTCTTTAACAAGCTGTGAAATATCATCAATACCCATAAAAATAAGTTCTTCTTCTTTACCACCTGTTGTTACAACTCCTGAAACAACAAAATTAGTATCTATAGAACCTTCTCCATTAACTTTGGGAGTATTTATAATAATTTTATCTCCCTTTTTTAATTCCAAAGCCTTTGAAACTTCATTACCTATTAAAACTTCTCGAGGTTTTTCAGGCCATGAACCATCAATAAGCCAGTATGGAGAATTTTCTTTCGCTCCCTTTAAATCTGTACCTGCAAGCATATAAGGTTGTTCATTAATTTTTGCATTTGTATAAATATAGGGTGCCTGACCGACAAGCTTTCCTGATGGAATTAACGATTTAATTTCATCTAACTGTTCATTGGTAATTTTTTTATCAGGGTTAGTGGGAATTACCAACATATTTGCACCATAAGACCTAAACTCCTTACCCATTTGTCTAGGAATATCATAGTAAATAGTAACAAGTCCTGAAATAATTATTGCTCCCATAGCTATAGCAAGTAGTGCTGTTAACATTCTTGCACGTCTCCTTGCCAAGGAAGTCATTATCATTTTTAAGTAAAATTTATTTTTACTTTGTTTATCTGCCATGTAGTACCTCCGTTGGATTTAAATTCAAAAGGTATCTTATAGCTGGTATTGAACCCAATATTGTAACAAGAATAATAAGTATTGCTACAATAGGAACTACCATAGCTGTTGGAGCTATTGCTGAACCAAAAACTGTTAGACCAATAATCTGAGTAAGTAGCAGACCAACACCGTAACCTATAACTGTTCCAAATATCGCTGTCAAAATTATTTCCACAAGAATTATGCAAATTATCCTTCCATTTGACGCCCCTATAGCTTTTTGAAGTCCAATTTCATTAGATCTTTCCATTACAGATGCTGTAATAAGATTAGAAATACCAAAGCCTGAACCAATCAAAGTTAATACTGTAATTAAAACCATAAGAAGAGTAGTCTTATTTAAAATATCTCCTTCACTTTCTGCAACTTGGCGAATTGGCTTTGCTACAGAATCAGTCATTACTTCTGTTATTTGATAACAAATAGCAGAAACATAAGCTGTACAATACCATACTTCCCATTCCTTAATAGTTAAAGATAGTGGGTTTTTGGCAGCCTTTCTTGCTAAGTCATTGTCTGGTGTAGTAAGAGCTGATACTTCAACTTTATTTACAACTCCAGTAACTCCAGCAAATTCTTGTGCTGTTTTTAAAGTAGAATATATAAATGCATCTTCATCAGAACCTGATGAGAAAATACCCTTAACTTTTAATTTTTTGTCTAAATTATTACTTTTTAGTTGGATTTCATCACCAACTTTAAATCCATTTCTGTCTGCAAAAATCTTTCCAAGCATAACTGAATCGCTATCATTTTCTGATAACCACTCGCCTTGAACTTCCCACCAGTTTTTAAGTCTAATCATACCAGTATCAACTGATTCTCCAGTAGGCAAATCCATATGATTATTAAACCATGTTCCTACCATCTTAGTATGTTTAGAATCATTATTACAAGAAACCCAAGTGTTAAGATATGGCGTATAGTCTACAATATTGTAAGCCCAAAAAATAGTTTTAATGTTAGGAAGTTCTGATTCCTTTAAATATTTTTGAACCTGCCCCTCTTTTTCTTGCATGCCATACAAATCATCAAGAAGGGAAGCTTCCTTTGGCAATACATTAATATTTGCTCCATAGGTCTTTAATTCTTGATTAACTTTATCTCCAACACCGAGCATGGTATTTAACATTGAAGTGGCAAGAGAAGCTCCAAGGGCAACTGTAAATGCAATAAGAGCCATCTTTCCCTTTTGTCTAAAAAGCGCTCCTTTAACTATTCTCCAAAACATAAGCCCTCCTACTTAAATACATAAGACAATGCGTCAAGATCTTTTGGATCAATCTTTATCTTTTTATCATGGACAATGTATGGGAAAGGTATCGGGTTACATCCACCCTTAAAACCTATTGTACCCCTATTCATTACAACGTCGCACAACTTACAAATAACATCATCGCCTCTTTCAAAATATCCAGATGGACCACATATCTCGCAGGCATCAAGTACAACTCCATAGGAACCTTCTGATTTTTTAATGCAGAAAAATCTCAATTCTACACCATCCTTTGCCTTATACAAATATCTGTGCAAATGCATATCCTCTAAGCTACTTAAAGGAATAACAATCATTCCATTTTCAGTCTGATAATCTTCAGGTGGTGAAAGGGCCTGTTCCTTATTAGCATATGCCTTTCCAACAGTTAATGAAAAAGTATTAATAAATAGAACGACAAGGAAAAAAATTGCCCAATGTCTTTTATTCTTCATTCTATACTTTATTTTTCTTAATTGAGCCCTATTGCTATAATCTTCATTAACTTTAATATTTTGCTTATATAACATTACCGGAATAACCATCATAATTAACATTGTTGCAAATAAAAACATATTTTCGTGATTAGCTATAAATGCAATAACTCTAAAAAAGTTAACATTTCTAGGAATAATCCCTTTAGAATAAAACCTTTGAATTATGATATTAAATTGGCTGATACCCGAGCATATCAAGCTAAGAAAAACTACAATCTTTAAGTTTTTACCTTCAAGTTTAACTGAGGACTTGTATATGGCAAGCCCTGATAAAATCATCATTATTATTCCAAAAACAAATCCTAAAATCCTAAAAAGTACAATTGTTGAAACTGCACTTTCGCCATAATATACAAATTTGTTTGATTGGTTAAATACATATGGTAAATAATAAAAACAAATTCCTACAAGATAAACAACAACCGATGCTGAAATGAAATTATCATAAATTTTAGCATTTATCTTATCTTCAAATACCATAAAAATTAATATTAAAAGTACCGAGATAACTATGGGTACCATAGACAAGAAATTCAATTCTGTCCTATTAATAAAATTAGGTATATTTCTTATAATTATTGAAACAATTGCTGCAATTATCCCTAAAACTAAAGAAATTATAATAACATACTTTTTATATTTACTTTCTTTAGTTGTATAATAGGCAAGCATTAAAGAGATCATTAGAGAAAAGGCTATTCCCGCCTCCATAACTTTAATAAAAATTTTTAAAATAATTTCACCCCCAATAAATGTATATAAGGGGAACATGAATTCCCCTTATAAATATTATAAATTTTTAAAACTTTACCATTGTGGTCCGTTCCATTCGAAGTCAGTCCATTCTGCAACAAGTGGTTCTGTCCAGAATCTACCTGTTACACCAGTTTCTTTATCTACGTGTAGTAAGTAGTCATTACCTGGTGCAGTAACTTCAAATTTTACATTATAAACGCCAACACCTTCGTCAAATTTAATATTTGCACCGTAGTGTGGACCATCAGATGCGTTCATTGGCATGAAAGCTACTTCTTGAACATGGTCTGAACCTTTCTTTTGTAAATAAGCTTTTACTTGTAACCATGGAACGAAATCACCAACACCATAACCTAATGTCGCACCTTCTTGTGATGCTGTAATGTCAGCTTCAATATGGCAATCAGCTTCTTCTTTAGGAATTGAGTTTCCTGCCGGTTCCATATCTACTGGTTGGAAATATACACCTGAGATTACTAGAGGTCCTTCAGTATGGTCATCGCCAATTGGGAATTCTTCGAAGCCTGCATCTTCTCCTGGAGCTGCAGCTTTTGAATCTTCTGCTTCTTTCTTGTCTTCTGCAGCTTTTGCATCTCCTGCTTCTTCCTTGTTTCCTTCAGCTGGTGTTTTTTCTTCTGTAGAAGTTTTAGCTGTATCATTAGCTTTTGTATCTTCTTTTTTACCACAAGCTGCAAACATTAATACACACGCAAGTGTCATAACAACAAGAGATAAATTTTTCTTTTTTAACATGATATCCTCCTATTTTTTTTCTTGGCTGGCTTCAAGCTCAGCTCTAATTTTTTTGTTTCTATTATTTTGATAGATAACAGAAACAATGGTTACTACTAATAGAATAATTTGTGGAATAAGATTTTCATACCTATCGTATATACCTATAGCTTCAGCAGACCATCCATTCATCCAAGGAACTATAGTTCTGCCAATTACATCTGCTTCTTGTAATTCTCCTATGCCCTTTCCTAAGAAAGACAAGCAAAGTATAAACATTAGCCAAGAAGTAAATGTAAAGAATGGTTTTAATGGTAGCCTTACAGAAACTTTAGCAATTAAATAATATACAATTGCAAGTATTATGGCGGCAACTAAAAGTCCAATCCACATATGCATTGGATTATCAGAAATGCCTGTTCTCATACCTTGGAAAAACAAAATAAGTTCTGCACCCTCTCTTGCTACTGCTAAGAATGAAGTGAAAGATAAGGCAAAATAATTACCCCTGGAAACAGATTGTTCAACTTTGTTTTTAATGTATCTATTCCAAACTTCAACTTCAGATTTAGAAAGCATCCAATTGGATACATAAAATAGTACGATAACGGCAAGAAACATCGCAATTCCTTCGAATATTTCTTGTCCCATTCCAGACTCAACTTCTCCCACTGTATTGGCGATGATATTAAATACTCCAGCTAGGACTACTGAAAAAACAATGCCTAGCAAGGCTCCAATATATACACCTTTTAAATAAATTCTATTATTAGTCTTTGATAAATATGCAGCAATGGCAGCTACAACTAAAATGGCTTCAAGCCCTTCACGAAGTGTAAGTCCAAGAACCGCAAAAAATGTACCAAATCTTTTTAGCAGCTCTTCCAACAATTGACCTGTTGATAGGCTGTTTGCATCTTCTTGACTTTGACCACTGGACTTAGAATCTCCAGAGGTTCCATCAAGAGTATTGGCATCTTCATGAAGATAAGTTATAAGTGCATCAATTTCATCTTTAACTTCTTTTGGGTCTGCATCTTCTTTGATAGAATTTTTTGCTCTGTAAAATTGATGTTCAACCATTGAACCCCTTTGGCCTGAAATTGCAGACATAGTTGTTTTTTCAAATCCGATTTTCTCATAGAATTTAAAGTAAGCAACATTAATTGCATCTGTGGCTGCTTTTTTAGCATCCTTATCTCCAGGCTTGTAAACTTCCACGGCCTTTTGTAAATGTTCTGACATAGCATCAGCGACTTCAACCCAGTTACCATACTTTGTTTCTGCCGCAAAAGCAGACGTGAAAGTGAGGGTAATCATGATTACTATCATTGCGAAAATGCTAGCCCTTTTCTTTAATAAATTCATCTCTATCCCCCTTTTTTATTAAACTTCCATCTTCCATTTGGCAAAGTGTATTGCCATATTTTAAAATATCAAGCTCATGAGTAACTATAATAAGTGCAGTACCTTTAGAATTTATTTTTTTTAATAAATCCATTATCTCCATAGTAGTGTTTTTATCCAAATCACTTGTAGGCTCATCTAAAATCAAAAGTTCCGGCGAATTAATCATAGATCTGGCTATCAGCACTCTTTTTAGCTCTCCTCCAGATAAATTTTTAGGAAAATCATCTTTCAAATGCAAAATTCCCATCTCATCAAGAAGCATAGCTGCTTTTTCATAAGCAGAGTCATCTCTTTTAAATAGATAATAAGGAAGAGACACATTCTCTAAAACATTTAAATTTGGAAGTGTTCCTAGACTTTGTGGCACAAAACCTATGATTTCATTCCTATATTTGCTAATTTCTCTATCAGAAAAATCACTCATATCTTTGCCCTTAGCAAAAATTTTACCTTCAGTCGGCTTTAATAAACCAGACAAAAGATTTAAAAAAGTTGACTTCCCTGAACCACTTCTGCCAATTATATTGACAAAATCTCCCTCCTCCAAGGTAAAGTTTACATTTTTAACTGCAAATAGTGTATTAGAACCTCTCTTAAAACTCTTACTTAAATTTTCAGTTTTAATTATTGATTCCATTATGAATGTCTTTCTTTCATAAAATAATAAATATTAACTAAAATCAATATGCCTGCCAACAATGTGCAAAATGGAATGGTTTTTGCTCTGCAAGCCATATCGGCTTTCATACATCCACTAATAAGCACATGAGCGTTTAGTATCTCTAAAATACCAATTGCTATATTTGAAATAGATAATCCTAAAGATATTTTTGAATCTTTAACTACAATAAGAATAATTGCTAATACTAAAATGACTGCGCCAATACCTATAGTCATATTTCCCATCCAATGGCATTTCATGAACATCCCATTTTCCATAGGAGGACAAACGGGTGTTATATATTTTGGTGCAAGCACTAACAAAAAACCTATAATAGCAGAAATATATCCTAAAATCTTCTTTCTACTCATTTTAATCATCCTTTCTACTTATCTTTATTAATAACATTGTAATATAAAAACGTGTTTATTTTTTTATACTTACCAGTCTTTTTTTCAACAGTTACCCCTGGCCAGTTACCAACATATTGGTTGGAACCAGTGAGGCCGTTAAAAAGTGTTGACTTACCACTTTGGGGTTGCCGGCAAGTGCAATAGTATTAGCAATCTTAGTCCTCCTTCTTTTCTATTTCTTCAATTGCAATTAATTCAGCATCTGCTTTTCTATTGCTAAGTTCATAATGTCTAATATTAATTTGCACAGGGTCGCCAAGTGGCGCCATCTTCCTTATGTAAATTTCTGAATTTTTTGTAATTCCCATGTCCATTATCCTTCTTTTCAAAGGACCAGAACCATTGATTTTTTTTAACGATGTAGTATTTTCCTACAACTGCATCTCTTAAAGTTTGCAAGTCTTACATCTCCTCTACTAATATTTTTTTCGCTATATCTTTTCCGATTGCAACTCTGGAATCTTTAACATATACAATTAAATTACCATCGTTCTCATTAACAACTTTTATAACTGCATCTTTGACAAAACCAAGATTCGCCAGGTGGGACTCAGTTACATTACTATCTCCTAAAGACTTAATCCTTAAAATCTTATAATTAACATTTAAGGGTGCCATTACTAAGCTAAGCATCTAACCACCCGTTTCTAGTTTTAATTTTATTAAAATAAATTAATATTTGAATTTGATTATCACTCTCATGATTATTATAACATAGGAAATTTAAAATTTAAAGCAATTTTTCAGTTTTTTTTATTGGCCTATATAATAGAAGAACTTTAATAAAAAAGGCTCGTTTATTTTTTGTCCCCATGTTCCATCTTCATTTATTGGTCTTACTATGGTCATTATATGAGCATGAATGTTTTGATTTCCCTCTCTAATTTCATCATGAATTGCTAGGTCTACTATCATTCCCTCTTTTACAAAATTGTTTTTAACATATTCTTCTATCATCTTTTTATTTTCTTCTATGCTTAACTCTTTTGGTAGGGATATGATAAAGTTTCTTGCAAGTTGGGCATTAGAATTTTTCTCAAATAGTTCTACTGAATTCCACAAGGTTTTTCGATTTTTATATTCTTCTGGTGCGTGATCTGGTAAATATATTTCTTTGCTAATTACTCCTTGTTTTTTGGTGTAGTCATGGGTTACTCCGTCCCATTCATTTTTTATTTTTTCTCCACTTATATATGCTGCACTTGCTACTGCACTTTTCCCTTTTCCTCTTGATATTATGTTTACTGAAAAATGAAAACTGTCTGCCATTTTTATCACTTCCTTTCTTTCTTTGTTGTTTTAGGTGGAGGCTTAATAGATTTTCTATATCCTCTTTGTGAATGAGCGTTTTGAAATACCCTTTGCCTAATCATTCAATCCACTCGCAAGCTCGTGGTGAATGATTGGCAGGAGCAGACCCAAAGCGAATGGTTGTTGGTCTCTGCAAGAGTTTGGCTCCGCATGACGCAAGCACCCTTTAGGGTGTATAATTGCGCCCTTAGAAATCTAAGGGAGATTTGATTATTTTATTTGTTCTAATTTTCTCTGATTATTTTTAGTATTTCTTTAAATTCTCTTGTCTTTGTTGCTTCTTCTTAATTTCTTCATCTGTTAGTTCTTCTGCATTTTCTATAAGGCTTTCTAAGATTGCTCCTCTTGTTATTAGTCTATGAGTTCTTTCTTTTCTTCTTTTTACTATGTCTTGTTTTAATATCTTATTTTCTTGATTTTTTAGTTGCCTTAATCTTTCTTATGTATCATCAATTTTGTCTTTTATTTCTTTTGACTCTTGTCTTATTTGTTCTAATTTTTTCATATAAAACTCCTTTCTTTAAAATAAAAAAGAGATAACATTTTTGCTATCCTTTTCAAAGTTTCATTATTAAAATTTATAAAATACTCTTTTCGATGATATCTAATATTTCCTTTTGTATAGATTCTATCTTTATATCTATTCCTTTTTGTTGCATGATGTGATTTTGTATCTCTGAAATAATTTTCTTCTATTCATTTTTACGATATTAGAATGAAATAATAAATATTTTCTAGTAAATTTTACTCAATATTATGGACTTGACTTGTTTTTTATTATTGTATATAATGATAATGATAATCAAAATCATTTGAAAGTGAGGAATAAAATGACAAAATTAAACACATATCTTGCAAATCTTGCAGTACTAAACATTAAAATCCATAATCTACATTGGAATATCGTAGGATCCCAATTTGTGGCTGTCCATAAGTATCTTGAATCTGAATATGATAAGGCTGGTGAAAGACTTGATGAAGTTGCTGAGCTTATCAGAATGTCTGGAGAATTTCCAGTTGCTAATCTAAAAGAATATTTAGAAATTTCTACGATTCAAGAGATTGAGACTTCTAATGGAATATCTATTAAAGAAGCATTAGAAATAGTCCTATCTGACATAAAACTTCAAAAAGAACTAGCCCTAGAGATTCGAAAAGAAGCGGATGAGGCTGATAATTTCCCTGTAGCTAATGCTATGGAGGATCATATAGAGGACTATAACAAACAAATTTGGTTTGTTACGTCAAGTCTTAAATAAACAAAAGGATCTGTAAATAATTTTGTGTATCAACCTTTACCCTTTTATCAGGATTAAGGTTGATACATTTTTTATTCATCAATGTTTGTCTATTCCTATAGGAATGGAGCTTGTCTTATTTCTATACATCTTTAATAAACTGTCAAACTGTCATGAAAATTTACACTTAATTTCATACTATATTTTGAACTTAGTTAAAACCTCTCTTCATAAAATATCGATTAACTTGTCTTGTTTTTAGATATACTGACATTCAATAGAGTGAAGTGTCTTTCGGTTATATTTCTCTCTAACCTATCTTCATATAACTGTTCATGGCTTCTATCTATTTCTGATAATTGATTCTTTTAAGCTAACCCCCCTTAAAACAAATAGCCAGGAAGTTGAATTGAACATTACAAGTTATGAATTTTTAGTTAAACCAAAACGGTCAGTAAATATGCCAAAATTAGGCTCACGAAAAAGAAGATTATAATTTTTACAATCTGACTTTTTCCATTAAAACCAAAATTATCATAACCCTTTGCACCAACCGTCTCTGGGTAAACTTTAGTCGGCAATTTTAACTTGGTAAGCATGAGATAATCAAAAAAGATAATATCAAAAAGCTTATATCCTTCAAATAGTATTAAAAATCTAACAAAGGCTTGCTGAAAAGTTAAACTAAATTTTACTGTATCGACAATCGCCCAGACTAGGACGGCTGCAATGGTTAGCAATCCAAGTATCATGATAAGTCCGCCGAATACATTGACCCAAATCGGTTTATCTGGCAACTTACTCATCATAACTTTGATATCATCGGGTGCACCGAAATGCTTCGAGCCAAATTTCGGTATAATAAGTATAAAATTCACCATCATAATTGATGCTGTTAAGCAGATGATTGTTAACATACCAAGTGTTTTCATCAATTTAGTTCACCCCCTCTTTATCTTATTATTCTAGGTGTTTTTTTAAGTTCTTTTGTCTTTGTTGCTTTTCTAGGATTTTTATTTCTTCATCTGTTAGTTCTTCTGCATTTTCTATAAGGCTTTCTAAGATTGGTCTTCTTGTTATTTGCCTATAAGTTCTTTCTTTTCTACTTGTTCATTAAGATTTTTTCTTCTATATTTTTCATTGATCGTATTCCTCTCTTTCTTTTAAAATTTGAACAATAGAAAAACAGTAAACCGATTTGATTTACGGTTTTTTATACGCTGATAATTTATTTTCCAGTATCCTTGTACAATGCCATATAAAAGGTAAATAATTCAAGCACTTTTATACAAATAAATCGCCTTATTTGCGTCTTCTTTTTTTGAATTTATCTATTAAAGTCATAAATTAAACATCATAAGCTATATATAGTATAAATCCTATTATTACTCCAATTGGATTTGGAAGTCCAAAATAACTGGCAGTTATAGCAATCGCAAAAATACATGTAATAACTATAATTTGAATTATTAGATACACTATTTTACCCATTAGACTGCCTTAACATAACCAAAAGAAGAAACGTAAGAAAAAAACAACTTGCTATCATATAATTTCTTATTCTAAAAAAGAAGTACAATGAGGACAAAAACGCCGAAAATATAGCTATTATCAATATCATATTTCTGAACTTTTCTAATCTACTTTTACGCATCATAAAGCCTCCAAACTCTCTGACAATTATCTATTGCATGGTTTAATGCAGTAACTTCAACAATGCCTGCACCTGCCGCGGTAGCAGCTTCATCTTCTCTTTATTAGTTTATTTAATTATATCATAGATATTGATTTAATTCGATCTTACATTGATTTAGTGCTTTGTTTTAGAGAATTTGTTGTGTTATTCCGTCCTTATTTTGCCATAAATTGCTTAATACCTTGAGATTTAGCACCAGATTGCGATAGGTAAGCCTACAGTTTCAGTGTTTCCAGCTTTTCCCCCGCTTAGCACCGTGCATGCGACTTTCACCGCACACGGCGCCCCATCGCAAGAAAGATTTTCACGTTTTAATTAAGATTTACACACTTCTCAACAACTAGTTATTTCTTTTAAATGGTTGGCAATCCTATCATTTTTCTGAGTTCATTACATTTCTCAATTTGCTTACCTGTTAAGGCAAGTTCTTTTACATATTTTAGAATTGTATCTTCTTTTGTTGCATGGATTAGTATATGCACTTTTTCTGTTACAAGAATTAGATTGCTGTACTTGTCTGTACCACCTTTTTCAAGTGGTAGTTTATGGTGGCAATGTATATCACTTGGTGTTAATTTATTCCCTGTTACAAAACATCTTCCATATTGAGCTGCAAAGAGCGAAATCCTATTGTCTGCATACTCTATACTCTTATCAAGTACAGGGTGTTTCATTAACCAAACAAGAGTGTCTATATCAATTTGTAGATTTTTATGAATTAAAGATCTACCCTCTACAGTGTACTTGTTTATATCTTTTTTCTTGTGTTTTGCGTCCTTAGTTTGGATATACCCCACTGGAATTAATGGGCGTCCGTTAAGGAAGCGAAGTTGTTTACTTTTTCCATACTTATCTTTGATAAATCCTTTATTTAATGTCCCATTGGTCTTTAAGTCAAGCCTGTTGTTCATTTGCTTTTTAATGTGAAAGGCTATTTTAGCAAAGTCTATACTCACATTTGTTGCTATTTGGTAATAATTATGCAAGCCTGAAACAGTAGCATTATACCTAGCTATTGCTTTGTACTGCTCTTTCTCATTTGCAGGTCTCTTTATATCCGCAACACATTTAGAAATATTTTCTTTTGCATTTTTCAGTGCCTTATCACTTATATGCGACTGTACAACAAACTTTTTGCCTTTTGGTTTAACCTTAAGCTTGAAGCCTAAGAACTCCGAGTACCTTTGTTTTAGATTTGTTATTTTAGATTTTTCTTCACTTACATTTAGTTTTAATCTGTCTTGCAACCATTTTGTAACTGCCTGATAGGTTCTTTTTGCATCGTAGTAATTACGGCAAAATATCTTGAAATCATCGGCATACCTTACAATGTATATTTCTTTTAGGTTGCTTGTTCTTAAAGCTCTGTAGGTATGGCTTTTTATCTCTGTTCCTTGACTGTTCGTTCTCTGTTTATATGGATAATGCGTGGGCATTGTCAGCCATTGAGAAGAAACCCACCAATCTAATTCGTTCAAGACTACATTAGATAGTAGCGGTGATAATATACCGCCTTGTGGTGTTCCCTTTGTTGGTGTAATTACCTTTTTATCGGGCATAACTATGTCTGCTTTCAGCATTTCCTTAATGATACAAAGTAGCTTTTTGTCTTGGATACCCAAATTCCAAAGTTGCCTTATGAGCTTTGCATGATATACATTGTCGAAAAATCCTTGTATATCAATATCAACTACATAGTGTAAGTGCTGTATCTGCATTAGTCTCGCACATTCTGCAATAGCGTGTTCCGTACTCCTGTTAGGTCGAAACCCATAGGAGCTGTCATGAAACTTGGCTTCACATATTGGCTCTAAAATTTGTAAAATACATTGTTGTACAATTCTGTCTACAATAGTCGGTATTCCTAAAGGTCTTATTTTCCCATTAGGCTTTAGTATCTCCACTCTCTTTACAGGGCGTGGTTTATACCAATGAAACTGTTTTTGTATGAGAGAAATGTATTCTTCTTCATTTAGCCTTGATAGATGTTTTATTGTTCTTCCATCTACTCCTGCTGTGTGACTGCCTTTATTTCCTTTTATACTTCGATAGGCTAGTTTTATATTTTCTCTTGAAGTTATTAACCCCATTAAATTTGAAAATACTTTATCCTCACTGCTATCTTTATATAGATTATCAAGGACTTCTTGCAAGTCATAATATTCCGTATAACGGATTTTATTTTGTTTTAATCTTTGTTTCGAAGTGGACACAGGCACCATCTCCTTTCGGATTTGATTTTCTTTGTCATACTCGAAGCTGTGTTTATCTTAATTTCAGTTCTTGTTCTTTCTTGTGACTAGTGGCTATCCCTCCACGAGCTTATTATTCTCGCTTCATAGGTACTATGCCACCACTTTCACCAAGATAAAAAATAGTTATATGATCTTTTTCTTATCATTTTCCCATTTAACACTTCACTAGCATTAGACTGCTTCCATGTTCTTGGTTTACCACGTTCCAACAATCCTATCATTGAATACGTTTAGGTTCTTCCTCTAAGCCTGTGTTTAGCTCTCGCCTTATCGCCTGTAACGATATATGGACTTTCATAACAACCATTCTTACTAATCCACAAACACACCATCTTTGATGGTAATTGCCGTTAGACAAATTCAAACGTCTAGACTTGTACATTCGGAAGTGCGTCAGTGTTTTGGTATACACATTCTCACCATGCGTATTCGACACCCGGCATATAGGTAGCACCATTTACCTCTAAACAGGTTTCGTATAACTATATAGCTATTTACGGCTACTCTCTGCCGACTTCACCGAGCTTTTGACAATAAATTAGTCTAATATTTATTGCCAATCGGAGTATCAGTGTAGGCATTTTAGGGCGTTACTCCATCGTTCTACCTATCAGATTGTTAGTTCTCCTAAGTTTCGAACTTTATGTCCTTCGACTTAGTGCATAAGCTTTTCACTTATGAACGTGTCGCACGGTTATCATTACCATAACCTTCCATTTGGTTAATAACTCCCCATGCTCCTAAACCTGCACCAATCGCAGTTACAAGTGTCTTTAAAACTCCAACTCCAGCTTTTTTTCGACAATAATTATTACACACCTTTCTCATTAATCTTAATCTCTTTTGTTTGTATAGCCCTATATAAGCATATGGGTCATAACCTCTGTCTGCATCTTAGCAATAAATATTGTTTTCTTTATTAAAATCAAAAGCTGTACTTACAAGTTGCATTTTCAAATAATTTTGAGAATTTAATGTACAAGAAAGGTCATCTTTATAACAAATAAACACCAGAGCAAGCTTTAATGCTAACTCTGGTATTAGTTCCAATTTTTAGTGTTCAGATTTATGATTGAAAAATCATTCAATCTTTTTTTATTTATCTACAGATAATATTAATAACATTTTAAATCTTGTAATTGCAGTTACATTATGCATTACATTTGCCGGAAATACTATTTGTTCTCCGGATTCAATCTCCACTTCCTTATCTCCAACAAGAAGCTTTGCCTTGCCCTCAAGTGCTAGGACAAGAGCGTCTCCAGGAGCCTTGTGTGGTTTTAGCCCCTCTCCCGCATCAAAAG
This sequence comes from Anaerococcus sp. Marseille-P3625, assembly GCF_900232825.1. Lineage (GTDB taxonomy): Bacteria > Bacillota > Clostridia > Tissierellales > Peptoniphilaceae > Anaerococcus. The sequence goes on from NZ_OCTP01000008.1 coordinate 60,454, forward strand.
CCATCATCACCACCCTAAAATCATCTTTTGAAACAAGGTCAATATTGGCTATGGCTCCATCAATATAATCCAAATAGTCAACTAATTTTATTTTTTGTCCCTTATCAATATTTTTCATCTCTTCCTCCTTTAAGTTAATTGCGATTTCTAAAAATATACTTTTTTCCCTTGCCTCTATATTAAAAAGTTTATTTTTTTCAAAAAGTATTAGTTCGTTATTTATAAGTCTTTCATTATTAAATTTAAGCTCGCCTTTTAAAGCAAAATATATTCTTTCTTCAGCATAAAATTCAGGGGAAATGCTGGTGTTTTGATCAAGACTCATAAGTAAGATGTGAAGATCATATAAATCTACAAGTTTCTTGCTTATAGTTTGGTTTTCTCTTACAGGTATCATCTCTTCTGCCTTTAAGATTATTCCCTTACTAATATTTTTCATTTTAATCTCCCACTATGCTAATTGGTATTATAGTATTATATTCTCTCTTATCGTTTTTTATTTTTTCAAGTATAACCTCTACCCCAAAGGCGTCTTTCATATTTTCCTTGCAGATAATATCAGATGTTTTGCCTATTTTATGTCTAGCATTTTTCATTAATATCAAGCATTTATCCGCTATTTCAAGAGCGTGGGCTGGGTAATGAGTATTTATAATAACACTAATATTGTCTACCTTGGATAGTTTTTTGATTAATGAAATTATTTTAAGTTGATTTTTAAAATCAAGACCACTTTCTGGCTCATCTAATATGATTAAGCTTGGATCTGATATTAAGGCTCTGGCTATTAGAACCATCTGAAGTTCTCCTCCACTCATTACTGAACAAGACTTATCCTTAAGCTTCTCTATAGCTAAGCTTTTCATAATATTATTTGCTTTCTTATAATCTCTTTCACCTGGTTTTGCAAAAGGCCCAAGCTTGCTAGCAAGGCCTAGAACTACCATATCTATACCAGAATATTCAAAAGAAAATGATCTTTTTTGAGGAACGTATGATATATTAGACCATAATTCCCTTCGGCTAAAGCTTGCAATATCTTTTCCATCCATAAAACTATTTCCTAGTTTCCATTTTTCAAAATCACATATGCATCTTATAAGGCTAGTCTTACCAACACCATTGGGCCCTAAGATAGATAAAACCTGACCTTGAGCCAGACTAAAAGATAAATTCTTAAATAATTCATGATTTTTATCATAATAAAATCCTGCATTTTTTACTTCTAATTTAATTGAAACCACCCCCAGTTTTTCTAATTAGGCTTATAAAAATTGGAGCTCCAATTATTGCCGTAAGAACTGAAATAGGTAGTTCTATTACAGAAACCGCTCTTGATAAAGCTTCTATTAGTACCATAAGACTTGCGCCTAAAGATATACTAAAAGGTAGGGTGTGAGTATTATTAGCTCCCACCATCATCCTTGCCATGTGAGGAATTATCAAACCAATCCATCCGACTTGACCACACATTGATATAGATGAGGCTGTAATAAGTGTTGAAGCAAAAATAAAAATAAGCCTAGTTTTTTTTACATTAACTCCAAGACTTTTTGCTTCATCTTCTGAAAGGCTCATAATATTTAGCCTAAATATCAAGAATCTTATTATGATGACTCCCAAAATTATTAGGGGTGCAGAAAGCATCAAGTTTTTATAAGATGATCTTGCAAAAGAACCCATAAGCCAATAACTGATAGCTGGTAACTTATCTGTCGGGTCTGCTGGTCCATTTGTACCAACCGTAGCAAATCCTACACAAGGAATCCCAGTCTTTTTAAGAGTTTCATAGTGTTCTTTATTCGAAGCATTATAAAAAATAACATCTGGTTTAAGCTTCATTATTTCCTCAATATTAATGTCAGATTGAGCTTGAACTGTATTTTGGCTATCTAGAAGCTCTGGAGCAATGTCCTTTAAAACTGTATTTGAAATTACTTGCTTAAGTGATCCAGCATATCCTACGATATACGGAGCCTTTCCATGATGATAGGCCATATATGTAGATAAAATTGGAATCTGATCTATTACTATTCTTTCAATTTTCTCTGGAACTTCTACCTCATTACCTGCATGATCTGTAATTGTCCTAACTTTTTTATTTTCATCCTTGGTTTCTTCTGTTTTTTCTTCCTTTTTCTCAGCTTGAGTCACTTCCTTGCTTTCTGATTTTTGTTCAGTTTTTGTATTGCCACAAGCAGTCATACCTGTTAAGGCAAGCACTGTCAGACATAAAATTAATGATATTTTTTAATAGCTTTCGTCTAATCCTCCTTTTTACTCGCTAAAACTATATATGAAATGCTTGAATTTTTAGACCTTTCTAGCATTTTCACAAATCTATCCTTATTTTCTTGTGCATAAGCATTTTTATAAAAATTTGCAGCTCCAACTGGTCCCTCATCTTTTATAATTGTGTCCCTGTCTAAGAGAATCATCCTGCCAGTTCTTTGTGAAAAAGGTCTAAAGGAATTATCTATAAACAGTTTGTTCCAATTTTCTACGGTTAGAGGATACACGTCCATGTTTGTAAATCTTGAAAGTTGCCTTCTTATATCTTCACTTTCATTTTCCACTGCCACATCATGAGTTAATAAATAGCCGCCTTTTTTTAAAACCCTGTTATAATTTTTAAGAGCTTTTGCTTTTTCTTCATTTGGAAGCATGGTAAGCATTGCCTCATTAATTATTAAATCAAATGTTTCATCCTCAAAATCTAACTTTAAGGCATCCATATTCATAACTTCAATTTCTTTGTCTAAGCCCAAAAGCTTTATATTCTCTAAGGCTTGGTCTATGACAACTTGGTCATTATCTATGCCTATTATTTTGCATTTATATTTAGTATAAACTCTTATTAGGTTATCTCCTCTATTGCAAGCAACTTCCAAAACTTGCATATCTTTATCAATCTGTACCTGATCAAGTAACCAATCGGTCATAAGACCGCCGCCTGGTCTGAGTCTTGTTCTTCCAAGCATCTTTAAAAAATCATGTCCAAATTTAATTTTGTTTTTTTCCATTTGTTTTCCTCTCCTTGATATTGATAATCATTACATATATAATTATAACATATCTGATTTTTATTGTAGTTGCTAAAGCAACAAGAAAGGATTTTATGGAAAAAATTATTTTGAAAAGTAAATTATTTTATGGTTTAGACGAAAGTACTATAGGCCATATACTTTCTTGTATTGATCATAAAACCTTAATTTTTAATAAAGGCCAATATCTATATGATTTTTCTAAGGGCTTTAAGGCAGGTATAGTTTTGAACGGAAGAATTGATCTATCTACAATAGATGATGATAAGGAAATTATAGATAGGATTTATGAGACTTCAGATTCTTTTTCTTTAAATTTTTCTTCCCTAGCTGATAGATTCATGGTTGCAAAAAAAGATTCTGAAGTTTTAGCACTTGATGTTAGCAAAATCTTTGAAGAAAATAAAAGGTCTTGTTCAAGCAGACCGATTTTTATGGAAAATATTATAAAATTGTATGATGAGCAAATTTCATACTTAACTTACAAATTAGATATATATTCTAAGCCTAAAATTAGGGAGAAAATTAATAAATATATAGATAAATATGGTAAGAACTCCTTATTTTCTAATAAATTATCCAGAGAGGATTTGGCGAAATTTTTAGCTTGTAATAGGCCTGCCCTTTCAAGAGAGTTATCTCTTATGATAAAAGAGGGATTAATATAAAAGCATTAATCTTATGGCTGGCTAAATATAAACAAAAATTACAAAAAATCAGTCCTAAGAGAATACGGATCTCATTTTAAACTCAAATGATATTTTTAGCTGTATAATAAACAAATCTCCATATTGAATTAGGTTCTTTTTCCTAGACTTTTACCCTTGAAAATTTCTATCTTTTGGTATCCTATCTACTTCAAATGATAAACCTGTTTTATATAAATAAACGGGAAGTCCTACTAAGGTTTCAGCTAAAACTCTCACACATGAATAAGCTGCTATTATCTGCATGGCAGTAAATTCATTGACATTTCTACCATTTGTTGTTCTTCCAAATAAAAAAGACGATAGAGTTTTTAATTTCTATCGCCAGTGATTATCTAATATTTATTTTTCTTTATATTGATTTTATTGTATAGCTTAATAATTCTATTATTGCAACAATAAAAATTAAACTGGGATTCATAACAAACCCCAGTTTTATAATTAGCGTGTTCTTTAATATAATTTTGATCCTGCTGGAATATTATCATCCAACATTATTAAGTTAAGTTTTTCTTCTCCGTCGTACTCGCAAATTGCAGATATAATCATACCTTCTGAGTCGATTCCCATCATCTTACGAGGAGGAAGATTACAAATCGCAAGCAGTGTCTTTCCAATTAAGCTCTCTGCGCTGTAATATTCCTTAATACCAGATAAAATAACTCTTTCTTTTTCAGAACCATCATCTAATGTAAATTTCAATAGTTTTTTAGACTTTGGAACTTCTTCGCAGTTTTTAACTTTTACAACTCTAAAATCAGATTTTGAGAATGTATCAAAATCAACCATATCTTCAAATAATGGTTCAACTTTGATTTTTGAAAGATCTAGATTTATTGATTTCCCACTTTCTTGATTTGTATTTTCATTAGAAGCTTGACCAGAATTTTCAGTTTTTTCTTTGCCAACTGGCTTCATTGTTGGGAAAATCCCCTCTATCTTAGATAATTGTCTAAATCTCTATAAAAGTCTATTTTTTGGTACTTCTCCATTTACGACAATTTGCTAACCCTCTATAAGTGCCCATAGATTTCTAGCAAATTGTCGTAAATTTGTCGTAAGCTGTCGTAAATTCTAAAATATAAATTTCATCGCTTTTTCAAATTCTCCCATCTGTTCTATCTTAAAATCTTCTGTTGCATCTACATATATATCCATTGTTGTACTAATATCAGAATGACCTAGAATAGACTGCATTGCTTTTGTATTTATATTTTGTTCATTAAGCCTTGTAGTAAAGGTGTGTCTGAAAATGTGATTGCTTAAATGTGGAACTAATAGAATATCATTAGAGTTCGATTTATTTTTATCCATTATACTTAAATTGCAATCTCTAACAATTCTTCTTAAAGCTTTATTAAGTGTTCCATTATTGTGAACCTTTCCGAACCTATTTAAAAATACAAAGTCTTTAAATCCATCGATTGAATCACAACATTCGATTCCAAAAGTCTTTTGTAACTCTCTTTCCATAAGAAAAGCATCTTTTACTTTTTGAACCATAGGAATACTTCGCTTACCTGATACTGTCTTCGGTGTATTAATAGCATATCTATTGTTTAATCCTTTACCTTTACTATAATATACCAAAGTCCTATTTACATTTATAAGACCATTATCAAAATCTAGATCGTCCCATTGCAATCCTGTAACTTCTCCAACTCTCATTCCTGTCCAAAGCATAACAATGAATATTGGATACCATTTTTTATATTCATCACTATTAGATAAATATTCTTCAAATAGCACCTGTTCTTCTATTGTCATGGCTTTTTTCTTCGGAGATTCGTTTCGATAAGCCACTTTCAATTCCTTCAAAGCATTGTCAGACGGATTAAACCTTATATATTCGTCATCCACTGCTAATTCTAAAACCTGATGTAAGACAGTATGGACACAATCTATGGTAGAAACCATCAATCTCTGGTCTTTCTTTAATCTGTTATAAAAACTTCTTACATCAGACCTTTTAATATCAGATAGTTTAATGCAACCAAAAGTCGGTTCGACAAATTGTTGATACATATAGATGTAATTTTTAAAGGTATTATCTTTTAAACCTCTTTTTACCTTTGTCCATAGCTTAAAAGTATCATTTACAGATAAGCTACTTCCTTCGTTGTTGATTCCATCTATAGTATTGCGTAAAATATCTAATTCCTTTTCTCTTAATTCTTTTAGAGTTTTCGCATAGATAGATTTTCTACGACCTATTTTGTCTTGCCACTTAAATTCATAAGTGCCATTTGATCTTTGATATTCACCGTCTTTTAAAACAACCCCTTTACTATCTTTGCGTCTTTTTACCATAAAAATTCTCCTTTTTTGATAAAAGACACGCTATAATTATTATACCGCATTAAGCGTGTTTTATATATAGTTTTAGATTAAATAGAGAACTGTCTATTTAAATATTCTTCCATTAACTTTTTCTTAATAAGACGCTTACTACCATTAAATAATACAAAATCGCAATCATTTTCATCCGTTAATTGTCTAACTTTATCTTGACCAATATTAAAATATTCAGATGCTTCTTTTAATGTTAGAAATGCTTTTTCACAAACACGAACTACTTTTATATTTTCATTAATCATAAATCCTCCAAATAATATATTTAAAATATTTATTTTAATATTTTTAAAGTTTTTTGACATTGACAAGTGCATTGGATTAGCAACATAGGAATCTCACCTCCGCCTCTGTTCAGGATGAGCCGGCTTCAACCTTAGAAGTATCATTATCCTCATTTTCTTCATAGCGAATAGGGTATCCCTCCCTATGTTCAAACTCTTACTTATCGCTCCCTTTCTTCTTCCCTTGCTTTTTGCTTAGCAGTACTTGTTTTACCGAATTATTCAGCAGAAAGATCTTGGCGGATAGGTTATTACGCTCCAAAAATGATTAATGTCTTGTCTTGGTCTATTCAATTGTTAAGGTTCAAATATTATTTAGATTGCTTTTAAAATAGAAAGAGGACAAAACTCCCCTCACTTTATAAAGGAAAATTTGCCCTCTTTGGTAACCAGAAACTATATTTCTTCTATAAATTTCTTTAGTTTTTCTAAAATCTTATCTCGCCTTTTTATTAAAGCAGTATGTGATATATTTTGAGTCTTTGATACTGCACGAAGTGTTTCATCATTGAAATATAATCTTTCAATTATTTCTCGTTCATCCTTATTTAACTTTGACATTGCATTTCTTAGTGCTTCAATCATCATTTGTGTAGCTACAACTTTTTCAACATCAACATTTTTATCTTCTAGATTATCTTCAAAATTCCCATCGTGATTTAGAGACGAAAAAAATAGCAAGTGGTTTTTCTTGTCCACCTGCTCCAAATACTTTTCGTGTTCTTTTTCTCGCCAGTAGACTTTATAAATATCTTCACTGACTTTTACCTTTTGCCCTCTGACATAAAGGTAATACTCTTTTGCCATAAAGTTTCCTCCATTTCTTTTTTGTCTATTTGTTTTTCAGACAAAAAAGGAGGACTCCTGCATCTTGGCATAAGAAGTCCTCTGAAATGAAAGAAATCCGTTCTTTCTTTTACTATATTTAATTGTTTAGACGAGAAAATGTAAAGACAGACAACTACAAGAATTATAGAAAAAAGGAGTATTTTTATTCCATTTCAATTCTACAAGGTAACTTATACACTTGTTCATCTCCCTTTCCCTCCGTTCATTATAGATAAATAGCATCCATACCTACAGCCTCTTTTGATTATTTTCGCTTTTATATCAAATGTCCTTGTATTTATGCTTTGTCTTTTCCCATTTTCCTAAGTCCATTAAGCATTAAAAACAGTCCCAACATAATCATACTAAAATCTACGATAGGTTCTGTCCACCAAACTGCTGACGCTCCAAATGCCTTTGGAAATAGTAATATTGCAGGAATAAATAAAACTAACTGTCTAAGCATTACAATCATGCCTGCTTTTTTTCCATCTCCTATGGATTGGAAAAATGTAAGTGTCATAATCATAATTCCATATAAGATGAATGTTGAATAAAACATCTTAAAGTTTACAACACCAACTTCAATAATCTCCCTTCTCACACTGAATAATGATAGTAATTTTTCTGAACAAAACATTGATGGTATCCATGAAGCAGCTGCAAGAATTGTTGCACCATACATAAAAATCTTCATCGTATCTTTTACTCTTCCGTATTGTTTTGCTCCGAAATTAGCTCCAATAACAGGTTGTAAGCCTTGACTCATACCCCACAGTGGAATAAAGGAAAACATATATAATCGCATTGTAGCAGACATCAAAATTCCCCAATCATCTCCTCCATACGCAAAGGCTTGCTTAAACAAAAATGTTTGCTGTACTGCAAATAAAATTTGCATCATCATTGCTGAACTTCCTATACTGAACATTTCGCTATAAATTGCCTTGTATTTTTGAATTTTATGGATCCCTACAAAAGCACTTTTCTTTGAAAAATAGTGGAATGTCAATATTGCTTGTACAATTTGAGATATTACAGTTGCAATAGCTGCACCTTCAATCGCATATTCACCCATCAACTTCATAAAAATAGGATCTAAAATAATGTTTAATATAGCTCCCGCGCCCATAATCATCATTGATTGCTTTAATGCACCTTCGCCACGCATTGTCATATTTCCCGCTTGAGCAAAATTCACAAATATAGAGCCAAAGAAAACTATTCTTAAATATCTCACACCAAGTTCTTTAATATTTCCTTTAGCTCCTACCAAATCTAAAAAATGAGGTGCAAAAACCAAACCCAATATCGTGATAATTACAGAAAAAAATATTACCCAGTAACAAAAATTCCCGAATATTTTATCTGTCGTTTCTTTATCGCCCTTTCCGATTGCTCTTGATAGTATTGAGGCACTTCCAACGCCAATCAATGCCGATATTCCTCCATTTATAATCGTTAAGGACATAGACACACTAATGGCTGACATAGCATAATCACCAATGAGCCATCCTGCAAACACACCATCCATAAATGGATACAATCCTATGACAATCATCCCGATTATTCCGGGAATTGCCAACTTAAATAACAGTTCTTTAGGACTTTTGGTTAATAGTTGTGTTTTCATATCTTGTTTTCCCATATGACTTCCTCCAGTTGTTTTCAATATTTTTATAACTTATGACAACTGCCACTTTGCTGCCACTTGTCTTGCTTCAACAAATTTTTTGTAGATACCATCAACTTGAATAAGTTCTTCATGTGTACCTTGTTGCGTTATCTTTCCATTAGCCAAGACAAGAATTTGATTTGCATTTTTTATGGTTTTTAGTCTGTGTGCAATCATTATTACAGTTTTATCTCTTGTAAGTTCTTCCATAGCAATCTGTAGTTTATCCTCATTTTCAGGGTCTACATTTGCAGTAGCTTCGTCAAAAATAATAATCGGGGCATTTTTTATCATAGCCCTTGCTATAGATATTCTTTGTCTTTCTCCACCAGATAAACTTGCACCTCCCTCTCCTATAACTGTTTCATATTGTTCAGGAAGTTTCATAATAAATTCATGACAACACGCTTTCTTTGCAGCTTCTATAACTTCCTCATGAGTAGCATCTGGCTTGGCAAACTTTATATTGTTTTCAATAGTGTCTTGAAATAAATAAACATTTTGAAAAACCATACTAATTTGTCTCATTAATGACTCCAATGAATATTCTTTAATATTATGTTTACCTATGCTGATTTCTCCTTTCTCTACATCCCAAAATCTCGCTATCAAATTACAAAATGTAGTTTTTCCAGCTCCTGAAGCTCCAACTATAGCTGTCATTTGTTTTTGTGGTATCTTGACCGAAATATCATCAAGGATTTTTTTGCCTGAATATGAAAACTCTACATTATCAAAAGAAATATCGAAAGTAGTAGGCTTTATGTCTTTTCCATCAATATCCATCTGTGGAAATTCCTCTAACTTCTTTGTTTGTTCAATAGATCCACTAACAACTCTGAGAGAGGTTGTTGCACTTCCTGCCAATTTTATTTGAGAAAAAGCAAGAAAAGAAATTATAATCGTCATAACTGTATTTAAGAATGAAAGTTCTCCATTAATATAAAAGAAAATACCTGCACCTATTATCAAAATGCTAAACAAATCCAAAAGAATATTTTGCAAAATCGTATAAGGTGTAAACAGTTTTTCACAATCAAGATTTATTTTTCTACTATTTTCAATAGCATCTCTGACTTTTTCATCTCCTTTCCCTGTTAAATTGAAGGATTTTATAACAGCCATTCCACCTATTTGTTCTAAAATAGTGTCAACTAATTTTGCCGATGCCACTTGTCTTTTAGGAAGAACATTTCTTGACTTGTTTTCCATTTTTGAAAGAATTAATAAGTACAACAAGCATCCAATTGTAACAATAAGACCGATCCTCCATTCAAAAGCCAAAATCATTATTGTAAAAATTATTGTGTTAATAAAACCAGATAAGGTATTTACCATAACCATTGCCGCAGTATTTTCTACATCTTCCAAAACAGTTGTAGAAATTCCAACGATTTCACCAATATTATTTTCATTAAAGAATCCCATAGGTATTTTTTTGAGCATTTCACCTATTGCAACTCTTTTATTTGCCACCATAAAATAACTTGCATGGCATTGCTGTAACTGTGAATAATAATTTGCAACACTTCTGCCAACTATGCTTATAACAAGAAGTATCAAAGCAATCCATGCAGGTGTCATACTCATATCTTTTTCAACAATAGCTTTAACAATAATGTATATTGCACTGATTTGGAGCATGTGAAAAATTGCAAACAAGAAACTTACCCATATAGAATGGTATACATTTTTCTTCTCATCACCTGAGAAGTCTAAAATTTTCTTTAAGGCACTTATCATTTTATTTCACCATCCTTTACTCCAATATGGGCATTCCACATCTTTTGGTATAACTCAGAATCTTCCATAAGTTCTTCATGCTTACCATGTGAAACAAGCTCTCCATTCTCAATTAAGAATATTTGTTCTGCATCTGTTATAGTTGATAACCTATGAGCAATAATAATCACCGTTTTATCTTTTATAAGCTTTGATAAAGCTTGCTTTATAATCACTTCATTTTCAGGATCTATATATGAAGTAGCTTCATCAAGTATTACAATAGGTGCATTTTTGAGCATTGCTCTTGCAATTGATATTCTTTGTCTTTCTCCACCAGAAACATGGCTCCCACTACTTCCGACAACCGTATCGTAACCATGTTCCATTTTCATAATAAAATCATGACAACCCGATTTCTTAGCAATGTCTTCTACTTCTTTATCACTGGCACTTGGATTGCCCATTCTTATATTCTCCCTAATACTTTCGTTGAACAAAAAATTATCCTGAGAAACAAAGGCGGTCAAACTATATAATTGCTTTAATGGAATTTCCTTAAGATTGTGTCCACCAATATTTATATTTCCTTCCATGCTATCCCAATATCCAGCTATTAATTTTGCTAAAGTTGACTTGCCACTTCCACTTGGTCCAACAAAAGCCACTGTTGTACCTTCTTTTATGTTTAGGGATATTCCATGAAGAATTTCTTTTTCTTCTTCATATCCAAACTTTACATTTTGTAAATCAATATTATATTGCTGGATAGTCACTTCTCTATCAGAATGCTTTTGTTCTTTTCCTTCTAAAATTAAGTTAATAGAATTTGCAATAGTCCCTATCTTAGCAAGACCATCAACAAAATTGATTGTTTCAAGTAAAGGTCCTGCAATACCTAAAGATAGAATAATTACAGATATAAATACTTCTGCACTTAAACTGCCGCTAATGTAGAAATACCAACCAAATGGAAGCACTGTGATCATTGTAGTAGGAGATATGTTTTTAGATAAAGATACAGGTAACTGACAGCTCTTCATCCATTCATAAAAGTATCTTGCATTTGCAATGACTTTATCTTTGTACTTTGCGTACGATCTCTTGTCTTGATTAAATGTTTTTATCACTTCTATTCCATTAACATACTCAATAATTGCAGAATTCATTTCTCGATTTACCTTTACAGATCCTTCATATTGAACAGCATAATTTTTCATTACGAGTCCCATAAAAAGCATCCCCACAGGAATGGATACTAATGATAAAAGAGCCATTCTCCAATCAAGAAATAATAAGTAAATAAATATACTCAAAGAACCTAAGAGATTCGATGTCATTTCAGGCAACAGGTGAGCGAGCGGTTTCTCCATACTTTCAACCTGATCCACTATAATCTGCTTAAAGTTTCCGCTTGGAACAGAGATTATTTCTCCTAACTGCATCTTCGGAAGTTTATCAATCATTCTCAAGCGAATATCTTTCAATACACTAAAAGTCGCTTTATGAGATACAGATAACGCCGTAGAGTATAAAACAGATTTTAAAATATAAGATAACAGACCTATTCCCATCCATAAAAAATAGACCTTGAAATCTGCAATTCCATTTAATAAATAGACTAAAATACGGCTTGCAGCAATGTATGGAACAATTCCGGCAATAACACCGATACTTGCTATAAATACAGATGTTTTTAACTTTGAATGTTCCTTATATGCAAGCTCCCACAATATTACAGCAGGACTTTTTTCTTTCATAATTTAACACCTCCATAATTGTATCCATTTGCATTTTATTTTAGAAATTCATATATTGTACCATCACAGTGTTTTATAAATTCAAAATCGTGTGTAATAATTATAATGAGTTTTCCTTCTCTCTCCATATCGTGTAGGAAATTAATTAATGTATTCATCTGTGGTTTACATAATCCACTTGTAGGCTCATCTAAGATAATAATAGGTTTATTACTAAGCCTTGCTATAGCAATCAACAATCTTTGCTTCTCTCCTCCCGATAAACTTTGAGGATGTTTTTCAAGCTTTGATAATAATCCCATCTTTTCCAACATTTTTTCATTTAGGCTTTTATCTTCACTTACTGTTGATACTTCCGATAATACACTTTCTGTAAAAAGCTGGGAGCTAGGATCTTGCATTACCATAAAAATTTCTTTATTTTGTTTTGTAACTTTTTTTTGATTAACAAATACATCTCCGTGACCTTTTGTAATACCGGTCAATAATTTAATGAAAGTACTTTTCCCTATTCCATTTTTTCCAATGATAAAATTTACTCCCTTATTAAAGGAAATACTAAAGTCAAAAATTTTATTCTTTTCATATTTTTTCTTAAAATTATGACATGATAAATCTCCATTGCTAAAATTATTTTTATCATCCAATAAATTCACTTTATAATATTTATTAATTTCTAAATCACTTTTCTCTATTTTATTAAATGTTCTAAGTTCATATCCTTCTGCAATAGCTTTCAAATTATAATCATTTAAATCTTCTTTTTCGTATAAATTTAAAGACCCATTATCAATAATACATAGCTTATCCATTATATTTTTTAAATAAAATAATCTATGTTCCACAACAATTATTATCTTATTTAATTCTTTTAATTTCACTAAGGCTTCTTTTAACCTTTCTATAGATTCATTATCTAATGATGAAGATGGTTCATCTAATAAAATAATATCATTTTCAGAAATTGCACAAGCTGCAAGTGCTATCATTTGCTTTTCTCCACCAGATAAATCAAATATATTTTTATCTAATAAGTATTCTATATTTAAGAGTTTTGAGTATTTCTTTATTCTATTGATTATCTCTGACTTGTCAGTATTTCTATTTTCTAGCTGAAAGGCTAACTCCTCAGTGGAATTCATACAGTAAAATTGAGATTTTGGATTTTGAAATACATTTGAAATAATACATGATCTTTCAAATATATTTTTACTAAGTAAATCTAGGCTGTTATATTTTATTTCTCCATTAATATTAGCATCAAGGTATTCAGGTATTACTCCATTAATTGCTTTTAATAGTGTGCTTTTTCCACATCCAGAATGTCCTGTAATAACTGTAATTTCACCAGCTTTACATTCAAAATTTAGATTTTTTAAGATATTTTCATCATCAAAAGATAAATCAAGCTTTCTTATTTTAAGCATATTTTCTACCTCTTATATAAAAAAATAAAACTAAAATAGAAACAAAAAAAATTAAATAGTCAGCAAATGTTAACTTTGCTTCTCTAATATTTGATCTATTTTGATTGACAGCAAGACCCTTAGTTAATGAAGCTACTGTCAATTCATCAGCAGAATTTGATAGGGTCATCAATAGTGGGATTATCCTATATTCAATTAATAAAATAGGATTCTTTAAAAATTTCCTAAAACTTATACCCCTCAAATAAATAGCTTGTTTTATTTGTCTATACTCAATTCTTGTTGCATAAAAATATCTAACCATAACCGCAACAGGAATGGCTATCTGATCAGGACACTTCACCTTTTTTAATGAACAAATTGCTTCTCCTACACTAGTCGTTAAAATTATATAATTTCCCATAACCATAGGTGCAAAAACTCTTTTTATTATAATTATAACTATGTGTATAAGTGATAATATTATAGAATCATTTAATTCCCTAATATTAATTTCTATAATATTCAATATTATAAAAAGTATGATTGATTTAATCCCGGATTTTATATGTCCAGATAAAAATAATAAAAAAGTAGGGAGCATACATATTAATACATAATATATAGGATTTAGGCTTTGAATATTTCCAATTGTCATAATAAAAGAAATAACCATCATTAAAAATAATTTTGCTCTAAAATCTATCCTTATCATATCTAATAACCCGCTCCCTAATTCTTACTTACCAATTTTTGAAAAATGTTTTTTCAAAAACACAATTCCTAAGCTACAACCTACAAAAGCACCAATAAATCCTAAAATAGCCATAACTATTAAAATCCAATCAGGCATAACTTTCATCATTGTGTCAATAAATTCTTGCTTATAACCTTGATTTAAAAGCCCTTGTGCATACTCATTTCTTGAGATGATAATCGGAACATAGTTTCCTAAAGTGCAAAGACTTGAAAAAGAAAATGCTAATCTAGATTTTCCTTTACTGTCATAAGAGCCTGATTTTAATATTATTTCTCCAATAAATCCTGCAATTGCTCCTGTTAAAAGTGCCCATGGACCATGACCCATGATGACATAAGCTAAAGATATTAGCATTGTTTGAATAAAAAGCATTCCTGGCTTCTTAATTTTTGTTGAAAAAAGCATGTTACTAGGTCCAACTAAAATTCCCTGTACTAAGGGAACAATTGGCATCAAAACAGGAACCATAGCTGTAAATGAGCCTATTAGCATAAAAATAAACCCAAGTACTGCAAACAAACCAACATTAATTAAATCTCTAACTTCTAATTTTTTATTCATTTCTGAAACCTCCTTAGTTATCTATTTTTTTCTAAATCTAAAATATAATTTAAAATTGTATCTTTTAGATATTTCCTATTCTCATCATATGAATCTCTTGCATTAAGAACTTGCGAGCTTAATATCATTCCATTTATATAATTTACTAAAAAACCATCTTCAAAAATCTTTGAATCAATTCCTAATTTATTAGATATTGAATCTAATTGATTTACTGTTTCTGTTTTCAAATCTTGAAACATCTTTTCTAAATCTTCATTATATTTTTTTGATTGTAATAAAAGAGAATAAACCTTAGTAATATCTGTATCTGGTAGACACTTATCCACTAAAATTTCACTCATCTGTTCATATTTATCTTGACCTATGTGAGCTTCTAAATAATTATCAATTAAATTATTTCTATACTGATTTCCATCAAGCATTAAATCTTTAAGCATTTCAGCTGTGCTTTTATAATGATGATAGACACCACCTGTGCTCATGCCAACTTCTTTAATCACATCTTCCATTGTTGTATTCTGAAATCCTTTATTCAAAAAACATCTCATTGCTGCATCTCGAATTTCTTTTTTTCTAATTTGACCAACTTTTGTTTCCTTATCTTTCAATAAAATACCTCCAATCATTCAATTATTTTCCGAGGATTCCCTCGGTTTTTATTATATCTTAATTGAAAAATATTTTCAATATCAATCAAATTATAAATTTTGCTCTACTCTACCGTATACTTCTTAATTAATTTATTTAAATGCGGTATAATTAATAAAACTGAATAAACGCTTAACGCTTATAACTTTAATAGCAAGCACAGTAAGTGAGTACCCACTTACGAAAAATTGATGAAGCAGAACCTTTATGGACTGCTTCTTTTTTTATCAATTTTACCTTGTTAGGGAGAACCCTAAGACCCCAATATTTTATGATAAGGAGATATACTATGGATAATAGAAAAAGAAATAATCAACTAAAAATATATTTAACAGATGAAGAAAAAGAAATCTTTGAAAAGAAAATGAAACTTGCAAACTGCAAAACTATGTCCCACTTTCTTAGGAAATGTGTGTTAGAAAAAGAGATTTATGTTGTAGATTTAGAACCATTTAGAAACCTACAATGGCTACTTTCGAATGCAACAAATAATATAAACCAGATTGCAAAAGCTACTAATACAACTGGTGTTATTTACAAAAATGAAATTGAATCAATGAATAAACAGATAGAAAAATTATCAAAAGAAATATGGCAGATCCATTCCCTACT
Source organism: Anaerococcus sp. Marseille-P3625 (assembly GCF_900232825.1). Lineage (GTDB taxonomy): Bacteria > Bacillota > Clostridia > Tissierellales > Peptoniphilaceae > Anaerococcus. The sequence continues at coordinate 76,816 of NZ_OCTP01000008.1, forward strand.
TCTTAATAAATCAAAAGAAAGTTCTGGTGATTAGTATGGCAATTACGAAAATACATCCTATAAAATCAACTCTAAATTTGGCAATAGACTATATAACTAAGAGTGAAAAAACTGATGAAAAAATCTTGGTATCTTCATTCAAATGTCATCCATCTACTGCACACATTCAATTTATGAAAACACGAGAAGACAATGATACTAAAGGTACAGTTTTGGCTAGACATTTAATTCAATCTTTTCTACCAGGAGAGGTTGATCCTATAAAAGCTAATGAAATTGGAATGGAATTATGTAAGAAAATTTTAAAAGAAGATTATGAATTTGTTCTTGCAACTCATATAGATAGAGGGCATATCCATAACCATATTATTTTTAATAATGTTAATTATAAGACTGGTAAATGCTACCAATCTAACAAAAAAACTTACCATAAAATCAGGTATCAAAGTGATGAATTGTGTAAAGAAAATAAGCTTTCAGTCATTGATAAATATTATGAAGCTTACAAAAGAAAATATAAAACTTCTGGTAAATCCTGGTATGAATATGACCAAAACAAGAAAGGAAATTCTTGGAAGTCTAAACTGCAATTTGATATAGATAGAATGATTAATAAGTCTAACTCGTGGAAAGAGTTTTTAGAAAATATGAAATCTCTTGATTATGAAATTAAGTTTGGTAAACATATTGCTTTTCGTCATAAAGATAAGCAAAGATTTACAAGAGCAAAGACTATCGGAGAAGATTATACTGAAGATAAAATTAAAGAAAGAATAGATTTAGCTATTATGAACAAAGCTAATCCTATTAAAAAACGTGTAGGAAATGTTATTGATATATCTACTAATGAAAAAGTACAATCCTCTAAAGGTTACGAAGTCTGGGCAAGAAAACATAATATCAAAACAATGGCTGATTCAATAATTAAACTTAGAGAACAAGGAATTAATTCAATTACACAACTTGATGATCTAATAAAAAAATCTGCCGATGATAGACAAGACTTGTTAGATAAAATAAAGAAAGTTGAAAGTGAAATGAAAAGTTTATCCCAAGATATGGAAGATATTAATACTATAAATAAGTATCGTGAAATCTATAAATACCATAAGAAAAATCCTGAAGATAAGCAATTTGCAGACGAGTATTATAGCGAACTTTCCATTTATAAAATAGCCGCAAAAGAAATCTTAGAAAATTATAATAAGCTACCAAAGACAAAAGAAATACTATCCAAACTCGATAAATTGCAAGAAAAAAAGAACACCCTTATGCAAGAGTATTCTTTGAATAAAGAACAATTTTCTGACCTTGTTCAGTATAGGAAAAACTATGAAAATTATTATGGAAAGGAAGTAGAGAGATAAAAAGCTATAAGCGGATAAACTTATAGCTTTTTAAAATTATTTATAAATTTTTAATCTAAACTTATTATCTCACTTAAAGAGATCCTACTAGATGACCTGCGAACATTGATATAGGAAGTAATAAGATCAAAAGGATATTTAATAACATAAACAACTTATCCTTTTCCTTTACTCCAAATATTAAACCTATTAGTCCAATAATTGGGCAAACAAACATTGATGTGATTCCGGTTGGTCTTAAACTTGTATAGCTTTCAAATATACCTACTGGAAGTAGATAAGAGATCACAAATATCACAAGTCCGAGTAGAAATATCTTCTTACTTATTTTTCCTTTCATAAACACTCCTAATAAATTTTTAATTAATTTAATTATATACAATTAATATTTTTTAATTTCTTCAAATTCAATAAGTTTTACTTCATTATTTTTAATCTCCAATATACATGGTATAGTATTAATAGAATAATACTCTAAAATTTTATTAAGATCAGCATTGTTAAAATATTCATCTATATCTAAATCTACGATATTTTTTGATAAATCATGTTCTTTCCCTTCTTTTTTTGCTAACTCTACTCCATTGCTTATATAATGTAAGCAATATGGGCAATCCTTAGATGTTAATAGACATATGCCGTCTTTTCTTTCTATATCTTTCCAATCCACTTGATTCAGCTGTCTTTTTTCTATTTCATAATTAAATAATTCATAAAATTGTTTATAATTATTAATATTTCTAATAAACAAAACATAGATTTCTAATTATCCTTTTAAATCTCATTAAATGCTCGTAAAGCCTTATTCTATGTGCTTTCGAGTATTTTTACTGTAGGAAGATACTTCACGTTTCTTTGCATATTTCCTCATGTCTTAGCTGTCAGAAGTGGTAAATAAGTAGTAAATTCATTTGTACTACTAAGCAACAAGACGCTCCTGTTGCTTCTCTTTATTCAAGCGTTTCATTTCTGCCATTGCAGAATCGAATGTTGCATGTGCGTAATAGTTCAGCGTCATGGCTATATTAGCATGTCCCATAATGTACTGTAATGCCTTTGGATTCATTCCTGCATTTGCATAGTTGGTACAGAATGTATGTCGCAAACTATGTGGAGTGATGTGTGGCAATTTATCCTCGTTATACTTATTGTATTTCTTAACAAGACCTTTCATCATGCCGTTGTAATCACTTGCCACTTTTGGATAGTTCTTTCTATTAAGAAAGAGGAAATCACTATATCCATCAATCTCAACACGCTTATCATTCTTTCGATTCGCTAACACTCGCTTAAATGCTTGATAGGCTTCTTCAACCATAGGAACTTGACGTTCGCCACTTTTGGTCTTTGGTGTTTCAATGTAGTACCCAATTTCAGTATCTCTCAATAGCTGATGGTCTATATTGACAAGACGATTCTCAAAATCTAAATCTGGAAGTGTCAAACCACCAAACTCTGAAATACGAAGACCTGTTTTTAAGAGTATCAGAATTTCATCATAATTTTTGCTGTAGGTTTTATCAGCTTTTGCAAAGGCTAACAGTTTTTCTTCCTGTTCTTCTGTTAGTACGGTCTTAGGGACAGTATCATCATCAAGAACTGCTTTCAGTTGAAAGTCAAATGGATTCTTCCGAACACAATCATCTTGTATAGCAATATAGAATGAAGCCTTTAAAGAACGTTTGTAGTTATTGATGGTTTGATAAGCATAACCATTTTCACTCATTCTAATAGCCCATTCTTTAGCGTCTGATGGCTTAATACTGTCAATACTTCTTACACCTAACTTGTCTTTCTTCAAAATATCCATAAGATATTTGCGTCCAGTTTCAGTGTTTTTTCTAACCTTTGGTCTTTGAGCGTTCTGTTTTGCGTAAAGCTGGCAGAGTGTCATTTTCTTTCCTACAACATCAATACCATCATGAATGTCTTTCTGTAACTCTGCGATTTTCTCTCTAAGTGAGATACAATCACGCTTTCCTGCTGGTACTCGGTCTGTAGCCACAAGTTTCCACGAGTAAACAAATTGCGGTTCTCCAAATGAATCTATATATTTGTATAAGTATCTTCCGTCTTTTCGTTGGCTCTCTCCAGTCTTTAAGATTCGACCTTTATTGTCACGTCTTTTTTCTGACATGGCATTTGCTCCTTTCCTTTATGGAAAGAGCCTTGATACGACTTAATACTATTTTATCATATACAAGACCCTTTGGCGACGCTAGATTGCGTCCAATGTATCTATAATTTTTTCAAATTGTTTTCGTTTAATCTGAATACGATTGCCATTCATAATCAGCCAATTTGCATTTTTATTTTCCTCTGCCAAGCGTCGTAGCTTGTTTTCGCCAATACGAAAATATTTTGACGCTTCTTCAATGGTTAGGGTATAACGTTCCCAAATAGGAATGTCAGTCTGCTTCATAAAATCCTCCTTTCCAAATCACTTATTTGGATTTCATAAAAGTTGTTTTACCAGCAATCGAACAGCTTTAGCAAAGCTCACGGGAGTTCCACCCCTGCATGGTTCTCATGTAGCCATACTCATTGCCTGCGACGGTTTTATCACGCTCGGACTATTGACTGTATGGGAGTATCATTATCACGATAAGAATGTCGTTGCAGGCAATCCTGCTAAAGATTGCTTCTCGGATCACTAACATGAATCGCTCGCTATCTTTATAAGATAGGTCATGGCGGTTAGTTCCGTTGGCTCTTTTCTTATCGAAACGTATTCGATTACTTTTATTCAGTTTTCAAAGAACAATGGCTCGTTAGCCTATCAAAACACATTGAAAGCTCAATATGCTTTGGTGGAATAACAAACCTCCCTGTTCGGGAAGCGTGGAATGGTTTAGCACGCTTCCACGAAAGGAGAGAGGATATTACTTAATTTCAAATGACAAAATCTTTGTAATCAGTCTGGTTTCCATTCTTCCACGTAAGACTTCATCAACGACCATACTTTGATTGCCATATTCATCTTTCATAAGTCGTAGGGAACGCTTCGTTATGTACCCTCTGTAATGATGTAGAATCTGGTTAATCGCTTCGGTATCGCCATCTGTTGCCTTTACAATGAGAGGAAAGGGAATCATAGGATATTGTGTTTTCATTCTTCAAATTCCTCCATAAACTTTTTAATTAAGGCTAGTCCACTGGTTCTATGCCGATAGACAGTAGAACGGTTCAATTTCAACAGGTCTGCAATTTCTGAATCGCTCATGTCCATAAAGTAAAACAGCAGTAGAATTTCACGTTTCTTGTCTGGCAACTCACGTAATGCTTCACTCAACAAATCATTTTCAACGCCTACTGATAACCCATTGAGTGTAAAAATCTGAAAGTCAGTTGAATAGTTATCTGTTGTCGCAAACTGGCTAACAAGATAATCGCCAACATCCGAAAAGGACACCTCACGCTTTGCAATCCTTGAAAGATAAAGCATATAATTCTTTCGCTCGTCTTCCATAGCACGTTTACAGATATAGTCAAACTGATTTTCTATTGTGGTCTGAAAAGAAGATGGTTTCATGTTTCTCACCCCCTTTCTGTCTAGGAAAGGAAGTGAGCCTTGCTCGTTTATCTCCTTTCACTCTTAGTCCCAATGTGAAAGGGGGATTTGTTGCATTACTGATAAATAAACTTTGTAAAAAAGTTCTGAATAGCCAAAAAAGCATATAAACAGATTTATTTCTCTGTTTACATGCTTCTGTTATTCTATCTATATGATTTATAAAACCACATTGGTGGACGTACTTATCTATTGCAGATAGACGACTTTTTTTGACAAGAACCCAATGTAAGGAAATTTATTGTATATGATGTACTTCATGGCGACGTTGACCTCCAACAAACCGCCATTTGGAAGTAATATACAATATTTTAACAGCGTAAATAGCACTACCATATAACGGTTTTTTTTATTGGCGTTTAGTAGTGCTTTTTATTAAATATAAACCTATAAACCATATAACACGTTTTTCTATACCTGTTTTTAATTCAGTAGGAACAATAAAATGTATAGAGGTGGTCTACTATGCGTAAAAAAGAAGATAAATATGATTTTAGAGCCTTTGGTTTAGCCATTAAAGAAGCTCGATTGAAACGAGGTTTAACTCGTGAACAAGTGGGAGCATTGATTGAAATTGACCCACGGTACTTAACTAATATTGAAAATAAAGGGCAACACCCCAGCATACAAGTTCTTTATGACCTTGTATCGTTACTTCATGTTTCCGTTGATGAATTTTTCTTACCTGCTAATAACTTGGTAAAAAGCACCCGACGATTACAGATAGAGAAATACATGGATAGCTTTACAGACAAAGAACTATCCTTAATGGAATCTTTAGCCAGCGGTATCAACGAAGCAAGAAACATCGAAGACTAATTAAAAGAATCCATACATAACGGAAAGAGCCGATAAAATGAGATTGTATTAATCTCATTTTATCGGCTCTGCGTCTTTGCGTCTGGCTCTGTAATCACAGTTACTTTGAACTGCTTTATTTCAATTAAATTTTCTTGTCTGCATTTCGGACAATAGAGGGGGAATTTTTTTAATTCAGTATCTTCCCTTATCTTTAATCGTGTTTTATTTCCACATACAGGACACAATATCCACTTGTAGTTTATAATAACTATCTCCTCCTTTACACTTTAATTCAAATCTTTATTAAAAAATATTTCATCTTATTTAACAAGAAACCATATTTATATAACAACATAAAATACACTAAGTTATTTTATTGAACATATATCGTACTTTATCTATACGACTATTTGGACGACGGGGCTGGCAAACAGGTTCACCGGTAGTAACATGGTACCCTTTTAACTCTGTTAAACAAACACTACGTCCATTTGTAAAGAAAGTTAAATCACTACGATATTCTTGAATACATCGAGCAGGGATTTCTCCACTAAGAATGACCTCATTATTTTTCAATTGAGTGTCTACGATGTTCGCACAATATTTAGGAGCATCGTTGTATGCTCGTGAAAGATATTCCTGTGGCGCATAAATTTTAAAACTAAGATATGGCTCTAACAATTCTGTTCCAGCTTTTTTTAAGACTTGTTCCAATACAATAGGAGCAAGCATTCGAAAATCTGCTGGGGTACTAACAGGGCTATAGTATAAGCCATACTTAAAACAGATTTTACAATCCGTCACATTCCAACCATATAATCCTTGTTCGCAACCATAGCGTATCCCTTCCATAACTGCATTTTGAAATGATTGATTTAAGTATCCAAGAGAAACCGAGCTCTCATACTGCATTCCACTTCCCAACGGAAGCGGTGATACAGATAAACCAATGGAAGCCCAGAAAGGATTTGGCGGCACTTCGATGTGAATGGTATATTCTGCATTTTTTAACGGTCTCTCCATATAAATGACTGTAGGCTCTTTTAGTTCTATCTCCACATGATACTTTTCTTGCAACAGTGCACTAATCACTTCCATTTGTACTTTCCCTAAGAAAGAAAGTATAATTTCATGTGTCGTAGAATCCACGTAATATCGTAGAAGCGGATCACTATCTGAGATTTCCAAAAGGGCATCAAGCAACATTTCTCTCTGTTCAGGTTTACTCGGTTCAACAGTTGTTTGTAGTAGAGGGTGCGGATTTTCAATCTTTTTTCTCTGTGGCAATAGTTTTGTATCTCCAAGAACACTATTTAACTTCAAAAACTCATTTTGCAAAATAACAATTTCTCCAGAATAAGCTCTATCAATCTTACATAATTCACCATTTATTGAAGTATACATTTCTGTAACTTTTATTTTTTCTTTTTCTGATACTCTAACCGAATCTCGTAAATGTAGTACTCCACTATAAAGGCGTATATATGCAAGACGTTGTCTTTTTTTTGTATATTCAATTTTGAAAACATTTCCGCAAAGTTCAGACGGACCTCGATGTGTTGATGAATAAAATTTATTCGTAATCACTTCTATAAGGTTATCAATCCCTATATTGTTTTTTGCACTTCCGTGATAAACAGGGAACAGGGAACAATTATGAAATCTTATGCTTTCCTCTTGTTCGAGTTCCAATGCTTCTAATGATTTACCGGACATATATTTCTCTAAAAGGTCATCGTTTCCCTCTATTACCGTATCCCATTGTTCAGATTCGGTAAAGTTCGTCACACACATATTAGGATACAGTTCTACCTTCTGTTTGATTACAATTTCGGCAGAAAGTTTCTCTTTAATATCCTGATAAACCGTTGATAAATCAATTCCATTTTGGTCAATCTTATTGATAAAAAAGATTGTGGGAATCCCCATTTTCCTAAGTGCATGAAATAATATACGAGTTTGTGCTTGTACGCCATCTTTTGCAGAAATCAGTAGAATTGCCCCATCTAAAACTGATAATGAACGATATACTTCTGCTAAGAAATCCATATGTCCTGGCGTGTCTATGATGTTCACCTTCGTATTTTCCCACTGAAAAGAGGTTATTCCTGTCTGAATTGTAATTCCTCTCTGACGTTCTAAAAGCGTATTATCCGTCCTCGTTGTACCTTTGTCCACGCTTCCTAATTCTGTAATCGCTCCACTGTTATATAATAAGCTTTCTGTTAAGGTAGTTTTTCCTGCATCAACATGAGCTAAAACTCCAATATTAATAATTTTCATGTGATTTTCCTCCATTCAAAAACCCAAAAGGGCATAAAAATCCCAGTGATAAATACTTTTATCACTGGGATTTTTATGCATAACCATAGGTATACAAAGCATACAGATATTCTCTGGATACTTTAGAATCACATGATAAAGGTATTCTTAAACTGGGTACAAAAAACTAAGCCCTCCTAAAAAAGGACATCCAATTATTTGTTCCCACTATCAAATTGACAGTTTATTTAAGAATACCTTGCTGCATATTTATTAACTCCTTTTAAATAGATACTTAAATAATAGCACGTAAGAGCATATTTGTAAAGGAATCTCCAATTTTTTATCAAAGAGAGTACGTGATTACAAAATAGCTGTAATAATGTACCAATATTTGTTATTCTATAATCTTCCAATTACTCCCGTTCTTTTCAAGTACCAAATCAAATTGAGATACCTGCGTTGCTTTGGTCTGCTGGTCGATATACTCCACTGTCAGCGATACCGTGACTTGATTATCCTTACGATTGTGAATAGGATTTACCAGTTCTTGAAAGATGTACTCTTTTCCGATTGGTTTTAATATCCCGTCATTCACATAGTAGGAAAGTTCACTGGCTGTCGCTGTAGGATAGAGCTTGAAGAACGTCGTTAAAAACTCATTGATTTCATTGGTTGTAATGGAATCAACCGTCCCCTCACTTTCAATGGCTTTTGGTTTATAACTTGATTTCTTAGGTATGTTGGTAATGGTCGGATTCTTAACCAGTACCATATTTCCAGAACCATCTACATAGACACTCACTATATAAGCAGAGTGGACGGTCTTTGTATTTTCTCCCTCTGTAATGAGCTGGTCTACACTGTAGGTTACATTAAACTCATTGTCGCCAGTTGGCTCTACCGTCCATATCTGAAATCCTCTTACAGAAGACGATACAGGAATATCTTTGCGTACTGTATCAACATTGAGAGCTTGAAGTTCATCTGTCAGATAGCCTTTTAGACTTTCCATTCGATTATCAATGGACTTATCGGATTGCTCCCATGAATAGTAGACTTTCGCAAAGTTCTCTACAAAATTTTCTACATGATGAGTATCAACGTATTCCTTTTCTATGATAGTTGTTTCGTGAATAGTATGAGTATCTATAGCTGTAAAGTGCTTGAATATCGCAAAGCTGAAACTAAGCCCTAAAAGTACCCACAAGGCAATCACAACCTTTTTATGAGGATTGACCTTATAGTAGACACGAGGTTTCTTTTCCTTTGGTATCTGTTTTTCTTTATTCTGATTTTTTCTAAATTTCATCATTAAATCTTCCTTTCTCATTGTTTGATTCGTCCTGCTCCCACTAAATGCTGTTGCCAGTAGGGGCTTGTTAAGTCGGCATAACCGATTGGGTCGCCTGCATGAAACATACGGTTATTGCCAAGGTATATCCCAACATGAGTAATATAAGAGCCAGCGTTATAGGTAGAATGAAAGAAAACCAAATCGCCAGCTTGTGCTTCCGATAGTGGGATATGCTGGGTCACATCATATTGCTGTTGTGCGGTTCGTGGTAAGTTAATTCCAGCTTTTCCATACGTCCATTGTGTCAGTCCGCTACAATCAAAAGAAGTAGTCGGGGAAGCTCCACCGTAAACGTATCGCCAGCCCTCATATTTCAGTGCTTCGTCCATGATGGCTTGTACCGTATCATCATCAAACTCTGTTGTGACAAGATACTGCGTTACCAGTTGCACATAAAACATATTGCCATAGTTGTATCGCCAGCCCCCATTGATAGGTATGGCTATGGGATTGGGGTAAGACACTTTTTCGCCACCTGAATACTCTTTTGAGAAACTTTGAGCCAGTTCAAAGGTATATTTATTTCCACGATTAGCCACATACCCTAAGAAACCACCACCATAATTGTAGGACTGGATAACCGATTCTAAATCTACACTGAGCCTTTCGCTACTGGCTAATAATTCACTGAAATACTTCACACCTTGCTTAATGGATTCTTCTGTACTCAATGAATTAGGTGGAAGACCGAGGGATTCCGAGGACTGCATAACATCTTCCGCAGTACCGCCCGATTCCACCTGTATAATCGCAAGAAGTATGTTGACATATTCTTCAACGCCATATTCTTTGGCATATTTTTCTACCATAGGCTTATGAGCCAGCACTTCTGCGGAAACATTCACACCTCCATAATGAATATTGGAAATTCCGCTGTCCTGTTCATCTGAAAATAAAATGGCAACAAACAGAAGCAGTGAGAAGACCATCAAGAATAATCCAGAACCACCAATCACTAAAGTTTTCAACTTCATGGTTTCTTACCGACTTTCTTAATGGTGGCGGTTTTGATTGGTGGTCTACTTCTTGTATTTTGTAGTGGTACTCTTTGAACAGTAGACGGACGTTCTTTTGTGATTGGACGTTGTGAAGTTCTATCTGCTGTAGTGGTTGAAGTTGCTGGCTTTTGAACGGTTTTTTCTTGAACGGTATTGCCTTGGCGTTCCACTTTTGGACTTGAAAAATCGGACTTAACTGCTGGACGCTCTTGTTTGGCTTGTTGAGATTCCTTATATGAAGTCTGAATATTAGACTGTTTTGAGGTCTGTTCATCATGATATTGTTCTTGTCTTGTAGTCGGTCTTTCATGAACAGAAGAAGCAGGCTGTTTTTTCTGTTTGACCTGTTCCATTTCAGAGCGACGCTTCGCAATGGTTTTTCGCCTTTGTTCCTGCTGTTCCTTGCGTCCACTGGCTCTGTCCGCTTTGGTTTGAGAAATACTACTGGTTAAATCACGGACATTCTCTTTTACTTTGGATTTTCCTTGATATACTGCATATCTTGCATTGGTCGGCAAATCTTTAACCTGTTCTTTCAAACCACTAGCAGTGTCTACCATTCTGTCTTTGGTATCAGCTACTGTACCGATGGTTTGACCGATACGTTTTCCAAGTGTTGATTTTTCCTTTCCGTCTGGTCGGGAGTGATCTGCTTGTGTCCTTGCAGAACTCCCCGAACCCGACTGTCCTTTTTTACCTGTAACAATGGCAGACCCAGCCCCTAGAGTAGTCATGGAACGTCCAAGTTTCCGCTGTAGACGGTGCATGTGAGCGTGCATAAGCATACGAGGTTTTCTCATCACACGACTTCCCACACTTTGAGAATCGTTACTCTGTAGAGAAAACATACTCATTAAATCGCCCAGCTTGAAGTAGATTCCTGCAAAGGTCACAATCTGTAGAAAAGCAATCAAAAAGAACGGATAACCAGCCGATAAGGTATAGAGCATGGTTGAAATACTAAATGCTGTCGTAATAATCAATGTGATTCCAGCTCGTGTCAAAATGGTATTAAAGAGCTTTGTTATGGCTCGTTTTGACATACCATCAAATGATGGAATCATGCTTAAAATAAAGCTCACAGGCAGAAACATAGCATAGATGATAAAAAGTACCTGCGAGAAAATCATGATTCCTGTTAATAGGAATACAAATATGGAAATCCCAATATTGAAGACAAATAGGAAGAAGACTGTACCTAAACGGTTAATGGTCTTTGTAATGGTTAGATTGGTATTGCTTCTGTCTTCAATTTCTTCCGCAACAATTTTTTCTCTGTCTTCGCCATTGTTGGAATCTGGGCTGGTGGAGAGCAGGCTTTCCACACGGTCAATACCGATACTTTCAATGTCTGAACTGTTGTATTGAAGCAGTAGCCACGGTTGCTGAACCTGTATGGAAAACAGGCTATCTCTGATTAAGTCCACGCTGTCCTTGCCTTGACTATCGGAATGGGGCATGACAATCTTCGTGCCAAGTGATAAACTGGCATTACTGATGTCTGATGAAAAGTCATTGATTTTTTTAATGTAGTCGGGAGCGTAGGCAATAAAGGAAGCCGATAGGATAAACACCAGCACAAAATTCATAATGGCATGAATTGCCTTTGTGGTTTCTCTCTTTATCAGTCCCGTATAGGCAACATAAACCCCAAGAACCAAAATCAAGAGTAAGAGGAATCCAACATAGAAACCCTCTGTTGAAAATCCGTTTGCACTCACACCAGCTAAGGTCTGCATATTCTTACCAATGGAATCTGCTGTAGCGGAAATGAAGTCTAAGGAATAGGCTTCCTGTACTAAGTAACCTGTCGCATTGGAAACATACAAACTGATTGTCCAAATAAAATTGGTAATGGCATATAGTCCATACATGACCTGTTTTCCAATCCCGCCCGACCAGTTCCACGGAAGCCAGCCCCAGCTATTATCCACATAAAAATCCAGTTGATAGTTTTCAAGTGGGTATCGGCTGTATTCATTTGCCACATTGACCGTATCATCTACCAAGCCCGCAGCTTGAACCACCGTTCCCAGCATGGCTAAAAGAAAAATGGCAATCACAAGTGTGAAAGCCACTGTCATTGCCACTTTACCTAGACGTTTCAGCGTCCAGTTTGATTTTATTCTGTTTACTATTGATGGTTTCACATTTACACCTCTTTTCGCACAGGTGGTCTGGTATCAAAGGCATGGAGCAGTTCTTCAAATACAGGGTGGAACTGTATCACACCGACACGACCATATAAATCACTGATAAGGCATTGCCCGTTTTCCAAATCACGCAATCGCTTCTGATTGTTTTCGTCCTCTGGGTCTACACCAAAAAAGGCTAAGGTCTTTTTAATCTCGTTAAGGTCAGTGGAACGAAATGCAAATTTTAAGCCGAGGTTATTTTTCAGTTTTTCATCTAAGAGGTCGTCTGTATTTTGGGTCACGAAATATACCCCAGCGTTCATAGCACGACCAGCCCGAACCAGCTTCATAGATAGTGTTTTTCCTTGTGCTACCTGTAAAAAGCTCCATGCTTCGTCTAAATCTACAATCTTGAAAATGCTTCGGTCTGTATGGATAAAGTCTAAAGCAAAGGTACTAATGACAATCAGCATAGCAACGGATAAAAGCTCCATAGTGGTATATTCCTCAAAGGAAGTTTCCTTGTCGGGAAGTACCAAGTCCGCAACCTGTATAATGTTCAGTTGTTTTTCTAAGCTGATAGACTGCTCCACATAACCATTACTGAATAATAAATGTGCAAAGTCATAGTCTGTAAAACTTTCGATATGGTCGGCTATACTGGTACTTAGTGGCGTATTCTCAACCCGTAATTCCTCAATCACTTTCATCAACCCTCGTACTTCACTATTGGTTACTGCACGAATGGCTTTTCTAAGGATTGGGAAGCGTTCCCCATCACGAGAGGAAATCCCCGTAAGGAATGTCAGAATATCAATAGCCAGTGATTCAGAATCTTTGGGATTTTTCATAATCACATAAGGGTCAAGTAAGCCTTTGTTTTTCTCATCAGAAGTCAGAGTGACGATATTGATTTCATGGGAAATCTCTGGCAAGGTTTCTTTCCATCTGCCACGTTCTGCTTTTGGGTCTACAATCACTGCTTGTGCCCCATAAAGCACCGCATAATAGACGATAAGGTTATTCGCAAAGGATTTACCACCACCCAGCGAACCAACAAAAGCCGACGCTAACGCATTGGTTACTGAACCCTTAACCCCTTGACTGGCAAGAGCAGGTTTCAGATAGACATTGCGTCCAGTATCTAAGCTGTAGCCAACATAAATCCCCTCATTTTCCCCCAGCATTTGAGTAGCACCAAAACCTAAACCAGCGAGGAAATCAGAGGTCACGTATTGAATATAATCATTCATATAACGCTTGCTGGCAGGTAAAAATTCTTCATGTAAGCCGAGCATATCCCCAAATGGTCGTACCAGTTTTACGCTTAAATCGTCATAAAAATCTTTCACTTCATTACAACGACGTTTGAGTTCGTCAAGATCATTTGCTGATACCCTTACCACATAAGACAGCTTGTACATAGATTCCTTGCTTTGGTCTAAATTGGTTTCCAGCTCATTCACACTTTCCAGAGCTTCCGCCACATTGGAGCTGGTTTCATTATCACTTTGCCAAGCGTGGTTATCCAAGTCTTTCAGTTCTTTCTTTTTATTGCGGACAGTAGATAGGGCTTTACGATTCGCTACAATTTCCACATTCATTGACGTATCAATCGGGAATGTAAATTGCTGTTGCTGGTAGTAGAAGATTTCAGAGGACGGGAAGTCCAGTTCTCCGACAATGCTGTTAATGGTAAAGTAAGCTACATAGACGGTTTCATCTTCCTGCTGGATTTTCAAATATCGCTGTTTTTCTTCCACCAAACAGCGAGTAGGCTTAATCAAGTCATAGTATTTAATCAGCGTTTCATTATCCAGCTTTTTCTTTGATAGATGGTACTCATACTCTTCATAGGCAGTGCCTGTCTGTCCGTAAAGGTGTTCAATCAGATAGCCGAAGTCGTCCTTATCTAACCTGCGGATTTTGAAACGACGAGAGATTTTATTTTCTAAGAGCTTTTCCATCTTCTGAAAACGCAGGATTTCATCATTACTCATACTAACAAAATCGCCCATCAGCTTATGGTTCACATCATAGACAAAATCAGACAAAGCATTTTTTGCTTCAACGGTAAGACTTTTCATAGAAAACTCCTGATCGTTGAGAAGCAACTTAAAGCCGATAAAGAAACGGTAGTTCACTTGATTTTCGCCAATCATGGATATTAAAGCGTCTGTCTGTTGGTCGATTTTGTCATAGGCAACCGCTTTGAGCTTGCCAGCGACTTCATTTTTGGAACGCTCTTGTGCAGAACGTATGCTGGATTCTGTACTGATTTGTAAAGCATGAATTTTGCCATCACGATTTTGTGCGATAAGCTGTCTGAAAGAATCATGCACTTGTATTTTCTGTTCTGGACTTAGAAATGAGTAATTGTAAGGAACAAGCTCATAGTAAGCATAACATTCCCCGTCTTTATTCCAGACGAGATTGTTTTCAATGTATTTAATTGGATATGCCATAAAATTCACTCCTAACTGCTGTAATGGCTTCTTGTGGCTGGTTTCTGCCAAGCGTTACTTTTTTTCCTGCATAGGTCAGCTTTGGTCGCAGTGCATAAGCAATGACAGACTTCAAAAATCCATAAGGCTTTTTACCATCAAAAGTTTTTGTAGACATAAACCATGTGAAAGCCACAGGAATCCCAAAGTATTTGAGAAATGCTCCCTCTATCATGGAAAGAGGGGGCAAGTTGCCAAGTATCATCACTGCAAAGAGTGACACGACAAACCATGTCATTTGCGTAAAGGTTATGGGAAACGGAAGTCTAAAATCATTGATAGAATACAGTACCTTTTCCACAGACCAGATACTGGTATAGCTTCGTATTTTCTTCATGTAATCAATCCTTTCATAAAAAATAGGGGTAGCTGATTGAGCCACCCCGTAAAATAGAAAATCTGCCAGTAGTAATGTACCGACAGATTTAATAGACGATTTCAAAAATCCCATGATTGGTTGAGATAAACGTTCCTGAAAGGTCTAAATCCCGACCATAGGCTTGATAATCAATATAGTTTTGAAGACTAGCTGGTACTTCGCCTAAAGCACCCGTTTCTTCAATGTAGTAGCGTGCCACGTCATACATATCATCACAATCGGAATGAATGATAATATCCTCTTGATGTTCGCTTAGTTCTTCAATGCTTGAAAAATGAGTGAGCAGAGCAGATAGCTCCGATTGTAATTCTTCGGGTAATTCCGATACCATTTCCCATAGTCGATTGAGTTCGCCAATGGAAGTGTATTCGTCAACCGTAAAGGGTAACTCGTAGTCATGAATGGCGTATTCCTCATATTCATCATTCAAGCCGATTTTCTCTTTGACTTCCTCAAAGTCAATGGGAAAGGTAAACCACGCACCGACCAATTCGCCCTCATTGTATTTGCCTAAATTCGCAATATAGACTTGCATATCGTCCATATATTCACGTCCTTTCTTTGTAGAGATTCAAAAATCCCTACCGCACTTCGTTTGGTGTACCATTCCTTTGCGGAACATAAGAAAACCACTTATATTCCACAAAAGAACGGTTTTATTTAAGCACCAATAATGCGATTGAATAGCTCTAGTAAAATGTCTTTTACTCCAGCAGCGTTGAAGACTAAGCCAACCGCAATAATCGCAATAATTAAAAAGCCAATCAGTTTGCTAAACTCACGCTTGAAGCCAAGATACAAGCCAATCACAACGATTGCTAAAAGCACCAGTGATTGAGCGTTTGATAGAAACCAGTTATAAAGGTTTTGTCCAAAATTCATAAAAATGTTCTCCTCTCTATATTCAATGAATTTGTATTTGAGTTATTTTTTTGTTGTTATCACGTCCTGTTCTTTTACTGACTGTTGCTTCAAAATCTGCTTGTGTCGGTCTGTCAGTTTCGCATGGTCGAGAATGTCTTTTACAACCTGCGTCTGGTTGATTTCATCAAGTTTAATCGCAACCTTTAAGGTCGGGGCAACTTGATGAGATAGCCAGTTCAGCGTCCTTTGGAAGGAGTAAGGCTCTGGTTTTGTGGTTAGTTTTAATCGTTCACGATTGTTCCCAATAAACCAAGCCCATTCTTCATTCAGTTTCCAATCAGAACGAGGTTTGGAATCGTCTTTATCTACAAAACGGATATACCGATTGATAATTTTAAAGGCGGTATGCTCTGGATTGTCATAGACGAGTAAATCACGGACTGCATAATAGGCACGCTCATTTTTCAATCGAATCTCAAAACGGTTTTTTACTTCTGCGTCTTCAATGGGAATATCATTTTTCTTGTACTGCTCGTAGTCCTTTTCATAGATACAGAAATAAACTTCACTTTGTAATGAACCGATATAGAGGGTGTTTCCCATACATTCCTTTTCCTCTTTGCGTACCAGTTCGCCACTGCGATAGCTTTTAAAACTGCGGAAGACGGAGATACATTCTTCCTGTTGGCACTTTTCAGTGAGTACAGGGATATTCAAAATCCCTGTCTTATCGTTAATGGCAAGGTCAAGGCGTTTCATCACACCGCCAGCCACCAAAACGTCCATAAAGAACTCATACCAGCTTCTTTGTTGTGCCAGAAGATAGCTTTCAAATTGTCTGCACCCACGACCTTTCAATTCCACCAGAACTCCTTTGTCCAGTTCATGGGAGCAAAGGACGAATATGTCGCCTAAAGCATAATGCTCTGAATAAGAATAGAAACCATAGTCCTCATGAAGAAAATAGGACAGTTTCAGTTGTAAGATGTTTTCGACCACCTGCTGTACGTCTGTTGTCGGAAAGCGAATCCTTACATAATCAAACAGCATTTCAAGGGGAGCGTCGGGATTGAAGCGTTCCAGAGCTTCCCAAAGGGACTGCTGTAAATCCTCTGATGGCTTGACTTTTCCTGTTTCAATATCGCTTAGATACTGCCTTGTAATACCAGTCGCAACAGCTAAACGGTTTTGAGATAGTCCATAAGCCAAGCGTTTTTCTTTTAAATGCTGTAACCAAGTTTGTTCATTCAGTAAAAATCCCTCCAATCAAAAAGGCGTATGTCAACTTTTAAAGCCCATTTGACATACGCTGAAATTTTGTAAATCCCTTGTAACCAAAGGATTTTCTAATGTTTTTTTGACTGTTTCCTGTCGATTTGTACCCCCCTGTTAGATACGGGGGGGTTAAGTGCTGGCGTGGCTATTGCCACACCAGCCAGCAAGATCAGTCCACACCTGCGACTTCCGCTTCGCACGTCGCCTGCGTGGACTGTCTGCTGTTGGATAACTTTTTAATTTCCTCCAAGAAATCATATCCTTTTGGTACAAGGGGAGTATAAAACTCTGATATGACACTTGTTCCTACATCAACATAGCCACGACCTTTGATTCGCTTTAAGAAGAAATCCTTTTGTACGTCACTGCCAAACATCATGCCATAGCCCATTTCAGACATACGACCTAAAGCCACTCTGAAATTAAACTGATCACGGATTCCGTCGCCTAAATATTTTGCGTCTGGACGTTGACAAGCCAGTATTAGAAAGAAGCCAGCTTGACGACCTAACATGACAATCTGTTTCAGCTTATTCATAACTGCGGTGTTTTCTTTTGTTCCCAGCATTTCCATGAAAGCGACGTATTCATCAAAGATTAAGAAGTGTGCCGGGAGACCTAAGTAAGCATAATTTTTGCCAGTCTTATAGTTCTTCATCTGCTTCATTTCCTCACTACGTTTCATCATTTCTTCATAGAATGTTTCAATGCAAGAAAGCAAGTCTTCTTTTCTATAGTAGACATTTGCCATCACAGAACCTAAGTCCGCAAGGTCAGCATTTTTCGGGTCAAGAATATACAGTTTTGAATCTGTATGAAGCAAGGCTTCAATCAGTGTCAGTATAAAGTAAGTTTTACCGCCACCTGTACCACCAGCAATCAACATATGAGGGAGCTTATCATATTCCCACCATACGTTTTTCATTAAGCGAAGTTTACCATCTTTAGCTTCTACTTCATCAATAGAAATACGACTGGCTATGGTGTCATAGAGCAAAGTATATTCCACATAGGAATCCTTTAACTCTTTATCCGTCAGCTCACAGTACAAGCCACTCTCTAATTTCTTTTCCAAGTGTAAGAGTTGGTCTTGATATTTTCCCAGCGTGATTTCCACCCGTATCTGTATCAAGCCATTTTTAAGTCGATAAAATATTTTGGGAAAGTAGGTTATCTTTTCCTTAGTACGACTGGACGAATCTTTGAAGAAGCCATCTGTTTTGACCTGTTCCGATTCATACCACTTGTTTTCAAGTACCATCTTAGCCAGCTTTTGACGGTGGTACAGTTGTTTTACTGTATCATATCTATATCTTTTGAATAGAAATGCCACCAGCAAGCAGACAAGAATTGCGACACTAACACTAATAACTAAATAGGGAATGTGAATCTTGTCTACTTGTGATAGGTTAAAATCCTGCCAGTTGATCTGCTGGATTGTCTTCACATGAAACAGTCCGATAACCAGCAGGAAAATTGGCAGTAAGGACGCTACTGTAAAATGAAAGACTAAATCCTTGTCACTTGGGCGAATCCTTTTACCACGAATGCCAAACTGTTTCATGCGGGATTTCCTCCTTTCTCTCTAGTGGAAGTAGCATGACTATTTATCCGTGGCTGGCTCTTTTTTAGGTTGTGGCTGATTTTTAAAGGTACTGGAATCTTTCGTCAATACAATATCGTCTGCCTTGATATACCAGTCAACATCTGCCCCTCGGAAGGTAGCGGTAGCGACGGTATCTGCAACTGGATTGATGATTTCCACTTTTGCGTTATAGTCAAACTCTTTCAAAGGAACACTGGCAGGAATACTCACTTGAATCATACGTCCTTGCCCTTTGGATTTTAAATCATAGGTACGTTCTTTGATTTCATCTGAAACCGTACCGTCGTCATTTTGGATTCGTACTTCACGACGGAGTGCTGAAAACTTTAATTCTCCAAATGTAGCGTCTTTATCTAATACAATGCCATTAGGTAATCTCATCATTTTTCCTCTCTTTCTTTATTCTTTTATCATGTCGTCCGCATGTAAAAGGTAATTTGTGAATCCACGAGTACCAATTTTATAGCCCTCTGCGGTAATACGTGGATTGACTAACATTACACGTTCCTCAAAGCCGAAATGTTTTTCTCCAGCTTCAGCAGGAAGCACCACCACAATATCATCTGCTCTTTGAACGTCAGAATAGAGGTTGTAGCTTCGAGATAAGACAGTTAATTGTCCGTTGATTCTTCGCTGTTCTACTTTATCCTCGCCAGCAAATTCTAAATTGCCAAATGTTTTTTCCATGTTGGGAATCACAAATTTAAGTTCCATATTTTTACCTATCCTTTCTTTTTATTGTTTGATAAATCTTGTTTGTTTGATGGTCTTAAAGGGAGGGGAGCGACCTTTT
Organism: Anaerococcus sp. Marseille-P3625; assembly: GCF_900232825.1. Lineage (GTDB taxonomy): Bacteria > Bacillota > Clostridia > Tissierellales > Peptoniphilaceae > Anaerococcus. The sequence goes on from NZ_OCTP01000008.1 coordinate 96,728, forward strand.
GATTCTTGATTTTCTGTTTTCATAAGTTCACTTCCTTTCAAATATTGGGTAAAAAAATAGACACCTCATTTTTTGAAGTGTCTACCTATTAAATATTCAATTTTATTGGAAGTATCTTTGTATCTTCACTTTTCAAGGATAAATCGTCGTATCAAAGCTCATTCATAAGTAGTAAATTAGTAGTAAATTGAGTGGTTTTGACCTTGATAAAGTGTGATAAGTCCAGTGTTTATGCGGATAATTAGATTTTTATACTGTTTTTAATTTAAACAATTTAAGCATTAATAAAATAACAACTACCAGATATATCCCTTTGATTATATTTTTTATTTTTCATACCAATTATTCAAAAAATAAATTTCCCAAAAACATAGTAATTGAAAAAGATAATATTAATATTAAGTTTAATATAGAAAACAATATAGACTTTCTTTTAAACGAAAAAATCAATCCAATTATTCCCAATATAGGGCATATAAAAAATGTACTCAATCCTAATGGTTTTAATTCCGTAAATCTATTTAGCATATTTATAGGAAGATTGTATGAAACAATAAATACTATTACTCCCATCACAAATGTATATTTCTCTATCTTGTCCTTTAACATCCTTTCTTTTTTAATTCTCCTATTAATTTATCTATTATTTTATTCTTTATAACTCGATTTGTTCCTAGACTAACATTAATTATATCTACATCCATTAATAAACACTTTTCCAAAGCCCAATATAAATCCCTTAATTCTCCAAAATTATTTAAATTGAGAATCGGTAAAATGACAAATTCTATATTTCTTTCACAAGAATCGCCTAATTTGTTTTTTATTAAATCAAGTATTATTTTTGTGTGAAAATTATTAATATTTTGAATTTTACTATTATTAACTGTTATTATATTTTTTTCTTCGTCGTTTCTGTAATAACCATCTATTATCCCTATTTTTATTTTTTTCATACTAAATATACCGTATTTATAAATTTAAAATTCCTGTTTTTTTAATATATGAATAGCCAGGAATAAAGATATGAAAACAATTATTATAATAGAAGCCATCTCCCATATTTTATACGGATTATTAGCATTGAATATTAAAATATATGCTGAACTCCAAGGCAATATATATGGTATAATATTATTAGCTTGTAAGAATCCAACAGACAATAGAATAGTAATCGCTCCTGAAATAAAGGACACTATATAATTCTTCTTTTGAGCTATACATACTACTATATTAGGAATTAAGATAAGAAATCCTAATATCAATGTTTTTAAATATATAATAGATAAATATTCAATATAACTAGAATATTCAAGATTTTTAAAAATAACTAACCCACCAATTAATGCCATTAAATAACTACATATTGTTATTATTAAATGTAAACTAAACCAAATAGCAATTTTACCTATAATAAAGTCAAATCTATTTTTTAAATATGCAAGTAAGTTTTGTGTAATATTATTTGAATACTCTCTTTGAATTATTAAAGTTATAAAAATTATGCTTATCATATGTAATAGTATAAAATTACCAATCAATATATTTGACCATACCCATTTTTCAACTCCTATTCTTCTAACTGACTCAGCCATAAAAACATCTTTAAAAACTATAAAACCTGTCAATATAATTGACGCATATATAGAACCCAAATAAATCTTTGTCCCTTTAATTTTTAAAAATTCTCTATTTAATCTTTCCAATTTTGGCACCTACCATTTCTTCAAAATGCTCTTCTAGAGAAGTTCGTTGAAAATATATCTCTGAAATTCTGAATTTATTCTTATATATTAAATCTAAGATTCTTTCGGAATTTATAACTTCACCTTGAATGACTAACGTTTGTTCATAAATTTTATAAAAATAATTTAATTTATATTTTTCGAGCATTTGTTTTATTTCTTTTGGATTATTAGATTTTACTATAAGTTTATTCATCTGTTGTATATCAGACATATTAAAACTTTCTACAATTCTCTTGTCGTATAGTAAATCAATTTCATCTGCTATCTTCTCGATTTCTGGCAAATTATGACTTGATACTAAAATTGATTTTCCAGAATAAGTCAATTTTTTCAATAAATTTCTAATTTCTATTATTCCAGAAGGATCTAGCCCATTAAATGGTTCATCTAATATTAATAAATCTGGATTAGCTAATATAGCTCTGGCTAAACCTAATCTTTGTTTCATTCCTAAAGAATAATTATCAAAAATCACATCAGTATACTTATAAAGCCCAACTTCTTTTATCACTTCACTTATTCTTTCGTTTTTAATATCTAATAACGATGCAAAAATTTTAAGATTATCAAAAGCAGATAAATTTGGATAAAATGCAGGATATTCTATTAAAAATCCTAACTTGTTTTTCCCTTTAAATTTAAAATTAATTTCTCCTGAATCTATTTTTACCAAACCAACTATACATTTCATTAAAGTTGACTTTCCTGCACCATTTTCACCTAATAATCCTACAATTTTCCCCGAATCAATTGTTAAATTAATATTATTTAAAATTGTTTTTTTGTCATATGATTTTGTTAAATCACTTATTTCTAAACAACTCATTCCAAGATCTCCTTTCTTTCAAATCAAGTATGTAATTCTTAGACTTCCCAGATATAAATTCTTTTAAATTTTCCTTACAACTTTGTTGTTTATCATAATTAAACAATGAAAAAATAATTAATTCTTTAAAAAATTCACAATTACAACGTTTATTTTTACAATCCAAATTACAAGCATTAGTTAGCATAACTTTAATCAAATAATCACCAACCTTATTCATTTAACTGAACATCTAGATATTCAGTTAAATTATCTTTTGATTTCTTTTTATCACTAAAAGAAATTTCCTTTCTTATATTTCCATTATCTATAACTATCAAATATGGAACTTTATTTTTATCGATTTTTACATCAACATTTTTAGGATTAACTTTATCAATATTTAGTTCTCTTATATAAATTTTTTCATCATTAGCTATTGTTTCAATATACTTATTAAAGTCTTTGTTTTCATCGTTTGTTATATACATACAATATTTTTTTATATCTTCTCCTTGGTGAAAATCTCTATACCAGTCTTTATTTTTCCTAAGATTACTAAATATTATTATTACAAAAACAATTACGCACGTAATTAATAAAATATTGATTCCTTTTTTTGTTTTTTTCATTCTATCTCCTTATAAATATAAATTATAAATCCAATTTCTTACATATTAAGTTTATAATATCTTAATTTTCATTTCAGCTAACTTTTGTGAATAAAAAAAGCACTCGGAATTAAAGTCCTAATGCTGATTATTAAAATGAATCTACATAGCCTAGTTCTCTGACCTTATCTATCATTTCTTGATAATTTCTAACGCCTAACTTTTGATATATTCGTGATAAGGATACTGCCAGGCTTCTTACATTTGTATTTAGCTCTTTGGCTAACTCTTTCCTTGATAGTCCGTTTGAATATAGTTTAACTATATGAATTTCACTTTTTGTTAATGGTTCTAACATATGATTATCTTCTGGAAAAATCGCTTTGTCTTTCAAGGCGATAGATTTTATATCTTCTATTAGGTTAGATGTCTCTTCTTCCTTGGAAATAAATCCTTTACATCCAATTCTTTTTGCTCTTTTAATATAAAAGTCTAATTTATATGCTGTTAATATTACTATTTTAAGATCTACATATTTATTAATAAATTCTTCAGCCACATCTAAACCATTTATCGTTCCTTCTATTCCTGTTAAATTAATATCTATTAGTAACAAATCATATTTAAGAACATATTCATTTATACATAGGTCTCTAACATTATTTACTATATCTACAGAAATAGATTCGTCCATCTCTAGGCTCATTTTCAAAGAAGTTGCAACCATTTTATGATCTTCTATTAATAAGATTTTCATTTACTACACTCCTTTCTACTGGAATTTCTATTTTAAATTTTACAAATGATTCATCTAGTTCATTTTGATTATTGGAAAAATTAAAATCAAATTTTCCGCCGTATTCTCTTAAGTTTAATCTTAAAATATTTAATCCTATATTTCCCTCTACTATTTTTTCTTCATCTTCTAAATAATCCCCATAATTTTTTATTGTAAGATCAATTTTATCTTCTAAATTTATAAGAACTATATCCGTGCTATATCCTTTTGAATGTTTTAATGCATTTATTAATAATTCATTGATACATTTGTAAATCAATTCAGCATAAGGACTGGGTAAATCTATATTTCTATCACATTCAAATTCTATAAGCATTTCATTATCTAAATACATATTTTCTATATCAACTATAAGTCTACTATATGCGTCATAAAGAGAACTATAATCATTGAGCGTTGGATTAAATGAATTTATTTCATGGCGAATCAAGTCGTTTAACTTATCCAGATTTTCTATAATGTATTTTTTGCCAGATCCTGAAAGATTATCTCCTATCCACCTTCTTATAGCTATTATAATCTGTAGAATGTCATCATGTAAAAAGGTCTGTATCCTTAGAGCATTCAATTTTTCAATTTCTAAATTTCTATGTTTTTCAACATAATAGTTATTCAACATCTCCTCAAAAGTTATATAATTGGATTTTTTATGTTTTTCGAACAAGCTAAATTCTACCAAAAACATAAAAAAGCTTAAAGAAAATAATATAACTCCCGAAAAAGATAATGAAGTTAAATAGAGCATTAGAAACAAAATTAAAAATTCAGGAAATATTTTTTTCAAAGAACGGGAGAAAAATAATAAACCGCTTTTGATTTTTGTCTTACTAATCCTATACAGCAATATAGATTCAATGAAGATACATGTAAACAGTTGATACTCACTTATTGAAACTAGACCTAAACCTTCATACTTCTTATATATGAAGAAAGTTATTATAAATAAAGTTTGCAATATTATAATTGTCTTGCTTTCATATTTTCGAATATTCTTATCATTTGAATATAATATTATTGGAGTCAATAATAAAATAATCACAACATAATTAAATATTGAAGATGCTAAATAAGTATTAAATTTCATCATTATTATTGATATAATAATCCCTACAGTTGTAATTAATGGCATGAACTTAATTCTATTTGATGAGCTTAAAAGATTGAAACTTGCAAATAGTATCAAGCTATATATTAATAGTTCGATGTGTTTACCTATTATTAAGTCTCTTAATATTAAGTCTTCTAGAAAATTAAAAATAATAAATAATTCAACTACTAGGCTATGGATTAAAATATATTTTTTTTCAGAATTTAATATGCATATAATATAGGATATGAAATTTATAATACTTAGTAAAAAAACTATTAAAATTCCTATATCTAGCCTCTGTTGATATCTTATAAATGGCGCTATAGGCATAAACAAAATAACTTGCAATAAAATATGTGTAATTAAAATCAAATCTTGTTTTTTCATCCTGCCCTCCTTTTATATTTTAAACCCTATAATCTTTATCTATATACAATCTGATTTTCTTAACTCCGAAAAGGATCTATTAAAATTATACATAATATTCTGGTATTAATTACAAATTTCAATATATCGTAATATTTTTGTGTTCCTATTTTAACTTCAGCTTTTAATACTATTATAGACGTATTAAGATATAATTACAGCTAACTTTTGTGTATCATACCTAACGTCACTATACAATCTGTTTAAATATGGCAAAAAAATAAAGGCAGTCCGAAGACTGCCGATATTTATCTCTCTGTATCTTTGCTATGGTCTTTCTTATTTGACTTAACTTTGTCATCTGTCTTGAAGCTTTTTATTTGCCCTAATATGGACTTTTTATCTTTATCTTGACTCTTTACTTGTTCTTTTGCTTTTAATAGCTTAGAAGACAAAATACGAACATTTTTATGTTCTTTTCCGTTGTTGTCAATGCTTGTTTTTACTTGTCCGAAGATTTTAACAAAATCTCCTTGTTTTAGATTCTCTATATCTTTTGTCTTATCTCCATAGGCTGAACAATTGGTATAAATTTTATTCCCATCGTCATCTTTTGAAACAAGAGAAAAATTACTTACTTTAAACTTTTCTCCATTAGCATTTTCTCTTTCAAGATTTTCTACTTTGCCAGCTATATTACCCACGAGATTTATGAGGTCGTCTTTTTCTTCAAGTTCATTGGTATTTTCAACAATCTTACCTTGTTCTTTCATATCATCAATCATATAGTCAAAGTCATCGCTTAGTAGACCTGTTGTGTCATTGTTCATATATAAAACATAGACTTCTTCAAGTGCCTTTTCATCAGTAACGCCTTTTTCTATGCTTACAAGTGCTTTTATAAAATCCTTGTAGTTATCATTCATCATTTCTTCTAAGTTTTCTCTAATATCTTTGTATTCCATATTTTCCTCCTTGTACTAAATAAGGAGAGCTTTTCGCCCTCCTCTATCGTTCTTGTCCTTTTTCACTTTTTTCTTGATTTTTATCTTTTTCTTCTTCTGATTTAAATTTTGATATTTGCCCCAATATTGATGGTTTCTCTTCCCTTGCGTGTAGATTATCCTCTACATCATAGGTTGATTCAAAGTAATCACTATCTTTAAAATCATTGTCATACCTATCTGGTATTCCATCATTGTCAAGATCTTTTGCTAGCGGATCATAGAAGTTTCCATCATCATCTATTTCTAATCCTAAAGCTTGTTTTAAATCTTCTTCATCTACTGATACCAGATCATCAAAACTTGACATCTTTATGGCTTCAGTCATATCTTTAAGAGCTTGTGAATTAGATATATCTTCCTCTACAAAAGATTCTGTTCTAATAGCTACATTATCTACATACTGAGTCCATGTTTTTTCTTCCAAATTTACTTCATATTGAATAGAATGCTTACCATCAGGTGTTTCTGTATAGGCAAGTCCTATATGACTTAAATCAGGGTATAGTTTGTCAAAGTCTTCATAGTTATTAGATTCTGAAAACTCGTAGTTAGAATAATCAACTATCGCCCTTTTTAAATCTTCTAATAGTGGTGATTGATTTTCTAATTCTTCTACTTCTCCCATATCTAAAAGTTTATTAATTTCAGCTAGTCTTAGTGTCTTGTCCCTTAACTCATCTGCTTTTTCAAATGGTTTAGTTAATTCTACTTTGGCATTTTCTAAAGATTCTTTATAGTTTTCAAGGTTTTGATTTAACCTTTCAAGTCTTGAAGGCATTTTTTCAATTGCATTATCAAGTCTTGTTATATTACCATCAGTAGAGTTTGAAAACTCTCCGAAGTATTCTGCTTTTCCTAGGAGTTTAAAAGTGTGAGTATTAGTCATAAAGTTATACGAAACTTGTAAATCTAGATTTCTATATTTACCAATAACCTTGCTATCATTTATCTTTACTTTTTTTATTTCTTCTAATAATTTCTCTCCAGCTTCTTTCTTATCTAAAATTTTATTTTCACCAAGACTGATTGAAGTGAATTTGCTATCTCCTTCTCCTAATTTCTCAACATTTGCAATATCTTCTTTAACTGCTTGTATTTCCATTTCAGTTTTTAAAATACTTTGAGGATAAATTTTATTTACCTTATCTTCAAGCTTATATTTATTAGACTTGTAGTTTGCTTCAAGCATTTTTAGCTTTGTAACTTCGTTATCTAAATCCATTTTTTCTTTAATTAAAGGATTTCCAGTAGCTAAAGCCTTAATTTCTGAATAGGATAGACTTGCTTCATCAACATCTTCTGCAACACGCACAGGCGTCTTGCTTGTCATTATTTGGGATATGAATTTCTGCTTATTCTCTATCGTCTGCCACAAATAAGAATCAAATGTATTCTCTGTTACATATCTAAAGATATTGACTTTATCATTTTCATTACCTTGACGAACAATTCTACCACTTCTTTGCTCTAGGTCAGACGGTCTCCAAGGGACGTCTAAATCGTGTAAGGCTATTAGTTTATTTTGTACATTTGTACCTGCTCCCATTT
>NZ_OCTP01000010.1 GCF_900232825.1 Anaerococcus sp. Marseille-P3625
TCAAGATAAGATTTCTCAAAGAAGGTAAAGAAAATACCTTAGATAGGTCCAAGGTGTAAGTACAGTAATGTATTAAGCTAAAGGATACTAACCATTAAAACTTGACTGGAAATATTGGTTGCTATTTGAGAGTCCTATCCAAATATTGCACAGCAAAATTTAAGGAAGGACCTCGTTTCGAGTTTCCCAAGAGCGCAAAGCGCGATTGGTAGAAACTTACGAACAGTTTTAAAGGTTCAAAAACCAAACCGAAACTAAAAGTTGACAGGTCGGAGCTTTGACAAATCAAAGATTTGAAACAGCTCGACATCTGACCTACCAGCAATTTACTTCGTAAATTGGGTTAGGGTCATGAATATAGTGGCGATAGCGCTGGGGATACACCTGTAACCATACCGAACACAGAAGTTAAGCCCAACAACGCCGATGGTACTCGGAGGGAAGCCTCCCGGTAGAGTAGGAAGCTGCTAAACAAATTAAACTGATACATGAGTATCAGTTTTTTTGTGCCTTTTTGCAGTTTGCATTTTCATATTGTAACTATTAAAATGTAAGTAATGTCATTTATGATTAGTTTATTTATGAGGTGTCAAATAATGAAATTTAATAAGAAAAAATCCATATTTATTTTATCAATATTTGCATTTTTAGTTTTTTTGATTGCTAAAAACTCTAATAACTCAAAACTTCCTGATTCTAAACATCAAATTTATCTTTACGGTGAGTTGCATGGCGAAAAGGAGATTATGGATAGAGAATTTGAGATTTGGAGTGATTATTACAAGAATTATGGTTTTAGGCATTTATTTATTGAAGAGTCTTATGCAGGTGCAGCGTTTTTAAATATGTGGATGAAAGAAGATGATGATAGAATTCTTGATTTTATTTATGATAATTTAAAAGGAACTTTAGCTCATAATCCATATTACAAAAAGCATTTTAAAAAAATTAAGGAAAATTGTCCAGAGACTATTTTTCATGGAACTGACGTAGACCATCAATATATGACTACTGGTAATGCTTACCTTAGGTATCTTAGAAATAATGGTAAGCTAGACTCTTATGAGTACAAGATTTGTAAAGAAAATAATAATCAGGGGTTTAAATTTTACATGGAAAATGATGATGATTATAGGGAAAATATGATGGTTAAAAATTTTGTTAGAGAATATGAAAAATTTGATGATAAGAGAATTATGGGAATTTATGGTGGTTATCATTTAGGTCTTAATCTAAAAGATCCTAATAGCAATGCTCCACCAATGGCGATTCAATTAAAGGAAAAATATGGGGATATTATATATACTGAAAATTTGTATGATCCCAATTCCTTAGATTCTAATAGAAATTAATGAATTTAACTTTAGAAAAATTTTTATTAATTCAGAAATTAATCTTATAAACTTGCAAATTTTTAAAAATAAAGTTTAAATATAAGATATACAATAAGAAAGGTAGATTATGAAAAAGCTTTATAGAAATATAATTGTGTTAGGATTAGTCGCAGGTTTTATTTGTCCAAGCATTTCCTATGCTGACGATATTATAAAATATGACGATAGCAATCTTGATGAAATTTTGGATAAATACGATATAGACTATGATAAAAGCGCAGTAAACGAAAGAATCAAAAATTATAAGCAAGATCCTAATAAGGATATTGTTCCTGATTATAAAGTTACTGATGTTAAGGTTGAAGAGAGAATTGTTGAAACTCCCGATGGTGGTATTAAAATTGTAAAAGAAGAAAAAGAAGAAATCAAAGATGTTTCTCCATCTCCACTTTATTCAAAAAGTCCTGTTTATAAGAGAGTTGTAGATATTTCTGAACATCAAAATCCTGGCCATATTAATTATGACAAATTTGCCAAAGATATCGATGGAGCAATTCTTAGAACTTCAATTATGGATGCAGAAACTCTTAGAATAAGAAGAGACTTGTATGTTGAAAAACATTACCAGGAACTTAATAAAAGAAATGTCCCTTTGGGATTTTACCATTATTCAAGAGCGATTAATGCTGCTGAAGGTATTAGAGAAGCGGAATTTGTCTATGATGTTATAAAAGATAAAAATGTATCTATGCCTGTTTATATTGATATTGAAGATGACAAAAGACAAGCAAAGGCAAGTAAAGGTGAGATTTCAGAAGCAGCTGAAGCTTTTATCATGACAATGAAAAGACATGGATTTGTAGCTGGAATTTATTCTTATCCTTGGTTTGCAGATAAGTATTTGACCAAAGATATAAGAAATAACAATGAATTTTGGGTGGCTGATCTTAGCTCAAAAGACTTTGCAAATTATAAATCAAGTGATTTTGATTCTTGGCAATTTTCCTACCAAAGTAGGGTAGATGGCTACAAATACGATGTCGATATGAGCGTTCACTACAAAGATTATCCACATATTATAAAAGGAAAATCTAGAAAACCACTAAATATTTTAATTGATGAAATATTAGCTGGTAAATGGGGAGTTGGAGCTAATAGACAAAAAAGATTGACTTATGCAGGTTACGATTATAAAGTGATTCAAGCTGCTGTAAATGATAGATTATTATTAGCAAAAAAATAGGAGGAAAAATGGCAGAGTTAAAATTTGAAATAGTAGAAAATTTGGGAGTACTTTCAACAAATGCAAAAGGCTGGACAAAAGAGCTTAACCTTGTTAGCTGGAATGAAAGAGCTCCAAAATATGATATTCGTGATTGGAATGAAGATCATAGTAGAATGAGCAAGGGGGTTACCCTTACTAAAGAAGAAGCAGAAGTTTTAAAGCACATACTAGCTGATGAGGAATTTAATTAATAGTTTAAAGAAAGCTTTTAGCCTTGCAAAAGACTGAAGTTTCGACTAGCAATTTTTGATTATGGCTAGTAAAAAGAAATAGATTTTTAAATATGTCTCTGGAAATTTCCAGAGCTTATTTTTTTTGTAAAATTTTTAAATAATAGAATAAACTGCTTAGAAATAGTATAATTTGACAAGATAGAAGGTGAATATGATTTATTTTGATTATGCAGCAACTGCAATAAAAAGAGAAGAAATTTTAAAATATATATGGGAAAATAAGGAAGAATTTGATGGAAATCCTGATAGCTTGCACGCAAAAGGCAGAGCTAGCAAAAAAATCTTAGAAGAATCTAGAGAAAAAATCGCCCAATCAATAGGAGCAGATCCTAAGAACGTGATATTTACATCAGGAGCAAGCGAAAGCAATAACACAGTTTTAAGTCAATTTAAAAATTCAAAAATTATTACAAGTGCAATAGAACACGATTCTATATTAAAGGCAATTGATAAAGAAAATTCAATTTTCTTAGCTGCTAATGAATATGGAATAATTTCACTTGAGGATTTAAAAAATAAATTAACGGAAGATACAAAGCTTGTTAGCATCATGTATGTCAATAATGAAAGCGGAGCTATTCAACCAGTAAAAGAAATTGGAGAATTCCTTAAAGATAAGGATATTTGCTTTCATGTAGATGCAGTCCAAGCTTACGGACATCTTGACATTGATGTAAATGAGATAGGGTGTGATTTTCTATCGCTTTCAGGTCATAAAATTGGTGGCTTAAACGGTTTTGGCATACTTTATAGTAGAAAAAATATTAATCCTTTTATAAAAGGTGGCGAACAAGAGAAAAATCGCAGAGCTGGAACTTCTTTTGTGGCTGGAGCTTATGCAATGGCAGAAAGTTTTCCAAAGACAATCAAAGAAAGAGAAAAAATAAGAGAAATTAAAACACATTTTATAGAAAAACTTGAGAAATCAAAGATTAATTATCAGATTAATGGATCTATCGAAAATTCATCTGATCATATTTTAAATATTTATTTTAAAGATTATAAGTCTGATTTTTTATTAACTTATTTAGATATGCATGGAATTTGTGCATCAGCCGGCTCTGCTTGTAGAGCGGGAAGTTTTTTGCCAAGCCATGTCATAACAAATATGTACGATGAAGATAGGGCAAGACATTCTATAAGATTTTCTTTTGGTTATACAAATACCAAAGAAGAAGTCGATAAGGCCATAGAAGTTTTGGAAGGATTAAATAATGAAGGATAAAAAAGATACAAAAGTTGTAGTCGGTATTAGCGGCGGAGTAGATTCATCTGTGGCTGCTCTATTGCTAAAAGAAGAAGGCTATGACGTTGTTGGAATTTTTATGAAAAATTGGGATGAAACAGACGAAAATGGAGTTTGTACAGCAGAAGAAGACTACGAAGATGCTGTGAAAATTGCCAATCAAATAGGAATTCCTTATTATGCAATAAACTTTGAAAAAGAATATTACGATAGAGTATTTACTTATTTTTTGGATGAATACAAAAAAGGCAGAACTCCTAATCCTGATATAATGTGCAATAAGGAAATTAAATTTAAGGCCTTTTTAGCTTATGCTAAAAAATTGGGAGCAGATTATATAGCAACTGGTCATTATGCAAGAGTTGATAGATCAACGGATGAAACTATAATGCTTAGAGGTCTTGATAATAACAAAGATCAGACATATTTTTTAAGCCAATTATCGCAAGAACAAATCAAAGATGTTCTATTTCCAGTTGGAAATCTTCAAAAATCTGAAGTAAGGGATATTGCCCACAAATACAAGCTAGCAACAGCTGATAAGAAAGATTCTACAGGCATTTGTTTTATAGGAGAAAGAAATTTCAACGAATTTTTATCCAATTATTTACCAGCCAAGCCTGGAAATATTGTAGATACAAAGAGAGATATTTTGGGCAAACACGATGGATTGATGTATCACACAATCGGCCAAAGAAGAGGACTTGGCATAGGTGGAGATGGAGAAGCTTGGTTTGTTTGTGGCAAAGATTTAGACAAAAACGAACTTATTGTCTGCCAAGGAGCAAATAATCCATTATTATTTTCAAATAGGCTATTAGCAAGCGAATTTTCAACCTTTAGCAAGAAAAAACTTCCAAAAGAATTTATCTGTACCGCGAAATTTAGATATAGACAAAAAGATATAAATGCAAAAGTAAAAATTCTTGACAAAGATCATGTTGAAGTAACATACGACCCAACAAAAGCAGTAACTCCAGGTCAAGCAGCAGTTTTTTACCAAGGAGAAATTTGCCTAGGCTCTGCTATTATTGATGAAGTTTATAATGGTGAAAAGAAACTAAAAGTTTAATAAAATAAAAACAAGTAAAAACTATATGATAATTATTTGCCAATAAAAAAATTAAAAAAATAATTATTATATAGTTTTTTTTCAACAAAATTTATACAAATTTAACATCCTCTTTGCTAATATATCATATAGGAGGATATTATGAATAAAAAATTAGTAATAACAAGCCTTGTCCTAGCATTAGCTATGACAAATTTAAGCCAAGTAATGGCAGATGATGTAAAAGATGACGCAAAAAAAGAAACAAAAATAGAAGAAATATCAAGCAAAAAAGATGAAAAAGTCACAGAAACCTACGTTGTAAAAGAAATTAAAGATGATTATGTAATTCTTAACAAAAAAGGCTTCGACGACGACCTTTATCAAGTAGAAAAAAATAAATTTGATAAGATAAAACTAGAAAAAGGTAAAGAATTAGACATTACAAGTGATGGAAATATCATGATGTCAAATCCAGCTCAATTTTCAAAAATTTACGAAATTAAAGAAGTAAAAAAAGAAGATGAAAAACTTCCGGAAGAAAAAATTACAGACCAATACTTAGTAAAAGAAGTTAATGAACAAGGAGTAATTGTAGAAAAAATTGGATCTGAATCAGAAAAATACATGGTTGAGAAAAAATATTTCAAAGGCGAAGTTAAAGTTGGAGAAAAATATAATATTACTCATAACGATGTAGTGATGACTTCAAATCCTGCAATCTTTAACAAAATTTACGATGTAGAAAAAATTGAAGAAAAAATTAAAGAAACTGCAACAATTACAAATATTTATAAAGTTAAAGAAGTAAATGAACAAGGAGTAACACTTTCTTACTACAGTAAGGAAGATGGCTCTGAACTTATGGAAAATAGTGAAGACCTATATACAGTAGCTAAAAAAGAATTTAAAGATGAGGTCAAAGTTGGAGATAAATATAAAATCACTCACTCTGATGAAATTCTAACAAGCGATCCTGCTCAATTTGCAAAAATCACTAAAATTGAAAAGGTAAAAGAAGCAAAAGCTCCTGAAAATAAAAAACCAGAAGAAAAGAACAAAAACAACAATAAAGACAACATAGAAAATAAGAAAAACTCAAAAGATAACAAAGATAACAAAAAGCCAGAACAAAAAACCAATGAAAAAGCAAAAACTGCAAACAAAAACCCTAAAACTGGCGTAGAATCAATGCTTCTACCATTAGGATTATTAATCTCATCAGCAGTAGCTTACAAGAAAAGTAAGAATAATTAAAAAAAGACTAGCTAGAAAAATCTAGCTAGTTTTTTGATTTTAAAATGAAAAATATTAGATTTCAATTTCCAAAACTATTGGGGTATGATCTTGGCGATCTCCAGAATCTATCATATCAGATCTTTTTATTTTATCTTTGATTCTTTCACTTACTAGAAAATAATCTATCCTCCAGCCAGAGTTGTTAATCTTGCTTGTCTTTACTCTTTGAGCCCACCAGGTGTATTTATCTTTAACATCTCCATTTACATATCTAAATGTATCGATAAAACCTTTTGCCAAAAGATTTGTAAATCCTTGTCTTTCTTCATCGGTAAAACCTGCTGAAAAATGATTATTGTCTGGATGAGCAAGGTCAATTTCTCTATGAGCCACGTTAAAATCTCCAGCTGATATTACTGGCTTATTTTTATCCAAAGTTGAAAGATATTGTGCAAATTTCTCATCCCATATTTGTCTAAGGTTTAATCTTTTTAGCTCATTACCAGCATTTGGTGTATAGACTTGGTTAAAATAAAAATCTTCAAATTCTAAAGTTACAATTCTTCCTTCAAGGTCCATAGTATCAGGTGCATCGATTTCTGGAAAACTTTCCATGCACTTTAAATCTTTTTTATAGAGAGTCATACAACCCGCATAGGATTTGCGAGCGCCTTCTCTGCTTGTAACATGGACGTAATCGTAAGCTGGGAAAAATTCTTCAAGTTTTGCCTTATGTTTTTTGTTTAGGCCTGTTTGAGGAATTTTGGTTTCTTGTATAGCTATAATATCTGGATTTTCATCTATTATTGTTTTTATGACATCACGAGTCATAATAGCCCTATTTGAATCGCTGGTAAGGGCAGCGTTAAGCGAATCTATATTCCACGAAATAAATTTCAAATTAATCTCCTTTAAAATACTCTTTATAATAACTATAAAATTTTTATAAATAAATTCAAGCTAAGTCTTTCTTTGCCATAAAATTATGTAGAAATTATGGATTTTTCATCAAAATTTGTATAAATTTTGTCATAGCAGGGTATAATACTTGTAAGAAAGAGTTAAGGAGGATATTATGAACAAAAAAGTTTTAGCCTTGGGTCTTAGTATGGCATTTATTCTTTCGATTGGAAACAATGCTTATGCAAAAGAAAATAATGTTGCTTCAACAAATCAACAAAAAGAAGAAACTCATAAATATATTTATGAAGTAATAAAAATCAAAGATAAGGAAGTTACTTTACTTTATCAAGGGGAAAAGAAAAATGACGCAGTAATTTTTGTAGAACTAGATAAAGATACCAATTTAACACTTGATAAATCTTTCTTTGAAGATGACCTAGCAATCCATGATCAATATGAAATCACAAGCAAAAAAACTCTTTCTGATCTAGATGGCAAAGAAATTAAAAAAGAAGATCTTAAATTGGTAAAAAAATATGAAAAACCAACTAATATGGATATTTCAAAGCTACCTGCCAATATTGAAAAGATGGATTTTATAGCAAAAGAAGTAAAGGGCGATAAAGAATCAGGATTTTCTGTAATTATAGCAGAAATAGCTAATGACAAAAACCTATATTCTTTATCAAGCGATAACTTAAGAGATGAAAATGTAAAAGTTGGAGATAAATATAGAATTTATTGGGATGGAATAACACTTGAATCCTATCCAGCTCAATTTGGTACGATTTATAGGGTTGACAAATTAAACGAAGAAGAAAATGAAGAAAAAACCACTTTGGAATTTGAAATTTCTGAAATAGGCAAAGAAAATAAAGCTGCAACAATTTTTGAAGTTGGAAATAAAGCAAATCTATTTTTAATCGAAGTAAAAGATTTAAAAGATGACAGTGCAAAAATTGGCAATAGATATAAAATAACCTGGGATGGTACGGCAACAAAATCAATTCCAGCACAATTTGGCAAAATTTTTGAAGTTACTAAAACTTTTGATAGTGTCAAGGAAAATATTGTAACAAGAGAATTTGAACTTGTAGATATTACTGAAAGTAAAGATGGCAAGGACGCAAATCTAAAAGATATCAAAGCGACTGGTAATATTTATCTATTAAGTTTAGATGAATTAAAAGATAAATATCCAAAAATCGGAGATAGATATCTGATAACTTTTAACGATGTTTATGATAAAACATTTGACGATATCAAAAAAATAGAAAAATGGATAAAGAAAGAAACTAAGACAAATTTAGAAGAGCTTAACAAAGCAATTGAAAAAGCAGATAATATCCTTATTGGAGATGGAAGCTATACCAAAAAAAGCGTTGAAAGATTCCAAAATGCTTTTGAAAATGCCAAAGCTCTAGTAAAAAAATCTAATCTAAGTCAAGAAGAAGTAGATAAGGCTACAAAAGAATTAAATGATTCAATAAGTGGACTAAAAGAAAAATCAGGAGTAATAACTCGTGAATTTGTACTAAGCGAAATTTTTGATAAGAGTGGAAAAAAAGCTCGTCTAAGAGATATAGAATACAAAGACAAGGAATTTACAACTAATTTTGATAACTTGGGAGATAAAAATGCCAAAGTTGGTGATCATTTTATGGTAACCATGGGCAAGGTCGATCCAGATGAAGTCCCTTATCAAATGGGTCAAATTACAAAAATAGAAAAGAAAGTAATCAAAAAAGAAGTTAAAAATAAAAAAGCAAAGAAACTAATTGGCTTTGGTAATCCAAAAACAGGAATATTCCCAGTAGCTCCATTAGTACTTGTAATGGCAGGTGCAGGCTTAGCACTAAAAAAGAAAAAATAAAAAACTTTGAGTATTTAAAAGTCAATTGACAAAATAATATAATTAAGTTTACTATCAGAGATAGGATTCCTATCTCTGATTTTTTTGGGAAATTTAAATAAAAATATTAAAATTTTTCTTAGAAAACCATTAATTGTTTCAAAATTAATTAGATTAAATGATGGTTTATATTTTTATCTTTATGGAATAATCAAATATTATAACTTTGTAATGAGATGGTAAAACTTATGTTAAATATTTGAAATTAACAGATTTTTCTATTAAAATTTATGTATTTTTGTTATAATTTATATTGAGGTTACAATGATAAGAAAATGTTACGCAAAAATAAATCTAACTTTAGATTCTTTGTATAAAAGAGATGATGGTTACCACGAAATTGATAGCATCATGACAAAGATTAATATATTTGATGAGTTGTTAATAAGTAAAAATTCTACAGGAGAATTTAACTATTCATCAAATATAGAAAATATTTGCCCCTTAGAAGAAAATTTAATTTACAAGGTCTGGGATCTATTAAAAGATAGGACAGACAATCCAGGAATTGACCTGAGGCTATCAAAAAATATTCCTATTGCTGCGGGACTTGCAGGTGGATCTACTGACGCAGCTGAAATGATAAAAGCTTTAGATGAGCTTTGGGATCTAAATTTGTCTTTAGATTTCAAAAAAGATCTTGCAAAAAAACTAGGAGCTGACATAAGTTTTTTCTTAACTAAGTCACCAGCAAGAGCAAGGGGAATTGGCGAAATTATTAGTCCTTTTACTAATAATTTACAAATGAAAGCTCTCTTAATTAATGATGGGACAAAAATTTCTTCAAAGGATATTTACAAGAATCTTTCAGATTATGGAATAATAGATAATGATAATATAATAAAAAGATTAGAAAAAGGAGATGAGAAAGTCATAAAAGAATTTAAAAATGTCATGGAAGATGAGGTTTTTAGACTTTTTCCTCACTTATCTGAAATTAAAAATGAGCTAATAAATCATAAAGCTTTAAATGCTCTTGTTTCAGGAAGTGGAGCAAGCATTTTTGGGATTTTTACTGATGATATTAAGCTTAACAATGCTTATTTAAAACTTAAAGATAAGTATGATTTTGTAGAAAAGGTGGAATTTATTAATGACTAATATAGGCATTTTTGATTCAGGACTGGGAGGACTTACTGTTCTAAAAGAATTAATAAAGCAAAAAAATGCAAATTATTTTTATTTTGGCGATAGTTTAAGAGCCCCTTATGGAAATAGAGATGAAAAGCAAATAATAGAATTTTCTGACCAAATTGTAAATTATTTGGAAAATTTTAATATAGATTATTATGTAATTGCTTGCAATACCATGTCTATTACATCTACTAAATTTCTAACTGAAAAGTACAAGAAAAAATTTTATCCAATTACAGATGGTGGTCTAATTGGTGCAAAAAATTTTGCCGGAGATTTTTTAGTGCTTGGGACTAAAAAAACTATAGATAGTCATTTTTATAAAAATAATATAGAAAAATTGACAGGATCTAAGGTTTATGAAATAGCTGCAGTTAAGTTAGTAGATTTTATTGAAAATGGGATAATTTCTGGAGATGAGCTTGATGAGATTTTAAAAGAATATTTAGAAATTGCCAATGAGAGAAAAATAGCAAATATTATTCTTGCTTGCACTCATTATCCGATTATAGAAGATTCGATAAGAAAAAATTTAACTTATAAGGCTAATATAATTAATCCAGCCAATCATTTTGCTTATATTTTAAATAGGAATGAAAATTCTTCGAGCAAGATAAAAATAATTATGAGTAAAATTGATAATAATACGAAAAATATGATAGATATGGTAATTGATAGAGATTACCAGTTGTTAATTAAGGAGTTATAAATGATATATGCAGTTATAGATATAGGTTCAAATACTGTTAGACTTTCAGTATACAAGGTAAATGGTGAAGAAGTTTTAAATCTTTTTAATGAAAAAGAACAAGCATCCCTTAGATCTTATGTAAAAAATGGAGCTTTAAGCGATAAGGGTATCGAGAGGCTTTTGAGCGTATTAAAGAAATTTAAAACTGTTGTGGATCATTTTGGTGATATTGACGAGCTTCATCCTTTTGCAACTGCTACTATAAGAGATGCTACAAATAGAGTGGAAATTCTTAAAATTGTTAAGGATAAATTAGATCTTGATATAGAAATATTAAGCGAAGAAGAAGAAGCAAAATTTGCCTTTATTGGAGCAAGTTCTTCTGTAGGAGTTACAAGAGGAGTTCTTACAGACATAGGCGGTGGCTCATCTGAAATTGTCATAATCGATCAAAGCAAAGTTATAAAATCAAGTTCCATTTCTATTGGGTCACTTTCAGGCTTTAACGATTTTGTAAATGGCTTATTTATGAATAAAGATGAGAAAAAATTAATTGATGAAGAAATAAAATCTTTACTAGAAAAGAAAAAAGTTTATAGAGAAGGTCATGATCTATTGTGTGCAGTAGGTGGATCTGCCAGAGCAAGTCTATTATTTTATAACGAATACTACAAGCTAGATCCCTACAATACTACCATGCAAAGCAACAAATTTTGCCAAATGTTAAAAGAAATAATAGAGAAAGAACCAAGAGAAATTTTGGATTTGATTCTTGAAATAAAACCTGACAGAGTCCATACACTTCTTCCAGGAATGGCAATTTTAAACAGAATTTCAAAATATTTTTCATGTAAAGAAATAAGCGTAAGTCAAACTGGTGTAAGAGAAGGTTATGTATATAACAAACTAATAGAAAGGAATAAATAAGAAGAATGAATGACATATCTTTTACGCAAAATCGAGAATTATCATGGCTAAAATTTAACCAAAGAGTTTTGGAAGAAGCCAGTGACAAGGATGTTCCAGTCCTTGAAAGATTAAAATTTTTTTCTATATTTGATACAAATTTAGAAGAATTTTTCATGGTTAGAGTAGGAAGTCTTACTCATTTCAGAAAATTAAAACAGAAACCCGTAGATAACAAGTCAGGCATGACAAGTGAAGAACAAATTGATGCAATTCTAAGAGAATGTTTGGACTTATATAGAAAAAAAGACCAAGTTTTTGATCAAATTGTCGATGAATTGAAAGTAAATGGAATCAATTTATTAAAAGTTTCCGAATTAAGCGAAAAAGATAAGAAAAATGTTGAATTCTATTTCAAAAGTAAAATTGAACCCATATTAAATTTTCAAATAATTGATAGAGTTCATCCTTTCCCAAGACTACCAAATCTAGCTTTAACAATGTTCTTTTCTCTAAGAAAAATCAAAGATGAAGTTAGCAAAGAAATCGGATTAATCAACGTTCCAGATAAGATAAAAAGATACCTAAAAATAAACGATACATCTTTTGTTTTCATAGAAGATATTATAAAAGAATATGGTTATCAAGTATTTGATGGTTATAAAGTTGAAAAAGAATACTTACTCTCACTTACAAGAAATACAGATATTGATTATGATGCTGATGATTATGAAATGGATCAAGACTTTAGAGAATATATGGGAAAGCAGCTTAAAAAAAGAAAAAGATTGCAACCAGTTAGACTTGAAGTTGATTCTGATTTAGATGATCAATCAATTGAATTTTTGATGGAACAATTTAAATTGGATAAGAAAAATATTTTCGTAAATAAGTCGCTTATGCAAGCAGGATTTATCTTTTCCCTATTGGGAGATTTGCCAGGAAATATAGTTAAAAAATACTCCTATGATCCATTTTCTCCAACAAATTCTCCAATGGTAAACACCAAAGAGAAAATGATAGATCAAATCAACAAAAAAGATATTTTCCTATCCTTCCCATACGAGTCAATGGAACCTGTAATTAGACTGTTAAACGAAGCAGCTTGTGATGATTCAGTAGTATCTATAAAAATAACCTTATACAGAATCGCTCATGATAGCGAAATTGCCAAGGCTTTGATAAAAGCAAGCGAAAATGGAAAAGATGTAACAGCTTTAATGGAATTAAGAGCAAGATTTGATGAAGATAACAATATTTTCTGGTCATCAAAATTAGAAGAAGCGGGTTGTAAAATCCTTTATGGTTTTGATGATTACAAAACTCATTCTAAAGTTTGCTTAATCACAAGAGTAGACAAAGATGGAAATATAAACTATATAACTCAGGCTGCAACTGGAAATTACAACGAAAAAACAGCAAAATTATATACAGATTTTTCTTTAATGACTGCAAGTGGTGCAATTGGACAAGACGCCAAAGAATTATTTGACAATATTGCTCTAGGAAATCTTGAAGGCGAATACTCAAATCTTATGGTAAGTCCAAAAAGCATGCAAGAAGGATTGGCAAAGCTAATAGATGAGCAAATTGAAAATCAAAAAAACTCTGCCAACGGCTACATTAGAATAAAAGTAAATTCCATATCTGATAGAAGAATAATCGATAAATTATCCACCGCTTCAAAAGAGGGAGTAAAAATCGATATGCTTGTAAGAGGAATTTGTTGTATATTGCCAAATGTAAAAAATAAAACTGAAAATATAAACATTTATCAAATCGTTGGAAGATTTCTAGAACATTCTAGAGTTTATCAGTTTGGCCAAGGAGAAGATTGTAAGTTATTTATATCATCTGCAGATTTCATGACAAGAAATATAAGAAACAGGATGGAAGTAGCTTTGCCAGTTTACGATTCTGAGATTAAGCAAAGAATTTTAAATTATATGGACATAATGCTATCAGATGATGTGAAAATTAGAAAATTATTAGCAAATGGCACTTACACAAAAGTTCAAAATATTAACAATATAAATGCTCAGGAAAAATTAATAAATTTAGCAAAAAAACACGAGATAGAATCAAAGGATAAAGAATTGGTGAAAAAAGTAACTGTAAGAAGAGATAGTAGATTGAAAACAGATAATAACTCTAAGGAAATTAAGAAAAATTTCTTCCAAAAATTATTAGATTTTTTCAAAAAATAATACAAAATATAATAATATTAAAAAAAATAGCCTTTTAGGCTGTTTTTTTTGTAAAAATGTTAGATTTTAGCCAAAAAAGCACTAGTATTCTTTATCAAATAATGTTATAATGTAAATAGCAAGTAAAGCAATTATTGAAAATAAAATTGAGATATATTTTATAATAATTATTCACTTGTTTCCCACAGACTTACTGATATAAAAATACAGAACAACAATTGAAATAAATGAATAGGAATTTTATATGTCTAATATAGGTATCAGAGAAAAAAAGAGAAAAAACGAACGCAGAAGAAAAGCAAGAAACAAAAAAATTTTAAGTAGAAGTGTTTTGGCAGCCTTAGCTATAGCAGGAATATTCCATTTCGGTTTTAATAATCCTAAGGATCAATTTCAAATTGAAAGGCCAGTTGAATATAGACAAGCATCGGGAAGTATAAACAATATAATCGAAGAAGCTCATGAAAATATTAGTGAGACAGATGATCATATAGCAACTCAAATAGGTTTTGATGATGCAAAGGTAGATAAGAATTTACAAGTTACTGATGATATGTATGACGAGAATTTAAAAGAATATCTACTATGCACAAAAACTCAATATGCCTACCAGTATCCGAATGATTATTCAAAAACAGAAAAATTTATCAAAGAAGGAACTTATGTAGCAAG
Organism: Anaerococcus sp. Marseille-P3625; assembly: GCF_900232825.1. GTDB lineage: Bacteria > Bacillota > Clostridia > Tissierellales > Peptoniphilaceae > Anaerococcus. The sequence continues at coordinate 14,814 of NZ_OCTP01000010.1, forward strand.
CTACGGCACAGAAAATGGCTTTACAAAAATCAAAATTAATGATGCCTATTATTATGTAAATAAATTTGGTCTATCCAAACTAAATAATGACAAGCAAATAAAAATAATAAATGGATTAGTTTATGTTAACGAAGAATATCCATTACCTGAAGATTTTGATCCAGGGGTAGATAAGACAGCAAAAAGAGCTTTTGAAACCATGCGACAAGACATGGAAAGAGAAGGTCTTGATATAAAAATTGCATCTGATTATAGATCTTATGATCTTGAAAGAAAGATGTATGAAGCTGGAGAAATAGAAAGTACAGTGCCTGGATGCAATGAACATCAACTTGGTTGTGCCTTTGATTTCTTTACAGAAGGAACCAAATATAACGACAAATTTGAAAAAACTGCTGAATACAAATGGTTAAGCGAAAATGCCTACAAGTATGGATTTATTGAAAGATATCCATCTGGCAAAGAAGATAAAACAAAACACGTTGCTTACTCTTGGCATTTTAGATTTGTTGGAGTTGCAAATGCAAAAGAAATCTATGAGAATGATCTAACTTTAGAGGAGTATCTAAAAATTTATTAAATAAAATTTTAAATTTTGGATAAATAAAATTTTAAGGAGTTAAAATGAAAGAAATTAACACAAAAAAAGCACCAGCTGCAATAGGACCATACGTTCAAGCAATTGTTACTGACAATTTAGTATTTACATCTGGTCAACTACCACTAAATCCAGAAACTGGTGAATTAGTAACAGAAATAAAAGCAGCTAGTAAACAAGCTCTTGAAAATATAAAAGCTATACTAGAAGAAGCTGGAACAAGCATGGATAAAGTTATTAAATGCACAGTATTTTTAGCTGATATTAATGATTTTGCAGCAGTAAATGAAGTTTATGGTCAATATTTTACCGACCACAAACCAGCAAGATCTGCTATACAAGTAGGAGCTTTGCCAAAAGGTGGAGTTTTAGAAATCGAAGCTATAGCAAGCTTATAAGAAAAATAAATTATCGGCAGTGAATTTCTTCATTGCCGCTTTTTTAATTATAGCAAGGGGGGGGATTTATGGATTATAATTTTGATCAAATAATTGACAGATCTAATACAAATGCCAAAAAATTTGAAGCTTACAAAGAAGGTGTCTTTCACGATTCACAAATAAAATTACCTTTTAAGGATGAAGAGCTTATTCAATTTTGGATAGCAGATATGGAATTTGCAGTTGCGCCAGAAATAAGAGAAGCTTTGGAAGAAAGAATTGCAAAGAAAATTTTTGGCTATACTGTAAATAATGATACAAGACTTTATGACGCTTTAAGCAAATGGTGCAAAGAAAGATATGATTTTACTTTCCAAAAAGATGAGTTAGTATTATCAAATGGAGTTGTCGATGCCTTAATAAAATTAGTAGGCTATATTTTAAAAGATGGTGAAAAAGTATTAATTAATAGTCCTTCTTATAGCCAATTTGCCAATGCCGCAAAGCTTAATGGCAAAGAATTTATCACAAGCCCTCTTCTTAAAGATGATAAAGGAAATTACTCCCTAGATTTTGATGATTTGGATAAAAAAATGGCAAGAGATGATGTGAGCTTATTTATCTTTTGTAATCCTCATAATCCTACTGGCAGAGCGTGGACAAATGATGAACTTGCTAAATTAAAAGATTTAATAGAAAAACATGATATTTTTGTTATTTCTGATGAAATTCATTGCGACCTAAGAAGAAAAGAAACCATAGCTCATATTCCTTTGGGTAAAGTTATGGCAACTTACGATAAGCTAATAACTTGTATGTCAGCTTCTAAATCATTTAATATAGCTGGTTTAGCTGAATCATGTATTCTAATTAGAAACAAAAATTTACTAAAAAAATGGAATTTCTATAATAATAACAAAGTTAATCCTTTAAGCCATGAAGCAATAATTGCAGCTTATAGCAAAGGCGGATTTTGGCTAAAGGCTTTAAATTCTTATTTGGATAAAAACTTTGAATTTCTTTATGAATTTTTTGATAAAAATATTTCTAAGGCTATTGTTACAAAAGCAGAAACAACTTATTTAGCTTGGGTAGATTTCAAAGAATATTTTTCCTATGATGAAAATCTAGAAGAATTTTTTGCCAAAGAAGCTGGAGTAATTATCGAAGCTGATAAGGCTTTTGTTAGCGATGCAAATAGAATGGTTAGAATTAATTTGGCTTGTCCAAAGTCTTATCTAGAAACTGGTTTAGAAAAGATGGCAGAGGCTTTAAAAAATAAAAACAACAAATAATTATTGCCTTTGTTTAGCTAATAATTATTCATAAGGAGTGTATGATGAATTTAGGGAAAATAGTTGATAATCAAAGAGAATATTTTTATGCTGGTCAGACAAAAACAAAAGATTTTAGAAAAGATAATCTATATAAATTAAAAGCGATAATCAAAAGATACGAAGAAATTATTTTGCAAGCCTTAAAAAATGATTTGGGAAAGTCTAATTTTGAAGCTTATTCGACAGAGCTAATGATGGTCTATGGTGAAATAGATTTGGCCATAAAAAATTTAGATAAGTGGATGAGTCCAATCCATGAAAAAACCCCTATTTTTTCTATGCCAGCAAAATCATACACACTTTATGAACCACTTGGAGTAACATTAATTTTATCTCCATGGAATTATCCTTTTTCACTTGCTATCGACCCTTTAGTTGAAGCTGTAGCTGCTGGAAATACTGTAATTTTAAAAACAAGCAGAAAGTCTAAAACTACTTCAAAAGTCATAAGAGAAATGCTAAATAGCAATTTTAAAAATTCCTATATTCATGTAGTGGATAATGAAGAAGTGACTTATGATGAATTACTTTCTTATAAATATGATCACATATTTTACACTGGTGGAAGCAAAGTTGGTAAAATAATTATGGAAAAAGCCAGCAAAAATCTTTCAAAAGTGACTTTGGAATTAGGAGGAAAATCTCCAGTTATAGTTGAAAAGGATGCTAATATCAATTTGGCGGCAAGATCAATTGCTTGGGGCAATACTGTAAATGCAGGTCAAACTTGTGTATCTCCAGATTATATATTAGTTCATGCAGCTATTAAAGATAAATTTATTAGAAAGCTTGAAGAAAATTTGATTAATTTTTATGGAAATGATCCTTTAGCTTGCGAAGATTATCCTAAGATAATAAATCAAGATCATCTAAAAAGACTTCTAGATTTAATAGAAGGTCAAGATGTAATTTTTGGTGGATCCTATAATTTACAAAAAAGAAAACTTGCTCCAACCATAATAGATAATGTAGATTTTGATAACAAACTTATGGAAGAAGAAATCTTCGGACCGATATTTCCAATAATTACCTACGAAAATCTCAATGAAATTTTATATAAAATAAAAAGACTTGCCAAACCACTTGCCTTTTACCTATTTACCAAAGATGATAGAATCAAAGAAAAAGTTATGTATAATATGGAATTTGGTAATGGAATGGTAAATGATACCTTGATGGTAGTTTCAAATCCAAATCTAGAATTTGGCGGAGTTGGATATAGCGGTCAGGGGGGATATCATGGATATTCAGGATTTACAAATTTCTCTAATAAAAAATCCATTATGATTGCATCAGATAATTTTGATAATAAAATTAAATATCCACCATATAAAAATTCTAAAGTAAAGTTATTAAAAAAATTATAAAACAAAAAGATCTTTGATAAGGAAATTTTATCAAAGATTTTTTTATATTAATTCATTTTAGATTCATAAACAAAAAATCCACAAATTTTACAATCTGTGGACTATTGACTTTATGAATAATCTTTTCCTACATTCTATCTAAATCTTCTTTTATAGCCTTGGCCAAGTTTTTGATTTCTTCGACTTGTTGATCTTTAACAGATGAATTAATTAAAACATCTTCACCAATATAGGTGTGTTTGCCAGTTTCCAAAAGTTCTTTTGAAACTTTAAGGCTTGTTCCGCCCCAAGACCAGTTATTTAGAAAAGCTACGTGTCTATTTTTATAACCTGTACCAACTAATTCTTCTAAGAAAGCTCCCATTTTATAATATAAACCAGAATTATAATTTATTGGTGCGAAAACTGCATGGGAATATTTGTGACAAGCAGAAATTATATATGAAAGGTCTGTATTTGAAACATCATAAATTTCTATTTCTTCATTTACTCCAAGTTCATCCAATTCTTTAGCTAAGATGTCACAAGCTTGCTCTGTATCACCATACATACTTGCAAAAACAATAACTACACCTTTTTCCTCCGGAGTAAAAGTTGACCATTTATTATATTTTTCCATGATAAAATCAATTGAATCTTTATCATCATAAACTGGACCATGGAGTGGCAAAATCGCATTAACTTCCAAATCGTGAACTTTTTTAAATAGAGCTTGAACTTGATTGCCAAATTTTCCAACTATATTAACATAATATCTACGAGCTTCATCTAACCAATTTCCTCTGTGGATAATATTTTTTGCTTTTAAATGTCCATCAATTGTATTAAAGGCTCCAAAAGCATCAGCTGTAAATAATAATTTATCGGTTGATTCATAGCTCATCATAACCTCTGGCCAGTGAACCATAGGAGCAAAGACAAATTTAAGCTTGTGCTTGCCTAGATCTATTTCATCGCCTTCTTTTACTTCATAATATCTATCTTTGAAAGCATCATTGTAAAATTGTTCATAAAATTTAAAAGTTTTTGCATTGCCAACAAATTTTGCATTTGGATATTTATTCAAAACAAAGTCAATATTTCTGCAATGATCTGGTTCCATATGGTGAACTACTAGGTAGTCAAGATCTTCACCGTCAAGGGCTTTTTCAATATTTTCTAAATAAGCTCTGGTAAAGGCAGCTTCAACGCTATCTAGCAAAACATTTTTTTTATCCTTAATTAAATATGAGTTGTAAGCCACGCCTTTTGTAAGTGGAAACATATTTTCAAATCTATCTATGCGACGATCGTTAACACCTACATAAAAAACATTATCGGTAATTTCTCTAATATTGTTCATTTTTCCTCCCTAAGTCAATTCGTATCTTTATTTATTATACTTCATTAGCTATTTATATTAAAGATTTTTGTTAACTTTATTTCAAATAAAAGCGCCTTAAAATATTTGTGGTAAAATCATCTTAAGAGGTGAGAATTTGAAAAAGAATTTAAAAATCAGATCAACTAACTTTAAAGTTGCTCTTGGAGATGTAAATAAAAATAAAGAAACTATAAAAGAAATAATAAAAAAAGCCGACCAAGATAAGGTTGATATCTTATCTTTGCCAGAACTAAGCCTTACTGGAGCAAGTTTATATGATGGATATTTAGATCTTGTAGACTCATGCGAAAAAGCGCTTATAGAATTGTTGGAATTTTCAAAAGATTATAAAATAATATTTACTTTGGGATTTCCTTTTTCTTACAATAACAAATTATATAATTCAATTGCCTTAATTTTAGCTGGCGAACTATTATATATTTATACAAAGAAAAATTTATCAATCCTAGAAAAAAATGTTTTTGCCAATGATTTAGAAGATGATGTAATCATAAATATTTTGGATAGTTGGCCAGATTTTAATCCTAGCTGGGCAACCATCAATCAATTGCCTATAGGAATTACAATTGGCGAAGATGAACTTTTGCCAATTCCTAGAAGCTTAAGCTATAAAGAAAAAGCAGAATTTTCAAGGCAAATAATTCTTCATCCTTCAGCAGATCCTAAATTTGCCCTAAATGATGAAAAAATTATAAAGGCAGTTGAGTTTTTGTCAAAAGATTTAACCTACATCCACACATCTCAAGGCCTAGGAGAAAGCTCAACAGATTTTGTTTATTCTGGCTTAAACATAATTGCAAATGATGGGGAAATAATCAAAAGCTCAAACAATAAAGAAGTTGATTATGTGGGAAGATTTAGCCTTGAAATTGATGAAGAAAGTTTATTTTATAAAAAATTTGATAATCCAATAGAAAAAAAAGAAAAATTCCCTTATTTACCTGTCTATGAAAAAAGAGATCAATATATAAATGATGTATTAGAAATTGGGACAAGTGGATTATTAAGCCGAATGAATCATATCGGCATAAAAGATGTATTTATAGGAATTTCTGGCGGCTTAGATTCAACGATGGCACTACTTACCATAGTCCATGCATTTAAAAAAGAAAATATGGACTTTAAAGCAATCCACTGTTATACTATGCCAGCTTTTGGAACAAGCCATAGGACCAAATCTAACGCTTACAAACTTTGCGAATCTCTTGGTCTAACTTTAAAGGAAATAGATATTAGCGAGGCTGTCAAAATTCACCTAAGAGATATTGGTCATGATGGAGTGACAGCTGACAGTGCTTATGAAAACGCTCAAGCAAGAGAGAGGACTCAAGTACTTTTTGATCTTGCCAATATGGGAAATGGAATTGTAATTGGAACTGGCGATTTATCTGAAAATATGCAAGGCTTTGCAACCTACAATGGAGATCATATGAGTAATTATTCATTAAATGCAAGTTTGATGAAAACAGAAATTAGATATATCATAGAAGCCATTGCAAATGACACCGAAAATATAAAACTAAAAGAAGTTTTGATGGATATTATCGATACTCCAGTTTCTCCAGAATTAATAAATGAAAGTAAGGATCAAATTAGCCAAAAAACAGAAGATATAATAGGTCCTTATGAATTAATAGACTTTTTTATCTATGAACATTTGACTTATCATTTAAGTGCAAAAGAAATTTTAGAAGATGCTTATAGCGCTTTTTCGGACAAATATGACTTGGATACAATTAAAAAATGGTTAATTTCATATTTTAAAAGATTCACTACTAGTCAATTTAAACGATCTGCTACTGTAGATGGAGCAAATATAACAGGTAGAAGTTTTAGTCCAAGAGCTGGATTTAAAATTCCATCAGATATGACCTATAAATCTTATATAGAGGAATTAGATGAATAAAAATACAAAAAAGAAAATCGGACTTGGACTAGCGTTAGCTGGCCTAAGTCTAGCTTTATATATAGATAATCAATGTTTTGTCGCCAAGGAAAATAAAGTTATCCTAAAAAATCCAAAAATTTTAAGTCCAATAAAAATTACGCAAATTTCTGACTTTCATTCCAATGCTCTTAAAAATTTAGACGAAGTTATGGAAAAAATGAAAAAATTTGATCCGGATTTTATAGTTCTTACTGGAGATATTCTAGATTATGGAGAAGATAGGAAGATTGAAAGGTCACTTTATTTTTTGAAAAATCTTTCAAAATTAAAGAAAAAAACTTTTTATATTACCGGCAATCACGAAGAAGCTGGCCCAAAACTTGATTTATTTATAAAAGAAATGGAAAAACTTGGGATCAAATATTTAAACAATGATGGGAAGTATTTAGAAGTTTCAGGCCAAAAAATCTATCTTTATGGAACAAGTATGTTTAACTTTTCCTATGAAAATTACCAAGGAAATGAAAATTCTATAAATATTTTATTAACACATTTTTCCAAAAACTTCAGAGAAAATTATAAGGAGAATATTGATTTTGTATTTTCTGGTCACACTCATGGCGGGCAAGTAAGATTTCCAATAATCGGGGGACTTATTAGTCCTGGTGAGGGATTTTTGCCAAATTATGACAAGGGAGTTTACACTTACAAAAATTCGACCATCCATATCGATAGCGGTCTTGGAAACACATTTTTGCCACTAAGATTTTTAGATCAAATCCAGTATAGTAATATCATACTTGCGCCAGTAGTTTAATGGCAAAATAAAGGTGTCCGAAGCCAAAGATGGGGGTTCGATTCCCTCCTGGCGTGCCAATTTTTATAAATACGTATGATTATCCAAAAATCATATAATAATTTTTAAAGGAGATAGAATTTTGGATATAAAATACCTAGACATAAATATCAGAAATGCAAATCCAGATGATTCAAACCAATTGGCTAAACGGTGGAATGATGGCAAAGTTATGGCTCATGCTGGTTTTCCTTTGGGATTAAATACAAGTGCAGAAAAAATTTCAAAGCAACTTTTAAATGATAGTGATGAGAAAAAAAGAACTCTAATTATAGAATATAAAAATTTGCCAATAGGAGAGATGAATTATAAATATCAAGGTGATTTTGTTTATGACATAGGAATAAAAATATGTGAATTTCAATATCAAGATAAGGGTTTGGGAAGAATTATTTTAAGCCTATTTATTGATCAGTTATTTAAAATGGGTGCAAGAATTATTACTCTAGATACAAATTTAGTTAACAAAAGAGCCCAGCATGTTTATGAAAAGCTAGGTTTTAAAGAAAAATCCATTTCTTACAATTCTTACAAAGATCAATTAGGAAAGCTAAATTCTGTAGTTTTTTATGAATTAAGGAAAGATGATTTTTGCAATCTTGCTAGCAAATTAAATTCTAAAAGCAGATAATGAATCAATGCTTTATTGAATAAAAATACATAAATATTATAGTGAATTAATAAAGCTTAGAAAATCACTTGAAAATATTTTAATTATTTATGTTATAATATAAGAAGAATTAAGAAATTAAGCTTAATCAACTTAGAAAAAATATCGACGTATATATAAAGGAAGGAAAGCTTATGAAAAGCGAAAATAAAAGCACAAGTTATTTTAATGAAAAAAAGTCATCAATATTAAAAGGAAAAAGAAAATATAAGGTCAAAAAACTTTCAATTTGCGTAATTTCCTTAGCAGTTTTTTACTCTTTTTCATTTTTGCCTAAAGAAGCTTTTGCAAGTGATGAAATAAATCTAGAAGTTAATCAAGTTCACTATAATGAAGATCTAAAAGAAGAATTAAACGAAATTCTTGGAATAAATTTTCTTAAAAATTACTCAGAAGATGGGACATTAATGAAAAAAGAGTCTAAGAATTTAGAGGAAGAAACTAAAGATAATATAAAAAATGGAGAAGTAAAATCGGGAAAAAATGATAAAGAAGAAGCTGATAATCATGAAACTTCTGATGCATTAGAAAATGAAACAGAAGAAAAAAATACTACAGAATCTGTTGAAGAAAAAAGTATTGAAAGCAAATCTTCTGATGAAAATAAGACTAAAGAAGAAAAATCTCCTAAAACACAAAAACTCACAAATAAAAATTATAAAAATAAGAATGTATTAAAAACAAAAGCACAAGTTAAAAAAGTTCAGACAAAAACAAGCAAGAAAGATATTATAAAAACAGCAATACCAAAAACGGTAATAGCAGGTGAAAATGCCAAAACAGGAATATCTTCTCAAATAGCTAGCATAATAACCTTATTTTCAACAACAGCTGGCTTTGCGTTTTTAAGAAAAAAAGAAAAGTAATAGATTAGAATTAGACTGCGAATAATTATGCAGTCTTTTTTCTTGTAATTTTTAATAAATAAGCCTAAGATATACAAATATTGGAAAGACTTTTTACTAACTGCTATAATTATATTATGAAACTTAAAGCATATGAAAAAATTAGAGTTGATAAATATATTTCGGATGAATTTGAAGAAATTCCTCGTGAAAAAATAAAAAATTTTATCAAAGATAATAAAATAAAAGTAAATAATAAAAATATTAAGCCTTCTTACAAATTGGAAGAAGCAGATGAGATTGATATAGATGATGAGCTTTTTGAAGTTGTAGAAATAAAGCCTGAACCTATGGATATTAAAGTCGTTTATGAAAATGACGACTATGCAATTATCGATAAAAATACTAATGTCATTGTCCACCCTGCAGGAAATATTGTAAGTGGAACTTTGGTAAATGGCCTACTATATAAATATGGCTATGAGGGGCTATCTCATATTGGTGGAGATGATAGGCCTGGCATAGTCCACAGACTTGATAAAGATACGACAGGGCTTATGGTTATTGCAAAAAATAATGAATCATATAAGTATCTTAAAGATCTTTTTGAAAGAAGACAAGTTTACAAAGAATATTTGGCTATAGTTTTTGGAAATTTTGACAAAAAATCTGGAAGAATAGAAACTTTTATGGATAGGGATAAAAATAACCGCAGAAAAATGGCGGTTAGTAAATCTGGCCGAATTGCAATTTCCGAATATGAAGTTTTAAAAGAAGTGGATGGCTATTCCTTGGTGAAAATTCACCTTATAACAGGGCGCACTCATCAGATAAGAGTTCACATGACTTATTTAAATCATCCTTTATTGGGTGATCCAGTTTATGGAAATGTCAAGCACAATTTTAATCTAGACCATCAATTGCTTCATTGCATAAAACTTGCTTTTACAGACAAAGATGGAAAAGAAGTTTCTTATAGTGCAAAAGCTCACGATAGCTTTTTAAAATATCAAAATATTTTAGGAATTGGAGAATAATATGTATTCTAAATCAAACACCTGTAGTCTACTTGGACTTACGGGAAATCTTGTAGAAGTTGAAAGCGATATAACATCTGGCTTGCCGGCTTTTTTGATAGTTGGTTTGCCAGATTCATCAATAAAAGAATCCAAAGAAAGAGTTAGGGTTGCTATTGTCAACTCAGGTTATAAATTTCCCCTTGGTAGAATTACAGTCAATCTCTCACCAGCAGATCTAAAAAAAGAAGGAACTCAATTAGATTTGCCAATTGCAATTTCGCTTTTATCCTCAATGGGAGTTATAAATTACGATCACGATGAATATATATTCTTAGGAGAATTGGCCTTAGATGGTAGAATCGCCCCAATTAGAGGAGCTTTAGCTATGGTTATAGCTATGAGAGAGCTTGGTTTTAGAAAATTTATTATCGCAGATGAAAGCAAGGACGAATGCGCAATAATCAACGATGTTGAAATTTATCCTTTCAAAAATTTAAACGATATTGTAAGTTTTTTAAACAAAGAAAAAGACCTTATCCCTCATAAACTAGATTTATCAAAAATCGACGATGATATTCACTATGATTATGACTTTAAGGACATAAAAGGTCAGGAAAGCCTAAAAAGAGCCTTGCAAATAGCAGCAGCTGGCAACCACAATCTATTGATGATTGGGCCTCCTGGATCTGGCAAAACTTTTTCTGCAAAACATCTGCCGACGATTTTACCTGATATGAGTTTTGATGAAAAAGTAGAGGTCACCAAAATTTATTCGATAATGGGCTTATTAGATAGGGGCAAACTTGTAAATCAAAGACCCTTTAGATCACCTCACCACAGCGCAAGCGAAGTTGCACTAATAGGAGGCGGTCATTCAATTCCAAAGCCTGGAGAAATTTCCTTAGCTCATAGGGGAGTTTTATTTTTGGATGAATTTCCAGAATTTGATAAAAAAACCATAGAATCTTTAAGAGAGCCGATAGAAAATCACGAGATAAATATTTCCAGAGCTCAAGCAAGTCTAAAATATCCTTCAGATTTTATTTTAATAGCTGCAATGAACCCATGTCCTTGTGGCAATTTTGGCAATCCCTTAAAAGAATGTACTTGTTCACAAAATGAGATTAGACGTTATCTAAATAAGATTTCTGCGCCTATATTGGATAGAATTGATATTCATATAGAAGTTGCTCCAGTAAAATATGAGGATTTAAAAGATACTTCCTATTCAAAATCATCTGATGAATTGAAAAAAGAAGTGGAAATGGCAAGAAAAATTCAAAAAGATCGCTATAAAAACGAAAAGATAAATACAAATTCAGAGCTTAGCACAGCTTTGATGAAAAAATACATAAAACTAAGTCCAGAAGTTGAAAAGCTAGCAAAACTTGCCTTTAACAAATACAATTTTTCTGTAAGAAGTTTTAACAAAATTTTAAAAATGGCAAGGACTATTGCCGACCTTGATCAGGCCAAGGATATCAGCGAAAAACATCTTTTAGAAGCAGTAAGATATAGGTCGCTTGATGGGAAATATTGGAGTAATTAATGCTAGATCAAAGAGAAATTCGTAAAAATATCGATAAATTTGTATATGATTTAATAGATTATGCTCTATCAAATGATGCAAGTGACATTCATATTGAACCAGAAGAATCTTATGCAAGGATTAGACTAAGAATTGATGGGAGATTGGATGAGATTTTAAGAATTAACAAAGAAAATTATCAAATGCTCATAACAAAGATTAAATTAATGGCAAATATGGATATAGCTGAGCATAGAAGACCTCAAGATCAAAGTCTAAAGCTTAAAGGCTTTGACATGATAGATTTCAGAGTTTCCTCAATTGGTACAATAAATGGAGAAAAGCTTGTAATAAGAGTTTTAAGCGTCTTTTCTTTTGAAAAAAGAGCAAATTTGTTGGGGTTTTCTGAAACTTCCAAAGAAATTTTGCAAAAAGCCATAAAAAATAAGTCTGGTATGATAATTTTTTCTGGACCAACAGGCTCTGGAAAATCTACTTCTCTTTATGCACTTTTAAATAAACTAAATAATGATTATGACAATATAATTACCATTGAAGATCCAGTTGAATACAATATTTGTGGGATAAATCAAATAAATATCAACGAAAAAATCGATTTTACTTTTGCTAATGCACTTAGGTCGATTCTTCGCCAAGATCCAGACATAATTATGGTTGGAGAAATAAGAGATAAAGAAACTGCTCAAATAGCTATAAGAGCTGCAATTACTGGACATCTGGTTCTTACAACTTTACATACCAATAATGCTCTATCATCAATAATTAGGTTAAAGGACTTGGGAATTGCTGATTATCTCTTATCTTCAGCCATAAATGCACTAGCAAGTCAAAGGCTAGTAAGAAAACTTTGCTCTTGCAAAAAAGAAGATACAATGACAGACTTGGAATATCAAATAGCTAGAAAATACGTGGATATTCCAAGAGATACAAAAATTTATAGACCAAAGGGATGTCCAAATTGTATGGACGGTTACAAGGGTAGAGAAGCAATAGAGGAAGTTTTTTTAATAACAGATGAATTTCGCGATCTTATAAGAGAAGGAAAAATCGACTTGGTAAGTCTAAATACTTACGCAGAAAAAAATCAATTTAAAACCATGGCTTATAACGGACTTAGCAAAGTTTTTGATGGAAGAACAAGCTTTGAAGAAGTGATGAGAGTGATCTATGATCAGATATAAGGAAAATTAATATTTATTTAAATTACTAGAGGTGATTTTTTATTAAAAAAGATCAATTATTGCAAATGTTATGGGCATAGTTCTTGGCATATTCGTTGTGCTTATCTATATTAAATTTTTTTACGATGATTGGAAAAATTCTAAACAAAATTGGAATTAGTTAAAATTTTTGGGCAGAAATTTCTGCTCTTTTTTTTGATTTATTATAAGTAATTTCAAAAAATGGTATAATATGCTTAGATTTTTTATTTTGGGGAAATTATGGAAGATAAAAATATACCTAAGCATGTGGCAATAATATTAGATGGCAATGGTCGCTGGGCAAAAAATAAGGGCATGCCTAGAACTTTTGGTCACAAGCGTGGAGCAGAAAATGTGGTTGATATAGCAATTCATGCCAAAAATTGCGGGGTTAAATATTTAACCTTGTATGCTTTTTCTACTGAAAATTGGAAAAGACCAGCAAGCGAGGTTGATTATTTGATGAAGCTTTTGATAAGCTTTGTCGAAAAAAAACTTGCTGAGCTTATGGATAATGACTGCAAGTTAAATTTCTTAGGAGATTTAGAAGCTTTACCAAGCCCAACTAAAAAAGCCTGCAAACTTGCTTTGGATAAAACAAAAAACAATAAATCTTTATTTATAAATATAGCCCTAAATTATGGTGGACGAGCTGAAATCGTTCATGCAGTAAAATCTATTATAGATAAGGGATATGAAAGCTTTGAAATTACAGAAGATTTGATAAAAGAAAATCTTTATACTAAGAATATTCCAGATCCAGATTTGTTGATTAGACCTGGTGGAGAGCTAAGAATTTCAAATTTCTTGATTTATCAAATAGCTTATAGTGAGCTTTATTTTACCGATTGCCTATGGCCAGATTTTACAAGTGATGAATTTGACAAGGCGATAGAAGCTTACAAAAAAAGAAATAGAAGATTTGGAGATATCAAATGAATCTTTTGCTTAGAACTTTTGGCGGGGTAATTATACTTTTTATTATGCTTGTAATTACCTTCTTTGGTCACAATACTCTTAGTTTGGGTGTTGCTATATTTTCTTTGATTGCTATTAAAGAAATGGCCAATGCTTTTAATAAAAAAGGAATATTTCCTCCTTGGGGACTTCTAATGGTATGCGATTTGCTTATTATTTCTGGAGCTTATCTTCTAAATACAGAAATTTATACACTTGCCATTATTTTCTCAATATTTTTGGTTTTGGTTTATATGATTTTTAATACCAAAAACACCATAGAAGATGTTTTTACAAGCTTATTTATCTTAATGTATGTCCCAGTGCTTATGGGAAATATTATAAGAATAGTTGATGATAGATATGTATGGCTTTTGTATCTAACCAGTTGGGGATCTGATACTTTTGCCTATCTTGTAGGATCTACTATCGGCAAACACAAAGTAAAATCAATCGCTCATATTAGCCCAAATAAAACTATTGAAGGTGCTGTTGGTGGAATTTTGGGAGCAGTTATTTTAAATTGTATTTATGTGAAATATTCTTCACTTAATATAGAATTAATATATGTTATTGTATTTTCAATTGTAGGATCTTTTTTATCAGAAATTGGAGATTTGATAGCATCCTATATAAAAAGACAAACTGGAATAAAAGATTTTGGCGACCTAATACCAGGTCATGGTGGGATTATGGATAGATTTGATTCAATGATTTTCATAGCGCCACTTTTATATCTTTTTTCCATTATTTAAGGAGTTTAAATGAAAACAGTTATTATAGCCATAATTATGTTCTTACTTTTGGTGACAATCCACGAGTTCGGGCATTTTATAGTGGCGAAATTATCAGGAATAAAAGTAAATGAATTTGCAGTTGGCATGGGACCTGCGATTTATTCAAAAGAAAAAGGGGAAACCTTATATTCTCTAAGGATCTTGCCAATCGGAGGCTATTGTGCCATGGAAGGAGAAGATGAATCTTCATCAGATCCTAGAAGTTATGACAATGCGCCAGCTTCTAGAAGATTTCTAACGATCCTTGCAGGACCTTTTATGAATTTATTATTAGCAGCAATTATTTTTTCTGTAGTTATTTTTAATACAGGAACTGCAAGCACAAAAGTTGGAGGATTTTCTGAAAATTCAAAGGCAAAAGAAGCAGGTATTGAAATTGGCGATCAAATACTTAAAGTAAATGATGAAAATATTTCTGAATTTGCCGATATTTCAAAAGTCTTGGCTAAGTTTTATGAAGAAAACGACAAGGATTTGCCTGTAGAAGTTTTAGTAAAAAGAAATGATGAGGAAAAATCTTTTACCATAAAACCTTATTTTGAAAAAAATACAGCCTTTCTTGGTGTAAGTTCTAAGCTAAGAGATGTGGGATTTTTTGAATCTATAGGCCTTGGCTTTAAGGAAATGAACAAGAATGTAAAAATGATTTTTGCTATTTTAGGTAATTTATTTACAGGAAAATTATCAGTTAAGGCTTTAAGTGGGCCAGTTGGAGTTGTAAAAGAAATAGGAAATCAAGCCAATAATGGACTAATGAATCTCTTGTATTTCTTGGCATATATCAGTGTTAACCTTGGAGTTTTTAACCTAATACCGTTTCCAGCTTTGGATGGTTCAAAACTTGTGACAAACCTTTATGAGATGATTACAAAGAAGAAAGTTAATAAGAAAATCGAAGAAAAAGTAACTATTGTTGGTTTTGTAATACTTTTAAGCCTAATATTATTAGTTACAATAAAAGATGTTTTTACACTTTTTTAAGGAGATGTAATGAGAAAAAAAACTAGACAAATTTTTGTAGGAGATGTTGGAATTGGAGCTAACTCTCCTATTTCTATCCAATCAATGACAACATTTAAGACAAGCGATATAGAAAATGTTGTAAAACAAATCAACGACTTAGAAAAAGCGGGCTGTGATATATCAAGATCTGCCATAAATGACATGGATGATGCTAAAGCAATTTCAAAGATAAAAGAGATGACAAATCTTCCTTTTGTGGCAGATATACAATTTGATTATAAATTAGCTTTGGCAGCAGTAGAAAATGGCTGCGATTGTTTAAGATATAATCCTGGAAACATCGGCTCTTCTGATAAGGTAAAAAAAATAGTAGAAGCTTGCAAAGATAAAAATATTCCAATAAGAATCGGAGTTAATTCCGGGTCGATTTCCAAAGAAATAATCGATAAATTTCATGGAGTAAATGCAGATAGCCTTGTGGCAAGTGCTATGGAAGAGATAAAAATCTTGGAAGATATGGACTTTTACGATATCAAAATTTCCGTAAAATCTTCTGATGTAAATACCATGATCGACGCTTACAGGAAATTATCAGCTCTTTGCGATTATCCTTTGCATTTGGGAGTAACAGAAGCTGGACCTTTGTACCAAGCTTTAGTCAAATCCTCAATAGGAATTGGATCTTTGTTAAAAGATGGAGTTGGAGATACCATAAGAGTTTCTATAACAGGAGATCCAATAGAAGAAGTAAAAGCTGCAAAGGCAATACTAAAAGCCCTAAATTTAAGAAGCGATGGACTTGATATAGTTTCTTGTCCAACTTGCTCTAGAACAAGTGTAGATTTGGAAAAAATCGTAGAAGAAGTTGAAAAAAAGACCGAAGACCTAAAAATAAATGCAAAAGTTGCAATAATGGGCTGTCCAGTCAACGGTCCAGGGGAATCAAAAGAAGCGGATTATGGGATATCTGCTGCAAATGGTATGGGATTCTTGTTTAAAGATGGCAAGACCATAAAAAAAGTAAAAGAAGAAGAAATTGTCGATACGCTTGTAGATGTATTAAAAGAAAGCAATCTAAATGAAAATTGATTTATGTAAATTTATTGAAATAAAGGAAAATGAATATTTTATAAGCTCTGCTATTTATAATAAAAATAAAAACGAGCTTAAATTAGCAATAGAATCAACAAATGAAAATCTTGATGATGAGCTTATAAAAAATCTAGAAGCTTATTTTTCTTATTTGACATTAATGATCGATTATAAAAGTGAAGAAAATAATATTTCAAATAAAGAAAAAGAAGAAATTAACTTAAATTCAGCTAAAAATTCTGATGGCGATGAAAAAAGCAAGGAAAATGACAAGGAAATTTCTCCTAAGGAAGATACTTATCAAAACTTCTTAGCAAGCAAAGAAGAAGATTTATTAAATAGGATAAGTATAGCCATTAACAAAAAAAAACCAGAAGAAAAAAAAGAAGATTGCAAAAAAGAAACTCTTAAATTTGGCAGAAAAATCAAAGACGATGTAATTTCAATATCAGATATTTATGATAAAAAAGGTCTAGGAGTTGTACTTATAGGAAAAGTTTTTGCCCTTGATGTCTTTGAAACCAAAAATCATTCTTTTATCTACACTTTTGACCTTGAAGATGAAACTGATGCCATAAGTTGTAAGATTTTTGCAAGTGAAAAAACAAATTTCAAGCTAAAAAATCTTAAAGAGGGAATTGGAGTAAAAGTTCAAGGAGTTCTTAATTACGATGATTATGCTCATGATGAGATTTTTACCATAAATTCCTTAGAAGAAGCTCAACTAAGCAAAAAAATTGACACGGCCGATGAAAAAAGAATTGAACTTCAACTTCATAGCAAAATGACCAACTTAGATGGTTTTGTCGATAATGTTGATATCGTAAATGTATTAAAAGATTGGGATTGGGAAGCTATTGGAATTACTGATACCGAAACTTTGCAAGGATTGCCAGATTTATATGAAGCTATCAAAAAAACCGGCAAAAAAATGCTTCCTGGAGCAGAATTGCTTTTGGTAGAAGATGAACTAAGAATTTTAACTAATTTATCAGAAAAAGAAGTCCCTGAAATTAATGACATCAAAGATCAAGAATTTGTTGTTTTCGACTTAGAAACTACTGGTTTATCAAGATTTGCTGACAAGATCACAGAAATTGGTGCTGTTAGAATAAAAAACGGAGAGATTACAGAAACTTTTAATGAATTAGTAAATCCAGAAAAATTAATTCCAGAAAAAGTTACAGAATTAACTGGCATAACTAACGAAATGGTTATGGATAAGGCAAAAATTGACCAAGCTTTGCCGAGATTTTTAGATTTTGCAAAAGATACAATTTTAGTTGGACAAAATTCTGACTTTGATATTGGTTTTGTAAGAGAAAATGCCCACAATTTAGGAATAGAATTTAAACCAATATATATGGATACTTTGCCTATGGCTCGTTCTTTATTTGAAGACATGAGTAGATTTTCTCTTGATAAAATCGCCAGAAAATTAAATATTCCAGCCTTTAACCATCACAGAGCAAGCGATGATGCAAGAGCTACAGGTCAAATCTTTATAAAAATGTTTAAGATGATCGTAAAAGATGGAATTAATCTTTCTAATATTAATAGTTTTTCTACGAATTATCCAAAGGCAAAACATGAGAATTTTTCTGCTATAGTTTTTGCTAAAGATGAAATCGGTTTAAAAAACCTCTACAAACTTATTTCAAAATCAAGGATGGAAAACTTTGACAAAGAAGCAAGAACTCCTATTTCTCTTCTTAAAGAATTTAGAGAAGGCTTACTTATAGGAAGTGGAGGCCATGAAGGGATTTTATTTTCATATTTATTAAATGATTATCCAAGAAGAAAAATCGAAGAGCTTGTAGAATTTTTTGACTTTTTCCAAGTCGAGCCTTTGGGAATATTTGCCGATGAAGTTAGCAAAGCTCATATGAGAAATTTTGAACAAGTAAAAGATATAAATAAAAAAATAATAAGTTTAGCTAAAAATAGCGGCAAATTAGCTGTGGCAACTGGAGGAGTAAGATACTTAAAAGCGGAAGATTACATGCTTAGAAATATCTTACATAAGGGTCAATACTTTAGATACCACGAAAATAAGCCTTTATATTATCTAAGAACTACCAAAGAAATGCTTGAAGGATTTTCTTATTTGGATGATGATTTGGCAAAAGAGATTGTCATCGACAACCCTAAAAAAATCGCAGGATCTATCAAGGACATAAGGCCAATCCCACCTGGAACTTTCCCACCCAAAATTGAAGGCTCTGAAGAAAAACTTAGGGAAACTTGCTTTAATAAGGCAAGGGAAATTTATGGAGATCCTCTGCCAAAAATTGTAGAAGAAAGATTAGAAAAAGAACTAAACTCTATTATTTCCAATGGTTATGCAGTTTTATATATCATCGCAAAAAAATTAGTTGGCAAATCCAATGAAGATGGATATTTGGTTGGATCGAGAGGTTCTGTAGGCTCATCTTTTGCAGCAACTATGGCTGGAATTACTGAAGTAAATCCTTTATCTCCTCATTACGTTTGCCCAAAATGTAAATACAGCGAATTTTTTGAAGAAGATAGATTGGGAGCTGGAATTGATTATCCTGATAAAACTTGTCCTAAATGCGGAAGTCCACTAAATAAAGATGGTCACAACATTCCATTTGAAGTTTTCTTAGGTTTTGAGGGAGATAAGGAACCAGATATAGATCTTAATTTTGCAGGAGAATATCAACCTACAATTCATAAATATACCGAAGAATTATTTGGAGAAGGAAAAGTTTTTAGAGCTGGAACAATTGGAGCTATCCAAGATAATACGGCCTTTGGTTATATAAAAAAATATAGCGAAGAATACAAGGAAGAATTTACCAACGCTCAAATAAGAAAACTTCAAAGAGGTCTAAAGGATGTAAAAAGAACCACAGGTCAGCATCCTGGAGGACTTATAATAGTGCCAAATGACATAGATATTTTTGACATAACGCCTATCCAATATCCAGCAGATGACCCAAATGGAGATATAAAAACAACACATTTTACCTACAATATGATGCATGAAACTTTGTTAAAACTTGACCTTCTAGGCCACGACGTTCCAAGTATAATTCGTGCCTTGCAAGATTTAACAGGAACTGATCCTTTAAAAATTAAAATGGGCGATCCAAAAGTTATGGACATATTTTCAAGCACTAAAGAGCTAAATATAAAGCATGATTTCTCAAATAACGAGATAGGAACTTTGGGCATACCAGAATTTGGAACAAATTTTGTAAGAGGAATGCTTAAAGAAACTTATCCGAGGAAATTTTCAGAAATGACCCGCATTTCTGGTCTATCCCACGGAACTGACGTTTGGAATAATAACGCAAAAGATTTGATAACAAGCCATACTGCAGACTTTGATGAAATTATCTCAACTCGTGATGATATTATGAACTCTCTTATCCAAAAAGGTCTTGATAAGAAAAAATCTTTCCAAATAATGGAAATAGTGAGAAAAGGCAGATCTCTATCAGAAGAACAGCTTGATTATATGAGAGAAAATGGAGTGCCAGAATGGTATATAGAATCATGTCTAAAGATAAAATATCTTTTCCCGAAAGCTCATGCAGTTGCATATTGTCTAATGAGTTATCGTATAGCTTATTACAAAGTTTATTATCCAGAAGCGTTTTATGCAACATATTTTAACACAAAAGTTAATGACTTTGTCTATTCTATAATAATAAACGGACTTCAATCTATCCAAAGCGCGCTCAATAGCTACAAAGACAGATTTGATCTTACTGCTCGTGATGAAAATATTAGAAAAGTTCTAGAAGTTGCTGAAGAAATGTATGCAAGAGATATACAAATTGACAAGGCCGATTTGTACAAATCAGATAGCAGAAAATTCATCCTAAGCGACAAAAAAGGCTATATTTTGCCACCTTTATCAGCAGTAGATAATGTTTCAGAAGCAATGGCAATTGATATAGTAAATGAAAGAGAAAAAAGTGAATTTATATCAGTCGAAGACTTAAATCAAAGAACTTCGCTAAACAAAAATGCCATGGAAGCTTTAAAAACTTTCGGCATCATAGATGGTATGGGAGAAGAAAATCAAATGAGTTTATTTGATGGACTCTTTTAATAAATTAAACTACTAATTAAATATTAGTAGTTTTTTTTATTTGAATATTGACTTTCATTATAATTGGTGTTATATTATACATATAACATATATAAATTAAAATTAGGAGCAAATTATGGAAAAAGATAAAAGAAAAGGTCTGATAATTACATTATTAATCATTCAATCTATAGTTTTTGCAATTTTGACAAGTTTTTATCTTGATTATAAATATAAAGAAAATTTTTCTAATATTGCCAAAGAATATAAGGAGATTTCTTTAAATAATATAGAATTTGATAAAAATAAGGCTGTTGGAGACTATTTGGAGCGATTTTTATCAGAAAAAAATGCTATTTTCTTAAAGCAAAAAGATGATTATGATTATGCGGGCAAAAAATTAGTGCACGTAACTTACATTAGCGGAGACTATGAAGGAAGAAAAGCTGATCTAAATTTATCGTTTTTGAACCAAAAATATGCAAGCGATCAAAGCTTTAAAAAATTAAAAGAAGATGGTGGAACGATAGGATTATTAAATAGCGATTATGAAATGATTGAGAAGACTCCAAAATTTATTATGGGAGATTCTTACGCCTTTATAAATCTAATTGGAATGGGTAGACTCCAAGGCTTTAACGGAAAATATAAGGCTATTGGATTAACTGATGATGATGTCAAAGAATTTTACGAGAAAATTTCAGAAATTACTGGAAAATCTATAGATGATATCAAAAATCAAACTGGTGGCATGGTAACAATGGGCGAAAATATTCCTTTATCATTTATTGGAATATATCTTGTAGTTAGTCTTGTTATTTTGGCCATGCTAATAATTATTACAGTTTCTAAATTAGAAGATATGGGAGTTTATCTGCTTCAAGGCTGGTCAAAGGGCGAATACATAAAAAGTATTTATGGACCTTTTAATAAAATCGCCTACATTTTACCGATTTTGTTTATTCCTTACGGATTTATTTTGTGTATGGGAAGCTTTAAAAGTCTGAAATACTATGGAATTTTCCTACTGGCAGGACTTTTAAATTTAATTTTGTTTTTGATTTTTGAATTTTTGGTTTCTTTGATACTAAGGACGGTTAAACCAATTGCTGCCATGCATGGAAGAATTAGCAAAAAAGGACTACTTGCTTTTGGAATATTTTTGTATATTTTGGTAAATGTTTCAACAAGCTTCTTATCTTTATCAGGAATTGATAAGTCAGTAGCAGAGCTAGTTAATCAAATAGAAACGAAAAATAGCTGGGAAGAAGTTTCTGATTATTATGTAAATACAACGTTTAATATTGGTAATGACTATATGAATCCTCAAAATGGTGAAACTCCAACAATAGACAATGATTTTATAGATTTTTATAAATCAATTGCTGGCAAAGAAGGAGTAAAAACTATTCACACTGAATTTTATAGGGGAGAAAATTATGAAATATTTAAAAAGGAAAATGTTTATAAATATCCGCCAAATTTCTCCTTTGTAGAATTTAAGGCAGATAAAAATTATATTAGCGAAGATATGGGAATAGAAATTACAAATCAGATGACGGATTTTGCCGAAAATGGATATCGTGTATATTTAATCCCAAAAACTTTTACAAAAGATCAAAAAAACCAATTAGAAAAATATTTTACCGTAGATGATATAAAGAAAAATCAAGAATATGCCGACAAAGATTCCTATGACTTCCCTAAAATAAAAGGAGCAAAATTCTTTACTTATGAAAACGACAGAGAATATTTTGCCTTTCCAACTGATAAAGATGACGATAGATATGAGGATAAATTTCCTCTAAAGACTAATGAAGCTGTTATTTCATTAATCACTCCAGAAAATATCCTTTATTTTGAGGCTAAGTCCTTGCTAGGAGGAGGCGAAACTAATTCAACAATTAAGCTAAATCAAGAAGCTTACGATAAGTATATAAATAAAGAATATTACAAAAAATTTAATTTAGACGATAATATGCCAGAATTTGTAAAGATTAAAGATCTTATTACTGGAATGATAAAAAGTCTTGCCCAAAGTATCGGAACTTTTGTATTAATCGCCATGCTATTTTCTGCTATGTGCATATTGATATTACTTACATTGATAAATCTTTATAGGGAAATTTATTTAGAAGAAGTAAATATCAAAAAATTCCTAGGCTATGACAACAAAAAAATCTATAAGCCACTTTGGCTGGTAATAATTATTGCAAGCTTGATAAATTTATCGGTAGCCCTAATATGCCAATCTATTTTTGGCTTAATCCTAGCTCTAATAATTGGAGCTATGCAAATTATATTTATGATAAAACTAACAAAAAGAGATCAATTTAATCTGTTAGTAGAATTTTTGAAATAGGAGCATGTATGAAACATTTACAAATAAAAAATATATCAAAATCATTTGGCAAGAAAAAAATAATCGACAACTTTTCTTTAGACCTAGAAAAAAACGAGATCCTTGCCATAGTTGGCAAAAGTGGTTCTGGCAAATCAACCTTATTAAATATGATTGGACTTTTAGAAGAATACGATAGCGGAGAAATTTTACTAAAAGAAAAACCACTTCCAAATATTAATAGCAAAGAAGCAACCCTTATAAGAAGAAATGAAATAAACTATGTATTTCAAACAAACGCTCTTGTTAGCTCAAAAAGTGTAAAGGATAATCTTTTAATTGCCATGGAATATGTTAAAAAATCCAAAGAAGAAAAAGATAAGGATATAAAAAAGATTTTAGAAAAACTAGAAATCTTAGATTTGTTAGATCAAAAAATTAATACCATATCCGGTGGAGAAGCCCAAAGAGTTGCCATAGCAAGATGCGTATTAAAGCCTGGAGATTTGATATTGGCAGATGAACCAACAGGATCCCTTGATCCAAAAATGAGCGATGAAGTCTTTAAATTACTTTTAAGTTTAAGAGATCTTTACGATAAAACCATAATAATTGTAAGCCACGATATGAAATTAGCAAATAATTGCGATAGGATAATCGACATTGACAAGTAAAATGAGGTTAAAATTCAAAAAGTTCTTGAGATTTCAATTGAATTGTTAAAAAAAGACAAGTATAATAAATTTAGTTAAAAGAGTGGGAGATTTTCCGCTCTTTTATATTGTATTAGCAAGGGATGGTAAGATGGATTTAATTAATAAACTTAAAGAAAGCTTTGAAGAAGATATAAATACACTTGGATATGAACTTTGCGACATAGAATTTAAGGGTGGAAAGGATGGGAAAATCCTAACTTTTTATATCTATGATGAAGATGGAATAACTATTGAAGATTGTGAAAAAGTAAGTAATTTCATTGATGAGAAACTTGACGAGCTTGATTTAATCAAATCTAGCTACTATCTGGAGGTATCAAGTCAAGATTTGTCAAGACCACTAAAAACTGACAGAGATTTGATTAGAAATTACAAGGAATTACTAAAAGTTAAGCTAAAAAATGGGAATAGTTTTTTAGGACATATCGAAGAAATTAACGATGATGATTTACTTTTTAGCCTAGAAAAATCAAATGAAGAAAAAAAATCAGTGCCAAGAGAAGAAATTAAGCAAATAAACATTGAAATTGTTTTTTAAGGAGAATTGATGAATGAAGATTTCATGCTAGCCCTAGACGAGCTAGAGAAGGAAAAAAACATCGATAAAGAAATAATACTTGATGCCCTTGAAAAGGCTCTAGTTAAAAGTTATCAAAAAAACTACGACAACGCAGAAAATGTGGATGTAGTTATAGATAAAGAAACTGGAAATATAGAAGTATTTGCCCTAAAAGATGTTGTTGAGAACGTGGATAATAGAGTAAATGAGATTTCTTTAAAAGATGCTAAAGAAATTGATAAAAATCTAGAAATTGGAGATGTGGCAAGAATAAAAATTGCCCCTAAAAATTTCGGTAGAGTAGCAGCTCAAACTGCAAGAAATATTGTAATCCAAAAAATTAGAGATGCACAAAGAGATTCTGTCTATGGTGAATACGTAGATAGAGAAAATGAAATGATAACAGGAACAATCCAAAGAGAAGATAAATTCAATGTTTATGTAAATCTTGACAAAATTGAAGGAGTTGTTCCAGTAAAAGAGCAAGTTGCAGGCGAAAAATATATAGCAAATGAAAGAATGAAATTTCTTATAAAAGATGTAAGAAGTTCCTCAAAAGAACCTCAAATTATTCTTTCACGTGCAAGCGAAAATCTAGTAACAAGACTTTTTGAACTTGAAGTTCCAGAAATCACAGATGGAATCATCGAAATATATTCCATAGCAAGAGAAGCTGGAAGCAGGACAAAAATAGCCGTATTTTCAAATGATGATGGCATAGACGCTGTTGGAGCTTGCATAGGATATAAAGGTATTCGTGTAAATTCTATAGTAGAAGAATTACAAAATGAAAAAATAGACATAATAAACTATGACAAAGACATTAAAAAATTCATTTCAAATGCTCTTTCACCAGCAGATATAGTAGAAGTTTTGGTAAATGAAAACAAAAAACAATCACTAGTAGTAGTAAATGAATATCAACTTTCCCTAGCTATAGGAAAAGAAGGCCAAAATGCAAGGCTTGCTGCAAGATTAACCGGTTGGAAAATAGACATAAAATCAAAAGAAGATTTTGATAAGATGAGTAAAGATGAAATCGACCAACTACTTGGATTAGTAGAAAATTCTGATAGCAAAGATAAAGAAGAAATATTATCCGAAGATGAATTTAAAGTAGCAAATACTGATGAGAGTATTTTGGATAACGAAGAAGTAAACGAAGACCATGATTTAGAGGAATTAGAATAAATGGCAAAAATAAAAAAGATTCCACAAAGAAAATGTATTGCTTGTGGGAAGCTTTATGACAAAAAAGATCTCCTTAGAATAGTAGACAATAAGGAGCTTGGAATTGTAATAGATGAAACAGGAAAACTTAACGGTAGAGGAGCCTATATTTGCAAAAACAAGGCTTGTCTTGAAGAAGTTAAGAAGAATAATAAGCTTAATCGAGTATTCAAACAAAAGATTGATGACAAACTTTATGAGGAGATAGAAGCTTATGAAATAAAGTAAGGGGTAGAATATGGCTAACAAAATGAGAGTGTACGAACTAGCAAAAGAACATGAAATGCCAGCTAAAGAAATGGTTAAATTTCTAAATGAGGAGTTTGGGCTTGATATCAAATCTCATATGTCAAATGTAAGTGGCGAAGATTTAGAAATAATCAATGAATATTTCAAAGAAGAAAAAGAAAAAAAGAATAAGAAAAATGAAAAAGCTAACAAAGAGCTAGAAAAAAGCCATAATAGCGAGAAAAAAACCAATAAACCGAGTATGAAAAATAAAAAGAAAATACAAGATTTAAGAGATGTTGTAGATGAAATAGATGATTATGACGATGAACTTGTCATAACCAAAGAAAAATTTACAAAATCAAATAAGATTACTAAACAGAAAAAATCTGACCAAACAAAAAGTTTTTTAAATGAAGACTTTAACAAGGTTAAGAAAAATAGGAAGAAAAAAACTAAGAAATCAAGAGGATCAAAAACTATCAATCAGTCAAATAACAACAACAAAGATAAAAATTCAAAAATAGAAATACCAGAAGTCATAAACGTAGGCCAATTTGCAGAAAAAATTGGTGAAAGTGCCAACGCAATAATTGGAAAACTTATTCAATTAGGGATAATGGCAGGATTAAATGATCCGATAGATTTTGAACAAGCTGAATTAATAGCCATGGATTTTGGTAAGGAAATTAGCTTAGAGCAAGAATATTCAGCCGTTGAAGAGCAAGAGATAGATCTTGATTACGAAGATAAAGAAAGTGATCTTATAACAAGAGCACCAGTTGTTTCAGTAATGGGCCATGTTGATCACGGTAAAACTTCAATACTCGATCGCATAAGAGATAGCCATGTCACAAGAGGTGAAGCTGGCGGAATAACTCAACATATAGGAGCTTATTGCGTAAATCTAGATGCAGGGGCTATAACATTTCTTGATACACCAGGACACGAGGCATTTACAGAAATGAGAATGAGAGGAGCTCAATCTACAGATATAGCAATCCTTGTAGTAGCAGCAGATGATGGAGTTATGCCTCAAACTGTCGAAGCAATAAACCATGCAAAAGCAGCAAATATTCCAATAGTCGTAGCAGTAAATAAATGTGATAAGGAAGAAGCTGATCCTAATAGAGTAAAACAAGAATTAATGGAATATGGACTAGTATCTGAAGATTGGGGTGGAGATACAATTACAGTAAATGTATCTGCCAAAACTGGTCAAGGAATTGACGAGCTATTAGAAATGGTCTTATTAGTAGCAGAAATGAAAGAGCTAAAGGCAAATCCTAATAGAAATGCAGTAGGACTAATAATTGAGGCGCAATTAGATAAAGCTCGTGGTCCAGTTGCAACAGTTCTAGTACAAAAAGGAACTTTGCATGAAGGAGATTATGTTCTAACTGGATCATCTTCAGGAAGAATCCGTGCAATGTTTGACTCAAAAGGTGAACAAATCAAAGAAGCTGGTCCTTCAATCCCAGTTCAAATTTTAGGCTTATCCGATGTTGCAGAAGCTGGAGATAAATTATTTGCAGTTGAAGATGAAAAAATAGCTCGTTCTTATGCAGCAAAAGCTAGCGAACAAAAAAGAGAAGAAAGACTTATGGCAAGAGGTGCAAGTCTTGAAGAACTTTCTGGAGAAGCAACTGAAGGGAAACTAAAAGATCTAAATATAATAGTAAAAACAGATGTTAAAGGAACAGTTGATGCTGTAAGCCAATCATTAATCAAACTTTCAAACGATGAGGTCAAAGTAACAGTAGTAGCTGGAGCTGTAGGTGGAATTACAGAATCAGATGTATTATTAGCTCAAGCTTCAAATGCAATAATTATAGGCTTTAACGTTCGTCCAACCCAAGGAGCAATGGAAAGAGCTAAAGATAATAACATTGAAATTAGAACCTACAGTGTTATATACGAAGCAATTGAAGATGTAGAAAAAGCTATTAAGGGAATGCTAGATCCAGAATTTAGCGAAGAAATTTTAGGTCGTGCTGAAGTTCGTGATACTTTCAAAGTTCCATCAGTAGGAACCATAGCAGGAGTTATGGTAACAAATGGAACAATTCCAAGAAGAGCAAAAATCAGACTACTTAGAGATAATGTAGTGATATTTGATGGCGATATTTCATCAATGAAAAGATTTAAAGATGATGCCAAAGAATTAGCTTCAGGCTATGAGGGCGGAATTGGACTAAATAGATTTAATGATATCAAAGTAGGAGATGAGATGGAAGCCTACGAGATAGTTGAAAAAGAGAGAATATAATGAAAAAAATTAGAACTGAAAGAATTGGAGCAGAAGTTCAGAAGGAATTATCCAAAATAATTCGTGATGACTTAAACGATCCAAGACTTTCTGACATAGCAAGTATTTCGGTAACAGAAGTCAATGTTACAAACGACCTATCTTATGCAGATTGTTATATATCAGTCCTTGGAGATAAAGATAAAAAAGATGATGTAATGGATGCCATAAATCAAGCCAAAGGTTATATCAAGATGCTAATAGGAGATCGTATGAGACTAAGGTCAATGCCAGAATTTCGTTTTAAACTTGATAAATCCATAGAATATGGTGCATACATGGATAAACTAATAGCAGAAACAATCGAAAAAGACGAAAGGTCTCATAGAGAAGATGAAAATTAATAATGAAAAATTATTAAAATTAAAAGAATTAATAGATCAGGCAGAAACAATAGCTATAGCTTCTCACGTAAATCCTGACGGGGATAATATAGGCTCAACATTAGCGTTTGCAAGATCTCTAAGAAATTATGGCAAAAAATGTGATGTCATTGGCCATGATGAGATAGACAATTATCTTAAATTTTTGCCTGATCTTAAATACTATTCAAAGGATTATAAAGATTCTTATGATTTATTTTTGATCTTGGATTGCTCAGAGCTAAATAGGATAGGAAAGGCTGTTTCCATAGCAGAAAATTCTAAAAAAACAGCAGTTATTGACCACCACGTTGGAGGAAAAATCCAATCTGATTTAAACATAATAGTTGATGACTCACCAGCTACTTGCGAGCTAGTCTATGAAATAATTGATAGATTAGATTTTCCATTAGATGAAATAACAGCTACCTTATTATTTGCTGGCATAGTTACAGATACTGGAAGATTTATGTATGCCGATGTAAGCGAAAATACCTTTAATATTGCAGGTAAACTTTCAACAAAAGGCGCTGATATGCAATTTGTTTACAAAAATCTTTACCAATCAAAGCCAATAAATGTGATGAAATTTGAAAATGAAATGATTTCAAATGCTGAATTTTTTGACGATAAAGTTTTCTCCCTAGCAAGTATTGCACTTGTAGAAAAACACAAAGTTCAAATGGGAGATGCAGAAAATGTGGTAAATGCTCTTCGAGATCTAGAAGGAATTGAAATATCAATGCTTTTGAAAGAATATGGAGAAAATGAATATAAAATCTCACTACGCTCAAAAGATGTAGATGTTTCCAAAACAGCTCGTGAAAACGGAGGCGGTGGTCACATTAGAGCAAGTGGATTTTCGATATTTGAAGAAAATTTAGAAAAAGCTAAGCAAAAAGCCTTGGAAATACTAAAAAATATAGATGATTAGTGGAATTTTAAATATAAATAAAGAAAAAGGAATATCATCAAATAAGTGTGTAAGTTTGGTTAAAAAATCTCTCGATACAAAAAAAGTAGGACATACTGGCACGCTTGATTTGGAAGCTAGTGGAGTTTTGCCAATAGTCATAGGCAAGGCCACAAGAGTTTCAGATTTTTTGATGGATGAGAAAAAAGAATACATCACTGAAGCAATTTTTGGCAAAAAAACCGATACTTTAGATTATTCTGGCAAAATTATTAACCAATCCCAAGTGGTTTTTGATAAAAATACCTTGTTAGAAAAAATGCTGGAATTTAAAGGGCAAATAAGGCAAATTCCACCCATGTATTCAGCCATAAAAATAAATGGCGAAAAAATGTACGATTTGGCAAGAAAAGGCATAGAAGTCCAAAGAAAAGAAAGAATCGTTACAATTTACGATTTCACTCTGAAAGATTTTTCCTTTCCCCAAGCAACTTTTAAAATAACTTGCTCAAAGGGAACCTACATTAGAACCTTAATCGATGATTTAGGAGAAAGTCTTGGTTCTTTTGCCTATGTAAATAGCCTAATTCGCAGCAAAGTTGGAGATTTTCATATAGAAAATTCCATAAAATCAGAAGATTTGCTAAATATTGACAAAGAAGAAATAATTAAAAAGATAAAGCCAGTAGATTTTGCCCTAAAAGCTTATAAAGAAATAATTTTGGATAAATCTTACCTCAGACAAGCGACAAATGGAATGACCATGAGAATTGATAAAATTTATTCGGACGATTTATTAAGGGTCTATGTTGAAGATGAATTTATTGGTCTTGGTAAAAATTTTAAAAGTAACAATCAGTATTTTCTAAAAATGGAGAAAGTATTTTATGAGAAATAATATAAAAGTAATTGACCTTGATAAGGGACTAACTGATGTAAGCCCCAAAGTAGTATCACTTGGAAATTTTGATGGAATCCACAAGGGCCATCAAAAACTTATGAAAAAAAACATAGAAATTTCAAAAAAGTATAAGCTAAATCCATCAGTCTTGCTATTTAAAGAAAATACTAGAAAAACCTTAAAAGATCAAGATGAATATCTTACAAGCCTTGATGATAAAATTGAAATCTTATCTAATATGGGCATCGATAATTTTTGCATAATCAAATTTAACGAAAAATTTAGATCACTTTCGCCAAGAGAATTTGTAGAAGAAATTCTATATAAAAAGCTTAATACTAAGATAGTTGTAGTAGGCGATGATTATCATTTTGGCAAAAATGCCAAGGGAAATGTCGATACCTTAAAATCTTATGAAGATATATTTGATATCAAAACAGAAGTTATAGAATTTGCTTACGATAATGGCACAAAAATTTCATCAAGATCCATAAGAGAATTTATAAAAGCTGGAAATATCGAAAAAGCAAATAGCTATCTGGCAAGGCCTTATCAAATTAGAGGCAGTGTAATTTATGGCCACCAAAGAGGTAGAAATATGAATTTTCCAACAGCTAATTTGAAATTATCCTATAATTACCTAATTCCTATTGATGGAGTTTACCTAACACAGGCAAATGTTAGAGGCAAAAAATACTTTGCATTGACAAATATTGGAACAAACCCTACTTTTGAAAACAAGGAAAGAAAAATAGAAACATATATATTGGATTTTAATGAAAATATCTATGGCGAAAATATTTCAATTGAGTTTTTGGAATTTTTCAGAGGAGATTTTAAATTTAATAGCGTAGATGAATTAATAAATCAAATGAATAAAGATAAAAAAATGGCCTATGAACGTATAAAAAATAAGTATTTGTAAACTTTACAAATGCTTTTTTATTGGTATAATAACTTAGGTACCTAGGCTTGGTGATTGAAACCTCGACTTTTACAAGGCCTAAGGCAAATGTTAATTAGGAGGAAGTTATGTTAACTACAGAAAAGAAACAAGAATTAATCAAAGAATATCAATTAGAAGAAGGAGACACAGGTTCTCCAGAAGTACAAATAGCTATATTAAGCTATAGAATCAAAGAATTAACTGAGCACTTAAAAGCTAATCCAAAAGATCACTCATCAAGAAGAGGACTTTTCAAAATGATTAGACGTAGAAGAGGATTACTAAACTACTTAAAAGATAGAAATATCGACAGATATAGATCAATTATCGAAAGAGTAGGAATAAGAGGTTAATTATTGGCGGGGATTCACCCGCCTTATTTTTTAGGGAGAAATTATGGAAAAAAATTATAAGTATAGTTCCAGTCATGGATTTAATCTTGACGTAACTATAGGAAAATTTGCAGAACAAGCTAATGGAGAATGTTATATTAGAAGTGGAGATACATCACTTTTAGTAACAGCAGTGGCAAGCGAAAAACCAAGAGAGGGAATAGACTTTTTCCCACTTATTTGTGATTTTCAAGAAAAGTTATATGCTGTAGGCAAAATCCCTGGAGGATTTTTGAAAAGAGAGGGCAAGGCAAGTGATGAAGCGACATTGATATCCCGTCAAATGGATAGACCACTTCGTCCACTTTTCCCTGAAAATTATTACAACGATGTCCAAGTTATAGCAACAGTTTTGTCAATGGATGAAGATAATCTTCCAGATTGCCTATCAACAATTGGTGCAAGCATTGCTCTTGGAATATCAGATATACCTTTTTACGGACCGGTTGCTGCAGTTTCTGTGGGATTTGTAGATGGTAAATTTATTATTAATCCAAATGAAAAAGAAAGAGAAAATTCAAAACTAGATCTTACAGTTGCAGGAAGCAAAGATGCTATAAATATGGTTGAAGCTGGAGCAAATGAACTTACAGAAGAGCAAATGCTTGAAGCTATGCTTTTAGCTCATGAAGAAATAGGTCATATTTGCGAATTTACTCAAAGCATAATAGATGAAATTGGCAAGGAAAAAAATCTTGTTGAAGTCATAGTCCCATCAGAGCTTGAAGAAAAAATCATAGCAGAATATCAAGAAGATGTGAAAAATTCCATTAGAACAACTGATAAGATGCAAAGAGAAGATGCAATTACTAATATAGAAAATCAAGCTAGGGAAAAATTCTTAGAAGAATATCCAGAAAGCGAAGATGAAATTCACAGAGTTATAGATGATATAATGAAAAAAGAAGTTCGTCGTATGATTTCAATTGATAAAATTAGACCAGATGGCAGAGCTATGAAAGAAATTAGACCACTTTCAGCTGAAGTAGGAACCCTACCAAGAGTTCACGGTTCAGGTTTATTTAAAAGGGGTCAAACTCAAGTTTTATCAGTAGTAACCTTAGGCTCACCAGCAGATGTACAAGTAATTGATGGCTTAAACAGAAAAGAAATTACAAAAAGATATATGCATCAATATAATTTCCCACCATTTTCAGTTGGAGATATCAAACCTTTAAGAGCTCCAGGAAGAAGAGAAATTGGCCATGGTCGTCTTGCAGAAAGAGCTTTAATTCCAGTATTGCCAGATGAAAGTGACTTCCCATACACAATAAGAGTTGTATCTGAAGTATTATCTTCAAATGGTTCAAGTTCCCAAGCATCAATTTGTGGCTCAACCTTATCACTTATGGATGCAGGAGTTCCAATCAAAAAACCAGTAGCAGGAATTGCCATGGGTCTTATAAAAGAAGAAAATTCAATTTCTATACTTACAGATATTCAAGGCCTTGAAGATCATTTGGGAGATATGGATTTCAAAGTTGCAGGAACTCGTGATGGAATCACAGCCCTACAAATGGATATGAAAATTTCTGGTATTAGCCGTGAGATTTTACAAGAATCTTTAGCAAATGCCAAAGAAGCTAGAATGCAAATCCTAGATTTGATAGAAAATACCATAAAAGCACCCAGAGCTGATATATCAGAATATGCACCAAGATTATTTACCATAGACATAGATCCAGAAAAAGTTCGCGATGTAATTGGTTCTGGCGGAAAGACAATTAACAAAATCATCGATGAAACTGGAGTAACAATAGATACAGAAGATAATGGTCATATAACAGTTGCATCAACTGACGGAGCTAGTGGTAAAAGAGCAATCGAAATGATAAAATCAATCGTAACTGATCCAAAAGCTGGTGATATCTATACAGGTAAAGTTACAAGAATAATGAATTTTGGAGCTTTTGTAGAAATTGCAATTGGCAAAGAGGGTTTATTACACATTTCACAAATCGATCATAAGAGAGTTGATAAAGTTGAAGATGTCCTAAAAATTGGAGATGAAGTGACAGTAAAAGTTACAGAAATTGACAGACAAGGAAGAATAAACCTATCAAGAAAAGCTCTTATAGAAAATAAAGATAAAGAAGATTTCAAGGACAATAAAAGAAGCAAGAAACAAGAAGCTTGGCCAGCAGATGAAGATCCAAGAAAACACGATTAATAAAAAATAAGTCGGTAAGAATATAAATTTCTTATCGATTTTTTTTATTTGAAAGCTTATATTAAAGTATCTTTAAGTTCTTGTAAAATTTTTGTTAAGTTTAAAATATTGCAAAAAATCATGCTATAATTTTACTAGGAGGAGCCTATGGAAAATATAATTGAAGTTAGAGGACTTGTTAAATCTTATAAAAAACTAAAAGCTGTTGATAATTTAGATTTAGATGTAAAAAAAGGAAAAATTTTAGGTTTACTAGGCCCTAACGGTTCAGGAAAATCTACAACTATAAATTGTATGCTTGCCTTACTTAGTAAAGATAGTGGATCTATCAAGATTTATGGTAAGGAGATGACTCCAGAATCTTACGATATCAAGGAAAAAATCGGTGTAGTTTTTCAAGATGTAGGGGTTTATGATGAATTAAATGTCTATGAAAATATAGATTATTTTTGCGGCCTTTACATAAAAGATAAAAACAAGAGAAAAGAGCTAATCGATGAAACGATTGATCTTGTAGGTCTTAATGATTTCTTAAAATTTAAGCCAAAAGAACTTTCTGGTGGACTTTTAAGAAGATTAAATATAGCTTGCGGCATAGCTCACAAACCAGAAATCATAATATTTGATGAACCAACTGTTGCAGTTGATCCCCAATCAAGAAATAATATTTTGGAAGGCATAAAAAAATTAAACAAAAAGGGCGCAACGGTAATTTATACATCACATTATATGGATGAAGTTGAAGAACTTTGCGATGACATAGTTATAATCGATAGGGGAAAAGTTATAGCCAAAGGAACTTCTGAGAGCTTAAAGGATTTAATTGAAGTTAATGAGAAAGTTTCATTTGCTAGTGAAATTACAAATGAAGATGTTATAGAAAAAATTAGAGCTATCGATAGCCTAATAGATATAGAAAAAAAGGACGAATTTTACCATTTAAGTTTTACTCATGGAAAGGATAATTTGATAAAACTTATAAATATCTTAAATGAAAATTCCATAAGCTATGATAGCCTATCAAGCGAATCTCCTTCTTTAAATGACGTATTTTTATCATTAACGGGCAAAGAATTGAGGGATTAATATGTTTTTTCATGAATTTAAAAAGACATTAAAAGTATTTTTGCGCCAAAAAGCAATGATTTTTTGGGCTCTAATCTTTCCTCTAGTTTTGGGAGTGTTTTTTAAACTTGCTTTAGGCAATGTTAAGGATTCCAATAATTTTGAAGCAATTAAAGTTGGGGTAAATGAAAGCTTGCTTGATGATGAGTATTTCAAAAATTTTACCGATCAAATGAAAGATGAGGACTTACTTAATCCATTGCCAGCAAAGGATGAGAAAATCTTAGATCAAGATGATATTAGCGCCTACATAGATAAAAAAGATAAGGTCATTTTAAAGAAAAATGGTGTCAGAGAAAGTATTCTTGTAAATATTCTTAAATATTATAATATGAATGA
This sequence comes from Anaerococcus sp. Marseille-P3625, assembly GCF_900232825.1. Taxonomy (GTDB): domain Bacteria; phylum Bacillota; class Clostridia; order Tissierellales; family Peptoniphilaceae; genus Anaerococcus. The sequence goes on from NZ_OCTP01000010.1 coordinate 50,314, forward strand.
GAATATGGTACGAACCATTATGGAAAAAGACCCCACTACTGATCTTTCAAATCTTTTTGCCGATAAGACGCATATAGAAAGTGGAAATCCAAATAAAGACATGGATCCTACGATGACATTTTTCTTTGCACTAATTGGTTTTCAAATTATTTATGGATATGCTTGGGGACTTTCTATAATTTTCCAATATGAAGCAAATTTGACCACCATAGCAAAAAGAAATGCCATATCACCACTAAACAAAAAGATAAGTCTTTTGTCATCAATGTGTGTTGGATTTTTATTAAACTTTTGTATTGCACTTTTTACAATGGTGATTTTTAATAAGGTTTTGGGTGTGGATTTTTCAAATAAATTACCCCAATTATTATTAATTGTTGCTATAGGTTCTCTTACAGGAGTTAGTCTTGGTATGGTAATAGGTTCTTGCAACAAGGCAAATATTGAAACAAAACTAGGTATTGGTTTAGGTATATCTTTACTATTGTCTTTTTTAGCTGGTATGATGGTTGCTCAAATTAAAATAATTATTTCTGAAAAAGCTCCTTTGATTAATAAACTTAATCCAGTAGCCTTAATCAGCGATGGAATATATTCCTTGTATTATTACGATAATTTGGATAGATACTACAACAACCTTATTTGGCTAATAGGAGTGACCATAGTATTTGTGCTCTTAACTTATATATTTACTCGAGGTAAGCAATATGATAGTCTTTAAAAATTATTTTAAAATACTAAAAAGTCACAAGAAATCGTTAATAATTTATACAATAATATTTTTCATATTTATGTTCATATTTGCAGAATCTGGCGATCCAATAAATAAATATACATCAACAAGATTACCTATATACGTGAAAGATGAGTCTAATACTGAAATCTCAAAGGCTGTGGTAAATTTTATTGACGAAAACCATACTTTAGTTGATGTAGATGAAGACTTGCTTGATGACAAGTTATTTTTTGAAGAGATAGTCTGCGCTATAAATATACCGAAGGATTTTGAAAAAAATCGAAACTTAAAATTTAAAGAAGTTTACAATGACTCATACACAATTTTTGCAAAAAATGATTTAGATTCTTTTCTTAATCAGATCGAAACTTTTGAGAAAGCAGGATTTTCCACAAGCGAAGCAATAAAAAATACAGAAGATAATTTTAAGAAAAATATCGATGTAAAAGTTAACAGCTTTAGCAAAAATTACAAGAAAGATAGTCCGTATTATTTCCAAATTATGGCCTATATTATTATGAGTCAGATAATACTTATAGTTGGAACTATTAACCTAACTTATAATAAAGACCAAACAAAAAAGAGAAATTTAATTTCACCAATGAAAAAATCTACCCAGGATTTTCAGTTGATTTTAGGGCATATAGTATCTGGCTTTGCAATATGGTTAATATATGTTTTGCTGTATTGTTTCTATTTTAAAGATTTTTCTTTTTCTAGACAAATTGTACAAATGATGGCAAATGCTCTCCTTTTTACAGCCACCATAGTTTGCTTTGCCGTACTTGTTTCAAAACTTGCAAAAAATGAAAATACCATAACAGGAATTATGAACGTATTTTCATTGGGATCGTCATTTCTTACAGGAATATTTGTTCCTCAAGAACTTTTGGGTGACTTTGCCATAAAATTAGGAAAAATATTTCCAGCCTTTTATTATATTTCAAATATAAAAGACATCATGAGTAAAAGTGATTATTCATTTTTTAATATGAATAGCTTAGTATTATTCGGATTTTCCATTGTTTTCATAATACTTACGATTATAACTAAGCCTAATTTGGAAAAAGCTTAATATGATTTTTAAAGAGCAGCTGGAAGATCTGGCTGCTTTTTTCTTTAAAGGTTTCTTTTTTCGCCTGGATAATATATAATTTATAAGGAGGGGTATATGACAAATAGTAAAAACAACAACAGAGTAAGGAAAAAATCAACGGGGAAACCTCCTAAGAATATGAAAAATAAGAAAAGACAATTTGTCTTTGACATTAACGTTTTATCGCTTATAATGATGGCTTTATCAATTTTCTTATTTATCTTTATATTATCAGCAAATACTGGAAAGCTTGGTCTTGCCATTAGTGGTGGCTTTACGACGGCTTTTGGCAAATATAGCCTAATAATACCAGTAGTTATTTTCATAAGCTTTTTATTTGCATACAGAGATAGATATCTTCCTAATATTAAAGAATTTTTATTGCTATATTTTTTTATACTTATAATGTTTGCCTACCTATCTAAAGAATTTGTAAGATATGATTTGGGATGGACAATCGATTATAATAGGGTTCATGCTAGCGAAGGTGGAGGCATTGTCGGAGGATTCTTATCATTTTATCTGGTAAGTTTCATTGGAACTTTAGGAGTAAAGATTCTATTTTGGATAAGTTTATTTTTGTTCGTTGTTGGTATTAGTCCAATAACTTACAGGCAATTTTTAATAAAATTGAGAGATTTTATAATATTAATTGTAAATAAAATCAAAACATTTTCCGATAAGAAAAAGCAAAAAAGAAGAGAAAAAGAATCCAAAAAAGAAAAATCTAGTGAAAAACCAAAAACTATAGAAGATGACAAAATAAATTTAGATCAAATTATTGGAGAAAGCAACAAGGATAAAAAAGATATATTTGACGAGGATGATTTTGATGATATCAATATTTTTAAACCAGTTCCAATGTTAGATTTGAATGATGACTCAAAAAATGAAATAGATATCAAAGATTATAAGTCTAAGCAAATAGAAATAAAAGATATAGATCAAGCAACAAAAAAAGATTTCGACTCTTACAACTATCCTACTAGCAATTTATTAACTGACAGATCAAATGAGGGGGTTGTCGATAGGGATGAAATAAAAAACAAGGCAAAGTCTATTGAAGAAACTCTTGAAAGTTTTGGGATTTTAGCAAAAGTTGTTCAAATAGACGTTGGACCAACTGTAACTTGCTATGAAATAAAACCTCAACGAGGTGTAAAAGTTTCAAGAATCTTAAATTTATCAGATGATTTGGCGCTTTCTTTGGCGACAAGTGGGATTAGAATACTTGCGCCAATTCCTGGCAAAAGTCATGTGGGAATAGAAGTTCCGAATCGCAGCAAGGAAGTTGTTGGCTTTAAGGAAATTATTTCAAGTGCTGATTTTATCAATTCCAAAAGTGAAATTCCCTTTGCCATGGGTAAATCCATAGCAGGTGATCCAATTGTTTCAGCCATAGAAAAAATGCCCCATCTTTTGGTATCAGGAGCAACAGGCTCAGGAAAATCCGTTTGTATAAACACAATAATAATGAGTATACTCTACAAACATTCTCCAGAAGAAGTAAAACTTTTAATGATCGATCCAAAAGTTGTGGAATTATCAATTTATAATGGTATTCCACATCTAATAATGCCAGTAATTACAGATCCCAAAAAAGCCAGCTCTTCACTATTTTGGGCAATTGGCGAAATGGAAAAAAGATACAAGGCTTTTCAAAAATATCATGTAAGAGATATCAAAGGCTATAAAGAAAAAGCTAAATTTGATGAATCCATGGAGAATTTGCCTTATATTGTCGTAATTATTGACGAGCTTGCCGACCTTATGATGACTGCTGCAAGTGAGGTTGAAGATTATATAATGCGTTTAGCACAAAAATCTCGTGCTTGTGGAATACATTTGGTAATAGCAACTCAAAGACCAACAGTAGATGTTGTAACAGGTACTATTAAGGCCAACATTCCATCAAGAATATCCTTTGCAGTTACAAGTCAAACCGACTCAAGAACAATTCTCGATCAAGCAGGTGCAGAAAAGTTATTGGGCAAGGGCGATATGCTTTACCAATCAAGCGATTCTATGAGACCACTTAGAATTCAAGGAGCCTTTATTTCTGATAAAGAAGTTTTGAAAGTTGTACAATACATCAAAGAAGATAAGGAAGCGTCTTATAATAAAGAGGCAATTGAAACGGTTGAGGAAAATTCAAAAGTAAAAGAAATTGATGATGAAGATGAACTCTTAGATGAAGCTATACAAATCATAATAGATGAAAATACAGCATCAGTTTCACTCTTACAAAGAAAGCTTAGAATTGGTTATGCTAGAGCTGGAAGAATCATCGATCAACTGGAAGCAAAGGGTCTTGTAGGCCCATACGAAGGAAGCAAACCTCGCAAAGTTTTGGTAGATAGAAGTTATTTCGAAGGAGGAAAAAGATGAATATAGCAAATAAAGTTACTTTGATAAGATTGGTTTTAATACCCGTTTTTTTGGTATTGTTTTATAGTTGTGGCAGAACTTATAATGTTGCAGCATTAATTTTTATCATTGCATCTTTAACCGATGCAGTTGATGGACATCTTGCAAGAAGCCGTAATATTGTAACAACCTTTGGTAAATTTGTAGATCCTTTAGTAGATAAACTTTTGACTATAGCAGCTTTTGTAGCTTTGGTAGGAGATAAGACTTTACCATCATGGGCAGTTATAGTAATAATCGCTCGTGAACTTGCAATTACAGGTTTTAGAACTCTTGCAGCTGACCAAGGTATAACAATTGCAGCAAGTAAATGGGGCAAATTAAAAACAACCAGCCAAATGATAGCCTTGGTTTTACTTTTATTAAATAATAGTACATTAAATAGTGTAGGTATCTACGTATTTTATCTTGCAGTAGTACTTACAATAATTTCAGGCGCAGATTATATAATTAAAAATAAACAAGTTTTGGACTTAGAAAATATATAGGAGATAAATGTGGCAAAAAAAGAAAAAAATTTAACAGATGATAAACAAAAAGCCTTAGATCAAGCCTTTACAGCCATAGAAAAAAAATATGGCAAAGGGGCAATAATGAAAATGGGCGATAGACCTCATATTTCAGTTTCCGCAATTCCAACAGGAGCTATAAATTTAGATTTAGCACTTGGAGTTGGTGGAATACCAAGAGGAAGAGTAATAGAAGTTTATGGTCCAGAATCTTCTGGTAAAACAACACTTGCTCTACACATAATAGCTGAAGATCAAAAAGAAGGCAATACTTGTGCTTTTATAGATGCAGAACACGCTATGGATGCAGAATACGCAAGAAATCTTGGAGTTGATATAGATAATCTAATCTTATCTCAACCAGATACTGGAGAGCAAGGTTTGGATATAGCAGAGCATTTAGTTCGCTCTCAAGCAGTAGACTTAATAGTTATTGACTCTGTTGCAGCCCTTGTGCCAAAAGCTGAAATAGAAGGAGAAATGGGAGCAAGTCATGTAGGACTTCAAGCAAGGCTTATGAGTCAAGCTCTAAGAAGACTAACAGGTTCTATTTCAAAAACAAACACAACTGTTTTATTCATAAACCAACTAAGAGATAAGGTTGGAGTATCATATGGTTCTCCAGAAACTACGACAGGTGGACGTGCCCTAAAATTTTATTCTTCAGTAAGACTTGATATAAGAAGAATTAAAACCATAACAGAAGGTGATAATTCCATAGGTTCACGTACAAGAGTAAAAATTGTAAAAAATAAAGTTGCACCACCATTTAAAGTTGTTGAATTTGACATAATGTATGGTCAAGGAATTTCAAAATCCGGAATTATCCTAGATACAGCAGTAGAAGAAGGAATCATAGAAAAAGCTGGAAGCTGGTTTTCTTATGGAGATGAAAAACTAGGTCAAGGAAGAGAAAAAGTAAAAACCTACCTAGAAGAAAATACAGATATTATGAATGAAATTGAAGCAAAAATTAGAGCAAAATTAACAGAAGATCCAAGTGCTATCCATTCAGCAACTGATGATGAAGAAGAAGAGATAAAAAGCTCTGATGACGAGTAAAATGAAACTGGAGTTTATAAAAAATAAACTTCAGTTTTTTAATTCATTTGAAAATTTAAAACAGCAATATATATATATATAAAAATATGATAATATTTATGAGAAATCTGCGATTTATTTTACTATTATATAATTTGATAAAATTAAAATTGTAAATGCTTAATTAATCTGTTAAAAATTTTCAAAATAGGTTATAATTTATAGTAAGTAGGAGGGGATTTTGCAAAAATTTAAAAGAATTGTATTAAAACTAAGTGGTGAAGCACTTGCTGGATCCAAAGGCTTTGGTTTTGATGATGAAGTGATAGAAAAAATTTGCATAGCAATAAAGGAAACTTATATGCTAGGAGTTGAAATAGCAATAGTTGTAGGCGGTGGAAACTTTTGGCGTGGTAGAAGTGGAAACTTTATAGATAGAGCAAGTTCTGATAATATAGGAATGCTTGGAACTGTTATGAATGGACTTAGAATTCAAGGTACATTAGAAGAAATGGGACTTGAAACAAGACTAATGACTGCCATTTCAATGACAGAAGTTGCAGAACCTTATATTAGAAGAAGAGCCGTAAGACATCTTGAAAAAGGAAGAATCGTTATCTTTTCTGCTGGAACTGGCCTTCCATATTTTTCAACTGATACAACAGCAAGTCTAAGAGCTTTAGAAATCAATGCTGATGTTATTTTGCTAGGAAAAACTGGTACAGATGGCATCTATGATAAAGATCCAAATGTCTATGATGATGCTATTAAGTATGACAAATTGACTTATAAAGAAATTTTACAAAAAGAAATCAAAATTATGGACACTACAGCTTCAAGCCTTGCTATGGACAATAGCATGCCACTTATAGCTTTTGGAATTGACGATCCAGAAAACTTGGTTAGAATATTTAAAGATGAAAAACCAATAGGAACAATTGTAAAGGAGAAATTTTAATGAATTACGATCAAATTAAAAAATTCGCTGAAAAAGAAATGCAAGAAGCAGTTTCATCTTTTGATGATAGAATTGCAACTATTAAAGCTGGTAGAGCTACTGATGCTATCTTAGATGGCATAACTTTTAATTATTTTGGAGTTGACACACCAATTAATCAAGCTGCAACAATATCTATTCCTGAAGCTAGATTATTAGTAATTAAGCCATGGGATAGAAAAAATATCGCACCTATAGAAAACGCTATCAATAAAGCAAATATAGGCATCAATCCACAAAATGATGGAGAAGTAATAAGACTTCCATTTCCAATTCTAACAGAAGAAAGACGTAAGGAATATACAAAAGAAGTTAATAAATATGCAGAAGAAGCAAAAATTTCTATAAGAAATAAAAGACGTGATGCTATGGATGAAGTCAAAAAAAGTGAAAAAGCTGACATAATTACAGAAGATGATAGATTTTCATTAGAAGATGACCTTCAAAAAATCACTGATAAATATATAAAGGAGATAGAAACTTTCGCTGAGAAGAAAAACAAAGAGCTTCTTTCTGTATAAAAGTGAAATCATTAAATATAGATAAAATAAAATCAATACTCAATAAGGATATTATTCCTGCCAGGATCGATGGTAGGATAATTTCCTTATTTTTAAAGCAATTATCTATTTTAATTAGCTCAGGCACAGGCCTTGATAAAGCTCTAAAAATAATAGAAAACCAGCAAATTGACAAAAAATTAAGCCTTGCCCTAGATAAAATAAATATAGATTTAGAAAGAGGCTTGACCATAGACCAAGCTTTTTCAAGTAATGAAAATTATTTTAATCCAATGGTCGTTGCTTTTATCAAAAGTGGGGAAGAAAGTGGAAATTTTGCAAAAATACTTGACGAACTATCTTTTTACATAAATGAAGAGAGCAAAAACAAATCGATTATCAAACAAGCCATGGCTTATCCTATTATTCTTTTATTTGTAATGATTTTGATCGTAGCTATAGTTGTAAATTTCGTTTTGCCTACCTTCCAAAATGTATTTGAGAAAAATGGTCAACAATTACCAATAGCGACAAGAGCTTTAATTGATATTTCAAACTTTATCAAAAATTATGGATTTTTGATAGTACTCTTTTTGATAATTTTTGCACTTTCTTTATTAATACTTAGAAAAGATAAGCAAAGTAAGCAAAAATTGGATGAATTTGCCCATAAATTTTTAGCTTTTAAGAAATTAAGGCAAACAAAATTGGAATATCAAGTATCAAGGCTACTTTACATACTTAGATCTGGAGACATTGAGATCAAAAAAAGCTTATTTATGATAGAAAAGTCTTTCAAAAATGAATACATAAAAGAAAATATTAGAAATATTACAAATGAAATAAATCAAGGAAAGACTTTGTCAAAAAGTATTTCTAACAAAGATATTTTCTCTTCTTTGTTTAAATCTATGGTTGAAATTGGAGAAAATAGCGGAAATTTGCTAGAAACTCTTAAAAAATCGAGCGAGTATTTTTCTAATGATTACATATACAAATTAAAAAAATTAGCGGCTTTGGCTGAGCCTGTGATGGTAATTATAATGAGTATATTGGTTGGTTTTGTGGTTTTTGCTATCGCCATACCAATATTTGATTCTATAAATACCATCGGTCTATAGGAGAGATTATGAAAAATAAAAAGAAAAAAGGATTTACATTAATTGAACTTGTAATTGTTATTGCAATTATTGGAGTTTTGGCAGCAATTGCTATCCCTAGATATAATACTGCTAGAAAAAAAGCTGCAAATACAGCTCATAATGCCAATGTGCAAATGCTAAAGTCGGCAGCTATTTTAAGGCAAAGTGAGATAAACGATTCTAATACTACTATCACATGGACAAAAGATAATCAAAAGGATAATAACTACGTTGAAAAATGGCCGGAAATTCCTGCTGGCGCTGATGTTTCTGGCGATTCCTATATTGTAACTATTACAAAAGATAAAATTGATGTAAAACCTAACGAAATACAAATACAAACAAAACCAGATAAAAAAAGTGTTAATTAATATTTTTATATTTGCCCTAGGAGCCATTTTTGGCTCTTTTTGCAATTGTTTTATAAGTAGAAAAATTAAAAATGAAAGCATAATCTATCCACCAAGTCATTGTGATTTTTGCAATCATAGGCTAAAAATTTGGGAGAAAATTCCCCTAATAAGTTTTCTCCTATTAAAAGGAAGATGCAATTATTGTAAGAAAAAAATTCCTATCGACAATTTCATCATGGAAATAACTTGTGGAATTATTGGACTTTTATTTTTTGATGCAAATAATTTGTTAAGATCGATTTTATTGATATCTGCCCTATATTTATCCTTAGTTATAGCCATAATTGATCTAAAAAGCTTTGATATTTACCTAAATCAGGTTGGAATTTTGGAACTTATAGGATTGGTATATCGATTTTTATACCTAAAATTTGATTTTGATTTTATTCTTATAAGTCTTGCCTTTAGCGTAATTTACTTTGTAATTTATAAAATTTTTGACAAAAGTCTTGGAAATGGCGATATATATTTTTATCTTGTCTTATTTTTATTTATAGAAAATATTGAAATTATATATTTTATTCTCTACTCCATATGGCTTGGGGCAATTTTTGGCATAATTATTGGGATTAAAAATAGAAATATGAAAATCAAAATTCCCTTTTGCATATATATTTTTCTAGCTTTTTTAATCGTCATGGTAAAATTAAGGATATTTTCATGAAAAAGAAGGGTTTTACTTTATTAGAATTAATAGTAGTTTTATTTATAATGTCAATCATTATTGGAATTGCAAGCATTAGATTTAATGTTATTGATAAAATAAAGGCAAATATGGAACTCCAAACACTTATTAATGATGTAGACTATGCTAAAATGAAGGCAATTGCAACAGGACAAACTACATATATAAAATTTGGAAAAGATAGTTACATTGTAAAAATCCATGATACATTTATTGAAGATAAGATTTATAGGCAACTAGATTATATTACTTTCTTACATTTTTCAACTAGCAATGACGGTAATTTGATAGAATTTAATTCAAATGGAAGTGTAACTTATCCTGGCACTGTAAGCATTAATGTTAGTGATAAATCTGGTAATACGAAAAATTACGAATTAGTAGTTATTGTAGGAGGTGGACATGCTAGAATTAGAGAAAAACAATAAAGGATTTACACTTATTGAAACTATTGTTACCTTAGGATTTTTTGCATTGATTGCAGCAATGCTATTACCATCTATAAATAATCTTATGACGGCGTCCAAAAAAGAAAAAGAAACTAGCAAAATAATTTATGCTCTAGAAAGTGCTATAGAAAACGAAAAATCTAAAGATACAAATGATAAGGAATATGGACACTCAATAAAAAATTATAATGGTTATGAAATAGATATTATCAGAAGTTACTATGGAGAAAATTTAGATAAAATTGAGGTTAAATATAAAGATTATAAACTTGACCTAATTGAGGTAGTTAATGAAGAAAAATGGCTTTACTCTAATTGAACTTTTGGCGAGCCTTGCGATAGTAAGTATAATCGCAATTGTTATTACATCAATATTTTCTATTAGTTTTAAGTCAATCGATAATAGTTTTGAAGAAGAAATTACATATAAAGAATCAACTTTTTGTATGCTTTACATAGAAAATATTGTTAGATCTGCCTATAGTCTTGAAATTATTGAAGGAAATGAAGAAAATAATCTAAAAGCTTACGTGGTTAGTGATTCAGGAGAAATAATATCTAGTAAATTTAGAATAAAAAATCGAGAAGGAACTAACTATCTTGAGGAATATCACGATAATTTATCTAACAAAAGTGAGAAAGGTGCTTGGATAAAAATTGGAATATGCCAAAATTTATATTTAAATTATAATCCTAACAAAAAATCAGTGCATATTATTTTAAATGATGATAGTGCAAGCGATAGGTATGAAAGCATCATTTATGTGGGTGATAGATTATGAAAAAAGGATTTATTTCTATAGTTACTCTGATGATTTTACTTATTCTTAGTTTAACGTTAAATTTTTTATACCAGCAAAATATAAGTACAAGTGAGTATTCAAAAGATCTATATAATAAGAAAAAAGCGCAATATTTAGCGGAATCTATAATAAATATTTACCTAGAAAATAATCATGATAAAATTAATGAATTGATTAAAGAAGATTATAAAAATATTGGAAAATCAAAAATATCTATTGATAATTATGAACCATATAAATATACTAGAGAAATAATACCTTGCAAAGAAATTATTGATCCTTACGAACATTTAGGAATTGATAGATCAATAATCTATGATGATGAATTATATAATATCAAATTGACATTTGTAGATAGAATTGATAGTCAGAAGATTAAAAAACTTTATATGCTGAGTAACGATAGTTGGATTAAAGTGGGAAATAGTTCTGCATTATCAGAAATCTACTTTAAAGTTTTAGAAAATAGCGAAATAGAGGATGATTATAAAATAGAAATTGCTTTTAGACGCACATATTAGTTTTTTATATAAAAAGTTTTGGTATAATAGATATAGAAAGTCAAATAAAAAGGAGTTTAAATGAAAATTTTAGTAATTAATTGTGGATCTTCATCACTAAAATATCAATTATTTGATATGGAAAATGAAGAAGTTTTGGTAAAAGGACTTGTTGAAAGAATTGGCATTGAAGGAAGTCGTCTTGTTCAAAAGAAAAATGGCGATGAATTTATAATAGAAGAGCCAATGGAAAATCATACCCAAGCTGTAGGACACGTTTTTGATGCCCTTGTAGATAGTGAAAATGGTGTTTTATCAAGCCTAGATGAAATCGATGCTGTTGGACATAGATTCGTTCATGGTGGAGAAAAAATGACAAAATCTGCCCTAATTGACGATGAAGTTAAAGAAGCTATAAATGAAGCAGCAAAATTTGCTCCACTTCACAATCCTGCAAACTTAATGGGCCTTAAAGCTTGTGAAGAATTACTTCCAAATGTGCCAAATGTTGCAGTATTTGATACAGCTTTCCATCAAACAATGCCAGCAAAAACTTTCCTTTATGGAATCGACTACAAATACTATGAACAAGAAGCAATTAGAAAATACGGTTTCCATGGAACAAGCCACAATTATATAACAAAAAGAGCAGCTGATCTTTTAGGCAAAGATTTAAGCCAAACAAATATAATTTCAGCTCACTTAGGAAATGGTTCATCAATCACAGCTGTCAAAGAAGGAAAATCTTTTGATACAACAATGGGACTTACTCCACTTGAAGGACTTGTAATGGGAACAAGATCAGGAGATTTGGATCCAACAGTTGTAACATATATTGAAGAAAAAGAAAATTTATCTCCTTCACAAATGAATGATCTTTTAAACAAAAAATCTGGAGTTCTTGGGGTATCTGGAGTAAGCTCTGACTTTAGAGATCTAGAAGAAGCTGCTAATAATGGCAACCAAAGAGCTCAATATGCCCTAGATATGTTTACAACTCGTGCAAAAAGATATATAGCTGGATATATGGCAGAAATTGAAAGATGCGATGCCATAGTATTTACAGGTGGAATCGGAGAAAACTCAATAGAACTTAGAGAAGAAATGATGAAAGGCTTTGAACAATTTGGTATAAAAATTGATAAAGAAGCTAACAAAGTTCGTGGTGGTGAACATATAATTTCAACCGAGGATTCAAAAGTTAAAGTTATGGTTGTTGCTACAAACGAAGAGTTGATGATTGCAAGAGATACACAAAATTTAGTTAAATAATTTCCTTGACAATATTTGATATAGAATATATAATGTTAAAGATTGCTAAAACTGATAAGAGGAGGTGTAAGGATGGCAGTACCAAAGAGAAGAACATCAAAAACAAGAAAAAATAAAAGAAGAGCCTCAGCTTATACTTTGAATAGATCAAATTTTGTTGAGTGTCCAAATTGTCATGAGCCAAAGCTTCAACACAGAGTTTGCCCAAACTGTGGAGAATACAAAGGCCAAGCAATATTTGACGAACAATAAGATAGTGTTTTACACTATCTTTTTTAGTACCTAAAAGAGGACTTATGAAAATACTAATTGATACATTTGGAGCAGATGCTGGATATAAGATAACAATTGATGGAGCTATAAAAGCCTTAGAAAAAAGAAAATTCACCCCAGTATTTGTTGGAAATGAAGAAAATATTAAAGAATATATAAATTCAAGGATCTCTGATTATGAAATAATCCATACAGATAATTTTATATCAAATAATGAAGATCCTGTAAGAGCTATAAGAGGCAAAAAAGACGCCTCAATTGTCCTAGCCTATAACAAATTAAAAGAAGAAGGCTATGACGGACTTATTTCAGCTGGATCAACTGGAGGATTATTAGCTGGTGGTCTATTTATTGGAGGAAGAATTAAGGGGATAAAAAGAGCATGTCTTGCAGTAAGCTTACCTTCACTTACAGACGAAATTACTTTGTTGATGGATTCTGGAGCAAATATGGATTGCAAAGCGGAGATGCTTTATGAATTTGCCTTGATGGGCAAAGTTTTCTTGGAAAATGTAATGAATGTTGATAATCCAAAGATTTCACTATTAAATGTTGGTCTTGAAGAACATAAAGGCAATAAGCTTACAAAAGAAACTTACGGACTTTTAAAAGAATCTGACCTAAATTTCATCGGCAATATCGAATCCAGAGATCTATTTACATCAAAAAGCAATATTATTCTTGCAGATGGTTTTGATGGAAATATTGCACTTAAAACTGCAGAAGGTGTTTTAAAATTATTTGGAAAAGAATTAAAAAATATACTATACAAATCTAGCAAAAACAAAATTGCTGGAGCCTTAATAAAAAACGACCTAAAAAAGCTAACAGAGAAATTTAGTGCTGATGAAGTTGGTGGAGCACCTTTATTAGGGGTAAAATCCTATGTATACAAGGCTCATGGCAATGCCAATGAAACAGCCTTTGCCAATGGAATTTTGGGACTAATGGATTATATAGACAAGGATGTAATAAGTAAAATTGAAGGAGAATTAAATGATTAGAGATGAATTAATACAATTAGCAAATGAAAATTTAGATATTGATTTATCAGATGTGCAAATGAATACAAAATTATCTGACCTTGATATTGATTCAATTGATATGTTAGATTTCATAATGCTATTAGAAGAAAAATACAATATCGAATTTGCTGAAGATGAACTTGATGAAATTGAAACCCTAGGCGATATAGCCGAGCTAATAGAAAGCAAAAATTGATGGAATTATCAAAAGATAGACTTAAACAAATTAGTGAATTTGAAGGAAAGATCGGCTACACTTTCAATGACAAAAAATTGATAGATGTAGCCTTTACTCATTCTTCTTATATCAACGAGTCAAGAAAACAATCTTTGAGCAATGAAAGATTGGAATTTCTTGGAGATAGTATTTTAGATATGATAGTAAGCGAAGTTTTATTTACCCATTACAGCAACAAACCAGAAGGTTGGCTTACAAAAACTAGATCAAGACTAGTTTGTACAGATTCTTTTGCAAAAGCTTGCGAAAAATTTGATCTAACAAAATATCTAAGATTCGGTAAAGGTGAAAAAAAACAAGGTGGAAAACTAAAAAAACACGTAAAAGCTGATACATTTGAAGCTGTTTGTGCAGCAATTTACTTGGACTCTTCCTACGAATTTCTATTTAAATTTATAATAGAAAGATTTAAAGATGAGGCTCTTGAAGTAATAGAAGATGAGAGTATCTTTAATGATTACAAGACTAAACTTCAAGAATATTACAATTCTCATGGCAAAAAGGCTCTAAATTATGAATTGGTAGATGAAAAGGGACCTGAACATGATAAAACTTTTACCATGGCAGTAAAAGATGGTAAAAAAGTTTTAGCCCTAGGCCTTGGCAAAAATAAGAAAAATGCCCAACAAGATGCTGCAAAAAACGCACTTGAGGTCATAAAAAATGTCTAAAAAAGAATATATAATTCCAATATTTATACCTTTTTTGGGTTGCCCTCACGATTGTGCCTTTTGTAATCAGATCAAAATTACCAATTACAAAGATACCATGGATAAAAATAAGCTTAGATTGGAAATTGAAAAAAACTTATCATATTTTAAAGATGAGGATAAGCTAAAAGAGATTGCTTTTTTTGGTGGATCATTTACAGGACTTAGCGAAGAAGTAATGGTTGGATATTTAGAAATTGCTGGCCAATACAAGAAGAAGGGAATTATTGATAGAATCAGACTTTCAACTAGACCTGATTATATAAATAATTCAATTCTTGATTTATTAAAAAAATATTCTGTCGACATTATCGAACTTGGCATTCAATCGCTTGATCAAGAAGTTTTGGATAACAATGACAGAGGGCATAGTGTTGATGATAGTATTTATGCATCAAAATTAATAAAAGAATATGGTTTTTCTCTTGGCCATCAAATAATGCCAGGATTATTTGAGGATACTTTTGAAAAGTCAATTGACACGGCTATCAAGTCTATAAAATTAAAACCTGATATGGTTAGGATTTATCCAACTCTTGTTATAAAAGATACCAAACTTTCTAATCTTTATAAGGCTGGTATTTATGAGCCACTTAGTCTTGATAGTGGTGTTGAAATAGCAAGTGAGCTTGCAATTTTATACAAATATGCAAAAATTCCAATAATTAGAATTGGTTTACAACCGACAGAAAATATCAACTACGGCAAAGACGTAATAGCAGGACCTTTTCATCCAGCCATTAGGCAATTGGTCGAGGCAAATATTTACAAGAAATATATAGAATTTTTGATAGAAGAATATAAAATCTCAGATGAAATACTTATAGCCTGTAAAGATCAAGATATTTCTTTGATAGCAGGCAATAAAAAAGCTAACAAAACATATTTTTATAAAAAATATGGAATAAATATCAAATTTCAATCCATAAATGATGAAAAATATTTATCCTTTGCAGGAAATAAAATTGATTTTGATATAGATAATTTTATAAATTCTTATGTAGAAGAAAACTATGGTGGTGATTTACTATTAGATTAGAAAAAATTGAGCTAAAAGGATTCAAATCCTTTGCAGAAAAAACAACAATAACTTTTGACAATCAAATAACTGCTATAGTTGGACCAAATGGTTCTGGCAAATCAAACATTTCTGATGCCATAAGGTGGGTTTTGGGCGAACAATCTGCCAAATCACTTCGTGGTGGCAAGATGAATGATGTGATTTTTCAAGGAAGTGAGAACAAAAATCCTCTAAACTTAGCAGAAGTTAATCTTACATTTTCAAATTTCGACAAAGTTTTAGATATAGCTTATGACAAAGTGGTAATAGGCAGGAGAATTTATAGGGATGGAGAAAATGAATACAAAATAAATGGCAAAAAAGTTAGACTTAAAGATGTAAAGGAACTTTTTTTAGATACTGGAATTGGCAAAGAAGGTTACACCCTAATTGGCCAGGGCAGGATTGATGAAATAATAAGCTCATCAAATTTAGAAAGAAGAGCTATATTTGAAGAAGCAAGTGGAATTGCCAAGCACAAATATAGAAGAGATGAGGCAAGTAAGAAGCTTATAAAAGTAAGTGAAGATTTGGAGCTTATTGAATATGAGAGATCCTATAAGGAAAAAGATCTAGAAAAACTGAAAAATGAGGCAGATAATTACAATCAGTGGGCTAAATTAAGCGAAGACTTAAATTTCAAATCCTACAATTATTTTTCAAACAAATCAATAAAATTAAAAGATCAAATTTCAAAAACAAAAAATCTTTCAGAAGATTTTGATAAAAAAATCCTGGCGAAAACCGCTCTTATTGAAGAAACAAGAGAAAAACTTGCTCCTTTTAATCAAACAAACGAAAAGAGCCAAAAATCAATAGAAGATTTAGAAAATTTTATAAAAATTAAAGAAAGAGAAATAGAAAAAAATAAAAATAAAATAGATTTAAATAAGCAAAAGCTTTCCTATACACAAAAAGATTTTGATAGACTAAGCCAAAGTAATGATCAAAATACTAATAAACTTTCAAACTTAGAAGCTCAGCTAGAAAAAGAAAAAGAAAATTTATCTGAGAAAAATTCTTACAGAGATATTTTATCTAAAAATATCAAAGAAAACGAAAATCAATTACTAAAGATAAATGAGGATATAGAATCTTTAAAAGTAAAATCAAAAGATATTAATGATAAACTTGATTTAATTAATCCAAAAATTTATGATTATGAAATCAATATCAAGACTAAAGAAATTTTAGATGAAAAATTTAGCAAAGAAAAAGAAGAAAATCTTTTAAAACTTGAAAAATTAAATGAGATTTTAGATGAAATTAATGGACAAATTAACGATTTAAGCAAGAAAAAAATTGAACTTGTAAATATTAATGAATCATTAAGCCAAAGAATTTTCAAATTAGATCAAGACCTTAAAACAAATGATGAAGATGTCAAAGATTGCGAAAATGCCCTTAGCAAAAACGAAATTAATCTAAAAGTTGCTATAAATGATTATAAATTCAATAAAAATCTCATAGATAAAAATGAGGGATATTTTTATTCAGTTAGCGAATTTTTAAATAAAACTAAGGCCAATAATCTTAATAATCTTTATGAAGATACACTTGCAAATCTTATCACCATCAAAAGTGGCTACGAAGATATACTAGATAAACTTTTAGGCAATGCCCTACAAAATGTAGTTAGTAGAACAAAAGATGAAACCCGTGATTTAATTAAATTTATCAACCAAAATCATTTAGGTCAGGTAACTTTTTTGCCAATAGATTCTATATTTGCTAGCAAAAAAGAAAAACCAAATCACAAAGAAGTAATAGCCATGGCCTATGAACTGGTAGATTATGAGAATAGATTATCAAATATAATAAATCATTTTTTGGGATCAACGGTAGTTGTAAAAAATATCGATGATGCGACAAGCCTATCAAAAAAAATTAAGAGCTATAGGATTATCACACTTGATTTGGATATTATAAATGCCTGGGGTTCAATGGCCTCTGGTTCAAATAAAAATAAAAAAAATCAAAATTCAATTATTAATAGAAATAAAAAGTTAGAAGATAGCAAAGATGAAGTAGTAAGTCTAAAAAGAGAAAGAATTGCTATTGAAAGTAAACTAAAAATAATCAAAGATAAAAAGTTAGAAAATGAAGATTCTCTAGAAAAAATCAACAGCAAATTTTATAAAAACAAAGAAGAAATAAGTAAATTTACCAATAATATTTCAAATTTAAACTACAAAGTAGAAAATATCCTAGGACAAAAAAATGAATTAACTGATAAATTAGAAGAAAAAAGTTCTCAAATAGATCAAGGCGAAATCAACTTATTATACCAAGAAAAAGATAAGTATAATAAAAATTTACTAGAAATAAATAATTCTTTGGAAAATTTAAGTCAAGAAAAAACTGACTTGGATAAAAATCTTATCAAAGAAAAAAATGACTTGGAAATAGCTAATAGAGATATTAATATGCTAAATAATACCATCGGCAAAATAAAAGATGATATTAACAATATTAATAATAGTCAAAAAATAGAAGAAAAGATAAGAGAAGAAAATAAAAAATTAATAGAAGATATCCATTTTGAAAATGAAAAAATTGCAAGTAGTTTAGAAAGTTCTAAAATCGATTTAGAAAAATTAAATGCAAATTTATCTGAGAAAAAATTAGTTTATGAAAAAGCCAAAAAAAATAACAAAGATTTACTAGATGAACTTAAAATAAACGAGGATGAGCTTTCACAAATTAATTTGGACAAGGTAAAAAACGACTATAAATTAGAAACTTATAGCAAAGATTACGAAAATTTGTTAGATGAAATTGAACCATTTTTAACTAATAATATTGATGAATTAGAAGAAAAATACAAAGATGAGGAAATTATTAAGGTAAATAAGACCGACTTAATAAATCTTCAAAAAGAAATTAACAAGATTGGGTATTTTACTGCTGATTCACTGGAAAATTATAGAAGTTCAAAAGAAGATTTTGATTTTGTAGATAGGCAAGTAAGTGATTTAAAAAAGTCAAAAGCTAATATTGAAGAGATGATAAAATCTCTTGAAAGTGAAATGAAAGATGAATTCGTCAAAAATTTCAAAATAATAAATGAAAACTTTCAGAAGATATTTAAAATTTTGTTTATGGGAGGAAATGCAAGCCTAAAACTTGATAGCGACGATGCTCTAAATGCGGGAATCGATATAATTGCAAGACCTCCGTCAAAATCTTTAAAGACAATTTCACTTTTATCCGGAGGAGAAAAATCTCTAACAGCAGTAGCTTTGCTTTTTGCGATATTTGAGACAAATCCAGCACCATTTGCAATTTTAGATGAAATTGATGCTGCTCTTGATGAAACAAATATAAAAAGATACATTGAGTATCTAAAAATGCTTGCCAAAAATTCTCAATTTATAATGATAACTCATAGGCAAACAACTATGCAATTGGCAGAAAAAATTCATGGCATAACCATAGATGATCAAGGAGTAAGTAAGATTTATTCGCTTGACTTTGACAAAAATTGAAACATCTTTGATAAAAAGTAAAATATTATTAAAGGAGACTATATGGCAATAAGAAATATTAGAGTCGAAGGAGATCCGATACTTAGAAAAGTATCTAAGAAAGTTCCTAAGATTACAGATAGAATAAAAATATTACTTGATGATATGGCAGAAACTATGTACAAAGCTGAAGGCGTTGGTCTTGCAGCCCCTCAAGTAGGAATATTAAAGAGAATTATTGTTGTTGATCCCCATGATGAAGAAACAGGCCTTGTAAAGTTGGTTAATCCTGAAATTATCGAAGCGGATGGAGAACAAATAGGAATTGAAGGCTGTCTTTCTATTCCTAATTTTAATGCAACAGTAAAAAGAGCTGAACATGTAAAAGTAAAATATTTAGATGAAAATGGCCAAGAGAAAATTTGGGATGCTCATGGATTTCCAGCAGTTATCCTTTCTCATGAAATCGACCATTTAGATGGTATTTTATTTAGAGATAAATCTATAGAAGAGGTTAAAAGCGAAGTTATAAATGCTTAATATATGTTTTATGGGCAATCCAAAGTTTGCTGTGCAGACTTTGGATGTTCTTTATAATAATGAAAATATAAATCTAAAGTTGGTAGTGACATCAAAAGATAAAAAAAGATCTAGAAATAAACTAACACCAACAGCTGTAAAAAAGTACGCTTTAGAAAATAATATAGAAGTTTCAAACCCTGATTCTGTAAATACTAAAGAATTTGTGGAATATTTAGAAAGACTTGAAATCGATTTTATAGTTGTGGTTGCATTTGGACAAATCATAGGCAATTTGCTCTTAGAAAAATTTAAAGATAGGATAATTAATTTACATCCATCCCTACTTCCAAAATATAGGGGAGCAAGTCCAATGCAATTTACTCTATTAAATGGAGATAAAAAAACGGCTCCTACAACTATGCTTATAGAAAAAGGAATGGATTCTGGCGATATATTAATTCAAGATGAAGTCGAAATTCCTAGTGATTTCAATTACTACCAACTTGAAGAAAAAATGTCCGACCTTGGATCAAAGGCAATTTTAAAAACTTTGTTAGATTTTGATAATATCTATAAAAATAGAATCAAACAAGATGATAGTCTTGCCACATATACAACAAAAATTAGCAAAGAAATGGGAAAAATTGATTGGAACAAAACAAGTTTTGAAATTTATAATCAAATAAGAGCCTTGATTGATTATCCAACGGCATTTTTTGAATACGAAGGGATAAATGTAAAAGTCTTAGAAGCAGAAATACTAGATTCATATAAGGCAAATCCAGGTTATGTTTATGAGGCTGATAGAAAAAATAATATTATCATAGGAACTGGAGATTGTGCAATAAAAATAAATAAATTGCAATTTCCAGGCAAAAAGCCAATGGAAACTAGTGTATTTTTCTTGGGCAACGACTTTAAAAAAGGAATTTATCTTTGAAAAACGATTATAAATTAAGTCTTAATATATTAGATGAAGTTTTAAATTCTAACAAAAAATCCAATGATCAAATTAATAAATACGCAAATTACGCCGACAATTTAAGTTTCCTAACGAAAATTATCTACGGTGTTTTAGAAAATAAAATATATTTAGATTATATGATTAGGAAACTTTCAAGTGTTAGACTTAAAAAAATCCACAAAAAAACTTTGATAATTCTTGAAATTGGCTTTTATGATATACATTTTTTAAACACTAAGGATTATGCTATTGTTAATGAGCTTGTAAATCTGACCAAAGAAATAAATCCTAGATCTGCTGGCTTTGTAAATGCAATTCTTAGAAATTTTATAAGAGATGAAAAAGAAATTGCAAAAATCAAAGAAAGTGATGACCTAAAATCATTATCAATTAAATATTCGATGCCAGAAGAAATAACAAATTACATTTTTGAAAACTACGGAATAGAATATACTAAAAATTTCCTAAGATATGTAAATTCAGAGCAATTGATAAGCATTAGAGTAAATAATTTAAAAACAAATGTTTCCGACCTAAAAAAATTGTTGGAAGCTAAGTCTTTTATAGTAAAAGAAAGTAATATTTCAAAAAATGCACTGATAATTTTAAATCCTTCTGGCTTGGCAAATAGCAAAGAATTTAAGGAAGGATTATTTACCATTCAACAAGAAGCTTCAATGAAGGCTATTGAAGTTTTAGATCCAAAAGAAAATTCGAATATTTTAGATATTTGCGCAGCTCCGGGAACAAAAACTTCCTATATTGGAGAATATGTAAATAATAATAGTAAAGTTTTGGCAAATGATTTATTGGCTGATAAACTAAGCCTAATCAAAGAAAATATTGATAGATTATCGCTAAAAAATATTGAATTAACTAGTTTTGACGCAAGTATTTATCAGGAAAAATTAAAAGAAAAATTTGATTATATACTTGTAGATGCACCATGCTCAGGTCTTGGAGTTATAGGAAGAAAACCAGAAATACGATATAATAGAACTATAGAAGATATAAAAAATCTTTCGCTTTTGCAAAGGCAAATTTTAGAAAATTCTCTGCAGTACTTAAAAAAGGGCGGATATATGATCTATTCAACTTGTACCATAGGAAAGATTGAAAATATCGAAAATTTTAATTATCTAAAAAATAAAGAAGATTTAGAAGTTGTTCCAATTGATGGCAAGAAATATTTGGAATTTACAAATTTTATTGACCATACAGATGGATTTTTTATAAGTAAATTTAAGAAGATATAGTATGAAAGAAACTTTAAACGATAAAAAAATTGAAGAATTAGAGCAAATCTTTGTAGAAAATGCCTATCCAAAATTTAGAGCCAAACAAGTTTTTAGGCAAATTCATGTTAATAAGATTAATGATTTTAATTTGATGACTGATTTGCCAATTGATTTGAGAAATAAACTAAGTGAAAACTACGCCATAGATAAGGTTAGAAAGCTTGAAGTTTTTGAATCAAAATTAGATCAAACAAAAAAGTATTTGCTAGAGCTTGATGATAAAAATATTATAGAAGCTGTTTTTATGCAATATAAGGACAGAAAAACTATTTGTATTTCTTCTCAAGTTGGATGTAGGATGGCTTGTAAATTTTGCGCTTCTACAAAAAATGGTCTTCAAAGAAATATGACAGCTTCAGAGCTTATAGAAGAAGTTTATGAGCTAGAAAGATTAAATGGAAATATTAACAATATTGTTATAATGGGCATTGGCGAACCTCTCGATAACTTTTCAAACATTAAGAGATTTCTTGAAATTATCACAGATGAAAAAGGTAGAAATTTATCTCATAGATCCATAACTCTTTCCACATCTGGACTTTGCGATAAAATTTATGAGCTTGCAAATAGCAATTTGGATGTGAATTTGGCAGTAAGCTTGCACTATGCGATTGATTCGAAAAGACAAAAATTTATGCCAATAGCAAAAAAATATTCCATCAAAGAGCTAATCAAAGCTTGTGATTATTATCTGGATAAAACAAAAAGAAGAGTTTCTTATGAGTATGTTGTAATTGATGGAGTTAATAACACTGATGAAGATTTAGATAGTCTTACAAAACTTCTAAAGGGAAAAAACGCCCATATTAATCTCATACCTCTAAATCCAATAAAAGAATTTGACCATGGGAAAACAAAGAAGAAAATAATAAATGAATTTAGGGATAAACTTACAAAAAATGGCATAAATGCGACTATAAGATATTCAATGGGCGAAGATATAAATGCTAGCTGTGGGCAGCTAAGAAATAATTATGCGAGGTGATTATGAAATTTAGCACAATTTCTAATATCGGAAAAGTTAGAGAAACAAATGAAGATTCATATGGGAATGTCTCCATCGATAATTATGATTTTTTCATAGTTGCTGATGGAATGGGTGGTCATAGCGATGGAGAACTTGCAAGTTCTTTAACCGTTGAAAGTTTTACAAATTTTATAAAAGATGCAAATATCAAAGATTATTCAAGCGTAAGTGATCTTCAAGAAGAAGCAATTATTTTTGCCAATAGTGAAGTTGTTAAAGTTTCCAAAGAAAAACAAGAAAAGATGGGAACAACTGTTGTTTGCCTTTGCATTGATTACATAGAAAATAAAATTCACATCTCCCACATAGGAGATTCTAGGATTTATCTTTTTAGAGATGATAATTTACAACAACTTACAAAAGACCATTCTTTGGTAAATGAACTATTAAATAGTGGAGTTTTAAATGAAGAAGAGGCAGAAAATTTTTCAAATAAAGCAGCTGTTACAAGGGCAGTTGGAGTATCTTTGGATGTAAGAGCCGATAATAAATCAATGGATTATCATAAAGATGACCTTGTATTTTTAGTAACAGATGGTTTGACCAACGAACTAAGTGCAGAAGAGATAAAAAAAATAATCAAAGAATACGATGATGTTTATGATATCTCAAAATATTTAGTGGAAGCTGCAATATGTAATGGTGGACGTGACAATGTGACTGTAACCACCATTAGGATATAAGAGGGAAATATGGAAAATATAATTTTAGATCAAAGATATGAAATTATTGAGCAAATTGGCGTTGGAGGAATGGCAAAAGTTTATAAGGCCAAAGATAGGCTTTTAGATAGATTTGTAGCTATCAAAATCCTCAAAGATCAATATGCAGAAGATGATGAATTTTTGAAAAAATTTAATATAGAAGCTCAATCAGCAGCCAAATTATCTCATGTAAATATAGTAAATGTATTTGATATTGGAGAAGATTTATACAAGGGCCAAAGAATTTATTACATAGTTATGGAATATGTAGATGGTCAAACATTAAAAGATTTTATAGTAGAAAAAGGCAAACTATCTAATGAGGAAATAACAGATTATTCAATTCAAATTGCCCAGGCTCTAAAGACAGCCCACCAAGCTGGCATAATTCATAGAGATATCAAACCACATAATATTTTAATAGATAAGTATGGCCTATTAAAGGTAACGGATTTTGGAATAGCTAGAGTTTCTTCAAATGCGACAATTACTTATACAAGCTCTATTTTGGGAACTGTTCATTACATATCTCCTGAACAAGCCAAGGGAAATATTGTAGATGAAAGAAGCGATTTATATTCCTTGGGAGCTGTAATGTATGAAATGGCAACTGGCCATGTTCCATTTGAAGCAGATAATTCTGTAGGAATAGCCTTGATGCATATACAAGATAAGCCTACACCTCCAAAGGACTTAAACCCAAATCTATCTAACAAATTAAACTCAATAATAATGAAACTCTTAAATAAAGAGCCTCAAGAGAGATTTTTAAATGCCAAAGACTTGATTGATGCCTTAAATGACGAAAACTACGTTGACGAATATGAAGATTTTAATGATACAGCAAAAATACCAATAGTTGTTCCAAGTGAAGCTACTATTAGTAGCCCATACGAAAATCAAAAAGAAGATGACGAAGAAAAAGAAGTAGTATATGTTTCAAAATCTGATAACAAAAAGACAAAAAAGGTTAAGAATTCTAATTTTAAAATTTGGCCACTATTTATTTTAGCTTTATTGCTAATTGGTGCAGTTTATTTTTTGAGAAATAGAACCAACAAAAATATGGTTGAAGTTCCAACAGTTTTAAATCTTGATAAATCACAAGCCTTTGATGAATTGGCAAGAAAAGGTCTTAGAGCAAATATATCAATGACAGAAGAAAGTGACGAATATGAAATTGGCAAAGTTATGAGCCAAGATCCTAATCCAAATACCAAAGTTGAAAGAGGTAGCCAAGTAAATCTAGTCATAAGTGGTGGCAGAGAAGTTGAAGTTCCAGATCTTAGAAATATGACGATTTCTCAAGCTGAAGAAGTTTTAAAAGAAGCAGGCCTTAAACTTGGCAGATCTAGTAGTCAAAAAAGCGATAGTGTAGAAAGAGATTTGATAATAAGTCAAGATCCAAGAGCCAATAAAAATATTCAATCAGGAACGGAAGTAGATGTTGTTGTAAGCTCTGGTTTAGATAAAAGAGTAGAAACAATTGAAGTTCCAAACCTTTTAGGCCAAAGCGAGTCAAGTGCAAGAGCAATGATAGATGAAGCAGGGTTAAAGCTAAGAAATGTAAATTATTATAATAGTGAAAGCACCCAAAAAGGACTTGTTATGAACCAATCAATAGCAAGTGGAACTCAAGTTGCCAAAGATTCACAGATAGATATAAATATCAGTCTAGGATCTGAAAAAATACAAACAAATGAAAATAATAGGCTTAGAAATGTTGAGCTAAAAGTAACAATCACAGATCCAAAAGATGAATTTAACGTTGTGGTTTATGATATTGTAAATGGCCAAAGATCAGAAAGTCTTATAAATCAAACTATGACAAAAGCTGATGTTGAAAATAACGGCGGGGTTTTAAGCTTAAATCTAAAAGCAAATCTTGGAGCAAGTCTTGAAGTTGTGGTTGATGGACAATCTTATGGGGTTTATAGTGTAAATCAATGAGAGGGAAAATAATAAAATCACAAAAAGAGTTATATTTTGTAAAAAATGATGATAAGACATATTTAGCAAAAGCTCGTGGGAATTTTAGGGTCAAGGGCATCAAACCTTTGGTAGGTGATGAAGTTATATTTGAAATGCAAAATGAAGAAAATGCCTATATAACAGAAATTCTTCCAAGGAAAAACGAGATAAAAAGACCGAATATTTCTAATATCGATCAAATTTTACTTTTTGTCACGATAAATAATCCACCCCTAAATTTGTTCAATTTGGATAAATATCTTGCCATGTGCGAATATAAAAATATAGAAGTGGTTATAATAATTTCAAAAATAGATTTAGATAAAGAAAATAAAGCTCAAAATTTGGCAAAAACTTATGAAAATATTGGCTATAAAGTCTTAGCCATTGATAATTATAATGATTTGCCAAAAGAGAGCATTAAAAATATTCTCCAAAATAAAACCTCAGCAGTAACTGGATCTTCTGGTGTAGGAAAAAGCACTTTTCTTTCAAATCTTATGGATAAAGACATAGAAATTGGAGAAATTTCAGAAAAATCCAAAAGAGGCAAAAATACAACTAGGCATACGGAAATTTTTGCCATAGACGATAAGACTTTTATCTTTGACACACCAGGATTTGATAGCTTTGATTTTGACTTTATTACAGATGAAAATGATTTAAAAAATTTCTTTGTAGAAATGAGAAATAAAGCTTGCAAATTTAACAATTGCAATCACATAAATGAACCATCCTGCAAAGTCAAAGAAGAACTTAAAGATGGAAAAATTTCTGAAAGTCGCTACAAGAATTATATTTTGTTATTTAACGATATAAAAAAAAGGAGAGAAAACAGATGGTAGAATTGGCACCTTCAATATTATCTTGTAATTTCTATGATTTAAAATCAGATATAGAAAATACTTATGGGACGGATTTAAAAATCTTGCACGTCGATGTAATGGATGGAATATTTGTTCCAAATATCTCATTTGGCTTTAAAGTTATAAACGATCTAAGAAAAAATTGCAATTATTTTTTGGATACGCATTTGATGATAGAAGAACCTATAAGATATATTGAAGAATTCAAAAAAGCAGGAGCAGACAGATTAACAGTTCACTATGAAGCTTGCAAAAATTTGGGAGAAACTTTAGATCTTATAAATAAATCTGGCATGAAAGCAGGTCTAACCTTTAAACCAAAAACAGATAAAGAATCCATGCTTTCCTTTATTGATAAAATCGATTTGATATTGATAATGAGCGTTGAGCCTGGTTTTGGCGGTCAAAGTTTTATGGAAGATTCTTTAGAAAAAATTAAATTTTTTAGAAAATACATTGATGACAATAATTTAGATGTAAAAATTGAAGTTGATGGTGGCATCAAAACTACAAATGTAAATAAAGTCATTGATGCTGGAGCAGATATAATTGTTGCAGGATCAGATGTATTTGCTAAAGATATAAAAAGTCAAATAAATAATTATTATCAAATTTTTAAACAAAAGTCACTATAAAGTGGCTTTTTTTCTTGTCAAATTTGAATAGCATTTAAAATTTACAATAAAAAAAGGACTTTAGTAAAATGATTTTTACTCAAGTCCTTAAATTAAAAAAAGCATTTTGTTATGCTTTTTCAACTCTTCCAGATTTTAAACATTTAGTACATACGTTGATTGTTTTTGGAGTTCCATCTACAATAGCTCTAATTTTATGCACATTTGGTTTAAAGGTTCTGTTAATATTTCTATGGGAGAAAGTAATAGTTTTTCCAGCTTTTGTACCTTTTCCACATACATCACATACTTTTGCCATTTAAACACCTCCTAGCTTTTTACGATTAATCTTTATTATTTTACCAAATCTTTTGGTAAATTACAAATTTTTAAACTGATATATTAAAAATTCATTTATAAAATTTCCCAATAATTAAAATAATAACTAATAAGTCAATCGTGAAATAAAAAAATAAAAATTATTATCAAACATTTTGCTTAAATTATACAACAAAATCGAACAATTACGGTATAATTAATAGGAAGAACTAAGATTTAATAATATTAAATCTAGGAGGTAAGATGGATTATAAATCATTATATAAAGATGAGGATTTTGGAGAAATCCTTTTTAATCAATTGCTAAAAGATTACACAACTTGGGGCATTGGCGGACCAAGTGATGTTTTAGTCAAAGTCAAAAGCAAAGAACAATTACAAAACTTATTACAATTTAATCATAAAAATAATATTCCAACAACAGTTATAGGTAGAGGGTCAAATCTCTTAGTTACAGACAAAGGAATTAGAGGATGCGTCTTATTATTAGCAGATAACTACGACTTTATAAGTGTAGATGGAAATAAATTAACTGCCTATGCTGGATGTAAATTAAATTCTGCAGCCCTATTTGCCATAGAAAATTTTCTAACGGGTATGGAAGAAATATCCGGGATTCCAGGATCAGTTGGAGGAGCTGTGGCAATGAATGCTGGAGCTTATGGAAAAGAGATAAAAGATCTTTGTCTAAGCGTCAATGCCTTTGATTACTTTGGAAATGAATATAATTTTACTAATGATCAGATGAATTTTTCTTATAGACATTCAAAAATATTTGACGATAATTTGATAGTTTCTTCAGCAACTTTTAATTTAACCTATGATGAGAATAATGAAGCAAAAGCAAAATACGAAGACTATACTAACAGAAGAGCCTCTAAACAGCCTTTAGATAAAAAATCTGCTGGTTCTACTTTTAAAAGACCAGAGGGCTCTTATGCTTCAAAACTAATTGATGAGTGTGGACTACGTGGATATGCTGTTGGCGATTGCGCGGTAAGCCAAAAACATTGTGGCTTTATTATAAATAAAGGCAATGCAACAAGTGAAGAGATGTTAAAATTTATCGATCATGTAGCAAATATTGTTTATGAGAAAACTGGTTTTAAATTAGAACGTGAGGTCAAATTAATTGGGGAAAAGTAATGAAGCTTAGAATAATTACTGGCTTAAGTGGATCTGGGAAAACCACAGCTCTAAGAGCCTTTGAAGACATGGGTTATTATGCCATGGACAATTGCCCAGCTTATCTTGTAAAAAAATTAATAGAACTCAATAAAATTCAAGAAAAACCAATTGAAAAAATGGCGGCGGTAATAGATTTTAGGTCGCACAATATAGATAGTGATTTGAAAAGTTCACTTGAAAGCTTAAAAGAATTAAATCCTGATACAGAAATTATTTATCTATATTGCAATGATAGTGTGATCTTAAAAAGATACAACGAACATAGAAGGCCTCATCCTTTGGGAGAATATGGTAGTGTGGCAGATGGAATATTAAAGGAAAAAGAATTATTAAAAGAAATAAGAAAAATTTCCGATAGATTCATCGACAGCAGCGATTACACAAGCAAAGAGCTAAAAAAAGTCATCGAAGATCTAACAACAAAAAGCAAAAAGATGATTATAAATCTCATATCTTTTGGATACAAAAATGGCATAAGCGAAAATTTTGATTATGTCTTTGATATGAGATTTTTGCCGAACCCTTATTATATTGAAGATTTAAAAAAACTAAATGGCAAAGATGATAAGTTAAAAAAATACCTTGATAGTTTTGAAATAACAAATAAATTTAAGAAAATGGTATATGAGCTTTTAAAAACTTTGATTCCAGAATTTGAAAAACAAGGAAAGAATACTCTAACCATTGCTTTTGCTTGCACTGGCGGCAAACACAGATCGGTTTATATGGTCGAAAGTATGTATGAGTTAATGAAAGACAGCGATTATATATTAATAAAAAAACACAGAGATAGGGATAAGTGGTAGAATGCAGTTTTGTAGAAGATTAGCAATAGTAAATATAAAAAATGCTAGAGACCTGGGAGGATTTCCTACCTTAGATGGTAAAGTCACTAGTTGGGGGAAATTTCTAAGGACAGCTACTCTTGATGATGCCAAAGATTGTGATATAAAATTTTTAAAAGATTATGGAGTAAAATCTTTAATCGATTTAAGAAGAGAAAGTGAAATACCTTTTGAAAGCCAAAGTTATAAAAAATTACAGGCAAATTTTGATTACCATCAGATATCATTAGCTCCAGATAAGGGCCTTAGAGAAAAAGAAATACGACAAATTATCAATAGAGAAATTTCCATTGGATCAACTTACAGGACTTTGATAGATAATTATAAAAAAATTAGAGAAATAATGGAAGTTCTAAGCCAAGATAATGGTATAAGCTTATTTCATTGCCAAGAAGGCAAAGATAGGACGGGAATAATTTCTATGATACTATTAGGTCTTGCCAATGTTTCAAGATCTGATATCATAGCAGATTATGAAATTTCTTCGGCATATTTAGGATATGTAGAAAGATATGATGAAAATGAACCCTATTCTGTCTTTAGAATAACTAGTCCTTACAATATGAAAGAAGCCTATGAATATTTGATCAGAAAATACGAAAGCTTCGAAGCTTATCTAGCCTATGCAGGAGTAGATAAGGAAATCATAGAAAAACTAAAGAGAAAATTATTAAGCTAGGTGATTAGATGTCTTTTTCAAAAAGATGCAAAAAAGAAGTTTTAAAAAAAGAACCCATAAATGAAAAAGCTGAATTATTGTCAATATTTCAATATTTAGCTTCAATAAGAATATCAAAGAATATTTTTGCTGTCCTTTTTAAAACTGAATCAAATAATCTTGCAAGATACATTTATAATTTAATCAAAGAAGTCTACGATTATTCACCTATTTTTGAAATTAAGGATAAGCAAAAAGATAGGTTATTTACGATAATTATCGAAGAATCGAGCATTTCAGATGACTTAATAAATGAGTCTAGAAATTTCTTTTTTAATAAGGATTGTGATTTAGACGATGTTTCTTTGGACCATATAAAATCATTACTTAAAATTGCTTTTATTATAAAAGGTTCGATTAATGATCCTATGAGAGGATATAATCTTGAAATTACTGCAAATTCTTTAAAGGAAGCAGAGCTTATAAAATCATTAATGGAAATTTTTGAACTTATGCCAAGGATCAATGATAAAAAGGAATCTTATGTAATTTATTTGAAAGATAGCGATAAAATTTCGGATTTTTTGGCAATTATTGGTGCAAATAAATCTTTATTTGAACTTGAAGATGTCAGAGCTATGAAATCTATAAGAAATGATATAAATAGACAAACAAATTTTGACAAGGCCAACATCGATAGAACAGTCAAAGCTTCGCTTAAGCAAGTTGCTGCTATAAAACTACTTGATAAAAATGATAAACTAAAATCTCTATCAAAAGAATTGCAAGAGCTTGCAGAATTAAGAGTTGATAATCCTTACACATCAATAGAAGAACTTGGTCAAATGCTTAATCCACCAATGAGTAAATCAAAAGTAAACTATAGACTACAAAAATTTATAAAAATGGCTGAAGATTTGGATTAAAATTTAGGAGAAAAAATGGAAAATAAATTTACGCATTTACATGTACATACTGAATATTCGCTTTTAGATGGATTTTCCAGAATAAATCTCCTTCTAGATAAGTGCAAAGAATTGGGCATGGATTCTTTGGCTATAACTGACCATGGACAAATGTATGGAGTTATAGAATTTTACAAAAAAGCTAAGGAAAAAGGCATCAAGCCAATTATCGGCTGCGAAGTTTATGTATCAGAAAAAGATCATCTTATAAAAGATCCAACAAATAAAAAATATTATCATCTGATTTTGCTTGCAAAAAATAACGAAGGTTACAAAAATTTACTAAAAATAGTTTCTGAAGCCTATGTCAAGGGATTTTATTATAAACCAAGAGTTGATTTTGAATTTATAAAGAAATATTCCAAGGGACTAATAGCCTTAAGTGCTTGTCTAAATGGGCAAGTAAATCAAAAAATTATTGAAAATGATATCAAAGGAGCATATCAGACAGCAGAAAAATACCTAGAAGTTTTTGGTAAAGAAAATTATTATTTGGAATTGCAAAATCACGGGATTAAAGAGCAAATCAAAGTAAACGAAACTTTAAATAAGATTCATAAAGACTTAGCAATTGAGCTTGTGGCAACAAATGATGTCCATTACATAAATAGGGAAGATGCCTATTATCAAGATGTTTTGCTTTGCATTCAAACAGGCGCCCTTTTAAAAGATGAAAATAGGATGAAGATGCCTTGCGATGAATTTTATCTAAAATCCCCTCAAGAAATGGCTGCGATTTTTAAGGATTATGATAGAGCAATTGAAAATACCCAAAAAATAGCGGATATGTGCAATGTTGAAATAGAATTTCACCATCCACACCTTCCTTTTTTTTCAAAACTTCCAGCAAACACCACAAATTTAGAATATTTAATAAGGCTTGTAAATGATGGTCTTGAAAAAAAATACGAGAAAATAACAGAAGATATTAGAAAAAGAGCCGAAAAAGAAATTACTGTAATAAATAATATGGGCTATGTGGATTATTTTTTAATAGTTTGGGATTTTGTAAAATACGCCAAAGATAATGACATAGCAGTAGGTCCAGGTCGTGGATCTGCAGCAGGTTCTTTAATTTCTTACGCCCTAGATATTACACAAATTGATCCACTGAAATATAATCTAATATTTGAGAGGTTTCTAAATCCAGAAAGAGTTTCTATGCCCGATATAGACATAGACTTTGATTATGTAAGGCGTGATGAAGTTGTAGAATATGTAAATGAGCTTTATGGCAGAGATCATGTTTCTCAAATTGTAACTTTTGGTAGAATGCAAGCAAGGAATGCCATTAGAGATGTAGGAAGAGTTTTGGATATTTCCTACGGCAAGGTTGACAAGATAGCTAAGCTTGTCCCACAAGTTATAAATATGACCCTTGATAGAGCTTTGGAGGAATCAGATAAGTTTAGGCAAGCCTATGAAAATGATGTCCAATCCAAAAGATTAATTGATACTGCAAGAAAAATCGAAGCCTTACCTCGCCATACTTCTATCCATGCGGCAGGAGTTGTGATGAGTAAGGAAATTTTAACGGATATAGTTCCTTTGGCTTTATCCAACGATCAAGTTGTAACTCAATTTAACATGATAGAAATTGAGGAATTAGGACTATTAAAAATGGATTTTCTTAGTCTAAGAAACCTTACAGTTATCAAAGATACTATAAAAGATGTTAAGAATAATCGTGGCATTAAGATCGATATAGACAAAATCGATGAAAATGATCCAAATATCATCAATCAATTCAATAAGGCAAAAACAATAGGCTTATTTCAATTTGAATCATCAGGAATGAGAAATTTCCTAAAAAATCTAAAACCCACAGTTTTTGACGATTTAGTTGCGGCAAATTCCCTTTTTAGACCAGGGCCAATGGATCAAATCCCAACTTATATCCACAATAAAAATAATCCAAATGATATAAAATATATTGACAAAAAACTTGAACCAATTTTAAAAGTCACCTACGGAATAATAGTTTACCAAGAGCAAGTTATGCAGATTGTTCAACAATTGGGAGGATTTTCTCTAGGAGAAGCAGACAATCTTAGAAGAGCTATGAGCAAGAAAAAGATGGATGTCATGCAGGCAAATAGGGAAATTTTTGTCAATGGCAAAGTTGATGAAAATGGAATTGTTCTAATACTAGGATGTATTAGAAATGGTGTAAACAGAGAAAATGCCAACAAAATTTATGATGAGATGATTTCTTTTGCCAAATACGCTTTCAATAAATCACACTCAGCAGCATATTCTTTGGTTGCAGTTCAAACGGCATATTTGAAATATTATTTCAAAGAAGAATATATGGCAAATTTGATATCTTCTGTGATGGATAGTTCTTCTAAATTATATGCCTACATAAGCGAAGCAAAAGAATTGGGAATTGAAATAATTGCACCAGATGTAAATAGGTCATATAATAATTTCCATGTAAAAAACAAAAAAATAATTTTTGGTCTTTCGGCTATAAAAAATTTAGGCAGCAATTTTATAACTGCCATAGTAAATACTAGAGAAAAAGATGGGAAATTTAAAAATTTCAAGGATTTTCTAGAAAGAATTGAACAATACGATAGCAGAGCTTTAAACAAAAAGGGCTTAGAGTCGCTTATAAAGGCTGGAGCTTTTGATAGCATGGGTTATTATAGAAGTAGATTGATGGCAATTTACGAATCTGCCATGGCAAATATCCACGAAGGCCAAAAGATAAATCTTAAAGGTCAGATAAATCTTTTGGATTTAGCAGTTAGTAGCGAAGAGTCAGTAGATGATATAAATATGCCTAAAATTAATGAATACCCTAAAAATATAAAATTATCTCTTGAAAAAGATGTTTTAGGGTTTTATATAACAGATCATACTTTAAGCGATGCTGGCGATAGACTTAAAGATTTAGTAACTTATCAAACAAATTTTAAAGATGAACTTACAGAAACTGAATTGGCAAGATTAGATAATAAATTTGTTAGTATGGCAGGAATTATCACAAATAAATCAGAAATAATGACAAAAAAACGTGAGCTTATGTCATTTGCTAATCTAGAAGATTTGTATGGTAATATAGAGATGATAATTTTCCCTGAAACTTATAGAAAATTTAGAAATCTTGTAGAGGAAGATAAGCTAGTTCTTGTCAAAGGAAGATTGCAAGTAGATGAAAATGATATAAAATTACTTGCATCAGAAATTTTTGATATAGAAAAAATGCAATTAAAAATTCTATATATAAAAATTAATTTTGATAAGTATAATGATTTAAAGGAAATGATTAAGAAAAACTTGGGAAAGACTCCAGTTGTAATATATTTTGCAGATAAGAAAAAAACAGTAAAATTAGATGAGAAATTGTGGGTTGACACAAGTGAAGAAAAGTTAGAAAATTTTATTAAATTTTTAGGAAAAGAAAATGTTAAGTTAAATTAAGGAGTAAGTATGAAAACAATTGGTATTTTAACAAGCGGTGGCGATGCCCCTGGTATGAACTCTGCCATAAGAGCAGCTGTTAGAACTGCTTTAAATAATGGAATGAGAATAAAGGGCATCAGAAATGGTTTTGATGGACTTATGAAAGGTGATATTTACGAGATGAATGTTTCATCTGTGGCAGATATCATCCATAAGGGTGGAACGATTTTGGGAACAGCAAGAAGCAGTGAATTTAAGGAAAAAGAAGGACAAGAAAGAGCAGCTCAAATCCTTACTGATTACGGCATAGAAGGGTTGATTGTAATTGGTGGAGATGGCTCTTACAAGGGAGCTAAGGCTCTATCAGATTTAGGAATAAAAACTATAGGAATCCCAGGAACAATCGACAATGATATGGGTTATACAGATTACACCATAGGATTTTTTACAGCAATAGAAACTGTAAGTGATGCCATAGGAAAACTTCGTGATACATCAAGTTCCCATGGCCGTGCGGTTGTTGTAGAAGTTATGGGTAGAAATTGTGGGGACCTTGCTTTATTTTCAGGTCTTGCAGGTGGAAGCGAATCTATAATTGTTCCAGAACATGAATTTTCAATTGATGAAATAATAGAAAAGATGGAACATGGTAGAAAAAGAGGAAAATTACACCATTTAATTACCCTAGCAGAAGGTGTTGGCGATGCTTATTCCATAGCAAGAGAACTTGAAGAAAAAACTGGAATCGAAACAAAAGTTACAGTTTTAGGACATGTTCAAAGAGGTGGCTCTCCTTCAGCAGTTGATAGACTTTTAGGATCAACAATGGGCGCTCATGCAGTAGAACTCTTACTGGAGGAAAAAACAAACATTGCAATAGGTTTTGTCAATGGTAAACTAATTGATGTTACTATCGACGAGGCTGTTAGTAGTAAATCCCAATTTAATGAAAATTTGTACGAATTAGCAAATAACCTTTCAAAATAAAAGGAGTTAGAATGAATCAATTACCAGAACATTTAAAGAAAACAAAGATAGTATGTACCATAGGCCCTTCTTCAGAAAAACCAGAAATTCTTGAAGAACTTATCAAAAATGGAATGAATGTAGCAAGACTAAACTTTTCTCATGGAACTCACGAGGAACATTTAGAAAAAATAAAAACTATTAGAAAAGTAAGACGCAAATTAGATGTGCCTGTTGCAATCATGCTTGATACCAAAGGTCCAGAAATTAGAACTGGAAATTTTGATGTTGACGAAGTTTACCTAAAACCAAATGATATTTTTACCCTCACTACAAGAGATATTATTGGAAATTCCAGCATCGTTTCCGTATCATATAAGGGTTTACCAAATGATGTAGAAGTTGGATCTATTATTTATATAGATGATGGTTTAGTTCAACTTGAAGTAACAGAAATAAAAGATGGAACTGAGGTGATTTGTAAGGCTTTAAACAATGGCATTCTTTCAAATCATAAGGGAGTTAATTTACCAGGTTCAAAAACAAATCTTCCATCAATTACACCAAAAGATGTTGACGATATAAAATTTGGTATTGAAAATGATGTAGATTTCATTGCTGCATCCTTTGTCCGCAAAAAAGAAGATGTTTATGATATTAGACGTGTACTTGAAGATCATGGTGGTGAAAATATCAAGATTATCTCAAAAATAGAATCTCAAGAAGGAGTGGACAATCTTGATGAAATTATCGAAGCAAGTGATGGAATAATGGTTGCCCGTGGTGATTTGGGAGTTGAAATAAAAACTGAACTAATACCTATGGTTCAAAAAGATGTTATAAGAAAAGTAAATATGGCTGCAAAACCAGTAATTACTGCTACTCAAATGCTCGATTCTATGATAAGAAATCCTAGACCAACTCGTGCCGAAACAACAGATGTGGCAAATGCTATAATAGATGGAACCGACTGCGTAATGCTTTCAGGAGAAACAGCAGGAGGAAAATATCCAGTTGAAGCAGTAAAAACTATGAGAAATATCTGTATAACTACAGAATTGTCAGATGATTTTAATAAAAATGTTTACGAAACTGATATTTCAACTTTAAACAATATTACCAATGCAATAGCAAAAAATACTTGTGATATAGCCAAAGAATTAGATGCAAAAGCTATCATTTCTTGCACATCTTCTGGTAACACTTCAAGAGTTTTATCAAAATTTAAACCAAAGACAAACATTGTAGCAGCAACAACTACAGAAAAAGTCGCTCGTCAATTATCAGTTGTTTGGGGAGTATATCCAGTAGTCATCCAAGAAGCTAAAGAAACTGATGAGCTAATTGAACGTGCAATATTTGGAGCTATTAATGGCAAATATGTTAATGAGGGAGATCTAACAGTAGTAACTGCAGGAATTCCTTTGGGCATATCTGGAAATTCAAACTTGATAAAAGTTCATGTTATAGGAGATATAATAACAAGTGGTACAGGAATTGGTACAAAGTCTGTATCAGGAAAAGTTTGCCTTGCATCAACTAAAAAAGAACTTGAAGAAATATTTGAAGAAGGCGATATAATTGTAGCTAAATTCACCGATTCAGATATTACAGAATTTATAGAAAAAGCTAGCGCTTTAGTCACAGAAGAAGCAGGACTAACAAGCCATACAGCAATATCAGCGGTTCATTTTGGAATTCCTGCTGTAGTAGGTGCCTTTAATATAAGAAATCTTGTAAAAAATGGCGAAATCATAACAGTAGATCCAATCGGCGGAGTTATTTATAAAGGAGAAACAAAAGTTATCTAATGATAATAAAAGATATCAAGATAATTGATATAATCCAAGATGGCAGAGGAGTTGGCAAAAAAGATGGCAAAACTATATTTATAGAAAATGCCATCTTCGGCGAAGTTCTCGATGCTGAAATTATAGCTTTTAAGAAAAATTATTTGGAAGCTAGAAAAATTCAAACAAAAATACAAAGTCAATATTATAGAAAACCTCCATGTCCATATTTTGATGAATGTGGAGGTTGTTCTATAATGGATATCAATTATCAAAAGCAAATAGAATTAAAGAAAAATCTAATCAAAAATGCTTTAAAAAAATCTGCGAAAATCGAAATTTCAGATTTAGAAATAATGGAATCCAAAGAATTTCATTACAGAAATAAAATTCGCTTAAAAGTAGACGAAAATGGCAATCTAAACTACCTTAAAAACTACTCAGATCAATATGTAGCAATAAAAAATTGTCTAATAGCAAACGAATTAATATCCAATAATTTATCAGAAATCACAAAAATATCTAGAGATATAAATCTAAACTCATCTGCAAAAATTGATGAAATCACAATAAGATCAAATAATAGCGATATTTTACTAAATTTGCAAGGAAAATTTGACCAAGAAAGCTTAAATTATATAAAAGAAAATTACTCGGATGGTAAATACAAAATTAATTTAATAGACGGGAAAAAACTTATAGTAATTTCTGGCAATGGATACTTAGAATATAATATCTTAGGCAAAAATTTTAAAATAAGCGCCCTTGATTTTTATCAAGTAAATGACTTTCAAATAGAAAATTTGTACTCCCTAGCCAAAGAATTTCTAGGAGAAAATCAAAAAATCCTAGATCTTTATTGTGGATCGGCAACAAGTTCAATTGCCATAAATGGCGATCATGTAATAGGCGTTGAAATAAATAAAAATGCCATCAAAGATGCAAATGAAAATGCAAAAAGAAATGGACTTAAAAATTATAAATTCCTAGCCAAAAACGCCAAATACATAGACGAAAAATTCATAAAAAATGAAAAAATAGACGCCATAACATTAGATCCTCCAAGAGCGGGCCTAGACAAAGACCTAATAAAAGCAATAACAGACTCAAAAATACAAAAAATAGTCTACATATCCTGCAACCCACAAACACTAGCAAGAGATATCAAAAGATTTATGGATAGGGGATATGTGCTAAAGAAAATTAAAGCAGTGGATATGTTCCCTCAAACAATGCATGTGGAGAGTGTCGTATTGATGTCAAAATGAGATTTAGTTTAAATTTTACAAAACTAAATAACTGGTAAATTATATATTAACTAAAGGATATTAATGAGCTTTTTAGAATTTAAAAATAAATTTATAAATAACGTGATAAAACAAAATAGTGATATTAATATGCAGGAACTTAAAAATTCTTTAAATAAAATACCTTTAATATTAAAAGATATGGAAGGGAATAGGCTCATGATGATTAGAGATTTAAGCTGTGATGAAACAATAGGTTTTAATTATATATCAGAAGATATATCTTGCAAATATGATTTTTATGAAAACGAGCTTATAGTAGGATTAATATCACCCGATTGGTCTAAAGGGTGGAGGAATATATCTTCAAATAGATATATTTCTTAACTCATATCTGATTATATGTATTTTTCAAATGAATATGTTTATAGAAGCTATATTATTAATATTATTGGAGCATTAGCATTAGTATATGGTATATCAAGCTCATTTATGGGACAATCAATGTTTAGATACGGTCACTATAATATAGATGAAGATTATAAGAAATTTACTGATGGTATAAATAGAAAACATAATAATCTTAATACTAATTATAAAATGTTTGTTTATATAATGAGTAAAATTAATGCACTTGATCCTTACGTAAATAGGGCTATTTTCTACTATTCTAAATCTTTAGGATTAATTACTAATTTATTTGAAGAAGAGGCAATTATTTGTCTAGATAATTGTATTGATATAATAATTCAGTTTATAAAAATAAAAGAGAAGTTACCTACAAAAAAAAGAAAAGATATGCATATCCTTCTTAAGGAAGTTTTATATATTAACGATTTAAATATTAAATACTTAGATTATATATATGATTTAAGATGCGATTTTGGTGCTCACCCTGCTAAGAGTTTATGGTGGGATTTTAATGAGATTCATATGAATAATTATGAAGATATTATATATAATGTTCGTCTCACTTTAATTAAATTCATAGAATATGAATATTCAAATAGAATAGTATCAAAAAAACCTATATCTTGGTATGAATGGTTTATGGATAATTGTGATTTAATATATGACTTTATTTGGTTGTAATTGAGATCATTAGAAAATAAATTTATGGCAGTTGTTAAGTTATTGACCAATTTCATATCTATGTATTTAGTTAATTGAATGGTTATTTTAATATAATGATTTTATCCTGCTATAATTAGGGTTGTAACTGAGGGAGAGCATTTCATTGAAAAAGATATTAATAATTGAAGATAACAAAAATTTAAATAAAGGACTTTCCATAGCCTTAAATAAAGAATATGAAATTTTTTCTGTAAACACAATTAGTGAAGCTAAAAATTTTATTGATGATGCGGATTTGATTTTACTTGATATGAACTTACCAGATGGAGATGGTCTTGAAATAATAAAATACACTAGAGAAACTTCATCTATTCCTATTATAGTTTTATCAGCAATAGATCTTGAAGCATATATCATTTCAGCCATAAATTTAGGTGCAGATGATTATTTAACCAAGCCTTTTTCTTTAGGAATCCTAGAAGCAAAGATAAAAAGAGCCTTTGAAAAAATAGTGTCTAGTGATTTAAATATTTATAAGAAAGATGGTCTAGACTTTAATTTCAATGAAAATATTTTCCATGTAGATAATAAAAACATAGATCTCACAAGGACAGAGACAAAAATTTTATACTATCTGATAAAAAATAAGTCTCAAGTTATTACTAAGGAACTACTTTTTGATTTTATTTGGGGAATAGATGATGAATTTATTGATCAAAATACACTGAGTGTCAACATTTCTAGAATAAGAAATAAATTAAAACCCTATGACCCAATAGAAACAGTCTTTGGAGTTGGATATAAATGGAATTTTTAATAGGTCTTTTAGTTCTTATAATTGGAATTATTCTATATAAATATATTGTCTTGAGAAATGAAATGCGTGAACTCTCAGACTATATTGATAAGGCTTTGGATGGAAATTTAGAAATTACCGAATTTGATGAAAAGGAATTATCTAAAATAAAATCAAAGCTCATTAAATTTTTATACGCAAGCCAAGTAAAAGAAGCGAAAATAAATTCAGAAAAAAGCAAAACAAAAGATTTAATAGCAGATATATCACACCAAACCAAGACGCCAATAACCAATCTTTCTCTATACATTAGTCTTTTAGAAGATGATCCGAAAGATGAGTATCTTGAAATTATAAAGTATGAACTTAATAAGCTAGAATTTTTAATTCAAAACCTGGTAAAATCCTCTAGGCTTGAATCCGATATTATTTCCTTACAAAAACATCCAGCAAATTTAAAAAATATAGTAGAAGATGTTTTGAGAGAATTTAAAGTAATATTAGATCAAAAATGTATAAGCATAAATTTAAAAGACGAAGACTTAATTTTCAATTTGGACGAAAGATGGCTTAAAGAAGCTATCCACAATCTTGTAGATAATGCTATAAAATACTCGCCAAATGGTTCTACTATTAATGTTTTAGTTTATAAATCTTACCTAAACTATAATTTAGACATAGAAAATGAGTACCAAGACTTATCAGAAGAAACTTTGCCAAAGATATTTGAAAGATTTTATAGAGGAAAAAATTCAGTTTCAAAGGACGGTTTGGGTTTAGGTCTATTTATAGCCAGAGAAATTATAGATAAACATGGTGGAAATATAAAGGCATCTTTGAACGAAAATAGAATAAAATTTTCAGTGGACTTCCCCTTATGAGAAGTCTTTTTTCTTACAAAACTGT
Source organism: Anaerococcus sp. Marseille-P3625 (assembly GCF_900232825.1). Lineage (GTDB taxonomy): Bacteria > Bacillota > Clostridia > Tissierellales > Peptoniphilaceae > Anaerococcus. The sequence continues at coordinate 91,808 of NZ_OCTP01000010.1, forward strand.
AAGAAGTCTTGTAAGCACTTTGTAAGATGTGAATGTTATATTAAATGTAAAGAGGTGATAGATATGTTAAAAGTAGAAAATTTAAAAAGATATTATAAAACAAATGATGTGGAAGCGAGAGCTCTTGATGGAGTATCTTTCGAAGTAAAAAAGGGAGAATTTATTTCTATAATTGGAGCAAGCGGATCTGGGGACAGTGATATAATGATGACAGATACAATAAATCCATTAAAATCAAAGTTTAAAGGCTTCCACAAAACTTTTAAACAAGACGATTTAGGATTAAGTCTGTCATCTTTTTTATTAAATTAACAAAAAAGAAAAGAAAACATAAGTAATAAGGATTGAAGAGAATATGATAATATTTAGAGTTTTTTTCAAAATCATATTGTTTCCTATTAGTATAGCGTTAAGTATCATCACTCTATTTTTAACGTTTGTATTAGGTCTCAGCACAATATTTTTCAAACTGATTTCATTTATCGCTATTATGGGATTTTTAGGATCTGTTTATCATGGAGAAAAAGCACTTGCTATAGAGGCAATTATACTAGCATATCTTTTTAGTCCTTATGGTTTACCAGTGCTAGGATATTTTATTATAGAAGTGATAGAAGGGGTGAATGAAAGAATAAAAGCAATTTAAATATAAAAATAAATAGATTAAAACGATGAAAAAGAGATAGCAAAATCAAAGCTATCTCTTTTTATATGAAAAGAAAGGGGGTTATGATGAAAGAAATAGTTAAATTTGAATACTATTATGGCAATGAAGCAGAACAATATTCATTTTTTAGGATTCCCAAAACTTTATTTACCGACTTAAATTTTAAAAAACTATCCGTAGAAGCAAAAATTCTTTATGGAATTCTACTCGATAGAATGAGCTTGTCAATTAAGAATAAATGGTTAGATGAAGAAAACAAGGTATACATCATCTATACCATAGAAGAAATTATGGAAGTATTAAATTGGGGGAGAAATAAATCGGTCAAAGTAATGAAAGAAATTGAAGAAATAGGATTATTAGAAAAAAAGAGGTTAGGACTTGGAAAGCCAAATTTACTCTATGTAAAGAACTTTATTTACACAGAAAATAATAAAACTACAGAAGTTTCAAAAGCAAACCTCAAGAAGTTTAAAAAACAAACTTCAGGAAGTTTAGAAAATAAATCTCAAGAAGTTTCAAAAGAGGACTCTAATAATACTAATATTAATAATACTGAAACTAATAATACTGATTTTAATAATATCACCCCCATATCCCCCTTAGAAAAGCTAGGAGAAAAATCAAAAAAAACTTTGGAGGAGGAATTAAAAGAAACTATAAAAAAGAATATATCTTATGAAACCTTTGAAAAAGTAAGAATAGAAGAAAAGAAGCAAGTAAATGTGATGATAAATGTACTTGTAAAAGCCTTAACTAGCTTTACAAACATTAAAATAGGAGGGAGGCATATATCCAATGAAAATTTTAAAGAAAAATTTCTAAGCCTTAACTATAAACACATAGACTATGTTTTGAAATACCTAAGAGAAAATGCTCCAAAGGATATTAGAAACATTAATGCCTATCTACTGACTCTCTTATACAATGCAGATGAAAGTATTAGAAACATAGAAGTCATAAAGAGAGAAGATCAGAAAAGAGAAAACTATGACTATAGTAACGATGAGGATATTTGGAGAGAATTTTTAAATACTTGATAGGAGAGGCGTATATGGAATTAATAAAAGAAATCTTAGAACAGAAAATAAAAAATGCAGAAACAAATAGTCCATCAAAAGATGAAGAAAATAGGAGTTATATAGATCAAGAAACAGGATTAAAATATTGTGCAAAATGTAAAACACCAATTGAAAAAGAAATAGACTTCTTTGGAGAAATAAAAAAAGTTGGTATTTTATGTCAATGTAAAAAAGAAAGACAAAAATTAGAGGAAGAAAAAAGAAAAGAAAATAAAAGACTTCTAAAAATTGAACACTTAAAAAAAGAGTGTTTTTCTGATCCTATCCTATTAAATTGGAATTTTAAAAATATGGACAAAGATAGTGAGCATGAAAGAGTAGCAAAAAACTATGTTGAAAAATTTGATGAAATATATGAAAACAATATAGGCCTAATTCTTACAGGAAATGTTGGTTGTGGAAAAACTTATTTTGCAAGTGCCATAGCAAATGCTTTACTAGAAAAAGAAATATCAGTCAAAATGACAAATTTTTCTGTAATTTTAAATGATATGACTAACTTTGAGATTGATAAAAGTAAGTATATAAACAATCTAAATCGAAAGGAACTATTAATTATTGATGATTTTGGAATGGAAAGAGATACAAATTTTGCAGCTGAGCATATCTTTAACATAATAGATAGTAGATATAGAAGTGGGAAACCTCTAATTATAACAACAAACTTAAATATATCAGCTTTAACTAATCCTGAAACTATAAAAGATAAAAGAATTTACTCAAGGATACTTGAAATATGCAGTCCCATTATATTTACAGGAGAAAATAGAAGAATAGAAAAAATGAAGGAGAAATCAAAATTAGCCTATGAAATATTAAAAAAAGAATGAAAGTAGGTGAGTGAATGCAAAATGATGATATAAATAGCAGAACAATAGCCATAGTAAAAAAAGCGGGGATAGTTACAGCCAAGCAAGTTATAAATTTGATGAAGAAAATATTAGAAATAAATAAACATAAAGCGCAGACAGAACATTCAAGACCCTTAGAAAAATTTAAAAAAGTAAAAGTAAAAGACCTTGTAAAAAAAGGTAAAGTAGAAACCTTAGAATTAAATGATATAGACTTAAAAGCATTGAAAAAAGAATTAAAAAGATATGGGGTTAAATTTTCCATAAAGAAAGATTTAGAAAATGGAAACAACATTATCTTTTTTCAAGCAAAAGATATAAAAGTAATGGAACAAGCTTTTAAAAAAACAGTCCAGAAATTTACTAAAGATAAGTCAAGAAAAAGAAAATCTTTAATAGAAAGGCTTAATAACTTCAAGGATAAAGTCAAAGATACTATTGACAGAGATAAGGTTAAACATAAACATCAGGAACAAAGTTTATAATAAAAGCACTTGGATATATAATATATATGATGAGAAGGCATGAATAGCTTTATTGTTGAATACTATGAAAAAGAAGAAGGGAATCATCCAGTAGAAGAATTTCTCTTATCTATAGATAAAAAATGAGAGCAGAAGCATTAGGAAAGAAACTAAAAGCTACCTTTGAAAGTAAAGTATAAGTGTATGAAATGAAGAAAAATATTTGCCCAAAATGTAAAAGAAAGATGAAACAACAATTTATAGGCCTACTACATTGTAAGTGTGGTATAAGCTATCATAAAGATTTAGGATATTTTAAAAGAAATGAAAATATGATTTTTGTCTTGGAAAGAAAAAAGATAGGTAAAAAAATAAAACAAGTTCCAGTAATAAGATATAAAAAAGATAAATAAGATACTAATGGGTAGAGAAATCTACTCTTTTTTATGGAGAGGAAGTGATTAATTCGAAAATACTAAATGAAATAATAAAAGATATAAAAAATGTTTTTAAGATAAGAGATAAGAAGAAATTTGTATTAGAAAATCTTCCTTACCTCTTATTTTTTTATTTAGGAAATATCTTTGCAAGCCATGTCAACTCTTATGTAGGAGGAGATATAATAGATAGAATTCTAGTAGCTTTTAGTCAAATAGATACTTTAAAATATATTCCATCATTAAAAATAAAAAACCTGATACCCAGTCTAATTCTATCAGTAGTTATTAAGTTAATCCTTATACAGAAAAAGAAAAATGCAAAAAAGTTTAGAGAGGGCAGAGAATATGGGTCGGCAAGATGGGGAAATGAAAAAGACATTGAGCCATACATTGACAAGAAGTTTGAAAACAATGTGCTATTAACTCAAACTGAAAGACTTACCATGAACAATAGACCTAAAAATCCAAAATATGCGAGAAATAAAAATGTATTGGTAATTGGAGGTTCTGGTAGTGGTAAAACAAGGTTTTTTGTAAAGCCAAATCTCATGCAAATGCACTCTTCATATGTAGTAACCGATCCAAAAGGAACATTAGTCTTGGAATGTGGGAAAATGTTGGAAAGAAATGGATATGAGATAAAAATACTAAACACAATAAACTTTAAAAAATCCATGAGATATAATCCCTTTGCATACTTGAAAAGTGAAAAAGATATTTTGAAATTAGTACAAACAATAATTGCAAATACTAAGGGAGAAGGAGAAAAATCAACTGAGGATTTTTGGGTGAAAGCTGAAAAACTCTATTACACAGCACTTATAGGATATATCTGGTATGAAGCTCCTAAAGAAGAACAGAACTTTACAACTTTACTTGCTATGATAGATGCAAGTGAGGTAAGAGAAGAAGATGAAAATTTTAAAAATGCAGTAGACTATATGTTTGAAGCATTAGAAAAAGAAAAGCCAAATCATTTCGCAGTAAAACAATACAAGAAATACAAACTTGCAGCAGGAAAAACTGCCAAATCAATCCTTATATCCTGTGGAGCAAGGCTTGCTCCATTTGATATCGAAGAACTAAGAGATCTTATGAAAGAAGATGAACTGGAGCTTGATACACTTGGAGAAAAGAAAACAGCTTTATTCGTAATAATATCGGATACAGATGATACATTTAACTTTGTAGTATCAATAATGTACTCACAATTATTTAATCTATTATGTGATAAAGCAGATGATGAATATGGCGGAAGACTTCCTGTTCATGTGAGATGCCTACTTGATGAATTCGCAAATATCGGCTTAATTCCTAAATTTGAAAAGCTGATAGCAACTATTAGAAGTAGAGAAATATCAGCTTGTATAATATTACAGGCACAATCACAACTAAAAAGTATCTATAAAGATAATGCCGATACCATAGTTGGCAATTGTGATTCTACATTATTTTTAGGGGGCAAAGAAAGAACAACATTAAAAGAATTATCTGAAAGCCTAGGCAAAGAAACCATAGACCTATATAACACATCAGAAACAAGATCAAATCAAAAGAGTTTTGGGCTAAATTATCAAAAAACCGGTAAGGAACTTATGAGTCAAGATGAAATAACTGTAATGGATGGTGGTAAGTGTATATACCAACTAAGAGGAGTAAGACCTTTCTTATCTGATAAATTTGATATTACAAAGCATAAGAATTACAAGTTATTGGAAGATTATGATAAGAGAAATATATTTGACATAGAGAAATACCTGCAGAGAAAAGATGAGGTTAAGTTAAAAGAGAGTATGGTAGTTGAAATATTAGATGAATAAATTTAAAATTAGAAGTAAGATAGATATTTAGGAAAGATTAAAAGGAAATACTTGACAAAAAATATTTTATAACATATAATAATTTCAACAGTACCCGACACGCCTCTTAACAATGCGGACCAAGTCGGGTCATTTGATTTTAGGAGAAAAAATGAAAAAAATTCATCAAGAACCGATTAGTATAGAAAATCAAGTAAAAAACTTAATAGACTTAGGACTTTTAGTAGAAGATAAAACTTATGCTAAGAAAATTCTTGGAAGAATATCCTATTATAGGCTGATTAAAGCTTATAGTATCACATTAAAAAAAGATGGAAGATATATATCAGGAACAAGTTTTGAAGATATTGTAAGTTTATATAAATTTGATAGAGAACTTAGACAGCTTATATTTGAAATAATAGAACATATTGAAGTTTCTTTAAGAGCAGTTATCACAAACTATTTTTCTTTAAGATATGGGAACTTTTCATATAAAGATATGGATAATTTTGAGAAACAAAAGGAACAAGAAAGGGTACTAGAAGAATTAGCAAGGGAAGTTAAAAGAAATAGACGCTCACCATTTATAAAAAACTTTAAAGACAATTATGAAGGTGGAGAAATTCCACTCTATGCAGTGATAGAAGTAGCAAGTTTTGGAACTTTATCTAAAATGTATAAGAATATGAAAAATGAAGATAAAAGTAAAATTGCAAAAGTCTTTCATACAGACTACCATTACTTTGAATCTTGGATAGAAAACTTTGCCTATATAAGAAATATATGTGCCCATTATGGCAGGCTATATGGAGCAAAGCTTACAAAATCACCAAAGCTATATAAAGAATATTTAAAAAAGAATATTTCAAACAACACAATATTTGCTACATTAGTAAATCTTAAAATAGTTTCTGAAGAAGAAAATTACAAAAAATTTTATCATGATCTAACAGAACTAATAGCAAGATATGAAAATATTGAATTAAGACATGTTGGCTTTATAGAAAACTGGAAAGAATTACTAAAACCATAAAATTAAATAGAGAAATTTACACCGAAAAAAAACATTTCGGTGTTTTTTTATGCCCAAAGGAGGAAGAATGAAATATATACGAGATGAGCCGAAAAAATAAGATACAGAGAAAAATGAAATATTAATGAATTAGAAGTAGAAGCGATAGAGAAAACTATCGCTTTTTTTATGGAATAAAGGAGATAGAACAAATGGAAAGAGAAATGCTAAATATTAATGGAAATCTAGTAGGAGAAATAAAAACAACTGCAATAGATACAAAGGAAGGAGAAAAAGAGGTAGCTAATTTCACAATAGTTAGAAAGAACAAAGAAGAAGGAAAGGCTAAAAAAGAATATATCTACTGTAATCTCTACGGGGAAAAGGCAAAAAGTGTGAAGGAATTTAAAAGTGGAGAATACATCCATATTTTTGGATATTTTAAGGAAACAAAAAAAGAAGACAAGACATTTAAAAATTTTATCGTAAAGCACATAAATAAAATTAAAAAAGAAGAAAAAGAGGAGGAAATATAAATGGAATTTTTTACACAAGCAGTAAATGTATTAAAAATATTAGTTACAGCAATTGGTGCAGGGCTTGGAGCATGGGGTGTTATCAACCTGATGGAAGGTTATGGGAATGACAACCGTGCGACACGTTCATAAGTGAAAAGCTTATGCACTAAGTCGAAGGACATAAAGTTCGAAACTTAGGAGAACTAACAATCTGATAGGTAGAACGATGGAGTAACGCCCTAAAATGCCTACACTGATACTCCGATTGGCAATAAATATTAGACTAATTTATTGTCAAAAGCTCGGTGAAGTCGGCAGAGAGTAGCCGTAAATAGCTATATAGTTATACGAAACCTGTTTAGAGGTAAATGGTGCTACCTATATGCCGGGTGTCGAATACGCATGGTGAGAATGTGTATACCAAAACACTGACGCACTTCCGAATGTACAAGTCTAGACGTTTGAATTTGTCTAACGGCAATTACCATCAAAGATGGTGTGTTTGTGGATTAGTAAGAATGGTTGTTATGAAAGTCCATATATCGTTACAGGCGATAAGGCGAGAGCTAAACACAGGCTTAGAGGAAGAACCTAAACGTATTCAATGATAGGATTGTTGGAACGTGGTAAACCAAGAACATGGAAGCAGTCTAATGCTAGTGAAGTGTTAAATGGGAAAATGATAAGAAAAAGATCATATAACTATTTTTTATCTTGGTGAAAGTGGTGGCATAGTACCTATGAAGCGAGAATAATAAGCTCGTGGAGGGATAGCCACTAGTCACAAGAAAGAACAAGAACTGAAATTAAGATAAACACAGCTTCGAGTATGACAAAGAAAATCAAATCCGAAAGGAGATGGTGCCTGTGTCCACTTCGAAACAAAGATTAAAACAAAATAAAATCCGTTATACGGAATATTATGACTTGCAAGAAGTCCTTGATAATCTATATAAAGATAGCAGTGAGGATAAAGTATTTTCAAATTTAATGGGGTTAATAACTTCAAGAGAAAATATAAAACTAGCCTATCGAAGTATAAAAGGAAATAAAGGCAGTCACACAGCAGGAGTAGATGGAAGAACAATAAAACATCTATCAAGGCTAAATGAAGAAGAATACATTTCTCTCATACAAAAACAGTTTCATTGGTATAAACCACGCCCTGTAAAGAGAGTGGAGATACTAAAGCCTAATGGGAAAATAAGACCTTTAGGAATACCGACTATTGTAGACAGAATTGTACAACAATGTATTTTACAAATTTTAGAGCCAATATGTGAAGCCAAGTTTCATGACAGCTCCTATGGGTTTCGACCTAACAGGAGTACGGAACACGCTATTGCAGAATGTGCGAGACTAATGCAGATACAGCACTTACACTATGTAGTTGATATTGATATACAAGGATTTTTCGACAATGTATATCATGCAAAGCTCATAAGGCAACTTTGGAATTTGGGTATCCAAGACAAAAAGCTACTTTGTATCATTAAGGAAATGCTGAAAGCAGACATAGTTATGCCCGATAAAAAGGTAATTACACCAACAAAGGGAACACCACAAGGCGGTATATTATCACCGCTACTATCTAATGTAGTCTTGAACGAATTAGATTGGTGGGTTTCTTCTCAATGGCTGACAATGCCCACGCATTATCCATATAAACAGAGAACGAACAGTCAAGGAACAGAGATAAAAAGCCATACCTACAGAGCTTTAAGAACAAGCAACCTAAAAGAAATATACATTGTAAGGTATGCCGATGATTTCAAGATATTTTGCCGTAATTACTACGATGCAAAAAGAACCTATCAGGCAGTTACAAAATGGTTGCAAGACAGATTAAAACTAAATGTAAGTGAAGAAAAATCTAAAATAACAAATCTAAAACAAAGGTACTCGGAGTTCTTAGGCTTCAAGCTTAAGGTTAAACCAAAAGGCAAAAAGTTTGTTGTACAGTCGCATATAAGTGATAAGGCACTGAAAAATGCAAAAGAAAATATTTCTAAATGTGTTGCGGATATAAAGAGACCTGCAAATGAGAAAGAGCAGTACAAAGCAATAGCTAGGTATAATGCTACTGTTTCAGGCTTGCATAATTATTACCAAATAGCAACAAATGTGAGTATAGACTTTGCTAAAATAGCCTTTCACATTAAAAAGCAAATGAACAACAGGCTTGACTTAAAGACCAATGGGACATTAAATAAAGGATTTATCAAAGATAAGTATGGAAAAAGTAAACAACTTCGCTTCCTTAACGGACGCCCATTAATTCCAGTGGGGTATATCCAAACTAAGGACGCAAAACACAAGAAAAAAGATATAAACAAGTACACTGTAGAGGGTAGATCTTTAATTCATAAAAATCTACAAATTGATATAGACACTCTTGTTTGGTTAATGAAACACCCTGTACTTGATAAGAGTATAGAGTATGCAGACAATAGGATTTCGCTCTTTGCAGCTCAATATGGAAGATGTTTTGTAACAGGGAATAAATTAACACCAAGTGATATACATTGCCACCATAAACTACCACTTGAAAAAGGTGGTACAGACAAGTACAGCAATCTAATTCTTGTAACAGAAAAAGTGCATATACTAATCCATGCAACAAAAGAAGATACAATTCTAAAATATGTAAAAGAACTTGCCTTAACAGGTAAGCAAATTGAGAAATGTAATGAACTCAGAAAAATGATAGGATTGCCAACCATTTAAAAGAAATAACTAGTTGTTGAGAAGTGTGTAAATCTTAATTAAAACGTGAAAATCTTTCTTGCGATGGGGCGCCGTGTGCGGTGAAAGTCGCATGCACGGTGCTAAGCGGGGGAAAAGCTGGAAACACTGAAACTGTAGGCTTACCTATCGCAATCTGGTGCTAAATCTCAAGGTATTAAGCAGCTTATGGCTGGAGGGGGAATTGTACTCATAGGTTTAAAACTAATACCGCTATTAGCAAACGTGTTAAAATAAAATGTTTAATATAGTAGATAAGATCAAAGAGTTTTTTTCGGAGATACTTATTGATATGATCAAGGAAAATTTAAGCGGAATGCTCCTTGATATAAATGACAAAGTATCAACGATAGCAAATGAGGTAGGAAAGACTCCGAGTGGATGGAACTCGGAGGTTTTTCACTTCATAAAGTCTATTTCAGAAAATGTTATACTTCCCATAGCAGGTCTTATCATAACGGCTGTACTATGTATTGAATTAATTCAAATGGTAATGAACAAAAATAATATGCATGACACAGATACCTTTGATTTTTTTAAATATATGATAAAAATGTGGATAGCAGTATGGCTTGTATCTCATGCTTTTGACTTTTCTATGGCAGTATTTGATGTGGCACAGAATTTAATAGGAAAGGCAGCAGGTGTGGCAAATGCTAGTGCAAAAGTTTCTCCAGGTGATATAGCTAATATGGTAGATAGCCTAAAAGGAGAGTCAATAGGAAAATTAATGACTATAGTACTAGAGACATCAATTGTAAAGATGATAATTCAAGGGATATCAATACTCATTACAGTTATTCTATACGGCAGGATGATAGAAATATATATTTATACTTCAGTTTGCGCCATACCTTTTGCCACAATGGGTAATAAAGAATGGGGAAGTATTGGAACAAACTATATAAGAGGGCTCTTCGCACTTGGCTTGCAAGGTTTATTCTTGCTTATATGCGTAGGAATTTATGCCGTACTTGTTAAGGCTTTAAATATATCAGACATACACAAAAGTATTTTTGAATTACTAGGATACACATTAATACTTGGTATAACTATGATGAAATCAGGAAGTATTGCAAAATCAATTTTAAATGCTCATTAATAAAAAAGGAGAAGATGATGAAAATTAGAAGAAAAAAGGACAAAAAAATTAATTTAAAAACACTTGGAACAATAGGACTCCCAATACTTTTAATAGGGGGATATATTACAAGAGAAATACAAAATAGAATGATTATAAGAAAAGCATTGGAAGTTTTAGATAATAGAGAAGAAACGAATGAAAAAGTCTTAGAAATAGCAGTGAATATGGGGAAATCATTAGAAGATCTGAACAGAGAAGATATATATGGCTTTTACTTAGAGGGTTTAGAATAATGGCTTATGTAAATGTCCCAAAGGACTTAACAAAAGTAAAAACAAAGGTAGCTCTAAATCTAACAAAAAGACAATTAATTGGATTTACAATTGCAGGTCTAATAGGCTTTCCAGTATATTTAATGGTAAAAAAAGTGCTTCCTAATGACCTATCTATGTTAATTATGATAGGTGTGTCTTTTCCTATAATATTTGCAACTCTTTATGAAAAGGACGGGATCTATTTTGAAAAATATTTAAAGTATATTATAGATAAGAAAAGACAGACAAGTATAAGGATATACAAGACAGAATGTATTTATGATATAAAGAAACAAAGAAAGGAAAGGAGTAAATGAATCAAATACAGAAAAAACAACAGAAAAAATTAAATCAAGAAAAAAGAAATTTAAAAAAACAAAAAGAAGATTTAAAAAGCATTAGTATAAGTCAAAAAAAGATAAAAAAAGCAAATATTTCTAAAGAAAAAGGGAAGCCCAAAAAGAAGCTTTCCTTTTTTGGTGGGAAGAAGAAAAAGAGCGTTCAGGAAACAATCCCTTATTTAAGAATGTTGAGAAATGGGATTTGCCAAGTTGAGAAGAACAAATTTAATAAAATGATACGTTTTTTAGATATTAACTACCAGCTTTCAACAGAAGAAGATAAGGAAAGTATATTTAATGAATTTTCAAGTTTTTTAAACTATTTTGATCCAAGTGTTGATATAGAACTTTCATATATTAATCGCATAGGAAAAAATGAAGAAGTAGAAAAAAATATCAATGTTCCGGATAGAAACGATTCATATAATGAAATACGAAAAGAGTACAGGGAAATGCTAAAAAATCAGAGTCAAAAAGGAAATAATGGACTTACTAAATATATGTATATCACCTTTAGCTTACAAGCACAAGATTTAAAAGAGGCAACTACAAGACTTGAAAGAATGGAAATGGATATATTAAATAACTTTAAGCAGATGGGAGTAAAAGCTTATGTATTAAGTGGATATGAAAGGTTAAAGGTTATTCACGATATATTAAATCCGAATAAGAATTTTGTTTTTTCCTTTGAAGACCTAAAATATAGTGGACTATCTACTAAGGATTATATAGTACCAGCATCATTTAACTTTTCATCTAACAATCAATTTAAAATTGGAGAATACTTTGGAGAAGTAAACTTTCTACAAATTCTAGCACCTGAATTATCAGATAGATTATTATCAGAATTTTTAGGGGTTGAAGAAAATATGATTGTAACATTTCATATAAATTCCATTGATCAAACAGAAGCTATAAAGATGATTAAAAGAAAAATAACGGACTTGGATAAAATGAAAATTGAAGAAAATAAGAAGGCTATAAGATCAGGATATGACATTGATATTCTTCCAAGCGATTTAATTACCTACGGTAATGATGCTAAGAAACTGTTAGTAGAACTTCAAAATCATAATGAGAGAATGTTTGTCATAACTATTTTGTTTACAAATATGGAAAAAAGTAGAAAGAAATTGAGTAATATAATCTTTCAACTAAATTCAATAGCAGGTAGGCATAATTGTGTATTGAAAAATCTTAACTATAGACAGGAACAAGGGCTAATTTCCTCCCTACCACTTGGGAAAAATGAAATCGAAATAAAAAGAGGACTTACAACTAGCTCTACAGCAGTCTTTATTCCTTTTACAACAGAAGAGTTGTGCTTAGAAGGAGAGAGCTTATACTACGGATTAAATGCTTTAAGTCGTAACATCATTATGACAGATAGAAAGCTTTTAAAGAATCCAAACGGTTTAATACTTGGAACGCCTGGTAGTGGTAAATCTTTTTCGGCTAAAAGAGAAATTACCAATGCTTTTTTAATTACACAAGATGACATCATTATCTGTGATCCGGAAGGTGAGTATGGAAATTTAACTAAGGCACTAGGTGGAGAAGTTATAAAAATATCGCCAACAAGTAAGGATTATATAAACCCGTTGGATATAAATGTAGACTATGCCGATGAAGACAATCCCTTATCTTTAAAGTCTGACTTTATTCTTTCACTGTTTGAACTTGTAGTAGGAAAGGAAGGGTTAAGTGCAGAAGAAACTTCAGTAATTGATAGATGTCTTCCAATATTATATAAGGATTACTTCGACAATCCCATTTCTGAAAATATGCCAATTTTAGAAGATTTATATAATTTACTATTAAAACAAGAAGAAAATGTAGGGAAAAAATTAGCGGTAGAAATGGAAATTTATGTCAAAGGCAGCCTCAATGTATTTAACCATAGGACTAATGTAGATACAGGAAATAGAATTCTTTGTTATGACATTAAGGAATTAGGAAAGCAACTTAGAAAAATAGGTATGTTAATTGTTCAAGATCAAGTGTGGAATAGAGTAACTATTAATAGAAATAAGAAGGAAACCAGATATTACTGTGACGAATTCCATTTGCTTTTAAGAGAAGAACAAACAGCCTCATATTCCATAGAAATTTGGAAGAGATTTAGAAAATGGGGCGGGATTCCAACAGGATTAACACAAAATGTAAAGGACCTTTTAGCCAGTCCCGAAATAGAAAATATATTTGATAACACTGATTTTATCTTAATGCTTAATCAAGCTAGTGGTGATAGGGAAATTTTAGCGAACAAGTTAAATATATCTCTTTATCAGTTATCCTACGTCACAAATTCCAATGAGGGAGAGGGATTACTATTCTACGGAAACACAATAGTACCTTTTGTAGATAGATTTCCTAAAGATACAAAATTGTATAAGTTAATGACAACTAAACCAGAAGAATTAAAGGAAGGGATAGAAATTGATAGACAGAGAGAAGTTAAAAACTAACTATATTATTAATTTAGATGCAATTTCTGCTCTAAAGGAATTTCCAGACAAAACATTTGATTGCTGTATTACATCTCCTCCATATTATGGACTTAGAGATTATAAAGCAGAAGGACAAATTGGAAGAGAAGAAAGTCCGGAGGAATATTTAAATAAATTAATTGAAGTCTTTAGAGAAGTAAAAAGAGTATTAAAAAAAGAAGGAACACTTTGGGTAGTTATTGGAGATTCTTATGCAGGGACAAGAAGCAAAAAAGAATATAAAGATCCTAAAAACATAGAAGGAAGAAGTGGTCAAAAAGAGTCTATTACAGAAAAACTCAGTGGCTACAAGGCAAAAGACTTAATGGGGATACCTTGGCAACTAGCTTTAAAATTAAGAGAGGACGGTTGGTATTTACGAAGCGATATTATTTGGCATAAGGAAAATGCCATGCCTGAGTCTTGTAGAGATAGACCATCAAGGTCTTATGAACATATCTTCCTACTATCAAAAGCAAGAAAGTATTTCTATAACTTTGACGCTATGAAAGAACCAATAAAAGAAATAAGCAAGAAAAGATATATGAGGGCAAGAGGAAAAAATAATAAGTATTTACAAGAAGGTACAGGAGCTAAAATACAGAGCATAAATGAAGCAAGAGAGTATGGAGAATATATAGGAGATAATGTCCCTAAGTTTAGAAACAATAGAGATATTTGGACTATTAACACCAGTGCATTTAAAGGAAAACACTATGCGGTATTTCCACCAAAACTGGTAGAACTTTGTATAAAAGCAGGATGTCCTAAAAAAGGCTTGATTCTTGATCCCTTTATGGGTTCAGGAACTGTTGGAATGGTAGCTATTAGGATGGACAGAGAATATATTGGAATCGACATAAACAAAGATTACTGTCAAATAGCTAAAGAAAGGATTGAGAAAAATATTAAATAGGAGGTGTATATGAAAAAGAAAGGGAAAGTAAACCCAAGAGATGTACCAAAGACCAAGCTTATATCAGAAAAGAAAGAAGAAAGTAATGAAAAATTCAGTAATACAGAGAGACCATCAGATTTTTCAAAAAAAGAAATAAATAAAGTAAAAAGCAGGAACAACATAGACAATAATGTTGAAAACTCTAAATATTACTCAGATCATTTGCAAGAAAATAGTCAGAATTTATTCAAAGAAAAAGAAAAGCCAAATAGAGAAAGAAGACAAAGAAAAATCCATGAGGAAAAACTTGCAGAAGCCTCATATCATAATGAATATCAGCCGGAATATTCGCAACGGCAGCATAGAAAAATGGAAGAAAATGAGGAAAGTAGATATGGTGAATATCACGGGCAAGAAACAGAATATAGGCTAAGTAATTTTAAAGAAGATTTTAATGATGGAGTAATTTCAACTAACTCTAATATAAAAAGTAGCATTTCTCCTCAAAAAAATTGCAAGGGGAATAGTAATTTAAAATGGAAGAAAAACGTTGAGAGTGAAAGTTTTAATGATGTGCCAGAGAAAAAAATAAGGAGATTTAGAAAAGAAGATAAGAATTTTAATAGAGAGGTAAGTTCAACATATGATCCATTATCACAGGACTCAGATAATGATGGTGTCATAGATCGCTATGACATGAACTTTAGTGATAGCAATGTATCCTATAGGGATACAAGAGATGACTATAAGTATTTACCATCTTCTGATGTGCAAAGAAAAAATTGGGATGGTTATTCTATTCTTGGTAAGAAAGGGAAAGAAAGCTTTCAAAAAAACACCTTTAAAAAACATTATCAATCTCAAAGTCAGTTTAAGGATAAAGGGGAAAAAGCAGAATTAAAATCTTTAAATGGGAAGTTTAGAAGAAAAGATCTATCATATAAGGCAAATGAAGAAGATAAAAAAATAATTCAAGACCTGAATACTAATAAAAAACAAAATAGCAAATATTTCAAAGGCAAAGTTAGAAATTCAGAAGAAAAAAATATGCTAATGGGTAGGGTTTCTAGTGGGAAATTTAGACAGGATAGCCTATCTGAAGGATTTAAAAGTGAATCTGAAAAAAATAAAGATAAATATAATATAAATAAAAAGAATCAAGAAAAAATAGGCACGAAAAAAGAAATCTTCAAACAGGAAAAAAACGTAATAAAAAATGAGAATCTTGAAGTAGATGAACTTGATTTAAATCATAGTGGCATTTCTAATAAAAACAAGGGAAAGAAAAGACAAATAAAAGACGCTTTTGATAATACTATAAAGAAAAGCAACTTTGATCCAAAGAAAGAATACACCAGGACAAAAAAAGAAGTACAGGATTCTAAAAATGTATCTGAAGAAAATAAGGTAGATACAAAAAATAAAACTAAATTCCATTCTAAAAAAGATAACAAAAGTGAAAAAGATAAGTTTTATAAAAAGGAAGATAAAATATCAAAACTATATGAGAAAAAGAATAAAAAGGAAAAAGAGTTAATTAAGGATAAGAAAAAGTCAAAAAAAGCGGGTTTAGAAAAACCTATTACTTTTGCGAGTGCTATGACGGCAAACTATCTATATAGTGGGAAAGATGATAATGCAGGCGTTAACGCTGCTTATAAGCTTAGTAGAACTACCGAAGTTGTAGGTAGAGAAATTAGCCATTTTAGAAGAAAAAAACCTTTAAAAACTCAAAGAAAAATAAAATCTTTAGAAGGAAAAATTTATAAGAAAGAAAGTAAACTTCTCTTTCAAAGAAATTTTGAAGAATTGAAGAAGACTAAAGCTTATCAAAACTCTAATAAATTGAATCGATTTTTTATGAAAAAGAAGTTTCAGAGAGATTTTAGGAAGAAACACGGGGAAGGTTTAGTAAATAGAATAAAGAAATCTTTCGCTAATATTGGAAAGAAAACATTGGAAGTTTTAAAAAACAAAGGATATAAGCAAATTTTAATTGCCCTTTGTATTTTAGGACTTTTTTTTATGCTATTTCAAGGAATTAGCAATGTTGGCAGTCTTACTTCAGGATTAACAAGTAATGTTATAGCTACAAGCTATCTATCAAAAGAAGAAGTTTTAATGGATATTAATAATGAATTTACAAGTTATGAATATGCATTACAAGATGAAATAGATAGTATTAAAGAAAATTATCCAAATTATGATGAATATCATATAAAAGGAGATTCTGTCGGTCATGATCTACACGAGCTTTTTAGCTATTTAACAGCAAGATATGGAGAGATTAAGTCAGCTGAAGAGATACAAAAGGAATTAAAAAAACTATTTAATCAAATGTATGAGAAAAAATATACTTCAAAGTCTATTACAAAATATGACAGTGAAGGAAATCCATATACCTATAGAATTCTAACATTAACTATAAAAAAGAAAAGTATTGATGAAATAGCAAGAGAAGAATTTGCAAACTATGAAACAAATATGGCTCATTATTTAGCTTTACTTGAGAGTCAGGGAAATATGAGTGGATATTTTGGATCAAGCTATGGGAACTTGGGAGAGATTATAGACAATCCAAACTTTGGAAATCCCGGTCTTGCTTTTGATTCTGAAACTGCCAAAGCCTTATTTAATGAAGCAGAAAAACATATAGGTAAAAGATATGTGTTTGGAGCAAGTGGACCATCTAACTTTGACTGTTCAGGTTTTGTATGTTGGTCATTTACAAAGTCTGGTGTAAAGAGAATGCCAAGAACTACAGCTTGGCTTATTTATAAAAATTATTGTAATCCAATATCTCCAAGCGAGGCAAAACCCGGTGATATTATTTTCTTTAAAGGCACATATAATTCGGGTACGCCAATTTCTCACGTAGGGATATATGCCGGAAATGGAATGATGCTCCATGCAGGAGATCCTATCCAATATACCAGTATAAACTCAAGATATTGGAAAAATCACTTTTATTCCTTTGGTAGACCAAAATAAGGGGAAGGAGTAAAAATCTATGAATAAAAAATTAAATAGAAACATAGAAAAACAGAAGAATTTAAGAAAGAAAAAAGAAGAAATTGAAATAGAACTTCAGTTATTAGCAGAGGAACAAGAAGAAATAGAAAATTTAGAGGTCATCAAGGAATTTCGAAGTCGAAAAATATCTCTTGATGAATTTTTATTTATTGTTAGAAAAAATAAGGAAGAAGAAAATAGAGAAAGACAAGAACTTAAAAGAAAAGATACAAATGAAAGTGAGGAAAATTTATGAAAAAAATAACCAGTGGAATTTTAGCTGTGATAATGCTACTTGTAAGTCTAGTGAATATAGTGGCTGTAAGTCCTGTATATGCAAATACAGATGCTAAGGTAGAATGGACGGAAGATGATTTTATGTATTCCTCTGAGGGAAATATAATTGCTTTTAGTGATAAAGGCTTAGAAAAGAAAGAAAAGACAAATGTTCTAGTATTTCCTGAAGGAACGAAGTCTATAAATGGAAATTATTCTTTAAGTCATTCAAACGATGAACTTAGATATAAAAGAGAATTTGGACGTGGCAAACATTGGGATAAAGTAATTATTCCTGATTCTGTTAAGCATTTAGGCTATGCTGCCTTTTACGATGCAAGTATAGACGAGGTAAAACTATCAAATAGTCTAACTTATCTTGGTGGTTTAGCATTTTTCAATTGTGGACTTAGAGAAGTGACTTTACCTGATACTTTGGTAAATATTGAACATAATGCTTTTGAAAGAAATAACCTCCAAGAAATAACTATACCGAAGTCTGTGAAGACAATTGAACAGTATGCTTTTTCGAGAAATAAATTGCACACTATAAAAGTTTTAGGCAATCCAAATATTAACAGTAAGGGAGTATTCCATAATCAAGAAGTTGAATATAGACCAAAACAAAATCCATTTTACGAAAATCATTTTGGTTTCAACGGAAATCAAGGATTTAAATCTATTCCTAATGGATTAAGTTATGAAAATGGAGAGTTTGTCTTTGATAAGAATGTAGATAGTGTAGAACTTGAATTTGATTATAACAATGATATGTATCAAGGAAAGATGACTATATACAATCCAAATAAATATTCCGTTGATACTCAAACAGATTTAACAGGACAAGATATTGATGAAAAGGACAATAAGATTGATGATTTAACTAAAAACATTAAGGATTTAGAAAATCAGATCAAAGATTTAAATGATAAAAAACAAGAAGACCAATCAAAGATAGATGAGTTAAAGGAAAAGTTAGAATCTTGCAAAGATAATGGAGAGAAACTAAAACAAGAAAAAGCTAAGCTAGAAGAAGAGATTAGAAATAAAGATAATAAGATTGCTCAATTGAATAAAGAAATTGAGGAACTTAAAAATTCTAACAATGATGAACTAATAGCAGAAATTACTCAGCTTAAAGATGAATTAAAAAGATTACAAGATGAAAATGCAAAACTAAAAGAAGATTATTCATCTACAAAATGGGAGTTAGAAGTCGAGAAAGAAAAGACCGATAAAAACGAAAATAAAATTAAAGAAATGCAAGAAAAGCTCGAGTCTTTAGAAGGGGAACTTGCAAAGAAGACTAAAGAAATTGAAGATAAAGACAATAGAATTAAGGACTTAGAAAAAGCTCTTGATGAAAAAGATACTAAGATAAAAGACCTTGAGTCTAAAAAGAAAGAGACAGAAAATTCTAAGTCAGAATGCTGTAAAAAAATTGAAGAGCTTCAAAAGACTATTGATAGTTTAAAAGAATCTTCTGAAAATACAAAAAAAGAATTAGAAGATAAGATTAAAGGACTAGAAGAAAAACAAAAAGCTTCTGAAGAAGAAATTAAAAAGCTAAAAGAAGAATTAGATAAGAAAATCGAAGAAGCAAAGAAGTTAATCGAGGAAGCAAATAAAAAATCGAAAGAAGAACTTGAAAAACAAGCTAAAGATGAAAAAGACAAAAACCTAAACCAAGACTTATCTAAAAAATTAGATGAACTTCTAAAACTTCAAAAAGAAAATAAAGAGAAGAAAGAAGATAAGAAATCTCAAGACAAAAAGTGGGACGAACTTTTAAAAGCTGATGACAAAAATATCCTAAATCAATTTGATCTTAATAAGATGAAAAAGCAAGAGGAACAACAAAACAAAAAACAAGTTAAAGATGAAAAAGAATTTGCAGTTTTTCAAGTAGACAAAAACTTCTATAACATTATAAAAGATGGAAAGAAAACTACTGTGTATATGGATGTAAAAGCATATATTAAGGATAATCGCATTATGCTACCTGTTAGATATGCAGCCTATACTCTTGGGTTTAATGTAGAATATGATGATAGTAAGAGAGAGGCTATTTTTTCAAATAAAGAAAATACAGCCTTACCTAAAAAAACTCTAAGATTAAATATAGATACTGGTGTTATGAAAGATAGTCAAGGAAACATTTATCATTCTGACACTAAACCTGTAATTATAAATGGAAGAATTCACGCATCTATTTCCAATATAGCTAAAGCTTTTAATGCAAGCTGTGGGGATATAAGAGATGAAAAAGATCAAAGTATAGAATGGGATAATAGCAGAAAGGCAGTTTATGTCTTTAAGAATATAAAGTAAGAAAAGGAGATAACTATGAAGAAAAAAAGATTAGGGGTAGCCTTAGTGCTACTCCTTTTACTATTAAGTATGCCAAGCATATCCATAGCTAAGAGCAATGATAATGAAATAAAAAATCAGTCAAATGATATTTATTTGCCAGAAAAAAGTAAAGAATTAGAAAGCTTATTTGATGAAGATATATATGAACCATCTAATGAGAGTCAAAAAATTCCTTATCAGGAAGTGCCGAAAATACAAGAAAATAACATAAAAAATGAGCAAGTAGATAAAAAAGAAAAGCCATCTAAACTTGTTAAAGGTGGCAATATTAAAGCAATTAATCCATTAGCTACAAAAGAAAATAAGGCAAGAGGAACAGTTATAGAAAATGTAGATAAAAATGGACAGGATATTACACCGAAAGTAGAAGATCAAACATCAAGAGATGAAAAAAAGGAAAATCCAATAGATGTTAGACAATTTTTAACCTTTCAAACAAAGAGTGGAAAAACTATGCACCTCATTGTAGATCATTCGGAAAATCAAGAAAATGTACAATTACTAACAGAAGTTGGAGAACAAGATCTACTAAATATGATTGAAGGAGAAAGTGAAGTAAAGCCAAAAGAAGAAGTAGTGAAAAAAGAAGAACCGGTGGAGGAAAAACCGAAGAAAGAGGAGAAAGAAGAAAAGAAATCAGGGGTAGGACTTTATTTATTTATGGGTTTAATTATTGTTGGTGTAATGGGTGCAGGATATTACTTCAAAATCTATAAAAAAAATGAAGAAGCAAGTTTTGAAGATGAGCAAGATTATAATGAATTAGAAGATGATTATGAATCTGAAGGGGAGGATTATGATCTTGAAGATAAGGAAGATACAGAAATTATTCCAGATGAAGATGAATTTTAATCTTCTCAATGATTTAAGCAGTAGATTAAGGACAACAATAAACTCAATTATCGTGTAAATTTATAAACATATGATAGAAAAGTACAATTAGAATTCTGGAACTTTAATAAAAAACGATGAACAAAACGACAGCACAAACTTAATATATAAGTAAAGCTAAGTTGAAATGATTGATTGTATAATTAAGAATTTGATATAGATAAAATCATAAGTTTAATGAGAATGCTAAAAACGGATCAAGCTTTTTTATACAGATGGAATTCTTATTCGAAGAAAAATCTTTATGCTAGAGACATAAAGTTTGAAGATGTAATAGATAATGGAATAAATATTATAGAAAAAATAAAAAATCAGTAGAGCTATAAAAAGATGAGGGATTGAAAATTTAATCTCTCATTTTTTTATTAAAAAATTAAAGGAGGAAAAATGAAATTAGTAATCGCAGAAAAACCAAGTGTTGCAGCATCAATAGCAAAAGTTATAGGAGCAAAAAATAGAAATAATGGATATTATGAGGGGGATGGATACATTGTTTCATGGTGTGTTGGACATTTAGTACAAATGGCAAATCCTGATGTGTATGATGAAAGATATAAGAAGTGGAGAATTGAAGATTTACCTATTATCCCAAAAGAATACAAGTATGAGGTAACGAAGACAACTAAAAAACAGTTTAATATTCTTAAAAGACTAATGAATAGTAATGAAGTTGACACCATTATTAATGCTTGTGATGCTGGTAGAGAAGGAGAAGCTATCTTTAGACTTGTATATATGATGGCAAATTGTAAGAAGAAAATGAAACGTCTTTGGATTTCCTCAATGGAAGACTCTTCCATAAAAGAAGGATTTAGCAACTTAAAAGATGGAAGTAATTATGATAATCTTTTTGATTCAGCTAAAGCTCGTGCCATAGCTGATTGGCTTGTTGGAATGAACATAAGTAGACTTTACTCCTGTCTATATAATGAAAATTATAGTGTAGGCAGAGTACAAACACCAACTTTATCAATGATTGTGAATAGAGATGATGAGATAAATAGTTTTAAAAAAGAAAAATATTATACAGTGGAGATTTCTATGAATGGATTTACACTGTCGACAGATAGAATTGATGACAAGATAGTGGCAGAGCAGCTTAAAAATTTAATCGGAGAAAAAATTGAAATAACCGATGTAATTAAAAAAGAAAAGATTACAAAGCCTAATCTGCCCTTTGATCTAACAACACTTCAAAGAGAATGTAATAAGTATTTTGGATACAGTGCAAAACAAACCCTAGATTATGCCCAAAGCCTGTATGAAAAGAAGTATATTACCTATCCACGAACAGATTCAAGATATTTGACAGTAGACATGATAGAAAGCACTGTAAATAATATTATAGGGAAAAATGATTTTGATACAGAAAGAATTAAGGTTGTTTTTAATACTGAAAAAGTTACAGATCATCATGCAATAATTCCAACGATAAGTTCGTTAAATAAGGATATTTCAGATCTTCCGGAAAGTGAAGCCAAAGTATATAGACTTATAACAAATAAACTCTATGCAAGTTTTGGATATCCTCTTGTAGAAAATACAACAAAGATAGTGGCTGAATTTGACGGGTTTGAATTTATAAACACTTATAAAATAATTGCTGAAGAAGGATTTACAAAATATTTAGAAGAATATAAATCAAAGAAGAAAGAAGATATACAACTTCCTGATGTAAAAATAGGAGATTTTTTATATATTGAAAATAAAGATATAAAAGAGAAGTATACAAATCCACCTAAACACTTCACTGAAGACACACTCTTAAAAGCAATGGAAATAGCTGGGAATGATGAATTAGTTAATGATGTTGAAGTTGAGAGAAAAGGACTTGGTACTCCTGCTACAAGAGCGGGAATAATAGAAAATTTGATATACAAAGGTTATATAAAAAGAGAAAAGAAAAATCTAATATCAACTAGAAAGGGATTAAACCTAGTGACTATAGTTATAGATGAGTTTAAATCTCCAAAGACAACAGCAAAATGGGAAATGAGATTAAGTGATATAGCAAAGGGTAAGGAATATAAAGAGAATTTTTTAAAAGAAATTGAAGAAGAAATAAAAAATACTATATGTAAATATTATAAGTAAATTAATTATAAAAAATTGAATACGGTTATAGGAATGAAGAAAGGAGTGATTTTTGAAAGAAATAGGGTATAATTAAATGATAAAAGAATAGCAATTAGGAAATTTACTGATTTGACATAACTATAAATATACGTTATACTCTTATCAGATAAAGATGGTGTCCCGCTACCGTTAAAGGTGGAACATTAAAGAAGGTGTCTCACTACCTATATCCCAAAGGTGAAGCATTAAAGCAAACAGAGAGGATAAAACCTCTCTGTTTTTTTAGGATAAAACAATGCTAGAAGTTATTAAATATGGATTTTATACTGTAAATTCCGATTACCTTGAATGTCTAAATAAAGTGGATTCAGAAGTTTATTATAATCCATCGTATAGAAACAGTATAAAACCATTTGTTGGAATTATTGTTGGCATAGAAAATTATAATTATTTTATTCCAATTTCTTCTGCAAAGGAAAAACATAAAAAATGCAAGAATGTTTCTGATGAGCATTTTTTGATTTATGAAGTGATCGATAATAGTATTACTATAGATGGAGATATTTACAAATATTATTCTGATAGAGAAAAAATGCACATATTATCTATATTGGATATTAAGAAAATGATTCCTGTACCGACTGATTGTTATGAAAGAATTGATTTTAACGAACTTAAAGATATCAGATATAAAGACTTATTTCAAAAAGAATATGCTTTTTGTTTAAAAATAAAAACAAAGATCTTGATAAAGGTAGAAAAAATATACAAAAATCAAAAGAAAACAGGAATTATAAGAAGAGCAAATTGCAATTTTTCAAAGTTAGAAAAGGCAATGTTGGATTGGAAGCAATAGAATAAAGGCAGTTAGAGCGATTTGAAAAGTAAAAAATTTCAATCGTTTTTTTATTGCAATAAAAAGATAGCGTAAATGACATTTTAAAGTTATCTTTTGCTTACAGAAATTTAAAAAATAGAAAGAAATAAAGTTTAATAAATAAATATATAAAAATTTAGTTCATTTTTATCACTATAATGAGGAGGGATAAAATGCCAAGATATGATATAGTAGATTTAAGCAGAACAATCTATCTTGCAAAAGAAGAATTTAAGAAAGATATAAAAAAATATGAGGAATATTTAAAGGTATCAGGCAATAACTATAAGTATCCATATATGCATCAAATATCTATATACAATATGGATCCAAAAGCAACAGCCTGTGCAGAATTTGATTATTGGAAAAGTATAGGTAGAAGCGTTAAAAGAGGCGAAAAAGGAATACCACTTTTAGATATAGATAGTAGAAGGATAAAATATATATTCGACATAAGGCAAACGGTAAGTATTAATCATAATATTTCTGAGGTAAAGTTATGGAAATATGATACCAAAAAGCATTTAAACTTACTAGATGAAATGATAGATAAGTTTAAAGAAAAAGATAGTAAGCTTCTATTAAGCCAAGAAGATAAAATTGCTGCCTTAGTAGAAAGTAATGTTAGAGGAAAATTCAATAAAATTTTAGAAAGTCTATCTGATGAAAGTTTAAAAAGCATTCAAAAGGTAGACCTTTTTAATTTGTTAAAAGAATCCGTAAAAATTTCCATAAGCGAGAGAATGGAGGTCTCATATCAGCTAAAAGAAGAAAACTTATCTTTACTGTCTAAAATATCAAGTTCGGACATAGACAAAGTATTAAGTATAAGTGCTAATATAAGTAAAAATATCTTACTTGATTTGGGAAGTGAAATAAAAAGATTAGAAATTTTAGAGAAAATTCAAGAAAGAAAAGATTTGGAGCAGACAAAAGAGCTTAAGGAGCGTTATAATAAATTAAGTTCTGATATAAACGGTGAAATAAATTTTAAAGGAGGCTTGGAAGATGAAAGAGAAATTAACATTGGCAGGCAAGGAATACCTCATGGAGGAGGGGATTTACACACCAATCGTCAAGGAGAATTCCTTCGAGAGACAGGGAGGGACATACAAGATGGAAGAATTGGAGGAAGGCATGGAAGTCCTAATACCCAATATGGCAATTCCCAAGGAAATAGATTTAAAGAAACTCAACAGATGGGGAAGGATGAGATTGAACTTTCTCAAGGAGAACAAAGAAGAGGATTATCAGATAATGTATTTGCAAGGGACATTGATGGATCATCTTCTATCAAAGGAAAAAGAGATAGAGGACTTTATAACGAGGGAAGAAGTCAAAATGATGGAAACTTGGGGTCTGACAGAAGAACTGAAAGAAGAGGACTATCTGAAATATCTGAGATTGAAGAAGAACATGGATATGACCCTACAAGAAATAGGGGAAAAGGAGATAATCTTAATCTAAAAAATGAGGAAGTAGAGTCTACTTCCTTTTTTTCTGCTAAAAATCAGGGAGAGCAAATATCCTTCTCAAATCCAATAAGTCAAAGAGAAATAGATACATTTTTAATTCATGGAGGAAATCATGAAGATGGAAGATTGGCAGTAATAGCAGAATTTTCTAAGGGTAAATCTTTAGAAGAACAGGCAAACTTTTTGAAAGAAATATATAGGGGAGCCAATGGTCTTGAAATTGAAGGAAGAAAGATATCTGCATGGTTTGGAAAGGAAGGAGCAATTTTTAAAGATGGAGATGAGGCAAGATATAGAGAAGGGCAAATAGTTTCTTGGAAACATTTAGCTAATAATATTAATGATTTATTAAATAGAGGAGAATTTGCTAGCAACGTGGAGGTTATAGAAAGTGCCACATATGAAAGAGAAAAAATAGCAGAAAAATTATTGTATTTAAAGAGAGATCTTTCTGATGAAACTAAGGACAGATATTTAGCGATTCTTAATGATATAAAAGGAAGAGGCTTCCCAGATGAAAAAGAAAATCTCGGGAAAAAACTTGAAGATAAAAATTTTATAAATAAACTCAGAAAAGAATACGAGGTATTTTTAGAAGAATATAAGATTAATCCAGATATTTTAAGATTTCATCATTATAAATTATCTAGAATCTATAATGATATCAATGATTTAGAAATAGAAAGAAAATTATATAGGTCAAATTTAAAGGATATTGCACCTATTCAGAGTTTTATAACACAAGATGAAATAGATGAAAGCCTAAAAAGAGGAAGCGGGTTTTCTGATGGAAAGAAAAGAATATATGAATTTTTTACTGAAAAGCATGATTTAAAAGAACAAGCAGATTTCTTGAAAAATGAATATGGCGTAGGTGGAAGTTCTCATGCACTATCTGCTGCAAGAGAAAGTGGTGAGTGGCACGATGCGAAGGGAATAAAATATAATAAAGGTAATGCAAAAGAAATACTACTATCTTGGTCTAATGTTGCAAGAAGAATTAATGACCTTATTAAAAAGAATAGATATATAGATGAAGAAAGTTTTGAAGAAAATAGGGAGAAAAAAACAGATCAGGAAATCAATAAAACAGAAAAAGAAAGCCAAGAGTATATAAATTATCAAGATGATTTGCCTCCAACTGATAATGATGTATATATAGAAAGAACAAATAATAGTTCTATATATTATTATCAAGGACAGTCTGTAGCAAGTATAGGTGATGATGGAAAACTTATCATTTATGATGAATTTATACCAAACTTTTTAAAAGAAGAACTATATTCCATAGCCTTTGAAAAACAATTAGATATACCCTTAGACCAGTTAGACGATGGAATTATTCTTGAGGGAATATATGACACTTTTTATATTAAAGAAAAGGAAGAAATAGAAGGAAGAGAATATTACCTTTTAGAAAGTCAAAGTCGATATGATGATATTCCAAATATTGTAGTTAATTCTAACAAAGAAGTTATAGATGATGATATAGTAAATGGGTTTGAAGAATTTAAGGAATTTTATCCTAATAAAAATAAAGAGAATATAGGTTTTGATTTAGATAGCCATATAAAAGATGATTATTGGATAATTGAGTTTAATGAGGGTTCAAGTCTAATAGAAAAAGATTATGCAGGACAAAGGCTGACTAAAGAACTATTAGATGAAATAAGGGAAATAGATGAAAAAATAAGACTTCATAATAAGACCTTAGGAGAAGATGAGTATGGTCAGATGACTGATAAGTGGGAGGGGTATTCCAAATTCTATTTTAACCATATAGTAGATGGGAAAATAGTTGATCACTATAAGATAGACATAGGTGATGGAAACGAGATCAACCAAAGAGACTTTGAATTTTTTTATGAACAAATAGGAAAAAGTCAGATAGAACTTAATCAAACTATAGAAGAAAATAAGATAGATGAAAAAATAATTTCAATAAATGAAATTGAAGATAGAATTTTTGATGTATTAGTTAAGGATAAAGTTTTAGAAAATGAAATTATAAAGGCAAGAGAAAACTTAGGAAATAATACCTTAGCAAGTTTTAACTCTGTATTCCAAAGAGAATATGCAAAAATCATGAGAGAAGTTGCCGATAAGCAGGGAAATCTTCCAGATGATATGAAGTCAATAGATAAGGTTAAAGAATTAGGCATTAGAATAGAACATAGATATAGAGAATATTTAAATAATTCACTTGAAAACAATATAGAAGATGATAAGGAGATACTCTCTATAAAAGTGGGAGATATAGTTAGAACAGAGGATAATAAATATTTAAAAATAAAAAATATTTCTAGTGGATATGATAATAACCATAATCAAATAACATATTATTCATATGATGCCTATTTTGATAAGGACTTAAAACTATTCTCACATTCCTTTAAAGAAAGCGATTTAAAAGCTTTAGAAGTATTAAGAAATGAAGTAGAAGAAAAATTAACAAAAGAGATTGTAGAAGATAAAATAGCAGTAAAAGTAGGATTTTATTATGCTTTAGTAGATAAAGAGAAAACAAAGGATATAGAACTAGAAGAAACAGGAATTAGAGTTTATCCAAGAAAGGAAAACTCACAAGGAAAGATCTATACTTTATATAAAGGGAAATCTTTTGAAGATAGCAGAAAAATAGACAGTTTGTTTGATGAAATTACTGTCAAAATGAAAGAAGTAAACCTTACAAATTTAAATGATGTATTAGAATTGGAAAGAGAAGGATTATTTGAAATTGCTGATGATAAAGTTACAAAATTTGAGAAAGGCTATGATATAGATGTTCAAAGTTTTAATCAGCAATTTCCGGATTATTATAATGATATATATGTTTTTAATAAAAATCTTGAAATCAGTGGTGCATATCAAAATTTAGCACATATAAATGAAGAAAATAAAATTACTTTTAATATAAATTTATCGCAAGAAGAAAAATCAAAAATTGAAGAAATAAGAGATAAAAAAGAAGTTCTTTCCAAGTTAATAGATAAGGATATCAAAGAAAAAAGAGAATACTATTTTGATCCTCAAAATGAAGAATACTTACTACTATCAAAGAAAATAGAAGAAGGACTATTAAAAATCCCAGATAGTATTAAGGAGACAATCGATGGAAAAGAAGGCTTTGATGTAGAGCTAATCTTAGATATAAAAGAAAAAACTCTAAGACAAAATTTACGATACAATGGATATATTTTAAATTCTAATCAAGCTATAAAATATAAAAGTTATAAGGACATATTAAGTAACTTACCTTATTTACTTGATGACAAACATAGAAAAGTGCTTTTAAATGGATATTTAAATCAGCAAATAGAAAATGATAGAACAAGGCAAGAAGAAAATCCATTTAAAGAAGGTATGAGTATTAGATACAAAGGAAAAGAATACACTATAACCGCCATTAACGATGCTACAAGTCCTAAAACTATAGAATTAGAAGATAGCACAGGACTAATGAATGGTTTTATTACCGGAAGCGAAATAATTCTTTTTAATGACTACAAAGATCTTGATTTGGAAGTTATAAAAAAAGAGGAATTAATTCCGTTAGAAATAGAAGATTATAGTCTTTTAGGATTACCAGTTCAATTTAGAAATAAGGAATATTTAATTAAAGAAAATGAATTTAATGAAGCTGGAATGGGTAGATTAGCTTTAAGTACAATAGATAAGAGTGGTATTACTGAAGTAATATATAGTAGAGAAAGACCTGTTTCTAATATTTTTGTAAGAAAGGAAGATTTAGAAGAATATAAATCTAGTGAAAAAGATATATTAAGTAAAAAACAATCTATCGATAAAGAGGAATTAGTAGAACAAATTAGCTTTGAGGATATTGACAATAATAACGAAGAAAAAGTTAAAAAAGACAATTCAGGGCTTTTACATAAAAGCCTTGATGTAATAAATAATAAATCTTCTCTTGTTGCTGATCAGTTTATAGTAAGAGTTGATAATGAAAAGGAAGAATTTTTAGTATATAGTTCGTCTAATCCAAAAAATTATAGGGAATTTACTCTACCTTTTTCTTACCTCAAAGGAATCGACAAAATTGA
Organism: Anaerococcus sp. Marseille-P3625; assembly: GCF_900232825.1. Classification (GTDB taxonomy): domain Bacteria; phylum Bacillota; class Clostridia; order Tissierellales; family Peptoniphilaceae; genus Anaerococcus. The sequence goes on from NZ_OCTP01000010.1 coordinate 121,556, forward strand.
CGGAGATGGTAATTCATTGAAATTAACCACTCATAGAAAAGAAACTATTGATAAGAAGTTAGAAGAATATAAGGAATGGAAAGAAAATAATAATTTAATAAGGACTGATAGAGAAAATATAGAAGGGGTTTCTGAAGTTTCTTTAGAAAACTATAAAATTATTAATGAAGAAGAAAACCTACCACCTTCACAGAGATTAAAAAACAACATTGAAGCTATAAATGTCTTAAAGGCTTTAGAAAAAGAAAATAGAAGTGCAAGAAAAGATGAACAGGAAATTTTGGCAAAATATATCGGCTGGGGAGGACTTTCTGATGTATTTGATGAAGAAAAGGAAGGTCAATGGTTTGATGCAAGAAACTTTTTAAAAGAAAATCTAACTGGGGAAGAATATAATAGGGCAAGAGAATCAACCTTAACAGCTTTTTATACGCCGAAAGTAGTTATAGACGCTATCTATGAAGGTCTTTCTAATCTTGGCTTTGAAAAAGGAAATATATTAGAACCAAGTGCTGGGACAGGGAGATTTATAGGAAATCTACCTGAAGAAATGAAAGAGTCAAACTTTTATGGAGTTGAATTAGATAGCATTAGTGGACAAATTGCCAAAGAACTTTACCCTAATTCCAATATACAAATAAAAGGATTTGAAGAAACCAATTTTTCTAATAACCTATTTGATGTAGCCATAGGAAATATTCCTTTTGGAGAATTTAAAGTAGCAGATCGTGAGTATGAAAGAAATAACTTTCTAATTCACGATTATTTTTTTGCTAAAACTTTAGATAAGGTTAGGGATGGAGGCATAATTGCTTTTATAACATCTTCAGGAACAATGGATAAAAAAAGTGAAGATGTTAGAAGATATATATCGGAAAGAGCAGAGTTCTTAGGAGCAATAAGACTACCAAATACTACATTTAAAGGGGTAGCTGGAACAGAAGTAACTTCAGATATAATCTTTTTAAAAAAGAGAGATAGACTCTTAAAGATAGATGAAGACTGGGTAAAGCTAGATAAAGACGAAAAAGGACTAATATATAATAAATACTTTGTAGATAATCCTCAGATGGTAATAGGGACTATGGAAGAAATACCGTCAAGATTTGGGACAAGCCTTGTATGTATTGAAAATAAAGATATTTCTTTAGAAGAAGGACTAAAAAAAGCCATTAAAAATATCCAAGGTAGGTATGAAGAAGCTCAAATAAATGATGATTTAGGAGAAGAAACAATACCAGCTGATGATAGTGTTAAAAACTATTCTTTTGCTTTAGCGGATGATGAAATATATTTTAGAGAAAATTCAATTATGCAAAGAATATCCTTAAACCAAAAGGATAAAGATAAGGTAAAAGAATATTTAAGATTAAATGAAAGTCTAAGGAAAGTTATAACCTATCAAAAAGAAGACTATTCAGATGAAGAGATAAAAAAAGAACAAGAAAATCTAAATAAATTCTACGATGATTTCAATAGCAAACATGGAAGACTAAATTCAAAAACCAATAAAAAGTTATTTAGAGAAGATGCCAATTTTTCTTTAATTTCAACTTTGGAGAAATTAGATAAAGAAGGCAACTTTATAGGAAAATCTGATATCTTTAACAAGAGAACTATAAAAAAAGCTGTAATAATAGATCATACAGATAGGGCAATAGATGCTCTGGTACTCTCTATTAGTCAAAAAGGTAAAATAAATTTTGATTATATGGAAGAATTGACAGGAAAAACAAGAGATAAATTAATAGAAGAATTAAAGGGAGAAATATTTTTAAATTTAGATTCCTTTGAACCTAATGATATAAATCCATTTAAGTCTGCTAAGGATCTAGGAGATTTTTCAAGACCTTACGTAAGTGCTGATGAATACTTGTCAGGAAATATAAGAGATAAAATTGAAGTTGTAGACTCTTATATTAAAAACATCGAAAAAGAGTTAGGAAAGGAAGACAATCTAGAGGATGGTAAACTCTTAAAAAAAGAATTAGAAGAGTTACATTTTCAAAAAGCAAAGCTAGTGGAAGTAATGCCTAAAGCACTAGATGCAAGTGAGATTACAGTTAGAATGGGTGCAACATGGATACCGGAACAAGATTACAAAAAATTTATGTTTGATTTGTTGAAAACACCAGTTTCATCAAGGTGGAATATAGATATTAAGTATTCTGACTTTACAGGAGAATATAGAGTTGAAGGAAAAAGCTCTGATAGGGACAATGACCTTGCTTCTTTTACCTATGGCACAAATAGGGTAAATGCCTACAAATTGATAGAAGATACTTTAAATTTAAGAGATACTAAGGTATTTGACCAAGTAGAAGACAGTGATGGAAAGAAAAAATCTGTGCTTAATCAAAAAGAAACAATGCTTGCAAGAAGTAAGCAAGAGATAATAAAAGAAGAATTTAAAAGCTGGATATTTGATGATGTGGAAAGAAGAAATAGATTAGTAGAAGATTATAACGAAAGATTCAATTCCATAAGACAAAGGGAATATGATGGATCTAATCTTACTTTTGAAGGAATGAATCCTGAAATAGAATTAAGAGCACATCAAAAAGATGCCATAGCAAGAGGTTTGTTTGGTGGAAATACTTTACTTGCCCATGAAGTAGGAGCAGGAAAAACCTTTGAAATGATAGGTATAGCCATGGAGTCAAAAAGACTTGGTATGAGTAATAAGTCAATGTTTGTTGTTCCTAACCACATTGTAGAGCAATTTGGAAGAGAATTTAATGAACTTTATCCAGGAGCTAATGTATTATGTGCTACAGAAAAAGATTTTACACCAGATAGACGAAAAAGATTTTGTAGTCGTATTGCTACAGGAAGTTTTGATGCTGTTATTATAGGACACAGTCAATTTGAAAAAATTCCTATATCAAAAGAAAGACAAGAATATGAATTGCAAGGTCAAATTGATGAAATAATTGACTATATAGATGAATATAAAAGAGAAAGGGATCAAAGATTTACTGTAAAGCAATTAGAAAAAACAAAGAAAAAATTAGAGACAAAGTTAGAAAAACTAAATGCTGATTATAAGAAAGATGACGTTGTAACCTTTGAGGAACTGGGAGTAGATAAGTTATTTGTAGATGAAGCCCACGCATACAAAAACCTCTATCTATTTTCTAAAATGAGGAATGTAGCAGGAATTACTTCTACAGATTCACAAAAATCATCAGATATGCTTATGAAATGCCGCTATATGGATGAAATAACTAATAATAAAGGATTAGTATTTGCCACAGGTACACCAGTAAGCAACAGTATGGCTGAACTTTATACCATGCAGAGATATTTACAGTATGATGAATTAAAAAAGATGAAATTGCAACATTTCGATTCTTGGGCATCTACCTTTGGAGAAACAATAACGGCAATAGAATTAAATCCTGAGGGTAATGGTTATAGGAGCAAAACCAGATTTGCAAAATTTTATAATCTTCCTGAACTTATGAATACTGTAAAAGGATTTATGGATATTAAAACAGCTGATGTTTTAAATCTTCCTACACCAATTGCCCATTATGAAACTATAAAAACAAAGCCTACCGAAGAACAAAAAGAAATTCTTGAAACTTTTTCCGAGAGAGCAGATAAGGTTCGTGATAAGCAGGTAGATTCAAGTGTTGATAATATGCTATTAATAACAAATGATGGGAAGAAGATGGCATTAGATCAAAGATTAATCAATCCTTTACTTCCTGATGATCCTAATAGTAAGGTGAATGCCTGTGTAAGCAATGTATTTAGCATTTTGGATAAATATAAAGATAAAAAATCTGCTCAATTAATATTTTGTGATATGTCTACACCAAGTAGTGATTTTAATATCTATGATGATATTAAAACAAAACTTATAGATATGGGAGTACCTGAAAATGAAATAGAATTTATTCATAAGGCAAAAAACAATATGGAAAAAGACGCTATCTTTGATAAGGTAAGAAAGGGAGAAATAAGAGTCTTACTTGGTTCAACACAGAAAATGGGAGCAGGTACTAATGCCCAAGACAAGCTAATTGCAATCCACGATCTTGATATACCATGGAGACCTGCTGATCTTTCTCAAAGGGCAGGCAGGATTGTGAGGCAGGGAAATGAGAATAAGGAAGTCCATATATTTAGATATGTAACAGAAAATACTTTTGATGCCTACCTATTCCAAACCTTAGAGAATAAACAAAAATATATTTCCCAAATTATGACGTCAAAGACTCCTGTAAGAGTTGCAGAAGATGTAGACGAAGCCACATTAAACTATGCCGAAATCAAAGCTCTTGCAACAGGAAATCCATTAATAAAGGAGAAGATGGACCTTGATGTTGAAGTTTCTAAACTTAAAATGCTAGAGTCCAATTTTAAATCAAATCTTTACAAGCTGGAAGATAAAGTAGTTAAATTTTATCCAAAGGAAATAGAAAGATTAAAAGAAAGGATAGAGAACTTAAAGGAAGATATTAAAAATGTTGAGCCTTATAGAGAAGTAGATAAAAATTTAAAAGAAGATAATAAATTTACCTCTCTAATTATTGACGGCAAGAAGTATATAGATAAGAAAATAGCTGGAGAGTTTTTGTTGAACAAAATTAAGGGAGTTAAAATATATAGGGAAATGGATAAAGATGGAGAAAAAATAGGTGAATATAGAAATTTTGTTTTATCCATAAAATATGATTCTTTTTTCAATAAATATAACTTTATATTAAAAGGTAAGGGAGAATATAGAGGAGAGTTTGGAACAGATGAAATAGGTAATATAACAAGAATGGATAATGTATTAGATAAATTACCTGAACGATTGGAAGATACAATTTCCAAACTAAAAGATACAGAAGAACAGTTTCAAACAGCCAAAATTGAAATACAAAAAACTTTTCCTCAGGCTGAACTTTTAAAGGATAAGAGCCTAAGACTTGCAGAAGTAAATAGTTTACTAGATATGGGAAAAAGTGAAGATATAAGCCAAGACAATCCATTACTTGAAGAAGTAAAGGAAGAATTGATAGACTTCCTTAACAGAGAATATGATGAAGAAAATAGGCTAGAGGACTTTGATACTATATTTCCTGACTTAACAGATATAGGAGTAGCTTATACAACTACACCAGATGAAAAACATGAAATACAAGTAAGTTTAGATTTAATAAATTACAAGATGAACACCTATGTAGATAAGAACCTAATTGACAGCTTTCAATACACCTATGATCCCTTAGATGCAAGTGATTTAAAAGAGCTAGTACAGATAAAGACATCTATTGGCTTTTGGAATTTTAGTGAGCTTGTATCAGTAAATGAAGAAAAACTGAGAGAAGTAATGGGACTTGAAATAGATGATGATGGCAACTTCTATGATCCATTATCTAAAGATATGGATTTAGATGGAATAATAGATAGAAATGATGCTGACTTTAGAGATAGTAAAGTGCAGGAAATAGGAGATTTTGAAAGGAAAGAAAAAACATCTATTATGGATAAATTAAAGGAATATAAGGGAAATTTAGTAGTAAATAATAATATAAAAGAAATAAATAATAGTGAACCATGTGGCAGATAAAACTTTAAATGAGATTATTAGAGGACAAAGAATATGGAATTTGATAGAGATAGATTTAATGAATTTATTCGAGAAAATTTTTCTTTTGATGGTAATACTCAAAGAATAATCAACAATATAGTTGAATATGGAATTAAAAATTTTGCCGATTCAGAAGATAAATTAGTTGAATTTATTCAGACTACAATTGATGATCCAACAGTTGAAGAAATAAAACAATTTATTATTAGTGATGGAAAGGAAGAAGAAATAAAAGATTTAACAGATAAGAAAGATAAAAATAGAAATGGAGGAATAAAAATGAATATAAAAAAGGGAAATGTAATTGAAACTGAATTTGGAGACACTATGGTATTGGATGTGAAAGATAATCAAGCTACCTTATTTGACGGGAAGCAATTTATTTTAGCCACAGGAGTAGAGTTTAACAAAGAAAGTGGAAAGTATGAATGGGATTCTGTTAGATACGCAAGTGATATAAAAACAATAGCAAATATGGAAAATACAAATTTTGAAAGCATGAAAAATACAATAGATTTTTTAGCAGAATATAATCATAAAGAATTTGTAAAAGGTATTATATCTCTTGAAACAGGAGTAGAAAATGAAAATGTTCTTAATAATGCCTATGATAATTATATGAACGATTCAGTTATGGGGCTTATTGATGAAAAGTTTATTGAATATATAGACGAAGAAGAGTTAAAAGAAAATTTAGAAGTTAATCAAGAACAAGGAGATAAAGAAATGAAAGATATAGATAATAAAGAAAAGGATACATTAAATATAGATGGAAATATAGCAACTGATATAGAAATTAAAGATTTAAAATCAAAAGATGGGAGGGACTTTAAAGTAGCCTCCTTTTCTATTGCTGAAAATGACAAGGAAGGAAATGCAAAATTCATCAGCTGCTACGCCTATAATGACAAAATCAATCAAGTAAAAAATTTGAAAAAAGGAGATTTTGTACACCTATTTGGAAAAGAAAAGAAAAGTATGGGAAAGGATAATAAGGAATACACAAGTCTAAAAGTATACTCTGCAAAGTTATTAAAAGCTAAAGAGCATACTAAAGCAAAAGCATCAACAATAGGGAAATTAAAGGAATTTAAGACTAAAGGGAATATGAAAGTGGATGAAAAGAAGAAAAAGGATAATAGCATAGAAAGGTAAAAGATTATAGGGGGCAGGTTTTAGTCTGCCTCCTGTATTTTTTTATTGGTTGTCTTTAAGGGAAAATGATTGGTCATATTGAAAAATATCAGCCACATCCTATCAGGAGGGCTGATACACAAAACTTTTCACACTACCGGAGAACTGATACACCAGATCCTTACTTATATAATTCATTATAAATATACTTATCAGTATTCTTTCTTAATTGAGTCAATTCATTTATCAATATATTCTCGTTGGCGTAGTCATCCATAAGAATATCTTTTTTATTTTTGTATTCATCATATAATTTTGACAACTCTTTTATACTTGGATTTTTATATTGACACTTTTCTAAAGCATTTATTGCTTTTTCATATGCGATAATTTGAGGCTTATATTCACTATAAAAATCTTTATCATTTGGATTTTCTTTATAGGTTTTATAGATAACCTTATTTATTTTTATTGTGTTAATGTTTTCAATAGCTACGTAAATTTCGCTCATAACTTTTTCAACATCTTTAATTTTATTTAGGATTTCTTGCCTATTAACAGCCTCTTCTTGGAGTTTAGTTTCCAAATCCATACTAGATGATAGACCGTATTTTCTAAGCTGATTTAAGGTCTTCGCCATAGTATTCATGTTATGCTTTCTTGCCCATATTTCATAACCTTTAGAAGATTTAACCTTTTCATTACTTTCTATGTCTATTATATTATCAAATTTCTTATAAGATTTTTTATCATAACAAATTTTGTTATTTTTGTAATTTTTATTTACCTTATTTTCAATTCTCTCTTTTATTTTCTCTTTTGTATAATCTTTTCCAAGAGTAGTTTCCCTCGCACGAATGAATCGCCCTTTTTCTCCTTGTTTTTTATGCCTGAAAGAAAGATATTTTCCAAGTTTAATTTCATAGCCATATTCTTCCATAAGCTTTAAGAAATTCTCATAGCTATTTGCTTTATTAATTGTATGATCAATAGCGATTTGAAGTTTATGTTTCCAAGATTTTCCTTTCTTAAATTCAATATATTCTTTATAGGATTTACCATTGGTTTTATACTTTTCCTTAAATTTTACATAATCTTCATCTATAACTGATAGCTTATACTTTCTACATAAATTATCACTATGATTTCTAATTTGGTGATAAGTTTTTTTGTTACTTTGATATGCTTTACCAGTCTCAAAAGAAACATTATTAAATAGTATATGGTTGTGAATATGTCCCTTATCTATATGGGTAGTAAGAACATATTCATACTTTCCTTTTAAGATTTTTTCGCATAGTTCTATTCCTATTTGATGAGCCTCTTCAGCAGTAGTTTCTCCAGGGAAAAAAGATTGAATTAAATGTCTTGCCAAAATTTTTGCTTTAGAATTACATTCTATTTTTGTTTGTTCAAATTCTAAATGAGCAGTTATAGGGTTACAGTTTAGGGAGGAAATTAGAATTTTTCCATCTGTTTTATCACTATTCATAATATAATCAAGTGCTGCTTTTAAAGTGGATTTTATAGGATGAATTTTAGTAATTGCCATTATTCTTTCTCAGTATTTATGCTATTAGAATTAGTAAGAGAGTATATTTTTTTACGTATAGAGAAAATATCTTTTGCCTGATTTTCTAATAAGCTTTTTAAATCTTCTACATCATCTTTATATATAATTGATGTAGTATTTACCCTTTTAGCAATTTGATTTATATTATTTGAAGTACGACTTATATTTGTTGACATTTCACGAAAGACATCCATATCTAATACATAAATATCTTTTTCTAAAATACATTTCATAATAAATTGTCTAAGAGTTTTACACTTAGATGCTTTATATTTTTCATTTAGCAATTCTAACTCCTCATCAGATAACATTAAATAGATTCCGTTATTTCTAAATCTACTTGTCATAATTTAACCTCCTCGTATATTATAGTTGTAGTAATAAAATACTACATTTTATTTTCAATCCCTCTTTCTTACGGGATAATAATTATGAAGATAGAGCTCGTAGTAAACCTCATTGAAGTCCGTCTACCTAATAAATTTATTAATAGAAATAAAAAAGAAAAACCTGTAAATTCAAGTAGGATAACTTGACTTACAGGTTTAATTTATTCTATATATTTCGTCTGGAAATCTCCTGATTTAATTTTTTATTGCTTATATTTTATCACTTTTTGAGATAATATTCAAGTTTACGTTGGGGCTATTATAAGAGTTTGTTGATGAATTTAATTATTATAAATTTAGGGGGTTGGGGATATTCCCCAACAAGTAAAATGGAAAAAAATAAGCGATATAATCGTAGTATTCTTATTTCATTTTTAGTAAGTGCATATGCACTTACTGTGCTTGCTATTTTTGCTATTTTTGCTATTTTTGTTTAATAAAAATACACTATTTTATGATAACTTGAATTTTAAAAAAATAAAAAATTTACTTTGAAATAGATACTTTTACAACTATAATAATATGTATGATGTTAAAAAATATTTTAAATTATCATATTTAAAAATATTTAATTAAATTCTTAGTTACTAACAATTTAAGAGGGGGAGAAATTTATTTTACACAGGGGATTTGCTGAAGAAAATTATTTAGAAGCCATATATATTTTATCTTTGGAAAATGAAGAGGTTAGAAATATAGACATTGCTAACTATTTGGATTACAAAAGACCGACGGTTACAAGAATGCTAAAAAAACTTGACAATAAAGGCAGGATAATTTATGGAGATGATAAAATAGTTCGTTTAACAGACGAATCAAAAATATTTTGTGAAAAGATGTATAAAAAACATATGTATCTTACTAGCGTATTCATTAAACTTGGAGTTAATCCTAAACAAGCAGAAAGTGAAGCTTGTCTTATAGAACACGTTATATCAGATGAAACGTTTAAAAAATTAAAAAAACATTTTAATGAAACCTTATAATGAATAGCATAGATAACTTTTAAATAAGTTTTTTATGCTGTTTTTTTTAATTATTTAACAAAAAATATTTTAAAAGGTGAATTTATGTCAAAAAATTTTGAAATGCTAAATAAAGAATTAGACGAAAATAATATTAAAGCTAGTCTTGTTATATTTCCGTTTGCAGGAGGTGGAGTATCTGCATTTAGAAATTGGAAATATGAATTTGAAGATGTAAGGGTATTTGTTGCTCAATATCCAGGAAGAGAAAATAGATTTTCTGAAAAGGCTACAAGTGATATTAATATTTTAGTTGAAACATTATTCAATGATATGAAAGAAAATTTTGATTTTGGAAAACCTTACTATTTATTTGGACACAGTATGGGAACAAAAATTGTTTATGAAATAGCCTTAAAGATCAAAAATTCAAGTTATGAAAATCCAAGAGGAATAATAATTTCAGGTGGACGTGCTCCAGTGTATAAAGAACCAAATCCAATCTATCACCTTGATGACGAAGGTTTTATAGAAGGGCTAAGAAGATATGAGGGAACCCCGAAAGAGATATTAGATAATAAAGAATTGATTTCAATTTTTTTACCGACACTTAGAGCAGATTTTGTAATAGACGAAGACTATCAAGATACAAAACATGAAAAATTAGAAAGTCCCATACTTGGCCTTATGGGAGATAAAGATCAAGAAATGAAATTAGAAGAACTTAAAAAATGGCAAGATTATACAACAAAAGAATTCGTCTATAAATATATAGATGGCAAGCATATGTTTGTAAATACATCAACTGATATGGTTATAAGGGAAATAAAAAGCTATATTAATGAAAACGTTAAAAATAATTAAAATTACAGAACTAACAAAATTTGACATTAATGAGGTAGTTCAATTTATACATGATGATTGTATAGCAGTAGTTGCTGTAGAAACAAATAGTTATGGAATTATAAGTGAATGTATTCCATATTTAAGTAAAGATCAAATTGAAATTATGTGGAAGTATAGAAAAGAAAGTGACAGAATTAATTATGCTGTAACAAAAGCAATAGTAAACTTGCTATTTTCTAAAATTGAGAAACTAAAATGCGAAGAGATTAGATGGCGTTATGGTAAATATAATAAACCATATATTAGAAATCATTTGAATTTACATTTTAATATATCACATACCACAGGATTTTCAATAGTAGCCTTCTCAAGAAATGATATAGGAGTTGATATTGAAAATATAGAAAGAAATATAGATTATAGTGAAATTAAGAATAATTTTTTTATTAACAATGAAAAAATATTAGGTTTGAAAGACTTTTACAAATATTGGGTTTCTAAAGAAGCTTATTTAAAATATAAAGGAGTCGGCTTAATTCAAAATTTGGAAACAGTTGATGTTATTAATAAAAATAATAATGTAATGAAAGTTATAGATAAAGAAAATAATATTCAAAAGGAGATTTTGATTTTTGAAAAAGAAAAATTTGTTTTTGCGTTATGCTATTAAAAAGGTAGGGCAAATATTATGAATTTAGAGATTAAGAGACAATTAATCAACTTTTATGATAAAGATGTTTGGGAGCATCTAACTGTTGGCGAACATTTGAAAATGTGGTCAAATACATACGCCGATAGAGTAGCAGTTGTAGATGAAAATGAAGAATTGACATATAGACAACTTAAAGATGAAGTGGATTGTTATGCTAATGGACTTTTAAATCAAGGATTCTGTAAGGGAGATAAAGTATTATTTCAACTTCCTAATAGTAAAGAATTCATTATAATTTTATTTGCAATGATGAGTATAGGAGTGATTCCTGTAATTATCTTGATGGGTCATAGATATTCAGAAGTTAAGGGAATTTTAAATAAAACAAATGCAAAAGCATATATTGGAATTAACAGGTACTTAGGATTTTCATATGAAGATATGGTGTCTAATATTATAGAAGATACGAAAGAAGATATACAAGTTTATTTGATTGGCGAAACAGAGAAATATGAGAAATTATGTGCTTTAAGACAAAATAGAAAAAATAAATTTGTTGAAGAATTAGATTATAAGGAAACTGCTATATTTTTATTGTCAGGAGGAACAACAGGCTTTCCGAAACTAATACCTAATAGGCATTGTGAATTTATATATTTAGCAAAAGAACTGGCAAATGCAACAGATATGAATGAAGATACAGTGTATTTGGCAGCTTTACCTATGAGCCATAAATTTGCACTTTGTTGTCCGGGAATGATTGGGACATTGTCAAAAGGTGGTAAGGTGGTTACTTGTAGAGTATCCAGTCCTGATGAAATAATACCCTTGATTGAGGAACAGGAAGTTAGCATTATGGCATTGGTACCTACTTTAGCTAATATGTGTATAGAATATCTTAAAAATGATGATGCTGATATCAGCAGTTTGAAGTATATACAGATAGGTGGATCTGTTCTTGATTCTAACTTAGCAAAAAAGATTCAGGAAGAATTTAATTGTAAATTATTGCAATTGTATGGCATGAGTGAGTCGTTGATTACTTGCTCTAGGGTTTTGGACGATGATTATGACAGATTACATACTCAAGGGAAGAAGTTAAGTGAGTTTGACGAAGCTCGTATTGTTGATGAAAACGGGAAAGAGGTTCCTGATGGAGATTTTGGAGAGCTAATAGTTAGGGGACCATATACTATTTTGGAATATTATGATTCATCAAAACTAAATGATACTCAGTTTACAGAAGAATGCTTTTTAAGAACAGGAGATAGAGCCGCTAAGTTATATGGAGACAATTATAAAATTGTTGGTCGTGTGTTGGAGATTATAAATCGTGCTGGAGAAAAAATAGTTCCTTCTGAGTTGGAAAATATTTTGCTTACAAATAAGAATATTAGAGAAGTGCAAATTGTTGGCATACCCGATGAGACTCTCGGAGAAAAAATAGGTGTATTTATTTTGAAGGGGAGTACCGTTCTTACACTTAGAGATATAAGGAATTATTTGGTAGAAAGAGGACTTGCTTCTTTTAAGTTACCGGATGAAGTACAGTATGTTGATCAATGGCCATTAACAAGCGTTGGAAAGGTAGATAAAAGTAAATTAAAACAACAAATGATTAAATAGATAAGGAGGCTACAATATGGAAACATATCAAACTAGACAACAGGCAGTACGACTTCTTGATGAAGTGTTACAAGCAAACTTAGATGGATTTAAACCTTCAGGAAAAGACAATTTGATTGAAAAGGGTTTAGGCTCTATCCAAATCATGCAAATAGTTTCAGAGCTTAAAAAATTAGGGATAAAATTATCGTTTGCAAAACTAATGGAAAATCCTACACTTGAAGATTGGATTAGACTTATTGAAAAAGCAAATATTAAAAATATTGATAAAAAGACTGAATCAAGAGAAAAGAATATTTCGGAAGAGTTCCCTTTAACGGATGTACAGTATGCTTATTTTGTAGGGAGAGAAGAAGATCAGGTTCTAGGTGGTGTTGGGTGTCACGCATACTTAGAAATTGATGGACAAGAGATTGTAACAGATAAATTAACTGCTGCTTGGAACTGTTTACAAATGGAAAATCCAATGCTTAGAGCAAAATTTAACCGTAATGGTACTCAGCAAATTATGGAAGAACCATACTCAAAAGAAGTTAAAATTTTTAATTATACTTCACTATCTGAAGAAGATGCAGACATAAAACTATTGGAAATGAGAAAAGAAATGTCTCATAGAAAATTTGATATAGAAGTTGGAGAAGTAGCTAGCCTTAGCATTGCGTTACTAAAGGATAAAAAACATAGAATATTTTTAGATATTGATATTCTAGTTGCAGATATAATGAGCATAGGCATTATAATGAGTAGACTTGTAGAGCTGTACTGCGGAGAAGATAAAGTTTCAATAGATAGCAATTATACTTTTAAAAATTATCTGGAGGAACGAAAAATAGATGACGAAATATACAAAAAAGATAAGGAATTCTGGAAGAAAAAAATTGAATCCAGTTTTCCTTTAGAGGCACCTAACTTACCCATTAACAAAAAACCAGAAATGATTGAAAAAGTGGTTTTTTCAAGAAGAAAGAAAATTATTAGCAAAGAAAACTGGATTAAGATTAAAGAAAATGCATATAAAAATAAAGTTACCCCATCAATGGTTCTGTTATCAGCATATTCAATGATTATTGAAAGATGGACAAATCAAGAAAAATTTGTGATCAATGTGCCATTATTCAATAGAGATGTAAATGATAATAGTGTTAAAAGAATGGTTGCAGATTTTACTAATCTTCTATTAGTTGAGTGTGAAAGAAAGAATGAAAAATTTTTAGATAGAGTGAAAACTATATCTGGCACATTTTTAGAAAATGCCTCTCACAGCTCATACTCTGGAGTGCAGGTACAAAGAGATGTTTATAAAGAAGTTGGAAAAACTATCAATATTGCACCTGTGGTGTTTGCTTGTAATATAGATTATCCTTTAGAGACTCAGGAAACAAGAAAAATATTCGGGAAAATAAACTATATGGTATCACAAACTCCACAAGTTTGGCTCGATTTTCAAACTTATTTAGTAGATGATGAGATTGTATTATGCTGGGATGTGGTTGATGAATTATATCCAGATGGAATGATTGATGATATGTTCGACTCTTTATACACTTTATTACAATCATTAAGTGATAATGAAAATTGGTATAGATTGCCTGAAATTCTTCCGTTGAATCAGATTGAAGATAGAGAAAAAGAATTAAAAAGTATTTTGCCTTTGAGTTACCCTAAACAAACTCTCTATACAGAATTTCTTGATAGGATTAAAGTAAACCCGGAAAAAGTTGCTATCGTGGATGCACAATCCGGTATTGAATTAACTTATGGAGATTTATACAAAAAGGCGTTAATTATTGCAACAAATTTAATTTCTTTTGGAGTAAAAAAGAATGACTACGTGGGAATAACATTGCCAAGGGGATATAGTCAAATAGTTGGTATTTTAGGAATTTTATTTGCTGGCGCAGCATATGTTCCTATCGGTATTAATCAACCCAACGAAAGAAGAAGGAAAATATATGAACAGATAGGAATAAAACATGTCTTATCCAATAAAAATACAATAAGGGATTTTAATTTAGATGATACAGATATCACATTTGTTGATATGGATCAATCAACTATTCAAAGTATAATTGAAAAACCTGTCAATATTAGTCCGTTTGATACAGCCTATGTAATTATGACATCAGGAACGACGGGAATTCCTAAAGGTGTGGAAATTGCACACAATAGTGCTGTTAATACAATCAATGACTTAAATGAAAGATATGAAGTAAATGCCAATGATAGCGTAATAATGGTATCAGCAATTGATTTTGATTTATCAGTTTATGATATTTTTGGAATATTATCGGCTGGAGGAACCATCATTACTTTAGATGATAATAATTTCAAAGATCCGGAACTTTGGTTAAAACTTATTGAAAAATATGAAGTAACAATGTGGGATTCGGTGCCAATTCTTTTTGATATGCTAGTAACTATGGCAGAGGGTAAAGATGTTTCTATTCCATTGAGATTAGTTTTTCTTTCTGGAGACTGGATTGCAACAACATTACCTAAAAGATTTTATAACAGAAGCAAAAATTCTCTTGTAGTTGGAATGGGAGGAGGAACAGAGGCTTCCATTTGGTCAAATTATATCAATATTCCAAAGGAAATACCTAAAAATTGGATTTCTATTCCATATGGAAAAGCGTTAAAGAACCAAGTCTATAGAGTAGTTGATGGTTTAGGAAGAATATGTCCTAACTATGTTAAAGGAGAATTGTTAATTGGTGGGGTTGGTGTTGCAAAGGGATATAGGGGAGATAAGGAATTAACAGAAAAGAAATTTGTAGAATCGGATGGAGTTAAATGGTATAGAACTGGAGATGCTGGAAGAACATGGAATGATGGAACTATTGAATTTTTAGGAAGGCTTGATAATCAGGTAAAAGTTAAAGGTCATCGAATAGAACTTGGAGAAATTGAAGATGCTTTAATTGGAAATCCTAAAATTAATAAAGCTATTGTTGATGTTATTAAGATAGGCACTAATAATCAATTGGTCGCATTTATTGAAAGTAATGAGAGTAAGGATCATACATTAACTAGATTAAGTAGTAATGAAAAAATAAATAAACTGAAATCTGAATACATTGATTATGATGAGTATCTAAATAGTGAAAATAATATGGTTTTAGGTTTGATATTTTCTATTTTCATGGATTTGGGTATTAGTCAAGGAAAAAGGTATTCTTTTGATGAAATAATGAAATTTGGAGAAATAGATATAGGATACGAATTGCTCGTAAAAAGATGGCTATTATTATTGCAAGAGCATAGTATGATAAGTTTAGAAGATGGTATTTACTTATTTAAAAAAATAGATATAGCATTAGACACAACAGTCAACCTAGATAATTTCAAAAATAATGTGGTAGATATTATACAGGGTAAGAAACAAGCTATTGATGTGTTTTATGCTTCTGAATCTAAACTTAGTCCTTCCAGACTTTTGAGAAAACTGAAAAATTATAGAGAAAATATAAATGAACTTATTGAAACTATAAAGATGGTATTTGATGGCAAAAATAAAAAGCTTAAGATTTTAGAAATAGGTGGAAGAAATAGCGAATTAACAGAAGAGGTAATTACAAACTTTGAAGATAAAATCGAAAAATATGTTTATACGGACAATTCACTATATTTTGCAAATGAGTTTGAAGACATAAAAAATAAATATACTTGTTTCGAGTTTATAAAAATAAATTCTTCAAGTAAGTATTTGGAAAATTTTAAAACGGAAAATTTTGATATTGTCATATTATATAATTCACTACATCGTTCTCATAATATTTCAGATATGTTGCGTAATATAAAAACCATATTATCTCCTATGGGCGTTGTGATTGGAACTGAAATAAATGATGAATTATTATTACCAGAAATTAGTGCATCTGTATTAGAACGTGGTTTTATTGATTTTGATTTGTTAGAGCGTAATGGAAAAATTATTCCAAATATTAAAAACATTAAAAATGCAAGTGAAAATTGTAAATATAAAATTGAGTATTTATCTAATGAGACTGAAATTAACAAAATGGGAAGTATGATATATGTTCTTAAAAATAACAAAATAGATGTTGAACAAGATGAATTAATTAAATTTTTAAAGAACAAGCTTCCTGAATACATGATTCCATTTGAATTTGTAATAGTAGGAGAAATGCCTTTAAATAAAAATGGTAAAATTGATAGAAAAGAATTAAGGAAATTGATAGAAGGACATGATAATCAAGATTCTGGTTATGATAGCAAAAGTATTGAAGGTAAAAATGAAACAGAAAAGTATGATGAAATTACAAGGAAATTAGTCAATATTTATAAAGAAATTTTAAATGATATGAATGTATTATCGACTTCTAATTATTTTCAATTAGGAGGAGATTCTCTTACAGCGACGAAAATTGTTTCCGAAGTACAGAAAGAATTGTGTGTACAAATATCAATTGGAGACATCTTCAAATATCCTGTTTTGAGAGAACTTTCAGAGTATATTAAAAAAATTGACAAAAAGAGAAATTTATCATTTCAAAAAATTATACCTGATGTTGAAAATATAAATGAGCCATTTCCATTAACGGATGTGCAATTTGCATATTGGATAGGAAGAAACAAAATGTATTCTTTAGGTTCAGTAGCAACACATTGTTACTTCGAATTAGATTGTTTGAATATTGAGCCTAATAAACTTCAAAAGATAATAAATGATATGATTAAGTATCATTCTATGTTAAGGGCGATAATTTTAAACAATGGAACACAACAGATATTGGAAAAAGTTCCACCATTTATGTTAGATATTAATAACTTATCATGTCTTAATAAGGTTGAACAAGAGGAAGCTTTAAAATTGACTAGAGATATTATGTCTCACGAAATATTAAAGATAGATAAATGGCCTATATTTAATTTCAAACTTAGCATTTTAGATGAAATTAAATCCAGACTCCACATTAGTTTAGATAATATTATTTTAGACGGTTGGAGTATGTTCTATATTCTAGATGAATTGAAATTAAGATATAATGATGAAAATTTTTATAAGGAATTACCAGATGTTTCATTTAGAGATTATGTTTTAGAAATTAGAAAAGTAAAAAACACATCTAAATATCAGGTTGATAAAAAATATTGGCTGGATAGATTGAATGGATTTTTGGAAGCCCCTAAATTTGAAATAGCAAAGTTAGAAAGTGATATAGAAGAACAAACTTTTAATAGAAGAGAAAAAATTATTGATTCTTATGGATTGAATAAATTAAAAGGAATCGCAAGAGAAAATAACATAACATTGACAATTTTATTAATAACATTATTTTCTGAAATAATTAGGAAATATTCATTAAATGATGAATTTGTATTAAATATTACACAGTTTAACAAGGAACAAATTCATCCGGATATAAATAAAATCATAGGAGATTTTACTAACCTAACATTTCTTGAAGTAAAAAATTGTACTAGCGATTCATTGCTAGAAAAATCCAAAATGTTGCAAAAACAATTATTAGAAGATACAAAACACAATTCATATAGTGCTGTAGAATTTGGAAGAGAATTAAGGAATAAATACTCTAACAATAGATATTCTTTAATGCCTATAGTATTTACAAGTGGATTAGGTTTGTCTGAAGGCAGGAAAGATACTTGGCTAGGAGAACTTGTATATAATATTTCTCAAACACCACAAGTTTGGCTTGATCATCAAGTTATGGAAATGGACGGCAAATTAAAAATAATTTGGGATTCCATTGATGAAATATTTACGGCACAGTTGCTAGATAGGATGTTTGAGTCTTATGTAAACTTATTGGATACTATAATAAATAATACCAATACGTTTTCCACTAAAATTAATTATAAGGAAAATAAAGATACTGAAAATAATGTATGTATTAGAGAAGACTTATCAGTTTATCAAAATAATGAACCTGATGAAGATATTCATAAATCAAACAAGAAAACAGAAGATAAACTGAACACTGAGCTACTTTATTCTATATCAGAAATTTGGAAAGAAATTTTAAAAATTGAAGAAATAAAAAAAGAAGATAACTTCTTTAAACTAGGAGGGAATTCTTTAAATATGATACAACTATCTAATACATTAATGGAACGATATGGTTTTCATTTAGAATTAGGAGAATTTATGGAAACTCCATATATTGAAAATTTGGTAATAAAGTTGATGGATTTTTTGAAATGATGTATTTGGAGAGAGGAACATTATGATGAAAGCGATAGTTTGTGGAACAACTTTTGGTCAATCCTATATAAATGCGATAAAAAAAATAAATAATATTGAATTGGTAGGTATATTAGCTTTTGGAAGTAGTCGTTCTAAGAGGTGTGCAGAAGAACATAATGTTCCACTATATGTTGATGTAGATTCTATTCCAGGAAATATAGATATTGCATTTGTTATAATTAAATCTTCTGTATTGGGAGGTAAGGGAACTGAATTGTCAGAGAGTCTCTTAAAAAAAGGAATTCATGTGATACAGGAACATCCAATTCATTATAGAGAGATAGAGAACTGCTTAAAGTTGGCTCATGAATTCAACTCATATTATATAGTAGGGAATTTATATAATTCATTGGAAACTATTGAAAAATTTATTGAAGCTGCAAAATATTTAAATAAAAAAGATATTCTTGAACATGTAGATATCATGACATCTTCGCAACTTCTTTATTCTTTGATAGGTATTCTGAACGAAGCATTACCTCTTCTTAGAAGTTTTAATATAATTCCAACGTTAACAGAGAAAAGATACCCTTTTAATCGTGTTGTTTTGTCAAATGGGCAATTGGATGTAAACTTACAAATTCATAATGAGGTTTCTGATGTGGATGGGAATAACCATATGCATCTTCTTCATAAAATTACTTTTTTTTATAAAAGTGGAAGATTAGATCTTGAAGATACCTTTGGATCTGTAATATGGAGGGATAGAATGAATATATCTGATAATATTGTGTTAGATTCAAAACAAATTGATGTTAATTATTTAAATAAGCCAATAAAATTTAGCTTGGCAAATTACAGTAACTTGACATATGAAACTATACTTTATGATGTTTTTCCGAATGCCATAAGGAAAGAAATTGAAAAATTTATTGAAAATGTTAAACAAAGAAAAAATAATATTACAAGAACGCAAAAGGAAATAATAGTTTCGAAAAAATGGGGAGAAATAATGAAAGAAATAGGGTTTCCTAAAAATGTTAAATTTGGTGAAGAACATCTTAACCATTTACAAGCTTTAAAAAATTTAGGGATGAAAAAATGAAACTAAAAAATGATAGTACAGACTTAGAATTATTTGATTATGTAAATGAGCTGAGAAAACAGGGAATGTTTTTGTTTGTGGAAGATAAAAAATTAAAATATAGAATCAAAAAAGAATTATACAATGAAGAGGTAATCAACGAAATTAAAGTTAACAAAGAGGATTTACTCAGATATTTATCAAAAGCACAAGAAAACACTTTGGAATTGAGTTCACTTCAGTTGGCATATATGGCTGGACAAGTAGATGGGGAATTTTTAAATAAAGTTAATGCTCATTATTATATTGAATTTGAAAAGCAAAATTTAAATATTGCTAATCTTGAAAAAAACATTAATTTGATGATTAGAAAAAATGATATTTTAAGATTGATTTTATTATCGGATGGTAGAGGGATTATACTGGAAAAAGTTCCTGAATATAAAGTTTTTAAATATCAATATAATTCTAAAGAGGATAGGTATAAAATGCGAAAGATTTTATCGCATATGAAGTATAATATCGAAACATGGCCTATGTTTAAATTCGTAGTTGGAAAGAAAATTAATGGCGGGAATAAAAATGATGTACTCCACATAAGTTTTGATTGTTCTATATTAGATGCGTGGAGTGCAGGTAATATGATATATAAGCTTTTTGCGTTATACGAAGGAGAAAAAATAAGTTTTTCCGATGTATCTTATAAAGATTATGTAATGAATTTAAGAATATATAAGGAACTTGCGTTTAATAAGAGACTTTTAGATGAGGCTGAAAAATATTGGAATAAAATGATAAAAACACTACCAAAAGCACCGAATTTAAGAACAAAAATGCCGATTAATGACTTAGAAGAATACAATTTTAAAAGAAAAGAATATCGTTTTAGTAAAGAACAAACTGACAATTTAATACATTATTCAAAACTAAGAGGTGTAACGTTGTCTGCTATATTAATCACTATTTATATGAAAGTATTGTCTGACTTAATTGAGACTGACGAATTAACAATAACAACAACATTATTTGGGAAATTACCAGTAGTTAAAAATGCAGATGAATTGTTGGGAGAATTTACAAATATAGGATTAATTAGCTATAAAGATGAATATAAATCTATATTAGAGTCCATCAAAAAAACCCAAAAACAAATATTTAAGTTATTAGAATATAGATGTTTTGATGGGATTAATGTTATAAATAAAGCTAGGCAAGAGAATGGAATAAATAAATTGTTTCCAATAGTAGTTACTTGCATGATTGGAGAGAGTTATAACAATTGTAAAAATGGATTCCATGAAATATGTTCATTAAGTCAAACACCTCAAGTTTATCTAGATCATCATATAAGAATGATTGATGATAGTATTGTGATTACTTTTGATTATATAGATGAATTATTATATGAAGAGGATATTATTTGGATGGTAGGTAAGTATATTGATGTTTCAAATGAAATATGCTCTAATTTTTGATAAATCAACTATGGAGGGAATAATATGAAAAGAAAAAAGTTTAATATTGAGTATCAAAAAAGAATTTATAGTGGTAAATATAAAACAATAATCTCACAAGAAAATGTTAAAACGCTCCTGGTTGAACCAGAATTAGAGGAAGATAAATCGGAATTTAAGATAAATTATATTGATAATATTAATACAGACAATGAAGTAAAAAAGAGAAAGTATTTTGTCCAAAAATTTTTATTAGATTTATTAACTGAAATTAATGTTAAAAAAATAAAAATAGACAACAAGAATGAAAATATAATTAAATACTGGTTGAAATATGTGAAAGATTTTAAAGCAGATGAGATGAATGAAGTAAAAATCGCAGAGGATTCTTTATATAGAAAACTACAACTAAAAAAGAATTTATTTGTAGATATACTTGAGAATAATAATAAAAAAGAGCTTTTGCTTTTAGATAATGAAATATCCCCAGCAAAACTAGGCATTAGAAGTGAGTTTACTGAGAGTTTATTAGATAAATTAATTAAAAACATCAATAATGAAAGTAAAGATATTAAAAGGTTAACAATAGGCATTGTTAATGATGTAGATTGCACAATAAAAGATAACTTAGTCAGCAGAATTAAATATTTAAACAATGTAATTTTATTAAATGATTGCAATGATAAGAAATTTTTAAAAGATAATTACTTAAGTAGATTTGATCACATTATTTCTGTTAATTTTTTACATCAAATTGAAGATGTTGAATCTTTTTTCAAAACCTCAAAACTAATGTTAAAAAGAAACGGAAAAATTCATGTAATTGATTTTGGTAAAATGGATCCAATATCTATACTTACAGCCATATTTTTTCAAGAAAAAAATCTTAATGTAGAAACTGAAAAACGTACGCAGTTTTTTTATAAAGTTGATTACATTAAGGAAATAGCCAAAAAATATTTTTTAAAAAATACTATGTTTTCGATAGAAAATAATATTGCTTATTATCTCGAATCAGAAAACTATACAGATCATCTTGAGTTGATAAATAACTTAGAAAATGAAATTGGGTTAGATTTCGATAAGAAGATTGTTTTGCTGTCATTGGACTCTTTTGATGTGGATGTCTCTGATAAAGCAACAATAAAAGAACAATTAAAAAATCATAATGAAAATTTAGAAGAAATCTTAAAAATAATATGGATGCAAAATTTGGATATAGATGATGTAGATAGAAATTCTAATTATTTTAAGCTTGGAGGAAATAGCTTATCTGCAACAAAGCTTCTAGTTGAGATAGAAAGAAGATTAAAATGCAACCTAAAATTAAATGAAATTTTTTCAAATCCTGAATTTGAAAAAATGTTAAATTTGATAAATTCAAAACAGTTAGGTATGGAGGTAGTAGAAGGTGAAATATGATAGGAATAATTGGAGCTACTGGAGATATTGGTTCAGAATGTACTAAAATTTTGAATGATTATGGCATCAAAGATATAAAGTTGGGATATAGAAAAAAAGAAAAAGTTTATAAGAGTAAGAATACTTTTGCGTTTATAGATTTGGATGATATAAATACTTGTATTGAGTTTGTTGATGGATGTGACTGTATTATAAACTGTTCAGGGTATTCAGATTCATCAATATTTAATTTAATAGATACAGTTAATAAAAACAAATGTATTCTCATTGACTTAAGTTATTATAATTTCTATGAGAAATCTGTTTTTGAAGGAGGAACAATATATCATGGAGTTGGTTCATCGCCAGGATTAATAGAAGCATTGCCAGTTATTATTTCTAGAGTTTTTGATAAAACCCTTAGTTTTCAAATGTATTACGCCTCTAATGGAGAATTTACTTATAATGCAGCCAAAGAATACTTGAGATATTTAAGTGAAGATGGGTTTTATGCAAGATCAATCTTAAATTCAGGGAAGATAGAACCATATTTGGCAGAAAATAAAACAATAACATTGCCAATAAGCAGCGAAAGATGGGTGCCATTTCCGTATATTGATAAAAGAACTATTAAAGTTTGTAGGCAAATAGGTGTGGAAAATGCCATATTTTATATGTGCATAAAGAACGGATATGTTTGCAATTTTTTAAAGAATATTCGTTCCGATAACATTGAAAATATAAATGTAATGGCACAAAAATTAGTGGATTTATCCAATTTGGATAATATTGAAAAAAAAGATTTTGGAGGATTTATCTTAGAGGCAACAGGAATAAAAAATAAAAATACTATAGATGCTAATATGATTTTAAAAAGCATTTCACCAACTAGATTAACGGCTCTAACAGTAGCAGCTGTTTCCATTTTAGCTCTAGAACATGGTAATAAAACTGAAATCAAAGATATGAGTGAGTTTCCTTTATTAAATAGTTTACTTGATAAGATGATGGAAATGGATACAACATTTTATTACAAATTGATGAAAGGAACAAATTTGAAATTGAATAATATCTTTGAAGGAGAAATATAAAATGAAAAAAAGATTGAAAGCCATAGTTTGTGGCACGAATTTTGGGGAATTTTATTTAAAAGCATTAAAGAGAGCCGAATCAGATTTTCAAATTGTTGGTATTATCGGAAGAGGTAGTGAAAGGTCAAAGACATTTTCAAAGAAATATAATATACCACTGTATTTTAATGTTGAAGAATTGCCATCAGATATAGATTTAGCTTGCGTTATTGTTAGAAGTGAGGGAACAGGTGGGGATGGAACAGAATTGTGCATAGATTTACTAAATAAAGGAATAAACGTAATTCAAGAGCAACCTGTTTATCAAGAACATTTATATAAATGTTATAAGCTAGCAAGAGAGAAAAACCTTATTTACATGACTGCAAATCTATATTCAAATTTATCAAATATGCAGAGCTTTGCAGTGTATGCAAAAAAATTAAATATATATTCTAAGTTAGAATATATAAGTGTTTCTTTTTCTACACAATTATCATATGTAGCTTTGGATTTATTAGCTATTTCTGGTATTTTAGGTGATTTAGAGTTGGATAATAATATAATAAAGGGATTAGGCCCATTTGATATATTATATGGAAATATAGGGAAATTACCTATTTTAATAGAATTCAATAATCAATTAAATCCCAAAACACCTGATTACAATATGCAATTAATGTATAGTTTTAAACTTTATTATGAAGATGGAGTATTATCGCTAAATGATGCTTATGGAGATGTTGCTTGGCGTCCAAGAACATATTTAAAAGGAGCTAAAGACGATTTAAATATAGGTAAAGAGTCAATCTACAAGGTTTTGAATTCTTTAAAAGAAACGAGTACTTCAAAATTTTTTCAAACATACTGGATTGATTCAATAACAGCAGAATTGATTAAAATGAAGAAATATATGAATTCAGGCAAACTTGATATTCGTCGAGTAAACAGGGAACTATCAACATCTAAAAAATGGGAAATTTTGCAGAAAAAAGCGGGATATGCAAAGTTTATGGAGACTAGTAAAGAGAAGCTGCTTTTGCTGAGTGATATAAAAATTCTTGATGAATAATTTAATAAGGAGGTAAATAATGGAGAACGGTTATA
The DNA here is from genome assembly GCF_900232825.1 of Anaerococcus sp. Marseille-P3625. Classification (GTDB taxonomy): domain Bacteria; phylum Bacillota; class Clostridia; order Tissierellales; family Peptoniphilaceae; genus Anaerococcus. The sequence continues at coordinate 146,619 of NZ_OCTP01000010.1, forward strand.
AAGAAATAATTGAAAAATATTCTAAGCAAGGTATTGAGTTGTATGTTGATGGTGAAAAGTTAAAATATAAATCCATAAATGGTCAGTTAGATGAAGATATTTTAATGGAATTAAAATTAAATAAAGAGGGACTTAAAGAATACATTAAAAAACTTGAGAATAAATATGATGTTAAAGATGATTATGCACCATTTCCATTATCTCCAGTTCAGACATCATATCTTTATGGAAGAGATGACTTACATTCATATGGAAATGTATCTTGTCACATTTATCAAGAATTTTTATATGATAATTTAGACGTTTCAAAAGTACAAGATACATGGAATTACTTGATAAATAAACATGAAATGCTGAGGGCAGTTATATTTAAAGAAGGATATCAAAAAATACTACAAAAAGTTCCAGAATATGAGGTTGTTACTGGAGATAGGATATCTATTAGAGAACAGTTAGAGGATAAAGTTTATCAATTAGAAAAATGGCCGATGTTTGATATTGGAGTATCAAATTATGGAGAAAAATCAATTTTACACTTTTCGATGGATTTTATGATATGTGATTGGTCAAGTATATGGCAACTTTTATTAGAGTTTGAGATGAAGTATTTTAAAGGAATAGAGAATGATAGACAATCTAAGATATCATTTAGGAATTATATAATAAGTGAAGAAAAGACAAAAGAAAACTCGGAATACAAGAATGCGAAAGCATATTGGAGTCAAAAGACTAGAAAATTAAAGACATCTCCAGTAATACCTTTAAAAACGCTAAAAGAAACGGACGTTTGTAAGTTTAAAAGATTGTCTTTAACATTAGATAAGGATATGTGGGATAAATTTAAAATTTTAGCTCAGAACCATGCTTTAACACCGACAGCATCAGTATTGACTGTATATAGTGAAGTACTAAAAAAATGGAGTACAGAAAAAGAATTTCTTATAAATTTAACTTTATTTAACAAGAAAAATTTAGGGGAAAATATAGAATATTTAGTAGGAGATTTTACAAATACATCGGTAATTTCGATAAAAAACATAAAAGAATCTTTTTCAGAGTTAGCAAGAGAAGTTAATAAAGAATTATTCAGCTCAATAGATAATAGTGCATATCCTGGAGTTAATATATTAAGAGATATTGCTAAACTGCATAATTCCAAAGAATTTTTAGCGCCGTATGTATTTACAAGTGCAATAGGGTTAATTAAAAAGAGGTTGATAGGAAGATATGTGTATGGAATATCTCAAACACCGCAAGTATTTATTGATTGTCAAGCTATGGATACTGAATTAGGTTTACAGGTTAATTGGGATGTTCGTGAAGGAATATTTGAAGATGATATGTTGGAAGATATGTTTAGTGAGTTTAAGAAGATTTTAATAAATTTATCGAACAATGAAGAATTTTGGGAGAAACGTCTTGAAATTGATCTACCTAAGTGGCAACGTGAAATTAGAGAAAAAGTTAATGCTACAAATAAAAAAATTAATAATAAGACATTATTAGAAGATTTTATAGAAAAAGTAAAATCTTATCCAGATAAGGCGGCTGTTATAGACTCTAGAGGATCGATTTCTTATAAAGAATTATATAATAAGTCTGTATCTATAGCTTTAGCATTGAAAGAAAAAAATGTAAAAAAAGGTGAGCATATAATTGTAAAACTACCACATAATAAAAGTCAAGTTTATACTATTCTTGGAATACTTATGGTAGGAGCTATATATGTTCCGGTAGATTTTAATATAGAAGAAAAAAGATTAGAGAATATTTTAAAACAATGTAATTGTAAAGTTATTTTGACAAATGGCAGTTGTTATGATAGCAGACAAAGAAATTTTGTGAACATTGATGATGTAAATTATAGGTTAGATTTGATAAATATGTTTAATATAGAACATATCGATTCGACTGATGCAGCTTATATCATGTTTACGTCAGAGACTACTGAAAATCCAAAAGGTGCTGTAATAAATCATGGCGCAGTATTTAATACTATATATGATATAAATCAAAAATTTGAAATATCTGAGAGAGATTGCATATTAAGAATATCAAAATTAGATTTTGACTTATCTGTTTATGATATTTTTGGAATGCTATCAGTTGGAGGAACTATTGTATATCCTGATGAAAGTGAGTATTTAAATCCTGCTCATTGGGATAAATTGATTGAAGAAAATTCTGTGTCTATATTAAATATGGTACCAGAATTAATGAAACTATATTTAAATTATTTAGAAAATTTATCAAAAAAACAAAATTTTATTAAACTAATATTGCTATCAAGAGATTGGATTCCTTTAAATATGCCTAATGCGGTGCAAAAAACTTTTGTAGAATCTAAAATAATAGTATTGGGAGGTGCTACAGAAGCCTCTATATGGTCTAACTATCATGAATATAAAGGTATTAAAAAGGGATGGAAAAGCATTCCGTATGGGAAACCGCTCACTAATCAACAAATTTATGTATTAGATAAAAATTTTGAAGATTGTCCAGTTTATTGCGAAGGTAATTTATATATAGCTGGTAGTGGCTTGGCGGAAGGGTATTTAGGAGATAAAAAGTTAACAGAAGAAAAGTTCTTTATTCATCCTCTAAAGCAGATCAGACTTTATTCTACTGGAGATTTGGGTCGCTATTTATCAAGTGGAGAAATAGAATTTTTAGGTACGGAAGATACTCAGGTAAAAATAAGAGGCAATAGAATAGAACTTGAGGAGATAAAAAATGCTTTAGTTAAGCAAAAAGTAATTTCAAATGCTATTGTAATGGTAAATGAAAATAAAAAAGAATTTCCTATTGAATCAGTAGTAACAATTGCTAGAGAAGACAGAGATGATAAATTAGATTCGCATTATGAAACTTTATTTAATAATAATGAGGGTATAGATATTAAAAATAAGGAATACTTATTTAGTAAGAAATATAGGGAATTATGCGATATAAGAGATAAAATATGTTTAAATGCTATACTAAATGCAATGATAGATACAGACATATTAAAAAAAGAACCAAATTCTGACTTATATAAAAGAAAAAGGAAATTAAATGATAATAAATATAATTGGATAATTGACAGATGGTTATATCAATTGATAGAAAAAAATATAATATATTCTGAAAATGGAGATTATAAAATTCAGTCTATTTTGACATATGATGATATTGCTAATTTATGGACAAAAGTTTTTTTAAAATGGGATGTTAAAAATGATAATAGTTTGAAGTACTTAAAGTATGTCAAAGACAGCACGGATAATTTAGTAGAAATTTTAAATGGGAAGATTGATCCAGTAAATATATTATATCCTGAGGGTTCTGATATTTACACTGATGCAATGTATAATACAAGTATAAATTCTATTGTTATTAATAATTTTTACTGTAATTTTATTAATGAGTATATTAAAAATAATAATCATAGGAAAATAAGAATTTTAGAAATAGGTGCCGGAACTGGGGCAACATCTGAAAAAATAATAGATTTATTAAATGGTGTAGATTATGAATATCATTTTACAGATGGAAAGAAATATTTTTTATCTAAAGCTAAAAAGAAGTTTGAAGATAATAAAAATGTTAAGATCTATCAATTGGACATTAATGAAGATCCTATAAAAATAGGGATAGAATACAATTATTTTGATATAATAATTGGCGCTTATGTTTTAGAAAATGCTAAAGATGTTGTAAGTAGTTTAAATTATATAAGAAATATATGTGCGCCTAAGGGATACTTACTATTTTCTGAGCCTATACGTAATGAACCGTGGATAATTGCATCTCAAGTATTTATGATGGAAAAACCATTAGATTCATTAAGGAAAAACAAATTTTTCTTATCAATAGAAGAATGGAAAAATATATTATATGAAAACAATGAAAAAATCTTTACTTTACCAAGAGAAGAATCTGTTATAGAGAAATTAGGAATGGTTTTGTTTATAAAACAGTTTAAAAGTGATTATTCTTTTATCAATAGAGAGAAAATATATAATAATCTTAAGATATGTTTGCCTATTGATTTGATGCCTGACAAAATAACTTTTTTAGAAAAATTCAAATTGACTTCAAATGGTATAGTTGACATAAAGAAAAATTTTTCATATGAAACGGATTATTTGAGATGTGCAGAAAATGAATCTATTAATTTTAATTCAAAAAAAACATCTATACCAAAAGAAGTATTGAATATTTGTGCTAAATTTTTAGATGAAGAAGAATTAAATTTAAATAAGAATTTATATGAATGTGGAGCTGATTCATTGATTTTAGCTCAAATAGCAGCTGAAATTATAAAAAGCATTGAATCAAGTAGCACATTTGAATCTATACTTAGAGAATTAATAGATGAACCAACTTTTTATAGGATTTCTGAGTTATTGAAAGGCGGAAACGCTACAGAGCATAATATTTCTAATGATGAATTTATATACTCAAAAAAATATAGTGCAGCCATCGAGGATAAAAGATTAAGAGTTATATTACATGGAGCTTTTGGAAATCTTGAAAATTTAAAAAATTTAGCAATGGAATTATGTTCTCAAAATAAAGGAGATATATTATTGATGGGTGTATCAGATATAGGTAAGTATCTAGATATAAATTCAGATGAATTAGTTGAAAAATTGGCAAATGAGTATTATAAAGAAATACAAAAATTTTCTCCAACAAATGTTCAAATAATAGGATATAGCTTTAGCGGGGTAGTTGCAATAGAAGTTTCTAGGAGATTATTAGAAGCAGGAATTTTAGTAGATAATTTAGCAGTTATAGAAGGTGGAAGCTTGTTAAATTATAATTATGATGAATTATTATTGGAATTTAATTTCTTACAAGCATTTAATATTGAAATTTCAGATATAGGATTTAAAGAAACAAATATATTAGATATAGCATTTTCTAATATGGATAATAATTATGAGAATGCAATGACGGTTAATAATATATTGAGTAAAATGCGATTCGAAGAAGATATACTTTATGTAAAAAAATTAAATTCTTTATCTCAACAAAAAAGATTTGAATTATATTATAATTTAGTAAAAAATAAGGGAAATTCAATTACAAAAAAATCTTTTTTAGATATGTATAAAATTTTCATAAAGTCATTTAATGCTCAAAAATTTATGCCTGAAATATATTTTGGGGATATAGATTACTATATAGCAAAAGATAATGTTGGGGCATATAAGCACTTTAATATCCTAGCTGAAAATTGGAAGAATATAATTATTGGCGATATTAGAAAATTTTATATACCAGGCAATCATTATAGTTCAGTACAAGAAAAGTCAAACTCAAAAGTTTTAGCAAATATGTTAAATGAAAATATGTCGAGCGAAATATAGAGAATAAAGTATATATTATAATAAATATTTAAAAAAGAAAGTATATCGTTTTGTGGGGGGTGAAAAAATGATAAAAACAATTATTTGTGGAAAAGTATCAGGAAATTTCATTGTAGAATCTTTATTTAAATTAAAAGATATAATTGAAATATCAGGAATTTTTGAAGTTAATTCTAAGACAACAATTAGAGATGCATATTTTAATAATTTGCCACTTTTTACAAATATAAAAAACATCCCTAATAATACTAAACTTGCATATGTTCCATTTAATTCTGAAATTAATAGAGATGTAGATATTGTTCGCTATCTATTAAATAGAGGAATAAACGTAATTGAAGAAATTCCTAAAAGTAAAAAAGATACAATAAAATATTTAAAGGAAATAAAAAGTAAAAACTGTTACTATCTTATTAGAAATTTATATGAAGAAACAGAAATTTCAAAAATGTTCATAAGAAAAGCGAAACAAATAATGCAAGAACAAAAAATAATATATATTGATTCGTTTATATCTAAAGATATGTTATTTTCTATTTTTAAAATTATTAAGTCAAGCCTTAATGAGAATTTTTGTTTTGATATAAAAACATTTAGTCATGATGAATTTATTACCATTAGTGGGAAAATATCGGAAATAACATTTTGCTTTAAAGTATATGATCCTATAAATATTAATAACAGATGCAAATACTATGAAAATAAATTGGAGTTTGTATTTGAAGATGGTAGTTTGATTTTAGAAATTTTTAAAAATATAATTATCTGGGAAAATAGAAGAAATTTATTTTTTGATAAAGATAACATAAATATAAATTTATACAATGCAGAACAACTACTAAATTTAAAAACATCTTTTACAGTCGAAAATAAAACAGATTTAAATGATGAATTATTACTTTTGGTAAAAAAACAGATCACTTTTTTAAATAATATGAAGAATGATGGAAGAAAATATTTGCCAAAGGTACACGAGATTATTAAAGATGTTCAATTATTTGATGAATTTGAATGTTTAGTAAGAAAGTTTGATTTAAAAGATGACCTTACAATAAAACAAAACTCATATTTATCCTCAAATTTAGAAAAAAATGAGTGGTTGTATGAAACACCTAATTTAATGAATATTCATTGTATACAAGATGTTGAAAGAAGGTACTCATTTATAGATCATGTTCATGTAAATAAATTTTTAGAATCGATAAATATGTATATATGTTTGTCCATGATATTGTTTTTTCAAAATAATGGTGTTTTTATTGATTGTAATCGCAAATATAATATAAATGAGATTATTGAAAAAAACTTTAATAGTAGAAATAAAAATATTATATTAAGATGGTTAAATATATTATTCGAAAATGAATTTATACATCTAGAAAATAATAATTGTTATTTGCGTAAAGTCGTGAATAAAAATAACATTGATAGATATTATGAAGATGCAAAGAACTTATGGGATTGGAAATTAGGAGATCCGTTGTCTATAGATTATATAAATCAAAATATAAAATATTTACAAGAATTATTTGATGGAAAGAAAAAATGTAATTCTATATTATTTCCTGGGGGAGACCTGAAATATGCAAAGGCATTATATAAGAACAACATGGTATATAGATATATTAATGACTTAGTAGCAATAACTATATCTGATTATGTAAAAAAATATTCTAGTGGAATTAATAAGATAAAAATTTTAGAAATAGGAGCTGGAATAGGAGCTACTACAGATAGCGTATTAAAAAGATTAATAGATGAAAATTTGATTGATGAAGTATTATATAAATATACAGATATATCGAATTTTTTTATCCAGTGTGCAAAAAGCAAATATGAAAATGTAGTTAGTAACATCGAATATGAAAAGATTGATATAGATAAAGATATGGAAAAGTTAGGAAAGGAAACTTTTGATATAGTGATAGCTGTAGGTGTATTAAATAATTCTGGAAAATTAAATACAGTATTGAGAGAGATATATAATACTGTAAAAAAAGATAGTCTTATATTAATTGCAGAACCAGTTAAAGAACCTCCTGAAATGCTTGTTTCACAAGTTTTTATGATGACAAAACCAACAGATATTAGGCTAGAGAAAAATAGAACATTTTTAAATAGATTAGAATGGCTTGATTTATTAAAGGATACATTTGATAAAAAACAAATTCTTACTTATCCTAAAAATACACACGCCTTGTATGAATTTGGGCAACAATTATTTGTTGTTAAAATATAAAAAGAGGAGATAAATAAGTAGTCATGAAAGAAACAATTATTTTAGTATGTGGAGCTTTTCATTATGAATGGTGCTGGAATGAACATTTTATACCATACTTTAAGGAAAAAGGATACAATTTACATGTGCATGCATTATCAAAAGAAGCTAAAAATTTAAAAGATTCTATGAAAATATTAAGGGAAAATATTAAAAAATTTGATACAGAGTTTATTTTTATAACACATTCTATGGGTAATTTGTTTATAAATGAATTTTTAAAAACTTATAAAGATTGTGTGCCGAAATCAATGGTTTTTTTAATGCCATTTCCAATTGAAAACAGGATTAAAAATTTATTCTTTACTAATAAGAATTATATTAAGTTGACAAGGGAAGAATTCTTTTTTTCTGGAAGAGTTAATAACGCTAAAAAGTATATTGATAAAATGAATAAGGAACCTCTAAGCATAAGAATGTTGCCTGTTATTTATTCCTCAATTAAAAAAATAGAATTTAATGTTCCAATATTAACCATATATTCTAAAAATGACAATTGTTTACTCGGAGAATCAGTAATGGAATCAGCTAAGTTGTATAAATCAAAAATCGTTGTTTTAGACGATGTGTGTCATGATTGTATGCTTGATCCAGAATGGAAACTAGTAGCGGACCTAACAATAGAATTTATAGATAATTAAATAATATGTTATCATAAAAAAATGTAATTGATAGTGATTGTTGACTTCATTAGCTTCTTTATGCTAAAATATAGTAAACGGTGTTATCTTAATTTGGGAGGTGAAACTTACTGAGAGACAAAGATGTTACAATAGAGAAAATATTAAAAAGTGCAAAAAGCGAGTTTACAGAGCATGGATTCGAAGAGGCTTCTATTCGCACTATTGCTAAAAATGCAGGAATTACACCTGGTGCAATATATAAGCATTTTAAATCTAAAGAAGATATTTTTAAGGTACTTGTAAATCCTATACTTAATCACTTATACAGAAGAAGTAAAGAATTGACAAATCAAGCGATTGAAGAAATTAAAGTAAATGGTTTACAAGCTTTTGGAGAAAAATCTGATGATAGTAATAGGGAATTATTGGAATTTATTTACCAAAACGATCCTATAGTTAATCTTCTGTTTAACTGTTCTCAGGGTACGGAATTTGAATCAATTCGTCATGATTTAGTGAATCTTGAAGTGCAGGGTGCTAAGAAATTGATCGAGGTTCTTAAAGAAAAAAAGATTGAAGTAAATGATTTGAATGATGATGAACTTCATGTTCTTTATACAATGGCATGTACACCTTTATTTGAGGTAATCACACATAGGTATCCATATAATGAAGCTTTAAATTTTATCGATATGATGGAGGCAGCAATGAATTTTGGTTGGGGGAGGATTATTAAGTGAAAACATAATATAAAATTAAAAATAATAAATTTTGAAATCGGGTTAATCCCGATTTTCTGCGTTTTATGGAAAGTAAACAAAAATAAAAAAATTTTACCAGTAAAGATTATTTTGAAGCAATCATATTGCAACTGGTAAATAAATATAATAATTTAAATGGAGGTATTCAAATGAATGAAAGAAAATTAAAAACAAAAGATTTAGTTAACATCGGTATTTTTTCGGTGATATACATGGCGTTATCAATGGCGGTAATGTTTATTCCTGTGTTTTCTCCGATACTTTGGTTATTATGGCCAGCAATGACAGGAATAATATGTAATTTTATTTACATGTTGTTGGTCTCTAAGGTGCCAAAACCAGGAACGGCTTTACTTTTGATAGCAATTACAGGGATTATATATTTTGCTATAGGAGAATGCACTTTTACAATTGTCATAACTTGCGTTATTGCAGGAGTTTTAGCAGAAATTACTAGAAAAATTTTGGGATATAAAAGTCAAAAAAGCGTAATAGTATCTTCAGGATTGATTTGCATTGGGTTGATTGGCTCACCATTGCCTATGTGGTTGTTCCAAGAATCTTATATGAAATCTATTATTAAAATGGGAATGAGTCCAGAATATGTAAATAAATTACAAACTTTAATTTCAATTCCAACACTTATCGGGATGATCATTACTGCATTTATTGGAGGAGTCATTGGTGCATATATAGGTAAAGCAATGTTCAAAAAACGTTTTGAGAAAGCTGGAATCATGTAAATGGAGGGTATTGTAAGAGGCATTATAAAGCTAAATCCACTAACTGAAATCATTTTTTTGATTTCAGTTAGTATTATTAGCTTTGCAAATAATAGCTTAAAATTAGATTTTTTTATTCTTTTAATGGTTGCTATTATAGCGTTATTTATGGGACTTGTTAAAATATCTTTAAAGGCATTATCTATGTTTGTATTATTACAGGGATTGAAATATTTTGTTTTGCCGATTCTACCAGATGTCATATCAGCACATTTTGGATTATTGGTGATTCATGCTCCTAAGTTAATACCGATTTTTTTAGTTGGTCAAATTCTTGTAAAAACTAATCCTATACGAAATATTATGTATGCCTTAAAAATGATGCATTTTCCAAAAAGCCTAATTATTTCTCTAGCAATAGGCATCAGATATTTTCCATCTTTAAGAGAAGAAAAAATATTAATCTCAGATGCAATAAAAATAAGAGGCGTGACTGGATTTAAAAAGATACAATTAGGACTAATATCTTTAATAGTTACAGCTTCTAATACCGCAGATGAATTAGCTCAAGCTATTACAGTAAGAGGGATAGAAAATCCTGCAAGAAAGACTTTTATGGATGATGCAGGATTTAACATTTGGGATCTAATAATTATTCTATTATGTATTCTGATGTTCTTTAATGTAAAGTTCAAGTTATTTTTATAAGAGGTACGAAACATGATTAATATAAATGAAGCTTCATATTCCTATAAGAGAAGCTTAGAAGATCAGTTAAAGAAAATTTCAATAAAGATTAATCAAGGAGAAGTTATCTTATTATGCGGAAAATCTGGTTCTGGGAAAACAACTATAACAAAATTAATCAATGGATTGATTCCTCATTTTTTAGAGGGAAATTTATTAGGAAATATTTTTATAAATGGGATAAACACAAAACAAATGAAGATATATGAAATTTCTGAAAAAGTGGGAACAATTTTTCAAAACCCCAAAACACAGTTTTTTAATTTAGATTCAGATAGTGAACTAACATTTGGATTAGAAAATTTAGGTGAAAACCCTGATAAAATAAAAAGACAAGTTTTTAAAGTGGTACGTGATTTGGGAATTGAAAGATTAAAAAACAGAAATGTTTTTATGATGTCAGGTGGAGAAAAGCAATTACTTGCTATTGCATCTATTTATGCTACCAATCCAGATGTATATGTGTTTGATGAACCCTCTGCAAATATTGATGAGTATGGCATTGAAAGAATAAGAGAGATGCTTATAAATCTTAAAGCTCAGGGTAAGACAATTATTATTTCTGAACATAGACTCTATTATTTAATGGATTTAATTGATAGAGCTATTTATTTACAAGACGGAAAAATAGAATATGTTTTTTCAAATGTGGAATTTTCTTCAATTACTGACGAATCACGAAAGAAACTGGGACTTAGAACTTTTGTAAGAAAGAAAAATGATGATTTTGCAAATCCTGTCACATTTTGTGAATCTGATGACTTTGTAGTTTCAAATTTAGAATATGAAAATAAGAAACAAAAAATTTTAGATAAGATAAATATTTCCGGAAACAAGGGAGATATTATTGCAATAACAGGTAAAAATGGTCAAGGGAAAACAACATTAATGAGAATTTTATGTGGACTGTTGAAAGAAAACGAAGGGGAGATAAGCTATAAAGGAAGTCCCATAAAATATAAAAAACGAAGAAAACTTTGTTATATGGTTATGCAAGATGTAATTCATCAGTTTTTTTCTGAATCTGTAAGAGATGAATTTAGTTTATTTGATTCTAAAATAGATGAAAAGCAAATAGATAATATTCTAGAAAAATTAGATCTTAAAAAATTAGAAAATCGTCATCCTATGTGCTTATCAGGAGGTCAAATGCAGAGACTTTCTGTAGCATTGGGGATGTTAATGGATAGAGAAATTATTATTTTGGACGAACCAACGAGTGGACTTGATTATACAAATATGCTCGAAATAAGCAAAGTCATTAAAGAATTTTCAAATAATAAAATTATATTTATTGTTACGCATGATAATGAATTGATTGATAGTACATGTAATAAATTATTGGAAATTTGCGATGGCAGAATAAAAAGATTTTATGAAAGAAGGTAAAAGATGGATATCTTAAAGGGACATAAAAGCAAGATTTTCGCAGCTGTATTCATTGCGATAATAGGAGTAGGATTTGGTGTAATACCTTATTTTTCTGTAGCAGCCATTATTAATAACTTGGTTGCAAAAAATGCAAATTTAAATAATTATTATCCATATATTTTTGCTGTATTTTTGGGATTTTTGGCAAGTATATTATTTCATGAAATATCTACTATTATTTCTCATAATCTTGCCTACAGGATTATTGAAGATAAAAGAAAGTTATTAGCTGACAAATTAAGTAAAATTTCTATGGGAGAAGTTGAAAGAAAAAGTAGCGGACAGTGGTCTCAATTTATGGTGGAAACACTTGATAAAATGGAAAAACCGATTGCTCATGTGATTCCAGAAGTTATTGCTAATATATTCATTCCTATAGTATTGATCATAACAATTTTTATAATGGACTGGAGAATAGGAATTGCAAATTTACTTACAATTCCATTGGGATTATTGTTCTCAATGTTAATGATGCGAGGTTATGAAGAAAAATCTAAAAGATACCAAGAAGCAGCTAAAGCTATGAATACGACAATGGTTGAATATGTAAATGGTATTAAAGTTATAAAAGCATTTAATAAATCAGCATCATCATTTGGGAAATTTAGAAAGACTGTTGAAGAGAATAAGAACGCAATGCTTGATTGGTATTTGAGTGTTTGTTTTTCAATGACAGCAACTATGGAAACTATCCCGTCAACTATGGTATTCGTTTTACCAGCTTCCTTGTATTTCTTTATGAAGGGTAGTGTTGAAGTAGGGACTCTTATCACGTGTATATTGCTATCATATGCTTCATATAAACCATTAATAAAAGCTATGAGTCATATGGAAACAATAGCAAATATAAAAGTTGTATTTGAAGAAATAAAAAAAATAATGGAAATTCCTAACTTAAAAAGAGGAGAAGAAGTAAGAGATATAAAATCTTATGATGTAGAGTTTAAAGATGTTACATTTGCATATGAAGAGTCAAAGAATGTATTAAATAATATTTCGTTTAAAGCAAATGAAAACGAGTTAACAGCAATCGTTGGAAATTCAGGTAGTGGAAAGTCTACTATTACAAAACTAATCGCAGGATTTTGGAATGTTTCTAATGGAGAAATTTTAATTGGAAAAACAAATTTGAACGAATTGCCTTTAAAACAGAATATGGAGCTTGTTAGCTATGTGTCTCAAGAAAACTTTCTTTTTAATAAAACAATATTAGAAAATTTAAAGATGGCGAAAGAAGATGCGAGTATGGATGAAATTAAAGAGGCTTGTGAAAAAGCGAGTTGCTATAATTTTATAAATAGCCTACCAAATGGATATGAAACTATTGTAGGGAAGGGAGGAGCAAATCTTTCTGGAGGAGAAAAGCAAAGAATTGCAATAGCTAGGTGTTTTTTAAAGAATAGTCCTATTGTACTACTTGATGAAGCAACAGCATATTCTGATCCTGACAATGAATCAGTTATTCAACAGTCTATTGATAAGTTAATTAAAGATAAAACAGTGATTATGGTAGCTCACAGGTTATCTACAATTGTAAATGCAAATAAAATAATTGTGGTGGATAATGGAGAAGTAATTGAAGAGGGCACTCATAAACAATTACTCGAGTTAAATGGGAGATACAAAAAAATGTGGGATGTATATACAGAATCTAAAGAAATCGAGGTGATATAAAGTGAGAGAATTGATAAAAACTTTATATGAGGTGTCAGGGTCATATTCAAATAAAATAACAAAAATGCTTATTTTTGATGTATTTAAGGGAGTATTTGAAGGAGTTTCTTTAGGTGCAATTCTACTATGTTTGACCAAAATTTGTGAAAATATATTTACGAACCAAAGCATTTTAATGAAAGATGTGTGTATTGTTTTTATTATTGCAGCTATAAGTTTGGTGGGGAAAATTATATTTGGATATCTGGCTGATAAAAACAAATATATTGCTTCGTACAATTTAGGAGCAGAAAATAGATTATATATTGGTGATCGTTTAAAAAATGTAAACATGGGATATTTCAGCATAAATTCTTTAGGGAATATAGCAGGAGCATTGTCAACTGTTATAGGTGAACTTGAAACAATAGGAGTTTTTATTATTGAGCAAATGCTTGTAGGTACAATACAGACACTAATTATGGTTATTTTTATACTACCTTATGATTTTGCAACAGCTATAATTATATTGTTGACTTTGATTGTTGGAACCTTAGTAAACTTATTCACACAAAAAAGCACAGATCAACTAACAGAGAGATTGTTAGGACTTAAATTGGATTTAAGTGAAAAAATGCTTGAGTATGTAAATGGGATAGGAATAACTAAAGCATTTGGAAAAGATCAAAATACAGTTAAGGAACTAAACGAAAGTATTACAAAAAGTCGCAAAGGTTTCCTTGCAGTAGAAAAAATTTTAGTTCCAACACAGTTTTTATTCTTGTTAGTATTTAAAATTGGTATTTGTGTGATAATTTTTAGTTCTATAATAAGATATTTATCAGGGGATATTGAAGTTACTAAAGCTATTATATTAATTGTTATGAGTTTTGTTGTTTTTTCTGGATTTGAATTAGCAGGAAGTATGCAGAGTATTAAGGGTGTTGCTGTACGAAATCTTAATACTGTTATAAATTTAAGAAATTTGCCTGTAATTGAAGAAGGTGAAATGACAGAAGTAGATAAAGCAGAAATATCAATGAACAATATTTCATTTTCTTATGGAAAAGAAAATCTTTTCAATAATCTAAGTATGCTTGTTCCAGATGGAAAAACTACTGCTCTTGTTGGATTTTCAGGAAGTGGTAAAACAACACTTTGCAATTTAATGGCGAGGTTTTGGGATGTAAATTCTGGCGAAGTAAAAGTTGGAAATCTAAATATTAAACAGTACAAGTATGATGAATTGCTTTCAAATTTTAGCTTTGTTTTTCAAGACGTGTATCTTTTTGATGATACCATAAAAAACAATATTAAGTTTGGTAATCCAAATGCAACAGATGAAGAAATGATAGATATTGCCAAAAAAGCTCAGTGCCATGATTTTATTATGAAATTGCCACAAGCTTATGATACTGTTTTGCAAGAAGGGGGTTCAAATCTATCGGGTGGTGAGCGTCAACGAATTTCTATTGCAAGAGCCATGTTAAAACCGAGTAGGTTTGTAGTTCTTGATGAGGCAACTTCGAGCGTAGATCCAGAAAATGAAAAAGAATTATTGATTGCTTTGAAAAACTTATTAAAAGGCAAAACTGTTATTGTAATTGCACACAAGCTTTCTACTGTAAAAAATGCAGATCAGATAGTTGTTTTAAAAGACGGTGTTATAAAACAAGTAGGAACACATAGTGAACTTGCAACTAAACATGGAATATATAAGGATTTTATTGAAATCAGAAAACAATCTGAAAAGTGGAAGATTTAAATTTGAGTAATAGATCAATCTTAATTTTTGACAAGCCTACAAGTGGTTTGGATTTTAGGAATATGAAAGAAGTTTCTAATGAAATGATGAGGCTTAAAGAGGGCGGAAAAACTATTTTTATTATTACACATGATCCAGAATTAGTAGAATGCTGTTGTAATTATTTTATGTTTATGGAGAATGGAAAAGTCAAATGGCATGTTATTAAAGATGAAAAGAATATGGAAAAAATTAGGGAATTCTTCGATCAAACTTAAAATTTGGCTGAAAAATATGGATGAAAAAAGGAGGTAATTTTATGAAACAAGATATGAAAGAACAATTATTAACAAAAAGACCTATAGATTTACTTTTTCAATTATCTATCCCTGCTGTAATAGGAATGATAGTAATAGGTCTTTATCCACTAATGGATGGAATTTTTGCAGGAAATATTATAGGGCAAACTGCAATGACAGCTTGTGGTGTAGCTATGCCACTTACCTTTTTCAATAGTGGAGTTTCTACACTCATAGGTGTAGGTTCAGCATCGGTTTTATCAAGAGCTATAGGAAAGGGCGACAAAAAAACAGTTGATAAAATTATGGGAAATTTAATCTTTTGGGTTATTCTATTCTCATTAATTATTACAATAGGCGGAATTTTACTTGCACCACATTTTTTAGATATGGTTGGAGCAAGTGGAGAAATTAAAGAATATGGTATCAGATATTTACGAGTAATTTTCATTGGTTCTTTATTTGTAAACTTTACTCAATCAGCAAACATGGTTATGCGTGGAGAAGGATTAATGAAAAAAGCAATGCTCATTATGGGGCTAGGGGCTTTTTTAAACATAATTCTTGATCCAATTCTAATGAAATTAATGGGAAAATACGCAATAGAAGGGGCTGCACTTGCAACTATTACAGCACAATTTGTTCAAGCAATAATAACACTCCATTACTTCAAATACAAAAGTAAAGCAGTAAAAATAAATAAAATCAAACCTGATCAGGAAATAAAAAAAGAAATGTTTGGCGTAGGTTCATCTGCTATGATGATGCAAATTTTATTTATGATTCAACAAACAATGCTATATAAAATGTCCTTTAAATATGGCGGAGATACAAATGCTATCTTGATGGCAGCAACACTTAGAATATATGCCTTTTCATTTATTCCACTTTGGGGAATGAGTCAAGGTTTACAACCTGTAGTTGGTACAAATTTTGGAGCAAAGAAATACGACAGAGTAAAAGAAGCTATGAAAGTATTTTCCATTGGAGGATTAGTTCTGGCATCAATATTTTGGATACCAGCATTAGCATTTTCAAAGAATATTCTTTCTTTATTTGGAGTAGAAGAAAACATTATAACTCAAGGAATAGGGAACTTTAGATTATTCTATTCTATCTTTATTCTATATGGAGTAATGGTAATGACTATAACATTCTTCCAATCAATAGGAAATGCTAAAAAAGCTGGCATAATAGTAATGCTAAGGCAGTTATTTTTATTCGTACCTGCAATGATTATTTTGCCAATGATATTTGGAGTTAAAGCAGTATGGTTTGCTGAACCTCTTGTAGATTTAATTATGATAATAGCTGGTGTAGTAATGATGTTTGGGGAATTAAATAGGATGGATAAAATTAGTTTGAAAAATTCAAGTAATGAATAATGAGTGGATTGATTTAAAAGAATGGAGGTAAAATATGCAAAAAAATATAATTAAAGTAAATTTACCTTTTTTCTTTGGTTTACGCTGTTTACAAGTTAGATAACTCAGTTAAAAAATTAAATACAAATACTATTAGAAAGAGTTTCTTTCATTCTAGAGGACTAACCATGCCCAAGAGCAGGAGTCCTCCTTTTTTTGTCTGAAAACATAAAGACAAAAAAAGAATGGAGGAAGCATAAATGACAAAAGAATATTACCTTTATGTCGGTGGGCAAAAAATCAAAGTAAGCGAGCAGATATACAAAGTCTACTGGCAAGAAAGAGAACATGAAAAATATTTAGAGCAGGTGGACAAGAAAAACCACTTGCTCTTTTTTTCATCTCTAAATCACGATGGAAATTTTGAAAATAATCTAGAAGATAAAAATGTTGATGTTGAAAAAGTTGTAGCTACACAAATAATGATTGAAGCACTAAGAAATGCTATGTCAAAGTTAAATGAGGAGGAACGGGAAATAATCGAAAGATTATATTTCAATGATGAAACACTTCGTGCAGTTGCAAAGACTAAAAATATCTCACATCCAACTTTAATTAAAAGACGAGATAAAATTTTAGAAAAACTAAAGAAATTTATAGAAGAATTATAAATTCTGGTTACCAAAGAGGGCAAATTTTCCTTTATAAAGTGAGGGGAATTTTGTCCTCTTTTATATAAAAAAAAGAAATTAATAAAAATTTGAACCTTGACAACTGAATAGACCAAGACAGGACATTAACCATTTGTGGAGCTTTATAATTTCTTCGCCATAACTTTTCTGCTGATAAGGATTTCGGTTTAAATAAATACTCTAGTTAAAAGAAGGATAAAAGAAAACGAGCGACAAAAAGAAATTATATATTCAGCCTAGGAAACTGATGCATTGAAGCAAATGGGGATAATGATACTTCTACAGTTGTTGCCGGCTCATCTTGAAAAGGGGCGGTGGTGAAATTCCAATGTCGTGACCTACACGCCTGTTAATGTCAAAAAACTTAAAAAAATTAAAGATAAGGAGAAGATATTATGTGTGATGAACATAATATAAATACAGAAATGAAAACAGATAAAAAAGATAAACAGATGATAAATCAAATTGATGGTTGGAATATAGAAGTTAAATTTAATGAAAATGGATTTAGCTTAGAAAATTTAGTAGAGGAATACATCAAAGAAAAATTTTCTGTCTATTAGGGGCTGACAAAAAATATAAGGAGCGTTATAATATTTTTGTGGAAGCCAACCTTGGTTCGATTTATTGTATGTAAATTGAATTAAAGGAGGCTTTTTTATGTTTAAAAACAATTTAGCAAAAGAAAATTTGGCAGTTATGTATTTAAGATTATCAAAAGAAGATGGCGAAAAAACAGAAAGTAACTCTATATCCAATCAAAGAGAAATTATAAACTCTTATGCAAGAAAAAATCAATTTCCAATAGTCAAAGAGTATGTAGATGATGGATATTCAGGTGCAAATTTTGATCGTCCCAATTTTAAAGAAATGATAAAGGCTGCCTATGATAGAAAGTTCAATACAATTATTGTAAAGGACTTATCAAGATTCGGAAGAGATTATATAGAAGCTGGAAAATATATTCAAAGAATATTTCCAGAAAACGGTATAAGATTTATATCAGTAAATGACAATTACGATAGTAAAAGTGCAGATATAAACGATACACACCTTATACTTCCTATAAAAAACTTCATCAATGACAGTTATTGCCGAGATATTTCCAATAAGGTAAAAAGCTCTCAAAAGATAAAAAGAGAAAAAGGAGACTTTATCAGTGCTTTTGCACCTTATGGATATAAAAAGTCTGAGGAGAATAAAAACCAGTTAGTGATTGATAAAGAGATATCGGATATTATCAAAAATATATTTGATATGAAACTCTTGGGATATTCCTCAAAGGCAATTGCAGATGAACTAAATAATTTAGGAGTTTTAACTCCAAGAAAATATAAAGAAAGTCAAGGATTTAAGTGTAATGGATTTCAAAATACAAAAGGTGGAAATTGGTCAGCAAAGACAGTAAATAGAATTATAGAAAATGAAGTATATATTGGAAATACCTTACAAGGAAAGAGTGTTACTTTAAGTTACAAAAATAAAAAGCAGATAGAAAAAGAGAAAGAAGAATGGATAAGAGTAGAAAATACCCATGAATCAATTATAAGTAAAGAAGTTTTTACTATTGCAAATACTATGTTAAAAAGAGATTTGAATAATTCTCGTGGAAAGGACAAAATTGATATTTTTACAGGAATGCTTTTTTGTAAAGAATGTGGAAGTTCTTTGATTAGAAGGACTGTAAAGTATAAAAAAAGAGAAGATGTTTTCTATATATGCTCAAAGTATAACAAGGAAAAATCTTGCACAAGACATAGCATAAAAGAAGAAACCTTGATAAAAGCAGTATCTAAAATAATGAAGTCCTACATTGAATTTAATGAAAATCTATATTCTAAAGTTCAGCGTATAGATATAAATAAAAATTTGAAAGACAATCAAATTCCTATACTAAAACGAGAAAAAGCAATGACAGAAGAACTCTTATCTTCCCTATACCTTGACCTAAAAGAAGATGTTATTAGTAAAGAAGAATATCAACTTTTTAGAAAAAACTATACAGAGAAACTGACTAAATTAGATGAAAGTATCGAGTATAGATTGAAAAAACAGGAATATACTAAGGAGAAGATTGACAAAAATAAGAGTTGGATCATCGACATTAACAAGTATAAAAATTTATCGGAAATAGATAGATTGTCTGTTGTGATGCTCATTGATAAAATTTTTATTTCTGAAGATAAAACGATAGATGTTAGATTTAATCATACCGAAGAATTGTCTTTACTTGAAGAAATGACAAAAATGGATAAGTCTGACATTAAATCTAACACCATAAAAAAGAAAAGTATCGATATAAGCAGGAAGTCAAAAACTATCCCCACTGTTATGAATAAAAGTCTTGTAAGTGCTGAAAGTGAGGTATGCTATGGCTAGAACAAAAAATAGGCATATATCACAATCAGAAACAGAAGTTGTAAAAGTGATTGAAAAAATATACATTGCCGGTATTTATGTTAGATTATCACAGGAAAGAAAGGAAGCTTACAGGGATAAAAGTAATTCACTTGAAATGCAGGAAGAACTTTGCATAAAAGCTGCAAACGAAAAAGATATAAAGATTTTAAGAGTATACAAGGACTATGAATATTCTGGAACAAATTTTAAAAGACCTGCATTTATTGAAATGATGGAAGATATCCGAACAGGTAGGATAAATTGTATCATAGTAAAAGATATGTCAAGGTTTGGTAGAGAGTATTTAGAAATCGCAAACTATATCGAAAAAGTATTTCCATTTTTGGGAGTTCGATTTATTTCCGTAAATGATAATCTGGATACTAAAGACGGTATAAAATCAGATCAGAGTTATGAAATAGCAATAAAAAATATCTTCAATGATTTATACGCAAAAGATATTTCAAAGAAAATAAAAGCCTCCAAAGAAATAAAAATGAAACAAGGGTCTTTTATAGGAGCGATGGCTCCGTATGGCTATAAGGTTGATAAAATTGATGGAAAAAGAGTTCTGGTGATGGACGAAAAGGCAGCAGATGTAGTAAGACTTATCTTTTATATGGCAAGTCAAGGTAAATCCAATATGCAAATAGCAAGAGAATTGACTAAAACATATACGACACCTGATGAATATAAAAGAACAGGTAAAATTTTTAAGGATAAAGAAGATACAAAACAATGGGATATTTCTTATATATCAAAAATGCTTTCTGATGAAGTATATATTGGGAATTTGATTCAAAGAGTATTCTCAAATAGACATGATCCAAGTAGGAAAAGTAAGTTTCGTGATAAAGAAGAGTGGATTATAACAGAGAACACCCACAAAGGGTTAATAGACAAAACTACATTTGAAAATATCAGAGAGATAAAGGAGAAAAAACAAAACTATCTACCTTACCATTCACTGAAAAACATAATAAAAGATGGAAAAGAAAATGTTGGAGTAAAAATTCAAAGAGATCATAAAAAAGAAGGAAAGTATGACGACCTCATACAGTGCAGTGTTTGTGGCAGATATTTGAAAAAACAATATGGACCAAGAGGACTGAAATATCATGATGAGATTTGCTATTGCTATTATTGTAAAGGTGGAGACAGATTAAAATTAGAAAAATCTCATGTCAGAATATATGAAACAGACCTCGACAAAATTTTAGTAGATACCTTAAAAAGACTGTTTTCAAGCTTTTATAAAAAGGATAAAAGATTACAACTAAAAATATATTTAGAAAATATAAGTGCTGAAAAGATAAATCATGTTTCTATAAAAACAGATGTAAATAATAAAAAGATTGCTTCTCTTAGGATCAATCTACAAGAACAATATGAAAACTATGTTAAAGGAGAGGTTCTTTTAAGTGATTTTAAAATAGAAAGTAAAAAAATAAATAATCAAATAAAAACCTTAAAAAATGAGTTAAAAGTTTTTGATGAAAGAATAAGAAATATAAAAAATAAAAAAAGAGAAATTATAGAATTTATAGATGCACTATTTTGCTGTTTGGATGATAAAAGCATAGAAGTTGATAAAGAATTGGTCGATACATTAATTAGCCATATAGAAATATCAGAGTATAAGCAGGTTACCATATATTTTAAGTTTAATCTTGATAAAGATATGGGAAAGCAGTTGGAGGTAGAGCATGAATAAGATAGCTATATATTTAAGACTTTCTGAAGAAGATTATCACAAAGTAGATGAAAGTGTAAGTATAGTAAATCAAAGAGATTATATAAAAAGCTACATTGAAAATGAAACCTCTTTAAAAAGTTGTGAAATAGAAGAATATGTAGATGATGGATATTCTGCTACTAATACAAATAGACCTTCATTTTTAAGGCTTATTGAGGATATAAAGAGTGGTAAAGTAGGAACTATAATTGTAAAAGATATGTCTAGGTTTTCAAGAGATTATATTTTGCTTGGGGATTACTTAAGCAATATATTACCATTTCTAAAAATACGATTTATTGCTATTAATGACAACTATGATTCTTTAAAAGAACAAGGCAATGGCTTAGATACAGATACACAGTTTAAGACATTGTATTATGATTTATTCAGTAAGGAATTATCTGAAAAGGTAAGAAGTTCTATTAGGCAAATTAAATCGCAGGGGAAAAATATAAATTGGGCAGCACCTTTTGGATATATTAAAGATCCTAAAGATAAACATAGTATTATCATTGATGAAAAAACAGCTTTTATAGTTAAAGAAGCTTTTGATTTATTGCTAAAAGGATATTCGTGTATTCAAGTGGCTAATATATTTAATGAAAAAGGTTATATTACACGCTCTGAACGAAAAGAAGAACTGAAACTTTCTGATTATACTGGAAATTTAATTACTGGAAGTGAGGTAAAGAAAAGAGTTTGGACAAACGCAGCTATCTCACAGATTACAAGGAACGAACTATATACAGGAGATTATGTATATAATAAATTCAAAGAAACAAAAATAGGTGGAAGAAAAAGAATTTTACTTCCTGAAGAGGAGTGGAAAATACTTCCAAATACCCATGAAGCGATTATTTCAAGAGAAGTATTTGATGAGGTAAAGAAAATAAAAGAAAAAAGAAGTTTTGGAAGATATACAGGAAATAAAAATCGTTCTATTTTTTCTGATAAGATTTTTTGTAAAGAATGTGGTAGACATATGAGTTTTCGCAGTGATATTAGACAAAAGAAAAATTCAGATAAAATACACAAGTATAAAAGTTATTATTGTAATTTATGTAAAGCTGAGAAAACACCAAACAATATCAAAGAGAAAGATATTATTGAACTTATAAAACCCAAATTAAAAGATTTTAAGATTCAAAATACATTAAATGAAGAGAAAGTTATAGAACACAAGAATGTAAAAGAAGAGATTCTAAAGGAAATATCCATATTAAACAGTAATTTACAAATCATCTATGAAAACTATAAAAAGAAAAATATTTCAAAAGAGGACTATTTAAAGGAAAAAACTTTTATCCAAGATAAAAAGATATTATTGGAGAGTAAATTGGAAGAATTGAAGTCAGATAAGATTGATTCAAGGAAAGAAACGGATATTACAGTCTTAGACGAAGAAAGTTTATTGAAGGTTTATGTAGACAATAAAATTGATAAAATAATTGTATCAAGAAGTGGAGAAATAGAAATTTTAGAAAAATAGATGAATAGCATTAAAAGTAACTCATAATCTCGCCAACTTTAATTTTAATACGCCAAAATGAAAATAATGACGAGAAAATTCGAGAAAATAAATAGTACTGTTTATTATGAGACGATAGGGTAAATATTTAGGAACAAACAAAAAAATGATATAATTATAGTTAAAATGAGATATTGTGAGGTGATTTTTGTGTCTAAAATAAATGTGGAAGGATCAGAAATTAGCATTATTGCCATAGATAATAGAGATTATATTTCTTTAACCGACATGGTTAGAAATGTTGAAAATGGTGTGGCACTAATAGAAAAATGGCTAAGGAATAAAAATACAATTGAATTTTTAGGAATATGGGAAGAAATGTATAATGCGAATTTTAATTCCACCGAATTCGAGGGAATTAAAAATGAAGCAGGTTTTAATCGTTTTATTTTATCGGTTAAACAATGGGTCAATAAGACGAATTCTATCGGAATTGTTGCCAAAGCAGGAAGATATGGTGGAACATATGCACATAAAGACATAGCTTTTGAATTTGCGTCGTGGGTATCACCTTATTTTAAGCTCTATCTTATTAAAGAGTTTGAGCGCTTAAAAGAAGAAGAGCAAAGACAATTAGGTTGGGATATCAAGAGGAATTTAGCTAAGATAAATTACAAAATTCATACAGATGCAATTAAGAATAAACTTGTCCCTGAGAAATTATCAAAGGAAAGAATAAACTATATCTATGCAAGTGAAGCAGATATATTAAATGTAGCTTTGTTTGGAATGACAGCAAAAGAATGGCGTGAAAATAATCCGGAGTTAAAAGGAAATATGAGAGACTATGCTGATATATCACAATTAGTGTGTTTATCAAATCTTGAGAACTTAAATGCTGTTTTTATAAATGAGGGAATGGATGCAACTGAAAGGATAGAAAAATTAAATGCAATTGCTATTGAACAAATGAGGATTCTAACAGAAAGTGAACGTATAAAAAAGTTAAAATAAAAGTTTTGTATATAAATTAGGCGATAGAAATATCGTCTAATTTTATGTAACAATTGCTTGACATTGTAGGGTAAATCAACCCTATTACATTTACTAGGAGGACTTGATTATCCTACAAGTGGAAAAGTTTTAATTGATGATACCGACATTTATGCATTGAAAGATGATGAGAGAACTATTTTTAGGAGAAGGAATATTGGTTTTGTCTTTCAAGCATATAATCTTTTGCCAATGTTAAATGTGTATGAGAATATAATTATTCCCTTTGGTCTAGATGGGGATGCGGTAGATAAAAAATATGTTGATTCAGTAATAGATATTCTTGAGATAAGTGATCAAAAATATAAAATGCCTAATGAATTATCTGGTGGACAGCAACAAAGGGTTGCCATAGCAAGAGCCTTGGTTACCAAACCATCTTTAATTCTAGCTGACGAACCTACAGGAAATTTAGATTCAAAATCTTCTTCCCAAGTTGTTTACTTACTAAAAAAGATTAATAAAGAGCTTGGAAATACTATTCTTATGATTACTCACGATGATGCCGTCGCTCAAGCTGCAGAAAAAACTATAAGGATAGAAGATGGAAAGCTGGTGGGAAAAAATGAAAGTCAAAAATAAAGCTTATATAAGGCATCTTGCAAAAAATATTTTAAATGCTAATAAAAGCAGGAGAAATATTCTCTTATTAGCAATTGCTTTGACTTCTATACTATTTACAAGTCTGTTTTCCGTAGCCTTAGGTTTAGGAAAAAGCATGGAAACCCAAACAATGAAAACTGTTGGAACAATCAGCCATGGTTCTTTTAAAGATATTTGTGATGAAGATGTAAAAATATTAACTCATGATAAGGATATAAAGGATTTTTCAGTAAGAGAAAAAGTTGGAATTCTTGATGATGAAAAAGTTATGGCAGAACTATCTTATATGGATAAGAAAGGATTTGAATGGTCTCTAATAGAAAAAGTTAAGGGAAAGTTTCCAGAAAAAGAAAATGAAGTATTTCTAGATATATCAACTGCTAAAAAATTAGGTTATAAGGGTGAAATCGGAGAAGAAATAGAAGTTCCTTTTAAAATAGAAAAAGCTTACACAGGAGAGATTATCGAAAAGAAAAGTCATAAATTTATTATATCTGGAACTTTTCAAAATCCTATTGACTCCAATGTTGGTGTAGGGCAAATCTATTTATCAAAAGCTTATGTAGATAAATTATCGATTCCAAAAAGTAATAATGACGCGGAAGTAATGCTAAAGAATTCCTTTATGATAAGGGATAAACTTTTAAAAATTGCAGAGAGAAATGGTTATAAAGTTGTAGAGGACCCTGGAAATTTATCCGAAAAGGAAATAAGGATTGGTGTTAACTTTGCCTATCTTTTATCTGGTGATAGTAGTTTTGATTTTAATACATTTCTACCATACTTAGCTTTTTTGATTTTGGTAATGGTCGCAGGATACTTAATAATAAATAATATTTTCAAGATATCCGTAAATGAAGATATTAAACTTCTGGGACTTTTAAAAACAATTGGAATGACAAAACCACAAATCAAAAAACTTGTTCATCTTGAGTCTTTAGCAGCCTCACTTCCATCAATAATAGTTGGAGATTTAGTAGGAATTTCTATCGGAAAAATTATTTTAAATAAAATATTTGTAAGTAATGAGATGTTAACGGATGTAAAATTATCACCCGCAGTAATAATATTAATTATCTTATTTTCAACAGCCTTTACTTTGCTTACAGTATTTATATCAGTTATGAAACCCGCAAGGTATGCAGCAAAAGTTTCTCCTATAGATGCTAGCAGATACAATGAAACCACGATAAAAAAGAAATATAAAAGCGAGAATATTTCTTTAGGAAAGCTGTCAAGAAGACAAGTATTTTCCAATAAATTTAGATTTATATCAATAGTTCTTTCCATTAGCCTTTCTGCTGTTATTTTGAATAGTGTCTTAACTTATACAGGCAATATTGATCTAGAAAAGGGAATATCTGATGTAATTGTAACGGACTATAATATAGCAAGCCCAAAATATTTTAGATATATGTACTCAGGAAGTGAGGACGGTATTAATGAAAAGTATATCGGTGAAATAGAAAACTATAAAGGATTTAAAAGTGGAGGTGCCTTATATTCATACGGTTATGAGTACACATATCCGGATATAAAAATAGAAGACAATAAAGTTGCTCCAATATTATTGGGAATAGATGATTATTTAATAAATAAACAAAAATTTATAGATGGAGAGTTTGATAAGGAAAAATGGAAAACAGGAAATTATGTTATTATAGGGGAAAAAATAAGAAATGATTCTGACTATAAAATCGGTGATAAGATAAGGATAAATGTAAATAATAAAATTAAAGAAGTCCAAGTTATGGGTAAAGTTGAATATAATTTTTCAAATGGTCTTAGATATTTCCCTGTGGTTAAGGAAGATAAAAACAATGAGTTAAGTCCTACTTTAGGTTTGGAATATATTTATATGAATCCAAATGAGTACAAAGAACTCATAGGAGATAAAAGTATAATGTCCTATGGATTTGATGTGGAGGATAGTGAAAAGGAAAATTTTGATAAGTTATTAAAATCTTTTGAAAACAACCCAGACTTTTCCTATGACTCAAGAGATCTTCAAATAAAGTCTTTTAAAGATTTCAAAAATCTTATAGAATTTGTGGGTTATAGTTTATCTATAGTATTATTCTTAATATCTGTGCTTAACTTTATTAACGTTATTGCTACTGAAATATTAAGAAACATGGTGAACTTATCAATCCTTGAAGCAATTGGAATGACAAAGAAAAATATTAAAAAATATTTGGTGAAAAAGAATTTGATCTATTCTTTATGTGGATTAGTATTTTCTTTCATAATTATGCTTCTTGTAGATAAATACATCTTGATGGATTTTATGGAACAAACTAAGTGGACTTCCTATAAATTTGTAATCATGCCACTTATACTTGTAAACTTTGTAAATATAATTATTGGGATATTATTTACAGGTAGATTCTATGAAAAGCACAGTCAAAACAGTCTTGTAGATAGAATAAGAAGTTTAGAATAATAGAGGAGGTTTTATGAAAGAAAATTTAAACAAGAAGATATTTCTATTTGGACTCACGATTTTTGTGATTTCCTACCTACTGCCAATAGACATCTTTGAAAGATATACAAGTTTAAGACCAACTGGACTCACATCAATGTTTGTAGGTAATCTAATATAAGTAATGCGACTAAAACAAGAAAATAATAATCTAAACAGCTCTTTTGAGGGCTGTTTTTTCTTAGTTCTAAAATGATATAATAATTATAAGATGTTTATTTATTGACTTATTCCCACATACGAGGCTTTTTAAAAAAATTAAATTTTATCCATACTGACCACTCAAGCCACGTGGAGACATTGGTGTTGATGATAAGATACAATATTGTGAAATGATAAATTTGTTATATCTCCAACTATTTTTGGCTTAAAAATTGTTATTTATTAAATTAGTATAATTTAGAAACTTGTGGAGGTGCCAAAATGAAAATAGATTTCTATTATTGGGGGAGTATGTGCCCAATTAGTGCAGAAATATTAGATGTGATTAATAGATATAAATCTAAAGTTAATACAAATACTTATGAAATATCTAATGATTTATCAGCTTGTAAAAATAAAAAAATATATTTTCCATTCTTAACTATAATTAATGATATTAATAGATATTATAGGCCAATTAATGATAAATTTATGGAAGAGCTTGCTTCAGGGATAATCCCAGTAGAAAAGCCATATATTCCTAAACTAGGCACTGAAAGTGTGACAAAAACTATAAAAGCAATTACAAAAGAAAATTATAATATTGCGTCTCAATGCACATCTAGGGTCAATTGTCTGGGGTGTGAAATGAAGATTAAAATGTATGATTCAATAAATGAAGGTATATATGGATTTATGAATGTTAATGGTAATAGCTTACTTGGTGGGGTTGAATTTGTTCCGTCTAATCTAGTACCTTACGACATTCCTAGAAGTGGCGAAACAGTATTTATAACATGTATTTATTTATCAAATGAAGATTATGATTATAAGTCTGCACCATTAATGGCTTTAGAAGATTATTTAAAAAATAAGTATAAAAAAGTACTTGTAATTTCAGATGAAATTGGGATTTTTCCAAATGGAAATTTAGACTTCTTTCTTAAGAATAATTATAAAGATGAAGCGATTGTGTTTGAAGATGATTATTGCAAGTTACATTTAATGTCAAAGATTTTGTAGTTTAGAATACTCGGCTTGTTGATATTAATCAGAATTATATTCTACAACAGATAGAACTCCTTGACGTACTTAGTGTTCACTAGTTCCATGTCGAGACTTTAGTATTTATGACAAGTAAATAAGAATACAAAATTTATAAGGTATTTATTTTTATTTAAGAATTTGGAGGAAATAATGATAAAGAAAATAGGAATTGTTAGTTTATCTAATGGTGTTTTGGGGGAAAGCTTTATTGAGCATGAAATAAAAATTGGAGTAGACAGATTAAATAAGCTAGGAGTAGAGATAGAGTTTTTACCTAATTCTTTGAAAGGCATTGATTTTTTAAAGAATCATCCGGAAGCTAGGGCAGATGATTTGATACTTGCTTTTGAAGATGACACTATTGATATGATTTTATGTGCTATTGGTGGAGAAGATACTTATAGATTAGCCCCTTATCTGTTCGAAGGAGATAGATTAAAAAATATTGTTAAACAAAAACTTTTTTTAGGCTTTTCTGACTCAACAATAAATCACTTTATGCTAAATAAGCTTGGCATAAAAACATTTTATGGTCAGGCTTTCTTGCCAGATGTGTGCGAACTATCTGCTAATATGTTAGCTTATACAGAGAAATACTTTTTAGAACTTATAAAAACAGGGAAAATAAATGTGATACATCCTAGTGAAGTTTGGTATGACGCAAGGGAAGATTATAGCGAGAAAGCTATAGGAATAGAAATGAAAAGTCATCATAATACAGGTTTTGAGCTATTAAGAGGAAATCCTATATTTTGTGGAAAAATTTTAGGCGGATGCATAGAATCAATATATGATATGTTCGATAATTCTAGATTTGAAGATACAGTAGAAATTTGTAGCAAATACGGTTTATTTCCAAGCCTTGAGGCATGGGAGAATAAGATTTTACTTATAGAATCAAGCGAAGAAAAAACAAAACCAGATTTATATAGGAAAATGATAATTGCTCTAAAAGACTACGGCTTGTTTGATATATTATCGGGAATACTAGTAGGAAAACCTCAAAATGAAATCTATTATGAGGAGTATAAATCTATTTTATTAGAAGAAATTACTAATAAAGATTTACCTATTGTCTATAATATAAATATTGGACACTCAACTCCAAGATGTATAATTCCTTTTGGGGTAGAAGCAGAAGTAAATGTAAGCAAACAAACAATCTCCTTTAATTATTAAACAAAATTGAGCTAAGCCATGAGCTGTCTTTTTCTTCTTTAGAATGATATAGTTAATTATATGATGTTTATTGATTGGCATCCACATATAAGGCTTTTAAAATTTGTTAGTTTTATCAATACTGACCACCAAGCCATGTGTAGACTATAGCATTATTGTACAAAAAAATAAGAATTTGAATTTATAATATAATAGGAGTTTATCTGGAGGTTATGAATGGATTACAAGGAAATATACGCTTCACACATAGATCTTTTGTGGGAACTTCAAAAGCAATATAAAGCAGAAATAGGAGAGGATATACCGAATGATATATCCAAGAAACGTCTGAAAGATGCAATCAGCAAAGGGGAAATATTATTTTTCGGAGCATGGGAAGGTGATGCGTTGGTAGGCTGCTGTTCAATAACAGTTGATTTTTCAACTTTTGACTATATGCCAAGTGGAATATTTGAAGATTTTTTCATATGTCCTGACTTTCGTCATAAAGGAATAGCACGCCAGCTAGTCCAATTTGCATATAGGTCAAGTGCTATAAGTTCAATGACTGTTGCTTGTGCACAATGCGATATACAAATGTATAAATCACTTGGATTTTCAATTCAGCTTGGAAACCTGTTTGCATTTGAACCATAAGTTACGGTTCTTAGATGAGAAAGTATATAAAGGAGAAAACTATGGAGCATAATTGCGCTATTATTAACGATAAAAAAGCATTTAGATATAGGGCAGCAGCCATCATAGTCGAAGAGGGCTCTGTGCTTCTTGCAAGAAATGACGTCGATGACCATTACTACTCAGTAGGCGGAGCAGTTCACATGGGCGAGACATCAGAAGAAGCCGTGAAGAGAGAAGTATTTGAAGAGACAGGATTTAATTACGAGGTAGATTACCTTGCAGTGATACACGAGAACTTCTTCATCGGCAGCTCTGGCTTAAAAGGAGTAGACTTTCATGAGCTTACATTCTACTATATGATGAAGCCCATGGGTAAAAGATACTTTACAAGCCAAAGCACTACAGAGTCAGGTGCTAAAGAGACAATGCATTGGGTGCCGATAGATGAGCTCGATAAATGCAAAGCATACCCGACATTTATGAAAGAATTTCTTAGGTCGGAGCATAATGGAGTAGAGCATATAATTACAGATGAAAGAGTTTAATGGGACGAGTTGTGATATAATAATTATATAAAGGAAGGAGGGATTGCATGATTACCAAACGATTAAAGATAAGAAAATTTACTAATAATGATCTAACGGAATTATATAATCTACTTTCAGATGAAGATGTCATGGAATTTATAGAACCGCCTTTTTCATGGGAAAAAACAGTGAATTTTCTAAATGGTGTCGCACTAATTGACCCTCCTTTGATCTATGCTGTGGAAGATTTTAGTCAGAAGTTTATCGGATATGTAATATTCCATGAGTATGACAAAGACTCCTTCGAACTTGGTTGGATACTCAATAAGAGATACTGGGGGAAAGGATATGCCAATGAATTAACAAAAGCCTTTATAAACCGTAGTTTAGAGATAGGGAAAAACTTGATTATTGAGTGTGCCCCGAACCAGGAAAATACCAAACGAATTGCGATGAAAAATGATTTTGAATTTATTGGAGAAAGTGATGGCTGCAGTGTATTCAAAAGAAAGCTGCTTATAAGATTTGAAAAGGTGGCAAAGTGAGAAATTGGAAGTTAGGAGGAGATGAAGCTGCATGAAAGAATATATCGTGAGTTTAGAAAAAGAATTTTCGTTGATAGAAAATGGCTTCAAAGAGGAGGAAAAAAGAGCCTTTGCAGATTATAAATCTAATGATAATGAATATATAAGAAAATTAGCATTTTTAGCATATAAATCTGATGCATATCAAGTTAGAATGTATGGTGTATTTCTTTTTGGATATTTATCAGAACAAGATGATATTTTAGCATTTATGCGAGATGAAGTTTCCAAAGATGATAATTGGAGAGTTCAGGAAGTATTGGCAAAGGCATTTGATGAATTTTGCAAGAAAATAGGATATGAAAAAGCACTTCCAATAATTGATGAATGGTTAAAAAACAATAATCCTAATACAAGGAGAGCTGTTACGGAGGGACTAAGAATATGGACGAGCAGACCATATTTCAAAGATAACCCGAATGAAGCTATCAGACGAATTGCTGCATTAAAAGAAGATACGAGTGAATATGTTAGAAAATCGGTAGGGAATGCTTTAAGAGATATTAGTAAAAGATTTCCAGAGTTAATTAAAGCTGAACTCTGCAACTGGAAGTTAGAAAGCAAAGAAATAAATCAAGTGTATAAGTTAGCGAGTAAACTTATTAGCTAACAAATTTGAGTTTGTAGAGGTTTTGGAATATGATATTTCATGAATTTGGTGATAAAAAATTTCCACATATATTATTGATACACGGCGGAGGTAATTCCTGGTGGAATTATCTTCGACAAGCTCGTATATTATCCGATAAATATCATGTGATTTTACCAACACTTGATGGTCATGGAGAAGAATATCAAAAAGAGTATATTTCAACTGAAAATTCCGCACATCAAATTATGGACTATATAAAAAACAATTGCGATGGAAAATTGTTTGCTGTGGGAGGTGTTTCTTTGGGAGGTCAAATTGCCATTGAGTTATTATCGCTAAATAGTGATATAGCTCAGAAAGCAATAATAGATGGTAGTATTTGTATTCCTCAGCTCAAGCTGGCAAGGGTTAGTACAATTATTGTAAAATTATTCGGAAAACTTATGTTTAGCAAATATGCATGTAAAATTCAGTTGAGTTTAATGAAAAAAATGTATCCCAATATGGCTTATTCGGAAGAAATAGAAGGCTATTATATGGAGGATATGCCAAGGATGCCGATTAAAACATTGGTGACTATGTATCAAACATATATGGGAGAATATAGGCTTAAATATTCTATTACAGAAAGCAAAGCGCAGGTTCTATATATTTATGGTGAAAAAGAAATGGGTTGCGTTAAGGAATCGGCTAAGCTATTTCAAAAAATGCATCCCAATTGTACTGTATATGAAGCGAAAGGATATAATCATGGTTATCTATCTGCTTATCTGCCTTTGGAGTGGATGGATTTGGTTAATCCATTTTTGGAAAACGATGTTCATCATAATAACTAAACTATGAAGTTATATAACAATTCCTAGGTTTGTCGAGCTGAAATAGAAAGAGAAAACATCCGTATTCAAACAATGGAAGGTCGCATTCAAAAAGCAAGGGAAGGAAAATGGAATGGTGGCTTTGCTCCATATGGATATAGACTTGAAGATGGCAAGCTGTTTATATATGAGGAAGAGGCAGTTGCCATAAGAACGATTTTCGACCAGTATGTAAATACTACGATAGGAGCCAATGGACTATCTAAATACTTAGAGAATCATGGAATTAGAAAAATCCCAAGACAGAATGGTAAGAATCCTTTGTTTGATGCAGGTCTTATAAGAAAGATATTAAAGGATCCTGTATATAATGGGAAAATAGCATTTGGAAGAAGAACTTTAGAAAAAGTTCATGGTACAAGAAATGAATATAAGCAGGTTGAACAAGATGAATATCTAATATCTGAAGGGATACATGAAGCTATAGTTTCCGATGAAGTTTGGCAAGCTGCTAAGGTTAAGCTAAAATCTCAAGCAAAGAAATATGAGCATGTGAATAAAGGAAAAGATACACGCACGCACTTGCTTTCTGGAATTGTAAAATGCCCGATATGTGGAGTGGGAATGTTTGGAAACAAGTGTATCAAGAAAAAGAAAGATGGCACAAAGTATAAAGATTTTTATTACTATGGTTGTAAACATAGGCAGATGATAAGAGGTCATAAGTGTACATTCAGTAAGCAAATTAGAGAAGAATTGTTAGATGATGCTGTTGCAGAGGTGATTGTCAAGATTGTAAGTAATCCGAAATTTGCTTCTATGATGCAAGAAAAAATCAACATGAAGGTGGATACCTCTGAAATAGAAAAAGAAATAGATAATTACCAAAAGGAATTGAGGAAGAGTCATTCTACAAAGTTTAAACTAATTGAGGAAATAGATAATTTAGATGCTGATGATAAGCACTACAAACGAAGAAAACAGGACTTAGACGATAGACTTTATCGTATGTATGATAAGATTGAAGACTTAGAATCATTGTTAATTGATGCGAAAGCAAAGAAACAGACTATTGAAGCTGAAAAACTTACAGGAGATAACATATATAAGATTCTGATTTATTTTGATAAACTCTATAAAGTCATGAATGATGTAGAGCGTAGACAGTTAATTACAGCTTTGATTTCCGAAATTCAGGTTTATGAAGAAAAACAGCCTAACGGACAATGGCTAAAATCAATTACTTTCAGGCTCCCAATTGTAGACGATGATTTAAATATAAGTTTGGACAATGATGAACATGTGGAGACGGTAGTATTGATGTCAAGGATCGAAAGGGAATAAATGAAAAAGTGCAATAATACTATTTTTGCAATTTCAAATTATAATTCTAGTAATAAAAAATTAAGTGATATTTAAAAATATATTATTAAAGGAAAAATCCATAGGTATTTAGTTAGTATAATTTTATTGAGCTGATTGCCATTAAATATGTAATCAATAATATTGAATTTGTTGTATCCACATGTATATCAGTGCTGGCTATAATTGTTTCAACAGTTGTAGCAAAAAATATACTAATAAAAGAATTGAAAGAAAATCGAAAATTAGAACATGAATTGAAAAATGCTGAGATTTTACAGCAAGTAAGAAATTATAATAATACATTAGTAATAAGACAAATAGATAATTTGATAGAAATATCTTTTGAGATAATTGATTATTTGAATGAAATCGAAAGTTTAAAGTTGTCAAATAAACTTTTTTATTTATAAGAGGAAATTTCAAAAATTCCGACTAAGATTAAAAGGTACGATTTATTTCGTGAATTTATCGTTGATTATAGATTAAATACTATAAATAAATACAACTACCTTATTAAAAAAATAAATAGAAAGAAACATAGATTTAAATTGTTAGAAAATTCTAGTGAGTTCAACAAAGTTAAGATATCAATTGAACTTCCAGATTTTGAAGAATTAATGGATGATATAATACGTGATACTAAAATTTGCCAAAATATAATTTTAGAAACAAACAAGCTAGAGGACTATCTGGCCTTAAAATAGTAATATCAGATGCCCACAAAGGCCTAGTAAAAGCAATAAAGGAAACATTCTTAAATGTAATATGGCAAAGATTACAGGTTCATTTTCTAAGAAACATCCTATCAAAAACACCAAAGAAAAACACTGAAGGATTTAGAACTGATATCAAAGCACTATTTAAAATCCTAGATATCAACTTGGCAAGAAAAATGAAAGATGAAATATTCTTAAAATACGAAAATAAAAAGAAATTTCAAAACTCTTTAAACATCTTAGACGAAGGATTTGAAGATGCCTTTGCATATCTAGCTAATGAAGTGGTTCATAGTAGACTTAGGTCAACCAATTGCCCAGAAAGAATAAACTAAGAAGTTAGAAGACGTGAAAAAGTAATTAGGATATTCCCTAATCAAGAATCAGTTATTAGATTAATATTCAGCCCGTCGTCTTTTGGAGACCAATCCACATTGATATCAATGAAGATTGGATAACATCTTCTAAATTATAGATTAGAATAAAATAGTAAATATTGTGCTAGTAGATTTTACAAAATATTATGGACTTGACTAATTAAAGGCTATGGCATTATCATATAATATTCTTTTTTGCTCAGAAAAATCCAAGTAATGTGTAGATTTTTTTGAAATCTTCTATAAAATTTATTAGCTTTTTTTCCTTTACAATTTCATCTGGCAGCTTATCTGAATAAGGGTATGTATTATTTACTTCTGATATTAGTGAGTGATTTAGTGGAAATTATGTTATAATGAAAGCAGTAAAGCAAACAATAAATGGAATTGTGACTGATAAGAAGACCTATCTAACAGAAGGTATTAATAGCCCAAAAAAAATACATAAGAAAAACCCAACATGATTGACTTTGCTCTTATGTTGGGGTCTTTTTATTTTTAATAAAATTTAAAGAACATTTAAGAAAGGTATTTCTATGGGAAAAATAATTGGATTTTCTGACGATAAAAAACTTAAGGAAAACATAAAGAACTTAAAGAAACTTTGGCAGAATTATTCCTCGAAAGAGACAATATTTATTATGTAGTTTGCGAAAATATTAAAACCTAATATATGTTAATTTTTGGCAGTCTTGAATACAAGAATTTCTCCGCTTTTTGTAAGTATCATAGGCTTAGAAGAAAGAAAGCTTTAATTCAGTCTAAGATTAATCGAAAAGAGAAAATTGATTTATCAGAAATTGACTCTATACTTGATTTAGAATTTGCTGATTATAAGAAAAAGCTAGACTATAAGATGGATGAAATTAACCATGCAATTAGTAGGTCGCATTTAGATATTTTACCTAAGGAAGATACAATTTTACTAAAAAAGTTATATAGAAAAATTGTAAGAACCTTACACTCTGACCTTAAGCCAGAACTTTCTGATAGTGAGAAAGAGTTATTCTATAATGCCACAGAATCATATAAGGACGATGACCTTTATTCTCTGCAAATTATTTACGAAATAGTTTGTAGTGGAGATATTGATATTGACAATCCTTTAACTGGAAAATTTTTGATGGATGAGGTCAAAAGATTACAAGAATTAGTTCAGAAAATTAAAGAAGATATCGTTGAAATAAAATCTCAAAGTCTCTATACTTGTAAGATTTATATAGAGGATGAAGACAAAAAGCAAGAAAAGCTTAATACTTTGGAAAATGACCTAAAATCCTACCAAGATGCCATCGTTACCCAGAAAAAATACATAAAAGAATTATTGAGGAGATAAATGAGTGATTTAATAAAAAAAGATCAAAATGGCCATATTGATATTATAATTAATAATGAAAAGGGAGTTGACCTTCCCAAACCATTTGAACATGATATTTATCTTTTTGATTCATATGTGGCAGGGACTACTCATGTTGAAAATATTGGGGAAATCTACGAAACTTTAGAATTAGGAGGAAAGTTAGTATTCTACCGAGAGCCTGACAACGAAGACGATCCCCAAGCCATTTCAATAGAAACATCAAGAAAAGAAAAAATAGGCTACCTTCCTCGTCAAGATAATGTAATTTCTTCAAGGCTAATGGACGCTGGCAAAAATCTTTTTGCAAAAGTAGAGGAAAAAGAAATGCGAGGTAAGTGGGCGAGGATAAAAATAAAGATATATCTTAACGATTATTAGGTGTGATATGTACTATAATAACGATTGGCTTTATAATAATTTATGTGCAAAAGATAGCAGTGATTTTGATATCGATCCAATATCAGGAGAAAACTGTTTTATAATTTCAAATAACATTAATAATAGATTTATGATAGAAAAAACTGTTAATAAACTAATCACATCAGGCTTTAAGTATTTTTTTATCTTTGGTGAATATGCAAATTTGTGGGAAGAGTTAATTTATTCAATATCAAAGGAAGAAAACCATATAGAAGTTGAAGTAAGCAAACTAGATTTGATGAAATTGGCCTATGATCTCGGGGTTAATATATCTTTTAAAGATAATTCTGTAAATTATCTTATATCTGATGATGAATATTTAACAGAATATATAATTGAAGATTTAGATGATATTTTGAATGAAAATACCTTATTTACAGCATCTGATTGGAAGAAATTTAGGGATGGATATGAATTTACCTACCACGATAAAGATGCGATTATAAGTATTGGAGAAGAACTTATGATTGGTTTTTTGGGAAATGAAAAAATGTTTTCTTATACAGATAAGGGAATTAATGCTGGAATCTTAGATGGGAAAAGTTTTGCTGTGATTTGGATTGAAAATTTTATAATTTAATCTAACACCTGCATTTGTAGGTGTTTTTAGTGCTATAAATAGTGTAAGAAAGAAAGTGATTTCTATCTTGCACTATTTTTATAAGCAGGTTTTTATAGTTAAAATTAAGAGCCAATATTAATTAATATCAATATTTTCAGCTTGTTTATACAATTTTTATCTTAACTGAAATTTCTCTATAAAAATTATTTGAATAGCAAATGATAATTATTATCAAAATTTGATTGACAAAAATAAAATTTAGGCTACAATAGAAATAGTTAGGCACACCTAATAATGTAATTTTAAAATTTATCGGAGGAAATATGAAATTTAAAAAAATATTAATGGCTCTAGCAATGCTTATTATTGCTAGTTCTTGTTCTAAAAATGCAAATAAAACTGATTCAGAAGCTAAAAAGCAAGGTGATGAGAAAAAGATTGTAACTGTTACAACATCATTTTTGTATGATATGGTTGATAATCTTGTGGGAGATAAGGTTGATAGGGAACTTATAATACCTGCTGGTGAAGACCCACATCTTTATACAGCTAAGCCACAAGATTTGGAGAAGATTAAGAAGGCTGACCTTCTTTTATATCATGGTTTACATTTTGAGGGAAAGATGGTTGATGTTTTAGAAAAGAGAGGCTCTGCAGTAGCTAGAAGCTTTAAAAAGGAAGATGTTGGGGAGATGGAGCAAGATGGAAAAGTTGTAGTTGATCCACATTTTTGGTTTAATATAAATCTTTATAAGGAAGCAACAAGAAATGCTGCAGAAGATTTAGAAAAACTTCTTCCTGAGGAAAAAGAGAACATTGAAAAAAACTTAAAAGACTATCTTGCTAAGCTTGATGACCTAGATAAGGAAAATAAGGAAAAAATAAATTCTATTCCAGAATCTAGTAGGTTTCTGATTACCCCACACGATGCCTTCAACTATTTCTCAAGAGCTTATAATATTCCTGTCAAGGCACCCCAAGGAGTTTCAACTGATAGTGAAGTTGCGAACAAAGATATAGAAGATACTGTAAACTTTATTGTAAAAAATAAAATTAAAGCTATTTTTGCAGAATCAACTACTGATCCAATGAGGATGGAAAAGTTAAAGGAAGCTGTTAATGCTAAAGGATTTGATGTTGAAGTTGTATCAGGCCAAGGCAAGGAATTATTTTCAGATTCTCTAGCGCCAGAGGGTCAAGCAGGCGACTCTTATATAGATATGTACAAACACAACGTCGATTTAATTGTGGAAAACTTGAAATAGGTGGCTTATGAAAGATGTAATTATTAAAGTAGAGGATATGACAATTGCATATGCAGATAAGCCTGTCCTTTGGGATAATGATATTGAAATAGTTAATAATTCAATTACAGCAATAATTGGCCCTAATGGAGCAGGAAAGTCAACCTTAATAAAGGGAATTTTAAATTTACAAAAAAAGTTATCAGGTTCAGTTGCTATTATGGGCAAATCTTTTGAAGAAATTAAGAAAAAAATTGCTTATATACCTCAAACAGCATCTGTAAATTGGGATTTTCCAACAACAGTTCTAGACGTTGTTCTTATGGGTAGGTATGTCCATCTTGGTTGGCTCAAAAGACCGAGTAAGCATGATTATGATCTTGCAAGATCCGCCCTTAAAAAAATTGGTATGCACGATTTTGAAGATAGGCAAATCTCAGAGCTTTCAGGGGGTCAAAGGCAAAGAGTTTTTATAGCAAGAGCTATTGCCCAAGATGCTGATATATATTTCATGGATGAGCCACTGGCTGGTGTTGATAAGGTGACAGAAAAAGTTATATTTGACTTTATGAAGGATTCTCAAATGAAGGGAAAGACATCCATAGTTGTTCATCACGATTTAAACACTATAGAAAAATACTTCGATCATATCATAATTTTAAATAAAAAAGTAATAGCTCAAGGTAAAGTCTCTGAAGTTTTTACAAAAGAAAATGTTGACAAGGCCTTTGTGAGGTAAGGATATGGATATTTTAAGAAATTATTCATTTATAATAGTAGCTTTAGGCACAATAATTCTAGCCATGGCTACTGGTATAATTGGTTCAATAAGCGTTTTAAAGGGGAAGTCTTTAATAGGTGATGCTATAGGTCATAGTACCTATCCTGGCATTGTCATTGCCTTTATGCTATCAATGGAAAAATCCCCAATCATACTTTTGTTTGGGGCTGCCTTTGCAGGTGCTATATCATTTTTCTTAATTGATATTATTTCAAACAACTCAAAAATAGACCTTGATGCTACTTTAGCCATCTTATTATCAAGCTTTTTTGGACTAGGCATGGTTTTAAAAAGTTTTATCCAAGGCAATCCTGACTATGCTGGAGTTTCCCAATCTGGTCTTAAAAACTATATTTTTGGCCAGGCTTCTTACATTATGAAAAACGATGTAAATATAATATTTATAGTATCAATTTTTTCAATCTTAATGCTCATAGCCTTTTATAAGGAAATAAAAGTCTATGTATTTGATGAAGTTTATGCAAAAACAATTGGAATAAATCCAGGGTTGATGAATACTGTGATTTTAATTGCGACTATGCTTTTGATTACAACAGGACTTAAACTTGTTGGAGCAATATTGATTTCATCCATGCTTATAGTTCCTGCAATTACGGCCCTACAGTGGACAGATAGGTTTCATATTATGTTAATAATTGCAGGAGTATCTGGCGGAATTTCTGCATTTATAGGTACCTATATTTCCACAGCCTATGACGGTATGAGTACTGGATCTACAATTATTCTGATAATGAGCTTTATATCTTTATTATCAATGCTAGTTGGTCCAAGGGGGATGAGAAAAATGATTGTGAGGAAAAAATATGATTGATTTTCTAAGATACTCATTTATATCAAATTACCAAACCTTATTAGTGCTCTTAGTCACAGCTATAGCTTGCAGTCTTATTGGAGTTTTCTTGGTACTAAGGAGGCTATCAATGTTAGCTGATGCTATAAGCCACTCAATACTTCTTGGTATTGTAATTGCTTATTTTATCGTAAAGGATATTAGCTCAGTTTACCTAGTTTTTGGGGCGGCACTTTTTGGAATAATAACAGTATTTTCTATAGAATCTTTATCGAAGACAAAACTTGTAAAAAATGATGATGCGGTGGGTATTGTTTTTCCAATGTTTTTCGCCTTGGCAGTTATACTTATAACAAAGTATGCGAGAAATGTCCACCTTGATGTGGATGTCGTCCTCATGGGAGAGGTCATAATGGCACCTCTAAATACTATGAATTTCTTTGGTTATGAAATTCCAAAATCCCTATTTGAAATGTCTGTGATAGGGATATTAAACTTAGCCTTTATTATAGTTTTCTTTAAAGAGCTAAAACTAACAACCTTTGATACAGAATTTGCAAAAATTGCAGGATTTTCAGAAGTACTTTTATTCTACGCTCTAATGACCCTTACTTCATTTACAACGGTGGTCGCCTTTGAGGCTGTGGGAGCTATTTTAGTAATATCATTTCTAATAGCACCTGCCGCAAGTGCATACTTGATAAGCAAAAATCTAAGAGTCATGATCTTAATATCAGTCCTTTACTCAATAATAAATTCTGTTTTAGGATTTTTATTAGCCATGTATTTCAACCTATCCATGTCTGGAATGTCAGCAACCATGGCAGGGATTACTTTTCTTCTTACATTTTTATTTAACAAAAATGGATTTTTGATGAAAATATTAAGGCGTAAGAAAAATCATGTGGAATTTAAAAAGGATACATTTGTGATTCACGTTGGCAACCACCAACAAGGAGAAAATTCAGAAGAAGAACTGGGTATAGGCACAATATACAAACACCTATCCTGGAAAAAAGAAGATATAGAAAAATATAGCAAGATGCTAATAGCAGAAAACAAGATAATTATAGATGATGGTATTTATAAACTAACTGAAAAGGGTAGAATCTTATATATAAATTTGTTAAAAGATTACGCACTATGAGGTATAAGATGAACTCAATAAGACAAGACTACATTCAGGCTATATATAGACTTTCAAAAGATAAGGGCTATACAAATAATAAAAATATATCAGATTATTTTTCGATAAGTAGGCCATCAGTTAGTGAAATGATCAAAAAACTAATAGAAGATGGGTTGGTAATCCAGAAAAAAAACAAAATATACTTATCCGAACTAGGCGATAAGGAGGCGAAAGCAATTTTATCCAAACATAGGCTATGGGAGTGTTTCCTAGTGGATGTCCTAGGTCTTAATGGTGATATAGTCCATGAACAATCGGACTTACTAGAGCATGTGACAAGTGAAGAAATGTTCGCCGCCTTAAACAAGTTTTTAGCTTATCCTAAAAAATCGCCGAAGGGCAAAAGAATTTATACAAACGAAAATAGGTAAAATATTAATGTTTTAAAAAAATAAAAAATCATAAAGGCAAGTCCGAATTTTAGTAAACTTTAACTACTAAGATTAGGGGCTTGTTTTTTTACATAAAATGAAATTGAATGCATCTGAAAGTTATAAATGAGTTGAATGAATAGTTTTGAATTAATATTTTATTTTATTGTAGTAATCCTTGTTTATGATATATTTAGGAACAAGGCCTACAGGGAATTTGGACTATTGATATCAGGAGCTCTTGCTGGATTTTAGATAGAACTTTTAGCAGTAAGTTTGACAGATATCTAAAGTTCTAATCATAGCTCCACTAAGAGTTGCCAGAGATACATGGAAGGTAGAAATAGAAAAATGGTCTCACCTTGATATCTTAAATTATTCAGTAGTCATAGGTAGTGAAAAGGAAAGAATAAAATCATTAGAAGAACAGGTAGATATTTATTTAATCAATAGGGAAAATGTTGACTGGCTAATAAATAAGAGCGAACTACCATTTAACTACGATATGATTGTAATTGATGAACTATCATCCTTTAAATCTCATAGGTCAAAGAGGTTTAAAGCCTTGATGAAAGTAAGACCAAAGGTAAGAAGAATAGTTGGACTTGCTGGAACGCCATCATCTAACGGACTAATGGATTTATGGGCTAAGTTTAGGTTGCTTGATATGGGAGAGAGACTTGGAAGATTTATTGGTCAGTATAGGGAAATCTACTTCAAACCAGATAAGAGAAATGGATCAATCATTTATTCCTATAAACCACTGCCTTTTGCTGAAGGTGCAATCTATGAAAAGATATCAGATATAACAGTTTCTATGAAAGCTGAAGATTATCTTAAAATGCCAGAGAAGATAAACAATGAAGTCTTTGTTTTGAATCTTGGGAAAAGATTGCTGTTGAGATGAATTACTCAATTCAGCATATTTTTAGACTTAATAGTAAGACTTTAAAAAATATAGAGATATAAAAAAATCGGGTGACGCATAAATGCATCACCCGCAAAACTTTCGTTTTCAATTCGTGTTTTTATTATAGTACTAATTTTAAAATTCATCTAAGATATCGTGGTGTCCTATATCTAAAAGAAATACCAATTCATTATTTTCATAGAACCAAATAATTCGAATATCCATGTTAACAGAAGATTCCCATATGCCATCTGTACCCTGTATCTTCTTGGTTCTTAAAGATGGATGAGTAGGATTTTCTACGAAAAATTCAAGTTTCTTTTTAGTCTGTTTCTTTTCAGTATCAGATAGTTTTTCGTAATGTTTTTTAAAGGCTTTCGAATAAGTAATTTTATAGGACATTACTTGTCTAACTCTTCGAATAGTGAGTCGATAGAATCAAAAACGGGTTGAGTCCCATTTTTTATAGATTCTTTAATCTCTTTTACTTCAGCTTTTAAATTTTTTATGACATGCTCTGGATAGATTGCAACTGGAATAAGTACAATTTTTCCATTATCTTCTATGACTTCAAATTGATCACCTTGATTTAATTCCATAGATTT
Source organism: Anaerococcus sp. Marseille-P3625 (assembly GCF_900232825.1). Lineage (GTDB taxonomy): Bacteria > Bacillota > Clostridia > Tissierellales > Peptoniphilaceae > Anaerococcus. Next base: position 190,248 of record NZ_OCTP01000010.1, read on the forward strand.
TACTATGTCTTTTGGGATAGTAACTTGTGATTTAGCTTTTAGTTCAACTAACATAACAAAGCCTCCTTGTTAGAAATTCATACTTTCTAACTAAATTATATTTTCTTCTAAGAAAAAAGTCAAGTGGAGAGTAAAGTTGATAGAATGAGAGTAAGTAGTTGTAGTATAGTTAAAATAGCAAAAGAATAATAAAACGAGCCTTGGAGATTTAATCTTCGAGGCTTTTAATATTTAGAGGTGTTTAAATGCCAAGTAAACTTAAGAGACCATGTTCTCATCCAGGATGTCCTGAATTAGTTGATGGACGATTCTGTAAGAAACATGAGAAAGAATACAATAAAAACTATGAAAAATATAAAATAGATTCTAAAACTCATAACAACTGCTGGAATAGATATCAAATCAATCTGCTACGAAACTCATCAAAAGGCAGTCGACACACATGAAGGAATGGGATTTACAGTTATTCCTTTTGGACGAGGTTTTAAAGATATGTCTTCACCAACAAAAGAGTTAATGAAACTTACACTTGAAAGAAAAATAGACCACGGAGGTCATCCAGTTCTAAGGTAGATGATGGATAATATATTTATACGAACAGATCCTGCTGGAAATATAAAAGCAGATAAGGAAAAATCTACAGAAAAGATAGATGGAGTAATTGCTACAATAATGGCTCTTGATAGGGCAATAAGGTGTGGCAATGATACGAGTGAATCTGTCTACGATGATAGAGGACTTATAGTAATTTAAGAGTAAAATGGGTATTAATTTATTGATAATAAATAACTAGGAGAAATCGATATGGCTGGTATGGGATGTTATATTTGCAGAAATATATTGAGGGATCATGATGGTAGCATTGTATTTGATGTTTACACAAAAGAGGAATTGCAAGATTTTAACAGAAAATATTTGAATCAAGAGAATCCAAAGCTTGAAGATATAGTTTTTCATGAGGATTATGAACTGTTTAATGATTACTTCTGGAAATGCGATAGATGTCAGTCTGTATATTTATGGGATGGGAAAGATCCATCTAATCCAAATAAATGCAGAGTATACAGTATGACAGACATCTCTAAAAGAAGTATTACATTGGACCAAGTTAAACAACTAGAGGAAATTCTAATTATAAATCTGAATGACAACACCGATGACCTTTATGTATCTGATTTATTTTTAAGAAATCCTTTCAGACCATATAAGTACTATGTTTCAGATGATCATAATTACGTATACATTGTGAACACAGATATGGATACCATCGATAGAATTTATAAATATAGAGAAGATTAATTCAAACAAATATTACAATAAAGGTTAAACATCTACATCTGTAGGTGTTTTTCTTATGCTGACTTTTAGGAGGTGGTAATATAAACATTTTAAATTTAATTTTTAAGTCGAGAGACAAATCTAAAGACGGGGAGAGGAAATCTTCATCGTCTTTTTTATTTGGGAGAACAACAGCAGGAAGGAATGTCAACGAATTTACTGCTATGCAAATGACAGCAGTTTATTCATGTGTGAGAGTTTTCGCTGAACCCTTAGCAGGACTTCCGTTTCACTTATAAAAAATATTTTTATTAATTAAAGTGGCTAGAATGCTATAGATTAAAAAATTAATTGACCCATTCCCACAAACGAGGCATTTATAAAATACCAAATCTTATCTATACTGACCCCTCAAGCCACGTTGAAGCTCTAGCCCTACTTGTCAAGAAGCGAAGCTACACTGAAAAGTAGAGCCAGATCTCATGCAAAGATTTCCCAAGAGAAGCGACCGAATAGGAAGTTTTGATTGGCAGAAATCGACTGCTGAAGCTGTAGCGTTGATACAAAAGATGTAAATTTAGAAATCCTGCATTTTAAGCAGTTTTATAAGCACTTTGTATTTGATAAAGACGAAGAAGGATATGTCAAAAAGACTCAAAAAAATTACATGGATGTAAGAGTAGTTTTGCAACTGGTATGAGGAGACACAAAAAATAATATAAACTCATTTTGTACTTTCTATAAGAGTGGCTTAAAAGGCTGCTCTTTTTTTATTGAAGAGAGTAAGGATTCGTTACATCCTTTTTAAAATATAAAACAATCACAAGCCAACTTTATATATTCGCTTTTATAACATATAATAAAATCGTAAATGATAGGAGGTGGACTATGGATATACTTAAAAATTATATACAAGAAAATTTAGTAATCACCAACAAAGAAGCAGAAGAACTTGGATATACTAGGCATAATTTATCAAAATTAACAAAAATCGGACAATTAGAAAGATTAAGACCAGGACTATATCAGTTAAAAGGAAAAGTAATAGACGATTTTATTTTAATATCATCCAATAGTAATCGAATTATATTTTCTCATCAAACAGCCCTCTACCTCCACGACCTATCCTACAGAACTCCAAATGTATTTCATATATCTGTACCCCAAGGCTACAATGCCAGCCATATCAAGAGGGGTATAAATTAATTATTTATTATTCATTTGGAGGTGGAGTTTTGGAATTAAATCAGGCGGATATAATAGAAGATGTCCTTGAAGGATATATATTTTCCGAAAAAAAGGTTACTGATGAATGTAAAATTTATACAATTAAAAATTCTAATGGCTGTGGTGAAATGCGTTGCTACAATTTATTTGAAGGTGTTCAGTTATCATATAATAACCTAAATATGGAGACAGCATATCAAAAAATAAATCAAAAAAGCAGGGTTTTAGAAATAGATCATTGCTTAGATGGATGTTATGAGTTTAATCTTGAAAATAATGAACGTGCTCTGATAGGTAAAGGCGATCTAAGTGTAATCGAAATAGGTAAAGTTTCTTTTGAAGATTCGTGCATACCAACAAAAAAATATATGGGACTTTCAATATTTATTGATATAGAAAAGGCACAAAATTCTATTAATAAATACTTTCCGTATGCAAAAATTGATTTGTTAGAAATAAAAGATCGTTTGTGTAAAAATGGTCCAGCTTTAATTATTCATTCAAGTCATGAGATAGACCATGCTATTAGTGAATTTTATAGAGTAGATTCTAGAATAAGACTTTCTTATTAAATTACAAAAACAATAGAGTTGTTATTATTTTTAAATTTAGATGAAAGTTCAGATACATTTAAGTTAACGTTTTTTTCAGAACCAGTATATAAAGCAACTGTAGAATCATATAATACGATTCCAAATAATTCTTTTGAAAGATATTCTATTTCTGATTTATCAAAAAATATGCTATTTCAGAATCATGTACCGACCTCAAAAAGTTATACCAAAATCTAACGATTGGGAGCTCGGTACATGATTTTCTTGCTGGCTCGTTTTTTAATTGTGATTTATGATTAAAATAAAATTTAATTAATCAGGTCAAAGATAAAGGAAACGTCAAGGCCTTGGTCCTTATTCTCTATAGAAAATTTCCCATCATGCAATTCGGCTATTTGTTTAGAAATAAAAATCCCCAAACCGTGCCTTGTAATATTGGTCAAATCTTCGTCATTAATTCTCTTTATTATATCTTCATCTACCCCACAGCCTTGGTCTAAGACCCTTATAATTAGCTGGTTATCTGGGTTTGAAATTATAAGGTCGATTTTTCCCTCGGTATAGGCAAGGGAATTTTTTATGATATTTTCGACCATCCTATAAAACAAGGTTGGATCCATTTTAAGCTTTATATCTGGATCTCTTAGCCTATTTTCAAAAATAATTTCTCTTTTTGGGTTTTCATTTAACTTATCGACTATGACTTTTCGGATTACTTTTAAGGGACTTTTTGACTCAAAATTCTCCTTGTCGATGTTGGCAAGGGACATAGTTAGATTGAGACCTTCTAAAATATTTGAAATTTTTAAAATCTGGTCTTGGATATTTTTTGTATCGAGGTCATTTTTGTTTTCTTTATTAAGTTCCCAGGAAATTTTTGCAAGAGGGGTCCTAACATCGTGGCTAACTACCCTTATCCACTTACTTTGTGATTTTTTTAAGTTATTATATTTTTCGTTTGCCTTGTTAATTGAAAGGGCAAGGTCTCTTAATTCTCCACTTTCATCTAATTTTTCATAGTCATCTTCAAAAAGCCCATCAATGGCCTTTTGAAAAGGAGCAATATTTTTAAGTATATCCCTTATATCCATCCTGTAAAAAACATAGACAAAGAGCAAAAATAAAACTATAAATATGACTACTAGCCACATATTAAATACAAGGTTCTGGTAGTTATAATAATTAAAGGGCAATTTATCTAAAGAATTTTTTGGATAGGCAAAAAGGATTAGGCCGTCTCCTACAATATAGGTAAAAACGGGATAATCAGCCAAGTAATACCTGTTAAAGCTAACTACATCTGTAATCTCGAATTTATTTTTTACCTCTCTTGGCTTGTTGAAAGATTCGATGACTTTGCCATTTTTATCTAGCCTTATGGCCCAAATATCATTTTCTTTTAAAAAGTTCTTATTATTTTCGTTGAGATAAGTATCTGTTTTGTTATTAGCTATATAAGTATAAACATCATTAGGATTTGGATATTTATCTCCCAACCTGTAGTTGAGGTAGAGAAAGACCATTAGCAAAAATGTCAGAAAAAATAAAAGGGCAAGGATTCTTATTACGATTTTTTTAAATCTTTTTATAATGTAATTAAACATCTTAATCTTCCTTCACCAGTTTATAGCCCAAACCCTTGATGGTAATTAGGATTTTTGGATCTCTAGGATTGTCTTCGAGTTTTTCACGAATCCTGTAAATGTGGGTTATCAATGTGTTTTCATAACCATAGGAATCATCCCAAATATTTTCCAAAATGCGGTCAATAGAGACAATCACATTCATGTTGTCGGCTAGGTAGGACAGGATTTTAAATTGGGTGGCAGTTAGGGGGATTTCCTCTCCATTTTTTATGAGGATGCCCTTGGACTTATCGAAAATTACCTTGCCTAAAGATATTCTTTCCTCGTTTTTAATTTTTTTACTGCGTCTTAAAACCGCATCAATCCTCCAAAGGAGTTCATCAGGGAAAAATGGCTTGACTAGGTAGTCGTCGGCCTTGTTTTCAAAACCTTCCTTCCTATCATCTATCCCATCAAGGGCGGAGAGGATTATGACTGCCATATCGGAAGTTTTTCTTATTTCCTTCAATAGATCAAAACCGCTCCCGTCGGGTAGCATTAGGTCAAGGACAACTAGGTCGATTTTGAAATTTCCTAGTTTAAACCTAGATTCATTGAGGTTTTTGGCGGTATAAACTTTTTTAAAACCCTTTTCTTTCAAAAAAATATATAAATTTTCCAATAAATTTGTTTCGTCATCTACTATTAGTATAGAAAAATTATTTCTAAAATCCATTAAGCTCCTCCTTGCTATCCTAATTATACACCAGACTTTTGATATTTTGGTTTTTGTGATGTAAAAGTGACCTTGCTTAAAGCTTATTTTTATCTTAGCCTGGTATCCTTTTGTTAGGAGGAGTGATTATGGAAAAAATATTAGAAATAAAAAATCTACAAAAATCATATAACAAGAAGAAAGTCCTAGATATTGACTATCTGCAAATCGAACAAGGTTCAATTTATGGCCTAATAGGCAAAAATGGAGCGGGAAAGTCAACACTTATGAAGCTTATACTTGGTCTTGTGAGAAAAGATGGAGGGGAAATTAAGGTTTTTGGCCAAGAAGTAAGTCCTAGAAACCAAAAAGACCTTAACAAAAATCTTGGTGCCCTAATTGAAAATCCTTCCTTTTATGACCACTTAACAGGCTATGAAAATCTTGAAATAATTTGTGAGCTTAAGAGAATAGATAAGGCAGAAATTTCAAAAACTCTTGACCTTGTTGGCCTTAATAATGTTGGCAAGAAAAAAGCAAGGGATTATTCGCTTGGTATGAAGCAAAGACTTGGAATTGCAATTGCCCTAATAGGTAGTCCAAAGTTATTGATCTTAGATGAACCTATAAATGGCCTTGATCCTCAGGGAATTGAGGAAATGAGAAACTTATTTAAAAACATAGTGAAAAACACTTCTACAAGCATTCTGATTTCTTCCCATATTCTTGATGAGATGGAAAAAATTTCTACACATATTGGTATTCTCAAGGCAGGGAAACTAACCTACAATGGAAGCTTGGAAGACTATAGGAAACTTCATCCACCATTTATTTCCATCCAAACATCTGACAATAAAAAAGCCCTTGCCCTTTTAGACCTTGATCAAACAAGGCTAGGGGATAAGAAGATTATTTTGGGCAAAGTTTCTAATCGAAAAATTTCTGAGATAGTAAATTTCTTGCACGGAAAGGTTGATATATATAGAATTGAAGAAGAAAAAGAAAGCCTAGAAAAACTTTTTATCGAAGAAAGCAGGTCTTAATATGGCAAACTTAGAAAGAAAAAAATACAAAAGACTTGGGATAAATTTTTTAATACCAATAGTATTTTTCGCTCAAATGCTAATGGTGGCAGGGGTCAGCCATTCAAAATCATTTGCGGAAGGAAATTATCCCCTAGCCTATATCTTAGACACATATCTATTTATTTCCTTATTGATAAATCCGATTTTAATCTCTTCTTTGGTGAAAAAAGTGATTGAAATCGAGGAAAAAAACAAGATGTGGCAGTTGCAAGTAAGTCTTGGAGAAAAAGTAAACTCTATACTCATAAATAAATTTAAAAACCTATCCCTAAAACTAGTTTTATTGCAAATAGTAGAAGCTATTGTCTTTCTCCTACTAGCAAAAAAGTCGGGTCATTTTAATATGGACACTGACATGATATTAAGATTTGCCTTGGTAAATATATCTGCCATATTAATAAATTTATTTTTTATGGGCCTATTTATGATAATAGAAATGAAATCAAAAAGAGTCTATACCCTATCATTTATAGGAATAATAGGCGGTCTTACTGGAGTAATAACCATGCTTACATCAGAGACTCTTGCCTTTGTAAATCCCTTTGCTTGGATGGCAAGTTTATTAAATATTTCTTATGTAAGCGAAGGAGGGGAATTTATCCAGGTTCTAAATCCAATAAATTTTTATACACCAATAATTGCCCTGATCCTTTTAATAGCCTGCCTTGGCTACTTAAAGGCAATGAAAACTTATAATCTATACAAGGACTAGGAGGACTTATGTTAAAATTAGAATTTAAAAAAATAAAATTTACAAATATCTTGTTGGTAAGTCTGATAATTCCCCTACTAGCTAACGCCTTTGGCCTTATAAACTTTATGGGAAATAGGGAAACATTGACCAATGAATGGCAATCTTTGTGGACCCAGGTAAGCTTGTTTTACTTTTCGTTTTTCTACATTCCCTTAATTGCAATCGTAATAGCAAGCCTTTGGGCGACAGAACACAGAGCAGGCCTAAAATTTATTAGACTTAGCCCAAAGAAAAATATGGCCTTTGTGGGAGCAAAATTGATTTTGGCTTTTCTTATAATTTGCCTTTGCCAAATATATTTTCTGGCCCTTTTCTACCTGGGAGGAAAATATATAGGAGGATTTTTGACCATTGATTTTTCTATATATTTTTATTATATAGGCCTTAGCATCTTGCTTGCCCTTCCAATAATTGGGATTTTTGGAGCTCTTTCCATAAGGATAAGGTCTTTTGGGATCATAGTGCTCTTATCTACAATCTTTACCATGTTTGGTTTTGCGAGCGCTTTTAGGTCTTTAAAAATTGTAGGTCTAAGCTTTCTGGCAATAGAGGCTAATAATTTAAGGTTCATAAACCCACATGATTTGGTCTTGCTGAGTGCTTTTGCCCTAGGAGAATTATTCACATTTTTGTATCTTTCTAATAAATTTTTAAAATTTGAAAATAAATAGCTATGAAAAGATATTAAGAAAAAGCTAATAAATTATAATACAAATATAGCCCCAAATTTAAGTTTAAATCTTAATTTTGGGGCATTTATTTCTATATTTTTATTAAATTTCTCCTATAGGAATGTCATAGAGGTCTTCGTAGAGGTAGGACTTGTCGATTCCTTTCATGAAAACTTCTCTACCGTCTATTTTATCTGTAAGAGCAGATTGTAAAAATGGTTGATTTCAGGTGTTTACAACCGATCTCTTCATAGCGGACAGATAAGCGTATTTATCGATTGTTTTCCAATCTACACATTTTTTAGGTTTTTTTTAAGAATAAATTAAGCCAAATCCTATTCGTCCTGCTATTTCCCTCTCTAAAAGGATGGGCTATGTTCATTTTAACGTATTTGTATACAATAACATCGAACATGGTTATGCGTGGAAATGGATTTATGAAAAAGCCATGCCTATTATGGGCCAGGAGCTCTCTTAAACATAATTCTTGATCTTATTCTAATGAAATTAATGGAGAAATATGCAATTGAAGGTGCAGCACTTGCAACTATTACAGCACAATTGGTTCAAACAATAATAACACTCCATTATTCTAATCACAATAATCGCATTTTAAATTATGATCCTTGCAAGCTAAATTACGAACCTCACTAGGAAGTTTTCCCTTATATCTTTTGTAATAAATGGAAAATTTGCTATGGGATGTGTATCCAACAGATTCAGCTGTTTCCTTTATAGAAAGTTCGGTATTTAAGAGAAGAGTTTCAGCTACATTCATTCTTTTTCTTTGGGTGTATTCTGTAATGCTTTGACCATATTTTTCTTTGAATAAATTTTTTAATTTTGTTCCGCTCATTTTAGATATTTTTTCAAGGGTTTCTTGATTTACATTCATGGCGAAATGATCATCCAAGAATCTTGCTACATCTTCAAGTGCTTTATTATCATCAATTTCAATTTTATATTTTTTTCTATTTAGGTATGTGTCAATCACTATACTTATCCACTCATTCGCTTTGGCTTTAAAGAAAAAATCAGCGGCAGGAGCGTCCATTTTACAATTCAATATTTCCATTGCAACTTTTTCTAAGGATTTTGTAAGAATTATTTGATTCGGTTGAAGTAAAGCTGAATAAAATGATTCCGGATTAATGTTAATAGATGCTAAATGTTTTTTTATTAGCTCTTTTTTAAAACCAATGGAAACAGCAAGATAACAACAATTCTCGTGTAATAAAAAAACAAAATCGTCTTTTATATTGTCAAAGTCAAAAGTACATAATGAGTTTGCAGTAAGTGTTTGATATGGATTAAACTTTTCTCCATTTGCACTGACAATGTAACTTGAATAAATTGAAACATAATCCGCCATACTATATGTGCTATTTTGAATTATTTCTTCTCTGATATAAAAATCATGGATATCAATAATAAATCCATCTCCTTCATAAAACCAATATAGGCCTTCTGCATAGGCTGAATCCTCTTTTTTCCAACAAAAAGTGTAGCCTGCACTTGAATACTTCTTATTGTTTTTACATTCATCTACTTTCATATATTCTTTTACAAAATCGTAATATGCCATAATACACCTATCCCTTTTAGACAATATTCCAATTAGACTTATTAATTCAAAACTATTGTATTAGTAATTATAACCAATGTATAATAGAAAAGCAATGATAATTATTATCAACTAAGTAAATTTATATCTAAAAGGGATATCAAAGAAAGGAGAAATGATTATGAAGATTTACAAAAAACTATTTGCTTATGTGCAGGATAAAAAATATCTTGGTTTTTTAGCTATAGTCTTTTCTGCTATATCTGCTGTACTTACGGTATATGGATTTTATTTAATCTACAAATTTCTGGATAATTTAATAATTAATTCAAATTTATCTGGAGCAGAGAGCATAGCGTTAAAATCTGTCATCACACTAACAAGTGGGGCAATATTTTATTCTGTTTCAGGAACATGTTCTCACATACTAGGTTTTAGGCTTGAAACAAATTTAAGAAAAAGGGGGATAGACGGCTTAGAGAAAGCAAGTTTTAGGTTCTTTGACTTAAATCCATCTGGTCAAATAAGAAAGATCATAGATGACAACGCCGCGCAAACTCATCAGGTTGTAGCTCACATGATTCCCGATAGTTCTCAGGCAATAGTTACACCCGTACTTGTACTAGTACTCGGCTTTATAGTAAGTATAAGAGTTGGCATAACTTTGCTTGCTCTTACCATAATCGGTGGCTTAATTTTAGGTGCAATGATGGGCGAGCAAGAATTTATGAAGATATACCAAGAAGCTCTATCTAAACTAAGCGCTGAAACTGTTGAATACGTAAGAGGAATGCAAGTTGTAAAAATATTTAGAGCAAATGTCGAGTCATTTAAAAGCTTTTATAAGGCGATAAAAGATTATTCAAAGTATGCTTATGATTATTCGCTATCTTGTAAAAAACCTTATGTTTTGTATCAATGGTTATTTTTTGGCTTAATTGCAATTTTAATTATTCCTATAGTTTATTTTATGACTAGCTTAGGCAGCGCCAAGGTGATTTTACTTGAGCTTATTATGATTTTATTCTTATCAGGAGTTCTCTTTGTTTCATTTATGAGGATGATGTGGTACTCTATGTATATTTCTCAAGGCAACTATGCAGTAGATACTTTAGAGGCTATTTACGAAGATATGCAAAAAGACAAATTAGTGCATGGTGATGTCAATAATTTTAAAAACTACAATATAGAATTTGACAATGTAAGCTTTGCTTATAACGATAAAGCTGTCATTGAAAATTTATCCTTTAAATTAGAAGAGGGAAAGTCCTATGCACTTGTCGGTTCATCTGGATCAGGCAAATCAACAGTGGCAAAACTTATATCAGGTTTTTACAATGTTAATGAAGGAAGCATAAAGATAGGTGGGATTCCAATATCTGAATATTCTGACGAAGCCTTAATAAAAGCCATTTCCTTTGTTTTTCAAGATTCGAAATTATTCAAGAAAAGCATTTATGATAACGTCGCTTTGGCTAATAAAGATGCGACGAGAGATGACGTTATGAGAGCCTTAAAATTAGCAGGATGCGATTTAATATTAGACAAATTTCCAGAAAGAGAAAATACAATCATAGGCTCAAAGGGAGTTTATTTATCTGGTGGAGAAAAACAAAGAATTGCAATTGCCAGGGCAATTTTAAAGGATTCCAAAATTATTATTATGGATGAAGCATCAGCATCAATTGACCCAGATAACGAGTTTGAATTGCAAAAAGCTTTCAAAAATCTTATGAAGGATAAAACAGTTATCATGATTGCACACAGGCTATCTACAATTAAAGATCTTGATGAAATACTTGTTATGGATGGCGGAAAAATTATAGAAAGAGGCTCTGACAAAGAATTAATGTCAAAAGATACAAGGTATAGGTGGCTACAAGAGATGTTTAACAGTGCGAATGAATGGAGGGTTTCAAATGAAGGAGTTTTATAAAAAAAGATTTGCTCTTACAGATAAGGGAGCGAGAAATTTAAGTAAAGCAACACTGGCCTCATTTTTTGTTTACTGTATAAACATGCTTCCAGCGATATTACTAATGATTTTTGCTCAAGAAGTTTTGGAAAATATGGGCCAAAGCAAGGGATTTTATATAGTATTCTCGGTTTTGACCTTGATAGCAATGTATATTTTGCTTTCTATCGAATACGATAAATTATATAGCACAACATATCAAGAAAGTGCGGATTTAAGAATAAGGACAGCGGAGAATTTATCAAAACTACCTCTATCATACTTTTCTAAGCATGATATTTCAGACTTAGCGCAAACAATTATGTCTGATATTGAAGGTATAGAGCATGCAATGAGCCATTCAATACCAAAAGTGGGCGGTATGGCACTCTTCTTCCCACTAATATCTATCATGATGCTAGTGAGCAATGTCAAGATGGGTTTAGCTGTAATTATTCCATCACTTTTAAGCTTTATATTTATACCTTTATCTAAAAAAATTCAGGTTAAGGGACATAAAAAATATTATGACGTTCTAAGAGAAAATTCAGAAAGTTTTCAGGAAAATATCGAAATGCAAATGGAGATTAAAGCATACGGCTTATCAGAGGAAATGAAAGAAAAGCTGTATGAAAAAATGGATAAAAGTGAAAAAGTGCACTTAAAGACAGAAATAGGACTTATTTTAACTATGTCTATATCTTCAATATTTAGCTTTATTTCCCTTGCTGTTGTAATATTTGTTGGCGTAAATCTAATTATTAATAAAGAGATAAGCGCCCTCTACCTTATAGGATATTTACTAGCAGCTATAAAGATAAAAGACTCTCTAGATGCATCTAAAGAGGGAATGATGGAGATATTTTATTTATCACCGAAAATTGAAAGATTAAAAGAAATTCAAAATCAAGATTTACAAGAAGGCGATGACTATGAACTAAAAAAATTTGACATTGATTTAAAAGATGTTGAATTTGCCTACAATAAAGACACAAAAGTTTTAAATGGTGTAAGCTTTAAAGCTAAGCAGGGAGAGGTTACTGCTCTAGTAGGTGCAAGTGGTTGCGGTAAAACAACTATCTTGAAACTTATATCAAGACTTTATGATTATGACAAGGGACAAATCTTAATTGATGGTAAAGACATAAAAGAAATATCAACAGAATCCCTTTTTGATAAGGTCTCAATAGTTTTTCAAGACGTGGTTCTCTTTAATCAAAGCGTTATGGAAAATATTAGGATCGGAAAGCAAGATGCAAGTGACGAAGAAGTTAAAAGAGCAGCAAAACTTGCAAATTGCACAGATTTTATAGAAAAAATGGATAAGGGTTTCGATACAGTTGTTGGTGAGAACGGAGCTGAGCTATCAGGCGGAGAAAGACAAAGGTTATCAATAGCCAGAGCCTTCTTAAAAGATGCACCGATACTGATATTAGACGAGATAGCGGCAAGCCTTGACGTCGATAACGAGAAAAAAATCCAAGAGTCTTTAAATAATTTAATTAAAGATAAGACAGTTGTCATCATTTCACACAGAATGAAATCCATAGAAAATGCAGACAAGATTGTAGTTCTTGAAAACGGAAAATTAGAAAGCCAAGGCAAACATGAAGAGCTTTTACAAAAATCAAAAGTTTATAGGAACTTAATTGAAAAAACAAAAATGGCAGAAGAATTTATTTATTAGGAGGACAGAAGCAAAGACTTGCAATAGCATCTGTTATGTGGAAGGATTATCCGTTTGTCTATTTCGAAGAACCCAAAAGTGTTATGGATTATTCCAATATGATAAAAATATCGGCAGTCTTCGGACTGCCTTTAACTTTTTGCTTAGTTTAACGCAGCAAATCATATAATTGAAAGAAATCAGCGTTATATGCTATAATTAAATTGATAATCAATATCATCCGAGTGTAAGGAGGCGTTTAATTATGAATTTATACAAGAGTATATTAATTGGTCTTTTGGGTTCATTTCTAATGTTTTTGGGAGACATGACCCTATATTATGATCCAAATGATTACGATGGCAAGGATACTATAAATAGTATTATTGGCATCATGAAAAATGTTAGCATAAAAAGATTATACATTGGTGGTCTTTTAGGTCCAATATGTGCCTTTATATACTGTATTGGATTTTTCCATATTGTTTTGAGCATACAAGAAGAGTATTTAAATCTTGCTTGGTTTGTATTTTTAATAAATATTTTTGGCATGATATTAGGGGGCACTTATCACATTCAATGTGCCTACTTAGGTCTTTTATCAAGGCACGAAAACAAAGGAGCTTTTGATGAATTTTTAAAATTTTTAAAACTCCAAGCAAAAATAGTTTTTTCTATTATGGCTTTAGCAAACATAGGATTAACTTTGGTAATTTTATTTGGATACACAGTATTTCCAAGATGGCAAGTCTTATTTACACCTATATTTCTTTTGCTTTTTACTCCTCTTACTGAGAGATTGCCAAAGGGACTGCACATGATCATTCGCGGAGGTTGGTTTAACATAATATATTTTATTTACTACCTAACCTTATTGATACACTGTACTAATATGAATTTATAAGTTATATAGTCAAAGACAAAATTATTATTTTAGTAGACAAGGGAAATTTTATATAATTTATTATTTAAAGGAGAAAATTTTATGAAACAAGTAAATTTTATGGATGACGATAAAACAAAGGTTGACTACAAAAATTGGGTTCCCCAAAGCTTGTTAAAGAATTTAATATTTGCAAGCCTTGTAGCTTTTATCCTATTTATAGCCTTTGGTGTCAGTGATTTTGTATTTAGTGGAAGAACTCGTCTAATATGTGCCCTTATTCTTGGGCTTGTAACGTTGATACTTATTTTCTTTGCAAGCTGGATGAGATTTTTATATAGGGCTTTTGATTACAATGGAAAAAGAAAGCTTGCCAAAATAATTATAGAAAGGACTGCCGATTATGTAAAAATTCCAGATGATGGTCTGGGATTAGATGTAGGATGTGGTAGCGGTGCACTTACCATTGCTTGTGCAAAGAAAAATCCAAAGGCGACTATGGTGGGCTGCGACATATGGAGCGGTTCATATAAAAGTGAATTTTCTAAAAGACTCTGTGAAAATAATGCAAAATTAGAGGGAATAGAAAATGTGAGATTTGAAGAGGGCAATGCTGTAAAACTTCCCTTTAGGGATGAGAGTTTTGATGCAGTGACAAGCAACTACGTTTATCACAATATAACGGGGGAAAATAAACAAAAACTTTTACTGGAAACATTACGTGTACTTAAAAAGGGTGGAGTTTTTGTTATTCATGATTTGATGAGTAGATCAAGATATGGAGATATGAATAAATTTATGGAAGAGCTGAAAAAAGATGGCTTCGAAGATGTGCAATTAATTGATACAACAAAGGGTCTTTTTATGAGTCACAAAGAATCTTTATTCCTTGGACTTTCTGGCTCAGCTCTTCTTATTGGGAGAAAATAAAATTGTATATAAATTAGTATAAAAATTTTAGAAAATTGATGAGGTATGCAAGATGAAATACAATGGTTTTTATTTTTGGCTATTTAAAAGGCCGATGAAAAAAGTTCTTATAGAAAAGTATGGCAAAGTATATGCTTCGGATATTATTAGAAAGAGCAAAGGTGTCTATAGAGATTTGGTTGAGAATATGGATGATATCGGCAATGACAATCCCATGGCATACAATGAGATGTTCGCCCTTGCCTTTGTTGCTCCATATATAGCAAGTGAAAAAGAAATTGCACCAGAGACCATCCAGGAAATGATGCGTCGCTCTCTGTATTTTGTCAAATGGTTTTTTTCATTAACTAATCTAAATACTAAGAGAGGAAAAGAAGCCAATAAGAAAAATATAGTTAAGTATTATAAATGGTATACAGAAGAAAAAGAAAAGCTATATCCTACGTCATTTAAAGTTGATTTTGAGGGAGAACCATATGAGGGCGCTTGTTATTACAGAATTACTCGTTGCCCTATTTGCACATACACTAAAAAGCTTGGGGTAGATGAATTAATGCCGCTATTCTGTGAACTTGATGAGCTTATGATAAGCCTTCAACATGGAGTACTTCACAGAAAAGGGACCATAGCAAATGGAGCAGATTATTGTGATTATTTTATTACAGGCGATAAAGAATGAAGAAGTTACAAGAATAAGTATTGGTAAAAACTTATAAAATTGTGATTATTTGAGTATCAGTCGGAGGTGTGAAATGAGCGTTACATATAAAATTGCATCGGCAATAGTAAGACTTGCCGGTGTCAAAAAAATGTTTTTAAAGAACAAGGAAGAGATGCTAGAGTACGCAAAGAAAGAAAACGCAAAGGCGGTATTTGATTTAGATAAGGCAAGGAAGAGAGCCGAGAGAAAAAAATACTATCTCATTGTAAGAGACGTAATGGGTTACAGGCTCCTTTCATATCAAAAAAACAAGAGTCATGCAGAGGAAGCAGTCCTACATTTCTTCGGCGGAGGAATGATTACACCACCGGACAAATTGGATTTTGCTTTGGCAGAAAGAATAATGGAAAAAACCGGCAAAGATGTTTGGTTTTTATTTTATCCCCTTTGCTCTGAAGATGTAAAGATAGATAAGACATACGAAGTTTCCTTTGAAGCCTATAAGCTGATGACCGAAACTTATAAGGCGGAAAACATAAGTGTCCTTGGATTTTCATCAGGTGCTGGTTTAGCCCTTGGAATTTTTTTACATAATAATGCATTAGGCAGACCTTTACCAATGGCTGGGAAAATAATTTCAATATCTCCTGGTGGACTTCCAGATGTAAGTCTTGAGGAAAATAAAGAAATATGGGAAAAATTAAATGCCCTTAACCATAAAGACATAATGATTGAACCTAGCTATTTTAAAACTGCAAGGGAAATCGTAAAGGGAGATGAAGACTTACCTGAATATATGTTAGACGGAACAAAGGGAGATTTTTCAGATTTTCCAAAAACTTACTTTTATTACGGAGAAAATGAATGCCTTTATGCTTTTGCAGAATACTTTAAAAAGGCAATGGAAAAATACAAGGCTCCATATAAAATCATTGTGGGTGAAGGAATGTGCCACTGTTATCCACTTTTAAGATTTTTTAGAGAGGGTAGACAGGCGCAGGATAAAATTATTGAATTATTAAAACAGTAGCCGGGAGAAAAAATGAAATCGAAAGAATTTAAAATGCCTTCATTTGGCGTTTGACCTATATATGTAATTACTTGTTTAATTCTTACAATATTAGGAATATGCCTTCATCTTAAGGAATACCTATATCAAGGAGAACTAAGTAAAGGGAAAATTATATTTATTATATTAGGAATTCTCTTTATAATGCTCGGACATATTTATGGATATAAGCGGTTATATTTCAGAAAATAAATAAAAAAGTTACAGAAAAAAAGTTGATAACAACAGGAGTATACAGCATAGTAAGAAATCCTGTTTATTCAGCATTTATATTTATATTCACAGGTATACTTTTATTTACAGCAAACTATATTTTATTAATACTTCCATTTGTATTTTGGGCATTCTTAACAATATTAATGAAAAATACAGAAGAAAAATGGTTAAAAAATGAATTCGGAACAGAGTACGAAATATATTTAAAAGAAGTAAACAGAGTAATACCATGGCCTAGAAAAAAATAAGGAAGTAATTGATATGGAAGTGATTAATATAGAAATTCGAAAAATTTTAAGATCAGATTTAGAAGAATTAGCAAAGTTAATGGTAGCTGTCTATAATGCTCCACCTTGGAATAATAAGTGGACAGAAGAAACAGCCTTGGAATCCTTAAGCGATATTTTAGGTTTCCATAAATTTTTTGGCAATGTGATTGTTGATAGAAATAAAATAATTGGTGCAATAATTGGTCACATAAGAAGATATTCTACTGAATCAACATTTTACATTGATGAGTTTTTTGTTTCTGAAAAATATAGAGGGACTGGTTTAGCAAAAGAACTTTACCAAACGAGTATAAAACAATTGAAGCAAAGAGGTATAAGTGGTGCATTTTTTACTACTTTAAAAAATTCGCGAGCCTATAATTTTTATGTAAAAGAAGGTGCTTGGGATTTGGAAGATTCCGCTTGTTTCTACCACAAATTCTAAAAATATTAATTCACCTATTTTAAAAATAGGTGCCAACTTATGGATTTCGCGTCACAATAGTGATAGAGGCAAATAGTTATGTAAATATAAGGAGTTCAAGACTTTTACTAAAGTTTAAAACTCAAAAAACAAATATTTGATGTGCTGCTTAGAGTATCTAATTTAATAATGTGAACGTGAAATAAAAAGAGATAAGAAAATGAAGAATACAAGGATGAGTATCAATAAAAATGCAATTTTAGGAAAGAAGCATGGGGCAAGGATTTATGTCAAAAATAGAATCTAAAATGCAAGAAAAAGTCATGTCTTTACTGTTTCGCGGGAAAGAAATATTTAAGCCATTAAATACAGGGCATATTGATGAGAGAGTAAGTTGCCTTAGAGAATATGTTGCCAATATTTATTTTTATAAAAAAGACGATTACACGATTATGATAGACGCAGGTTATAATTATGATAGGTTAGTAGAAAAAATGAAGTGGCTTGATATCGATCCGAAAGATATTCAGGAAATTTTAATTACCCATCAAGACACAGACCATGTGGGAGCTATTGAAAAAGGCAGTGATGGATTGTTTAGCGAATCCACTATATATATTGGGAAAATCGAAAATGAATATTTAGAAGGTCGTAAAAAGCGTAAAGTATTTGGCGGATTAGTTAAACTGCCACAAGTTCACATGGAAAATAAAAAAATATTAGTTGATGATGGGCAGGTTTTCTATATAGGGAATATTAAGATAGAAGCATTTCTTGTACCAGGGCATACTTGGGGACATCTTGTATATTTGATTGATGATGCATATTTATTTACAGGTGACACGATTTGGTTTGGAGCAGATGGTGGCTACGCATTTTTGAACATTCTTGCAGAAGATAAAAAATTACAAATTAAATCTCTTAAAAAGTTAGAGGAAACACTTAGAAAGAGAAATTTAAAGTTAAAAATTATAACAGGACATACGGGCTGGACTGATGATATAGATTTTGTTTTTGCTCATACAGATGAGATCTGCAATGGGTTAAAAAGGAAACCCAAAGTCCATGACCCCAAGGCACTCTATGATGGCTATGATGAAAAAGACGATACAGAAGACAAGGCAAGGAATGTTTTACTGGAAAGGTGTTAAACAGATATGCTTACGGGAAACAAACTACTAATCTAAGAATTTAGACAATGGAAAGTAATAATTCTGTCGTCTTTTTTTACTTCAAATAAAGGAGGCAAGAATGAATTTTGATTTTTTCACTCAAGACCCCAAAGAAGAATAAAGAATCTTTAGCTAAACTAAAAGATAGATTAAAAGATTATGCTCTCCCTTATGTATCGAACCTTTGACTATAGGGGCAAGAGGAAACACGCCAAAACTATTATAGAAGGAGCACTCAATATGTTGAAATATCAGACGGTAGAGTTAGATTTGATTTAGGATGTGGCAGCGGTGCACTTACAATTGCTTGTGCAAAAATAAACTCAAAAGCAACCATGGCTGGCTGTGATATATGGAGTGGTCCATACAAGAGCGAATTTTCAAAGAAGCTCTGCCATGACAATGCTAAGTCAGAGGGAGTAACAAATGTGAGATTTGAAGAAGGAAATGCAGTGAAACTTCCATTTAAAGATGAAAGATTCGATGAGGTAACAAGCAACTAAGTTTATCACAATATAATGTGATAATAAACAGAAACTTCTATTGGTAAATTTTCTTGTACTTAAAAAAGGCAGCGTTTTTGCAATACATGATTTGATAAAGGAATCAAATTATGGCGATATAGAGAAATTTTTATATAATGAGGAATTAAATGAACTTTATTAGCTATGGAAATAGAAATAAGAAGTCAATGTTATTTATTCACGGACTTGCCTCTACTGCAGACCAATGTTTCAAACCACTTCTGCCTTATTTGCAAGATTATTTTGTAATTTTCTGTGAATTGGACGGACATTATGGAATTAATCCCAAAGACTTGACTTCCTTGAAAGAAACCATAGATTCAATAGAAAATTACATATTAAATGAAATGGGTGGGAGCGTCTATGGAATATGCGGATTTTCTATGGGAGCAACCATCGCAGTTGAACTCATTGGAAGAGGAAATATTTCTGTTTCAAAAGTCCTACTAGATGCGGCGATTACTGCTGAATTAGGCTTAATGGCAACGCCTTTTACCTATGCTTTTATCATTGGGACAAGCAGAATCAAAAATAAAAAGCCAATACCTAAATTTTTATTAGATAAGATTATGGGCAAGGATAATCTAAGCGTAATAGAAATGATGTATCCGCAAATTTCAAAAAACACTATTAAAAATGTCTGCAAGTTTATCTATCATTACAAGCCTCCAAAGAATTTAATTGAGTTTTCAAATCCAGTAATGTTTTGGAGGGGAAGCGAAGAGCCAATCCCTGCAAAAAGTGAAAAGATATTAAGAGAGTATCTTCCACAAATGGAAACAGAAATATTTGAAGGAATGGGACACGGACAATTTCTCCACGAACATCCCAAAGAATACGCTGAGAAGCTAAAAGTCTTTTTGGAAAATAAATAAGGAGAATATTATGGATATAACAAGAGCAATATTAGATGGAATTGCAATGGCTGCTATCTTTAACGGTGCAGTGGCAGCTTTTGTACTGATTAACCCGAGATTTTTCTTTGATTCCTATCCAAAGAAAATACAAAATTCGGCTCCGGAAAATATGACAAAAGAAGAGAAAAGAATAAATTTAATACTTACATTTATAATTTTAGGAATCGTATTTATATATGGAGTGACCTCTCTTTTACATACGGGAATAAGAGGACTTAGAGATCTTTTCTGGATGAGCTATATTCAGTGGATAATATTAAACTTGGGAGATTTCCTTCTATTGGATGTACTTTTGTTCCAAGGAAAGTACAAGGATAAGATCGTAATACCAGGTACAGAAGGACATGAGGACTACGAATTTGGAAATTGGATGAAGCATTTGGCTATTAAAGAACATTTTATCTTGATGCCATTATTACTAATTCCAATCGCATCCATAGTAGAAGCGTGGCTAGTGC
This sequence comes from Anaerococcus sp. Marseille-P3625, assembly GCF_900232825.1. Lineage (GTDB taxonomy): Bacteria > Bacillota > Clostridia > Tissierellales > Peptoniphilaceae > Anaerococcus. The sequence continues at coordinate 210,804 of NZ_OCTP01000010.1, forward strand.
TGCTACTTGGATTATAAAATAAAATTTGGAAGCGATGTGATTGGCTTGATTAGGTGAATCCATAGTAAGGTTTATATTTAATAATAAGCACCAAAGAAAAGTTGTAACCTCTTATATAATAATAAGAAAAATTTTATTCAGTAATAATTCTGACATATATAGGGTATAGGTAAAATATATTAATAAGAAAGGAAATTAAAAATGAAAATGGAAAAAGAAGAATTGTTGGATAAGATTTTAAAAATGTAGTCATGAATATTATGACGGTAGAAGAATTTATTTTAAATTAAGAAGCATGGCTAGATATTTGAGGTCATTATTATTGTGTTGAGACTATAGCGTTGATACAAAAGATGTAAACTTAGAAATCCTGCATTTTAAGCGGTTTTATAAGCATTTTGTCTTTGATAAAGATGAAGAAGTATATGTAAAAAGACTCAAAAAAACTACATGGACGTAAGAGTTGTTTTGCATGTGGAGACTGTGGTGTTGATGGAAAGATAAAGAATGATGAATTTTACATGCTTCGGATAGAATGAAATATATGACAGTAAGAGAAAGGAAATAATGTAGGTGCGTTATGGATGCACGTAAAGGTAATATCTATGAGATATTAAATGGAAATAAGCAGTTCTTAATTCCAGTTTATCAGAGATTTTATAGCTGGGATATTGATCAGTGCAAACGACTTTGGAACGATATTGTAGATATGCAGAAAAAGGGCAAGGTTGGTCATTTTGTGGGATCTATTGTTAACATTGCAGAGCAGGCAATGCCAACAGGTGTTCAAAAATACATGATTATTGATGGTCAACAGCGAATGACTACCTTAACACTGTTACTTCTTGCTTTGCGCGATTATGCAATAAAGAATCCAAGTGACACAACGATAAATGCTCGTCGTATAGATAATATGCTTTTAAAAAATGAGTATGAGGAAGGTGATGAAAGATATAAGCTGCTCTTAACTGAAACAGATAGAGATATTCTTATAAGCCTTGTTGAGAGAAAACCGATTAGAGAAGGCATTAGATCAAGACTGATTGAAAATTATAACTTCTTTGCCAATAAATTGGCCGATAAAGAAATTCAGCCTGCTGAGGTATATGAGTCAATTGGAAAATTACAAATTGTTAATATCACATTAGATCGAGCTGTTGATGATGCACAAGCAATTTTTGAAAGTTTGAATTCAACGGGTAAAGAACTTTCTGAATCCGATTTAATTCGTAACTATATTTTGATGGGACTAGAAGCTTCAGAGCAAACTTATGTGTACGAACATCTTTGGCGACCTATGGAACAACTGTTTGTCTATGAAAGGCAAGGAACAGTAATGGATGCTTTTTTCCGCCATTACTTGACTATGAAAATTTCTCGTATTCCAAAGCTGGGATGTGTATATGAAGAATTTAAGCTTTATCATTTGAATTGTGAGTTTGGAACTATAAGAGAACTATGTCAAGATTTGTTGGTGTATGCAAAATATTATACAAATATTGTATTTGAGCGAAATTCTGACACGGATTTAAAGAATTTATATGAGGAAATTATTGATTTAAAAATGGAAGTATCTTATCCATTCTTATTGAAAATTCATCGTGACTTTGAGGAAGGGCTAATTACATCAGACGAGCTTAAGGAAATTTTAAAGCTTTGCATTAGTTATGTATTAAGACGTTCGATTTGTGAGATCCCTACTAACTCATTGAATAAAACATTTGCAACTATGAGAAATTATATTAGATCAAATGATTACATAAATTCTGTCAAGGCATTCTTCTTGATGCAAGATTCTTACAAAGAATTCCCGGATAACGATAAGTTTGAAATTGCATTTGTGAGTCGTGATATTTACAATATGCGTAATAGAAATTATATTCTTAGTAGTTTGGAAAATTTTGAAAACAAAGCTCCAATTATAATTGAGAATTACACAATTGAGCATATTATGCCACAGAACAAAAATCTTTCTTTAGACTGGCAAGCAGATCTTGGTGACAATTGGCAGGAGGTTCAGAAAAAATATTTACACACAATTGGTAACCTCACTTTGACTGCATATAATTCTGAGATGAGCGATAGGCCTTTCTTAGAGAAGATGGATATGTCGGGAGGATTTAAAGAAAGTGCGCTAAGACTTAATAAATATGTTGTTTTACAAAAAGAGTGGAATGAAAAATATATAAAAGAGAGAGCAAAGTAATTAGCAAATAAAGCTAAATCTATTTGGCCATATCCAACTTTAACTGACGAAGAACTTGCACAATATCAAGTAGATGAAAAAAAGGCACAGAAGTATTCTTTGGAAACATATTATATGAGTGATTTTACAAAGATGCTATTCGATTCTTTGGATAAGCGAATTATGAATCTATCTCCGGCTGTAAAAAAGGAATATAAGAAGATGTATGTTGCCTATAAGCTGGATACTAATTTTGTAGATATTGTTTTCCAAAAGCAAAGATTGCGTATTTCAGTTAATATGAAGTTTCCGGATATTATTGATCCTAATGATATTTGCAGAGATATTACTGGAATTGGACGTTGGGGAAATGGCGATGTAGAATTGTTTATGGAAGACAAGGATCAATTAGATCAAATTATGGAAATTGTGAAACAATCCTTTGATGCACAGGGAGAATAATTATTTTAAGACGAAAAAAGACTTTGTCTGAAAAAGAAAAAGTCAGAACCTTTTGAAAATAAGATATGCTAAACAATCTACTAAGAGAAGATGACATAGAAGCATGAGAAATCTATGATTTAATAAAAGGAATAGAAAATCATTTGAACAAATATTTGGATTCAATTAAAACTAAACAGAAATTTTAAAAGTGTTGATATATTTTTTCAACACTTTTTTACTGTTATCTATTCATCCAGCCATTCTTTTAAAACGACTGCATGATTAAATTTCTCGTTTTTCGCGGCATATAGCAAGGTTACATTTAAATCTTGCAACTTTTGCGTGCACAGATCCTTAAACTTTTGCGACTTTGGATTGCTCTTTAATTCCTTTATATAAAGTTCTTTAAACTCATCATATTTTTCAGGATCATGAGAAAACCATTTTCGAAGTTCGTTTGATGGAGCGATTTCCTTTGCCCATAAATCAACTTCAGCTTTTTCTTTTTTTATACCTCGAGTCCAGAGTCTATCAACAAGAATACGAAAACCGTCAGTTTCTGCGGAAGTTTCATATATTCTCTTACAAAATAATTTATTCATAAATGTCTCCTTAAAAAAAGTATCTTTAAAATGCTATTTTAGTTGTTATTACAACGCAGTTATTGTCTTTATTGTAGTATAATTGAAATATAAAATCAATTAGTAGAAAATTTATGTTTTGATTCTGTTTTGAGCAAAAATATATGCCTTGGTTTGCTATGATTCTTGAAAGGGATGTTGATATGGTGTTTGAAAAAAACAAAGACATACAAAATATAAAAAAAGATCTGAGAAAAAAGATGCTGTCTAAAGCCCTTGCACTGCCAGAAATTTATAAAAAAGATGCGGACAGAGAGATTACTCGGTTACTCTTAGGACTTCCTGAATATAAAGATGCGAGGACTATTTTCTGTTTTGTAGGTGTGAAGCATGAGATCAACACAAGGCCTTTTCTTAACCAGGTGCTTGCGGATGGGAAGAGGCTAGCAGTTCCACTTTGCATTGGAAAAGGAGTCATGGAAGCTAGAAGAATATTAACTCTTGATGAATTAAAAAAAGGATGCTACGGTCTCTAAGAGCCGGATAAATCTTCGGAGCTTATTCCCATGTATGAGGTTGAGTTTGCTGTTATTCCTTGTCTTTCAACAGATCGTAAAGGCAATCGTCTCGGTCATGGCGGCGGGTATTACGACACTCTTTTCAATAAATATAATAATGTTCCGGCTGCTATTATTTGCAGAGAGCACATGTGTGGCGACGTGCCAACGGAATCATTTGATCATAGGTTTTCGATAACTGTTACAGAAGGCGGTGTATTTCGAAATGGAAATTAAATTAGTTTATGTATTAATCGGTGGAAGATCAAAAGTAAAACGGGTCGTTGCAGACAGAATAGAAAAATGGGATGTGATAAAATGAAAGAAAAAATAGGCGAAGTCTTTTCAATAGGAAGGGATAATCCGTCGGTTCCAGGATGTACTATATCAAAAGAAATCTATGGTGGAGAAAATTCCATTACATATTTTTCACTGGCTAAGAATACGGACATAAGTGCAGAGATTTATCCCTACCACAAGCTATTAATCGTTGCAGAGGGCAGCTTGGAGGTTTATGGAAAAGATAATTTCTTGCAAAGATTGCAAGTAGGAGAAAGTATCTTAACACTGACAAACACCCCTATGGGAATGAGTACTGCAAAAGGCAGTGTATATACAGAGGTATCTGTAAGAAAGGAGAGTATTATGAACGAAAAAATTAAAGCGGGAGAAGTTTTTAAATTGAAAGACCTTGTTCCTTATGCGGAAGGCAAGATCGTCAACATGGATGTGGTGCATAATGACAAGATGAAATTCGTCGTTATGGCATTTGATGAAGGCACAGAGCTTTCGGAACACGCCGCTCCCGGCGAGGCAATCATCTTTGCTCTGGATGGCGAAGCTGTCATAAACTATGAGGGGAAGGACCATGTAGTCTGTGCTGGCGAAAACTTCCACTTTGCAAAAGGTGGTCTACACTCAGTAAAAGCTACAAAGAAGTTTAAGATGGCACTTCTTCTTACTTTGGAATAAAATGATTTAAAGAAGTTAAAATATTGGAGGTGGGATAAATATGAGAATTATTAAATATAGCAAGTCTGAGGAAGCTTTAAATATAGCTACCCACGTTTTAGGATTTATCCTAAGCCTGATATTTTTTTACCAGTAGTCATTAAAGCTTATAGTGGCAAAGACATAATTAGATTTTTAGCCTGGTTAATTTATTTTATAGCCATAGCCATAATGTTTTTATCTTCAAGCCTCTATCACTCTATTACCAATCCCTTAGCAAGGACGATCTTTAGGGCAATTGATCACGGAGTAATCTATTTGACAATTGCAGGCTCATATACTCCAATTATCTTAATTGGCTTAATGTCTACTTTTTCCATAGTTATATTTGTTTTAATATGGATCTTGGCATTAATAGGCATAGGGATGAACATAACAGCCTTTACTGCAGGCAAAGAAGATAAGATAAATAAGGCTTCTATGATTATATACATGGCAATGGACTGGATATCACTTTTACTTATCTATCAGATTTATAAATATATAGGTATATACTATATTTTATTTTTGGTACTTGGTGGACTTTTCTATACCATAGGAGCAATTTTTTATTCAATAAAAAAAATACCATACAATCATGCTATATGGCATATTTTTATACTGATAGCAACCTTTGTCATGTTTTATGGCAATTATAGGTTTTTAGGGTAATAGAAAAAAAGATTGAAGCAAGTATAAAATCAAAAGTTAAGTAATAAATAAAGAAATTAGCTAAAGACACAAAGACAGAATTTGTATAAACAATCATAAAAACTCAAATCTCATACACACTTGCCACTAAAGCTTTGTGGAGAGTGTAGTATTGATGGCGAGAAATTAGAATCATTGGGAGATAAAATGTTAACTAACGAAGGCTTTGATTTATGGGCAGATGATTACGATGAATGTGTTGATATTTCTGATAATAATGAATCCTATCCATTCGCTGGATATAAAATAGTATTAAATGAAATATATAATCGCATATTAAACGCATCTTATAAAAATATTTTAGACATTGGATTTGGTACTGGAACTTTAATATTCAGGCTATATCAGCAGGGCTGTAACATTTACGGACAGGATTTTTCTGAAAGAATGATAGATATAGCTCAAAAGAAAATGCCTGAAGCTAAGCTATATAACGGAGATATTTCTAATGGATTGGTAGAAGCATTATTAGAACATAAATATGATGCAATAATTGCTACATATTCTCTCCACCATCTAACTGATTCTAAAAAAGTTACGTTTTTAAAAAGTTTGCTTAAACAATTAGACGAAAATGCAGTCATATACATTGGGGATGTAGCTTTTGAAAATCGTATAGAACATGATAAATGCATGAAAAAAGTAGGAGATGAATGGGACAAAGATGAATTCTACTTTGTTGTGAATGAGATGAAGGCATATTTTCCAGATATGAAATTTGAAAAAATTTCAGAATGTGCAGGGATAATCACATTAAAGAAATAAGTTTTATAAGTTGATGGCTCTGTATATATTGTTGTGTGGAATCTATAAATAAACATAATAATAAAGCCTATAATTTAAAAAAGATGAAGAAGCAATTATCAAAATATTCGGAGGTGTAAGATGGGAGATCTTAATAAAGTTGATGAAAATTATAACTTGGAAATATTAACAGAAGAAATGCTTGAGGATGCGAGGAAATCAATTAATTTAAAAAATACATTAAGTTTGCCAATTGAAGAACTTTCAATGCTAGGAGCAAGTATATCATCATTAGTTCCTGCTTTTAATACTATTACTCAGACAACGTCCTTACCTACTGATGGTCTATATAAAATAGCAAATGCAGCTTTAGGCGATACATTGAAGATGGCCAAAAATGGCAATGCTTGGGGTGCAATGAAAACAACCAAAGGTAAGTCTAAGATGGTTCAACTTAAAGAAGTGGGATCACTTACAGTAACAACAAAAACCATGCTTCCAATTGATCCAGCAACTATTTTTGTAGCGATGATGCTTTATTCTATTGAAAAAGATATTAAGGAAATATCAGAAACTCAGAAAAAAATACTTTCATTTCTTGAAGTTGAAAATGAATCGCAAATCGAAGCAGATGTTGAAACTTTAATGGAGATAGTAAATAATTATAAGTACAATTGGGACAAAGAGCTAGTAGTTGCAAATAGCCATAATGTAATTATGGACATAAAAAACAGATCAAGAAAAAATATATTAGCTTTCCAAAAGAAACTTACAGCTGAAGTTTCAAAGAAACAACTTCTAACATCTCAAGGGAAAATTAATTCGACATTAGCAGATTTATTAAAAAAATTCAAATACTATCGCCTATCCATTTATATATTTTCCTTAGCATCATTAATGGAAATAATGCTATCTGGTAATTTTAAAGAAGAATACATTGAAAACACTAAAAACGAAATAGAAAAATTATCAGCGAAGTATAGAGATTATTTTAACGAAGCTTCCTTAGATATAGAAAAAATATCTAAGAGCGGAGTTGAGGCAAATTTATTTAAGGGCATAGGATTAGCTGGAAAAACAGCAGGTAAATTTATAGGAAATATTCCGTTAATTAAAAAAGGCCCAGTTGATGAGTTTTTAAAAGCTAAGGGAGAAAATTTATACAACGATGCTCAAGAAATAGAAAAAAACCTTGTAAGAAAATTTGCAGAACTTGCAAATCCAGGCACAAGAGTGCTAATAAAAAAGATAGAAGACTTAAATTATATTTATAATCGTACGAATCAAGTCTGTTTTAACAAAGACTCTATTTACTTTTTGTCATAAAACCATTATCAGCAGAAAATGTATAGAAATGATATTCAGAATATGATTTTGTAGGATATTATTTTGCAATATAATTATAATATCTTTAGGAATATGCAAAGCTTTTAGGATTTATAAATCTTAAAAGCTTTTTCTTTATTAATAATTGTCAGCATAAAGAAAAAATAATTTTTCTATTGACAAGTATCGAGTATCGATATATAATCTTAATATCGATATTCGATAGATGAAGGAGGGAAAAATGTTAAAATTTAGATTTTTAACTTATACTAATTTTGCTCTTGTAGAAAAATGGTATGAAGATATGGCAAAAGATGGCTGGCAAATTGAAAAAATTTCCTTATCATTTATTCACAGGTTTGAAAAAGCAGACCCAAGAAATGTAAAATATAAAATTTCTATCGCTCCAAATGAAGGAACATTTACTGCTCTTACTAAAGACGAACAAAAAGACTTTGATAATATGGCAGAAGATTACGGTTGGCATCTTATTGATAGGTCTTTTAATATGAATATTTATAGACTAGATAAAGATGGGGCAGATTCTTTATATAATGATAGCTTAGATGAAATAGGGATCTTAAATAAGGCAATTAGAGGAGAGATAATATCAATTAGTTTTTCGCTTTTATATTTGCGATTTTATCTTTTTTTATCCTAGGTTCCTTTAATTCTAGTGAAATATATTATTCTAATTATCCTTTGTTTATGGCGCCAGCGAGTATTTTTCTTTTAGTATTTATAATATTAAGCCTTTTTGATTTTATAAGTTTTAGAAAAAGAAATAAGGATACAAAAGACATTAGAGATTTTAAATTTTCTAAACTTAGTTTTTCTAAAATCTTTGTATTTTTAGCCATAATACCTTTAATTTTGACGGCAATGGCATGGATATCATCAATATTAGTTCCAATAGGAAGTTCTGATGGCTTATCAAGATTTTTATTAATTCTTCCCAATATTTTCCTATTGTTTTTAGTTTATTTTCTTGTTAAGAAAATTAAGCTTATGGATGTCAAAAAGAAGAGCAAGAAGCTTATTTTAGGATTAATGATAGTTTCGCTCACTCTTGCTGCAAGTATTTTTACATTTTTTGTAATGGATAATATTGACAATAAAGTTCAAAAAGAAGAATATTTGGATAATTTTTCTGTGACTTCAGAAAGAAAAAGTTTACTAACAGAAAGTTGTAAGCATTATTCTGCTAAAAATTATAATCTCGCTGTAAGAAAAACTCTAGTAAAATCAGAGAATCTTGCAGAAGATTTATTTGAAAGAATTGTAAAAAATTCAAGAAATCATCCTTATAGGGCAGGTTTTGTAAAAGATATTTCCAAATCATATCCTTATGAAAAAACCTATATTTTATCTAATGAAAACGAATATTTGATTTTATATAATAATGTTGTTTTGGAAATTAATGGAGATCTTAACGACGCTACGGTTCAAAAAGATATAGAAAAAATTTTGGGGGAGAAATAATGGCAAGAGACCAATTTCAAACCCTAACTGAGCCTATGTATTTTACTCTATTAGCCTTGGGAGAAGTTAGAAATGGAGCTGAAATCACTTCTTGGGTTAGTAAGATAACTAAGGGAAGAATAAACTTGGCACCAGGTACTCTTTATGCTCTTTTGGCACAGTTTTTAGAAAATGACCTAATAAAAAGAGTCGAAACAAACAAAAAAGGCAAATATTACACAATAACAGATGAAGGCAAAAAACTCTTAGAAGAAGAAGTTCAAAGACTTAGACTTTTAATTGACAATTACGAGAAATATTTTGATAAATAAATGATAGTAATTATACAAAATTTTCCTATTAATAAAATTTTAAAATATTTTCTGCTGAAAGATCTAGTTTTATGAGAAAAATCTCATTTAAAAATTATATATAAAAGATATAAGATTATTATTTTGGGTATAATATTAATGTTAGTTAATAAATAAAAGGAGGAAGATAATGAGATTTGAAAATAAAGTTCTTATAATTACAGGAGCATCATCTGGAGTTGGTAGAAGTGCTAGCATAATGGCAGCAAAAGAAGGGGCAAAAGTTTATTCTGTTGCTAGAAGAGAAGAAAAATTGATAGCTTTAAGAGATGAAGTGAGAGCTTTAAACTGCCAAGGAGAAATAGTTCCTGTAGTATGTGATGTTTCAAAACAAGAAGACGTAGATAAACTTTTTGAAATAGTAAGTAAAGAAAATGAAAAATTAGATGTTCTTATAGCAAACGCTGGTGTAATGGATAAGTTTGAGCCTATTACTCATTGCAAAGAAGAAACTTTTGATTGGATTTTTAATGTAAATGTAAAAGGTTCTTTCAGATTATTTAAAGGAGCAATACCTTTAATGAAAGATGGTGGCGCAATCGTCGCTACAACTTCAATTGCAGGAATCAGAGGCGGAAAAGCTGGAGTAGCTTATACAATGTCTAAAAATGCTATTCACGGACTAGTAAGAAATACTGCAGCTATGTATGCTAACGATAAAATTCGCTGTAACGCGGTAGCACCTGGTGGAATTGCAACAGAAATTCTTCAAAATCTAAACGATGTTGATGAAAAAGGAATGGAAGTTGTAATGAGAGGACCAAAACTTGACAAGATGGTAGCAACAGCAGAAGAGATAGCTTCAAATCTACTTTTCCTAGCTTCAGATCAAGCTTCCAATATTAACGGACAAATATTGGTATCCGATGGTGGATTAACTATAATGTAAGTTAAACATTTGAAAATTATAAGAGCCTGTCATTTGACAAGCTCTTTATTTGCTTTAAGATGTGCATTATTTCAAGGAATCTTAGCTAAAATAATAAGCGCAATAGCTTTTTATTTTAACCAATAATTTTTCCCTCCGCAGTTTGCAGTTTTACATTTTTTCTAAATTCTGAAGGACTAATTTCTAGAATTTGGTTAAAAGCTCTCCTAAAGCTTCTACTATTGTTAAAACCAACTTCATAAGAAATATCTTCTATTGCTTTATCTGTAGATTTAAGCAATTCTATAGCTCTAGTAACTCTCAAATAATTTAAATACTCGGTAAAATTTTTCTCGAATTGAAAATTCAACAACCTATTTACATAAGCCTTGTTCATATTAAATTTCTTTGAAACCATAGAAATTGATAAGTCTTTGTTAGCAAAATTATTTTCAATATACCTTATTAGGTCATTTTTTCTGTCAGATTGGAAAAGTTTCAATCTATTTTCCGTTACCAAATAATCTTCTCTAAACTCACTTGGTGTAACTTTTTCTATCTGTAAAAATGAATTTATAAAGTGAGAATCATCATTATAACCAACTTCACTTGCTATTTCTTTTATACTTAATGACGTGTAAGTTAGTAGGTCGACTGACTTAGAAAATTTCATATCTTCAAGCAATTCTTTGAATGTATAGTTTATGCTTTCTTTTAAATATTTAGTTAAGGAAGACTTGCTCATAAAAAACACAGATGAAATTTTTTCGAGAGTGAGTTTTTCGGATAAATGTGAGTACATATAGCTTAAAACTTCATTAATATTTACATGGAATTGATCTTTAGATGTTTTATCCGTAAAATTTTTTGATCTTAAGTACTCAATAGTAAGCTCAATTAATAAAGTCAACAAATAAATTCTTGAAAACTGGTCTTTATTTGGAGTGTAGTATTGAGAAATGTCCCCGACTTCAGCTCTAAATTTTTTCATAGTCCTAAGAATACTTTTAAATTCTAAGTCATCTAGATATCTAACTCTATTGTCTTTGATCTCTTTATAAAATGCGCTATTATTTTCGGTAAAAATTTCCATATCTGATAAATATTGAGTAAATGCACTATAATTAAAAACTATTTTTATAAAATCTAAAGGCTCGTCCACTTCTTTTATTTCAGAAATATCCCATGGAATAATTAAGGCTATTGAATTTTTTTTAACCTTATATTCTTTTGAATTTAATACAAATTTACCAGAACCTCTTGTAAATAATAAAAATCTTGCTTGCTGATGGATAAGAGGTTTGGTGGTAGAATTTGCAAATTCATATTCATAAGTAACTAAATTTGATAAGTCAAAATGAGATTCAAATTTTTCTTCTAAACGAGTGTTAGTCATTTTTTCTCCTTTAATCTACCATCATATATAATATATAATATCACAAAATCGGAAGATTACTATAGTCTATTTACTGTTTTTTACAACAAATTTGAAGTTTTTTGTCCATTAGTAATAAAATTTTTATTTTTTTATATAAAATGATGATTGTAACAAATGTTACTGAACTGGATCAAATTTCATCTTATAATTTAAATAAAGAAATCATAAAACATGAAAGGAAAGGATATTATGTTTTGCTACCAATGTCAAGAAACTGCAAATAACAAAGGATGTACTATTCAAGGAGTATGTGGAAAAAAAGAAGATACAGCAAATGCTCAAGATCTCTTAGTTTATGTGACTAAAGGACTTGCTGAAGTTTTAAATAAAGTAGGAGATGATAATAAAATATTTGATAGAATTTCTACTAACTTATTTATTACTATTACAAATGCTAATTTTGATAGAGAATTCATTATGAACGCTGTCAAAGAAACAATTAATGTCAAAGATTATCTATTAGAAAAATTAGATGATAAAAAAGCTTTATCTGGATCTGCTAGATACTCCTCAAATGATGAAGAAGAGCTTACTAGAAAATCAATAGAAGTTGGCGTTTTAAATATTGTAAACGAAGATCAAAGAAGTTTAGTTGAGCTAATAACCTACGGCCTAAAAGGTATGGCAGCTTATAATCACCATGCTAATGTACTAGGTTTTAGAGATTTAGAAGTTGATAGATTTATTGCTCAAACTTTAGAAAAAACTATAAAATCTGACAGAGAAATCAATGATTTAATAGACTTGGTACTAGAAACTGGAAAATATGGAGTTAAGGCTATGGCTTTACTAGATAAAGCAAATACAGAAACTTTTGGAAATCCAGAAATAACAGAAGTTGATTATTCAGCAGGAAACAAACCAGGGATTTTAATATCAGGACATGATTTGAAGGATATGAAAATGCTATTAGAACAAAGCAAAGAAAGTGGAGTTGAAATTTATACACATTCTGAAATGCTTCCGGCAAATTATTATCCAGAATTTAAACAATACAGTCATTTCCACGGCAATTATGGTAATAGTTGGTGGAGCCAAAATGAAGAATTTGAATCCTTTAACGGACCGATTCTAATGACTACTAACTGTATAGTACCAATGAAAGAAAAAAATACCTACAAGGATAGAATGTTTACAACAGGTGCCGCTGCTTACCCAGGATGTAAACATATTGAAAGTGACAGTCAAGGTTATAAAGATTTTTCAGAAATTATAGAATTGGCAAAGAAATGTAAAGCTCCAACAAATCTAGAAAATACTAAAGTTGTAGGTGGTTTTGCTCATCATCAAGTAAGTCAACTAGCTGATAAAATTGTAGAAGAAATTAAAGAAGGTAATATTAAAAAATTTGTGGTAATGGCAGGTTGTGATGGAAGATTTAAACAAAGATCTTACTATACAGACTTTGCTAAAAAAATTCCGGAAGATTGGATAATATTAACAGCAGGTTGTGCAAAATATCGTTACAACAAATTAAATCTTCCTGATATTAATGGTATACCAAGGGTGCTAGATGCTGGTCAATGTAACGATTCCTACTCACTAGTACAGATTGCTCTATTATTAAAGGAAGCTTTTGGCTTAGAATCAATAAATGATTTACCAATTGAATATAACATTGCTTGGTATGAACAAAAAGCTGTAATAGTATTACTTGCCCTATTAAGCCTTGGAGTGAAAAATATTCATTTGGGACCGACTCTTCCAGCTTTCTTATCTAAAACAGTAGTGGAATTTTTAGTTGAAAAATTTAATATTAAACCAAATTCTACAGTTGAAGAAGATCTACAGGAAATGAGAGCTTGAATATAGGTAATTTAGTAAAGACGTATTGAAAAATATACGTCTTTTTTCTATACTTATATTGAGGTGGTTATGAATATAAGAGAAATAGCAATTTTTAAAGATTTAACAGAAACAGAACTTTCTTACATACAAGAAAAATTAAGCATTGAAGAAAAAATTTATAAGAAGGGCACAAATATTTTTAGAGTAGGAGAAGTTAGTAAAGATATATATTATCTTATAAAAGGAAGCATTTTAGTTTATAAGATAGATGCTAATGGTAAAAGATTTATAATCAAAAGATTTGATAAATCAGAAATTTTTGGTGAAGTTTATTCTTATCTTGGGCAAGCATTTGATTTTTCTGCAGTAGCTGAAACAAAAAGTGAAATTTTAATCCTACATGATTTTAGAAAGTTATTTAATTATAAGCTTCCAAATACATTTTTAAAGTCTTATATTAATTTATTATCAAAAAAATGTTTACAATTAAGTCTCAATAATCAAATAACTTCTCAGTCTTCTTTAAGAAATAAAATTGTTAAGTATTTAATATTAAATCAAAAAAATTCGCTTGTCAAAATGGACTATTCACGAGAAGAGTGGTCAGATATATTGGCAACTACAAGACCATCATTATCGAGAGAACTTTCAAATATGGTAGATGATGGACTAATAAAAATTAAAGAAAAATCTATTGAAATAATTGACCTTGATAAACTTGCCGAAATAATTTAGGGATTTTCAAAATTATATAATAATTCAGTAACATTAATTGTCTTATTTTTAAAAATCTTGTATAATCATCGACTATGTCATTTTTTACAATAAATTTCTTCTATTTTGTCCAACATATAAAAAACAGTTATTGTATAATAGGAATGTAAAAGGAAAATGTTTCCTAAAAATTATTCAGGAGGAATTAATGACAGCAATACAAGTTACAAGCGAAATTAATAAGTTAGAAAAAGTTTTGGTTCATAGACCAGGAGATGAATTATTAAATTTAACTCCAAATACATTGGAAGAATTATTATTTGATGATATTCCAGATTTAAAATTAGCTCAAGAAGAACACGATAGATTTACAGATATTTTAAGAGAAAATGGAACAGAAGTAGTTTACCTTGAAGATTTAGTAGCAGAAGCTTTAGATCAAAACGAAGGTTTAAGAGAACAATTCCTAAATCAATATCTAGAAGAAACTGGCGTAAAAGATGAAGAAATTCTTTCAAAATGTAGACAATTACTTGAAGGAATTAAAGATACAAAAGAATTTGTTGAAAAAACAATGGCTGGTATCACTCTTCTAGAAATTGGTAAATTCTCTGAAGAAGAATTAAAACAAATGGGTGAAAAGGGAAATTATTTAGCAATCAATCCAATGCCAAACCTTTATTTCACAAGAGATCCATTTGCTACAATTGGTAATGGTGTTTCAATCAACACAATGTTTGCAGAAACACGTAATAGAGAAACAATCTATGGTGATTATATAATCAGATATCACAAAGATTACAAAGGTCAAGTTCCAAACTTCTATGGTAGAGGAAAAGAATACCACATCGAAGGTGGGGATGAACTTATCATTTCTGATAAAACTTTACTAATCGGTATTTCTCAAAGAACAGAATATGAAGCAATCAAAGAATTAGCTAGAAATATCTTCTTTGGTGAAAATGAAAATACAATTGAAACAATATATGCACTAAACATTCCTGTAAACAGAGCATTCATGCACTTAGATACAGTATTTACAAGAATTGACCATGATGCATTTACCTATCATCCAGGAATTATGCAAACACTAAAAATCTTCAAAATCACAAAAGGTGATAATGAATTAAACATTGAAGAAAAATCAGGAGAATTTGAAGATATCTTAGCTGAAATTGCAGGCGTTGAAAAAGTTCGCCTAATTCCATGTGGTAATGGAGATCCAATTGCTGCTGAACGTGAACAATGGAATGATGGTTCAAACACATTAACAATAGCTCCAGGTGAAGTAGTTGTTTATAAGAGAAATACAGTAACAAACGCTGCACTAAGAGAAGCAGGCATCAAATTACACGAATTAGACGCATCAAACCTAACAGTAGGTCGTGGTGGTCCAAGATGTATGACAATGCCATTAATCAGAAGCTTAGACTAATTATTAATTAATATTGCAAAAAGCTTTAAAATAAATTAAAATAAAAAAGTAAAAAAAACAAAACTATAAGGAGGCAAAAAATATGCCAGTAAATTTACAAGGAAGAAGCATATTAGGATTAAAATTCCTAACAGAAGATGAAATCAAATACCTAATAGATCTAGGTGAACAATTCAAAAAATTAAAATTATCAAGAACACCACACAGATATCTAGAAGGAAAAAATATAGTTCTATTATTCGAAAAAACTTCAACAAGAACACGTTGCTCATTTGAAGTTGCTGGAATGGATTTAGGAATGGGAGTAACCTATCTTGATCCAGGTTCAAGCCAAATGGGACACAAAGAATCAATCGAAGATACAGCAAAAGTATTGGGAAGATTCTATGATGGTATCGAATATAGAGGATTTGACCAAGAATTAGTTGAAAAATTAGCTAAATATTCAGGAGTGCCAGTATGGAATGGTCTTACAGATGATTTCCACCCAACACAAATGATTGCTGATATGTTAACAATCAAAGAAAACTTTGGCTATCTAAAGGGACTAAACTTTGTATTCATGGGCGATTGCAGAAATAACGTAAGCAACTCTTTAATGGTAGCTTGTGCTAAACTAGGTCTTAACTACACAGGTTGCGGTCCAAAAGAACTTTGGGCAGATGAAAAACTAATTGCAGAAGCTAAAGAATTTGCAAAAGTTCATGGTTCAAAAGTAGAATTTACTGAAAATGTAGAAGAAGCAGCAAAAGGAGCTCATGTAATATACACAGATATTTGGGTATCAATGGGAGAACCAAAAGAAGTTTGGGAAAAGAGAATTGAAATTCTTCACAAATTCCAAGTAAATCAAAAAGTTATGGATTTAGCTGATCCTGAAGCTATCTTCCTACACTGCTTACCATCATTCCACGATCTTGAAACAACAACTGGAAAAGATGTTAACGAAAAATTCGGTGATAAATACGATCTAGAAGGAATGGAAGTAAAAGACGAAGTATTCCTAGGAAGACAAAGTAAAGTATTTGATGAAGCTGAAAACAGAATGCATACAATCAAAGCTATAATGTATGCAACATTAAAATAATTAGGTAAAATATGAGTAAAAAAAGATTAGTAATCGCTCTTGGGGGTAATGCTTTAGGCAAAACCCCTGAAGAGCAATTAGAGTTAGTTACAAAAACAGCTAAATCAATTGTCGATTTATCAGAAGAATACGATTTAGCAATTGGTCATGGTAATGGTCCACAAGTTGGAATGATAAATAATGCATTCGAATATGCAGCATTAAATGGAGCAGGAACTCCAGCAATGCCATTTCCTGAATGTGGTGCAATGAGCCAAGGATACATAGGTTATCACTTACAACAATCCGTAAGAAACGAACTTAAAAAACGTGGTATGGATAAAAATGTTGCTACAGTTTTAACCCAAGTATTAGTGGATGAAAATGATGAAGCCTTCAAAAATCCAACAAAACCTATCGGATCTTTCATGAGCAAAGAAGAATCTGAGAAGATTGCTGCCGAAAAAGGGTATATATTTGTTGAGGATGCAGGACGTGGATACAGAAGAGTTGTAGCAAGTCCTATACCTAAAGAAATTGTGGAACTGGATGTTGTTAATAGCTTAATTGAAAACGATAACATCGTTATCACAGTAGGAGGTGGTGGAATACCAGTAATTGAAAAGGAAGAAAAATTAGAGGGCATTCCAGCAGTTATTGATAAAGATAGATCTTCTGCATTATTAGCTAGCGAACTTAACGCTGATATGTTAGTTATCTTAACTGCAGTAGATCAAGTAATGATTAATTTTGGCAAAGAAAACCAAGAAGCTATTAAAGAAATGACAATTGATCAAGCAAACCAATACATCAAAGAAGAACAATTTGCTAAAGGTTCAATGTTACCAAAAGTCGAAGCATGCATTGAATATGTAGAAAATTCTGAAAATGGTATTGCACTAATTACTTCTTTAGAAAAAGCCGCTGAAGCACTAAAAGGTCAAACAGGAACTATTATTAAAAAGTAAAAATTAAATAAGGAGAAAATGATGACAAACGTAAAGGAAAAGAAGAAAAAAAATTCTTTGAGTGCATTCTCAATATTAATGATTCTTCTAGCTATCGTTTGCTTGTTTTCTGTATTTTTAAACGGATCTCCAATTAGCTCAAAAATAATTGATGCCTTAGATCCAGAAAGATACGGAGAATTAGTAGATACAGTTAAAAATGGTGGCACTGTCGCAGTACAAAGTGCAAAACTTTCAGATTTTGTAATGGCAATTCCTAAAGGATTTCAAGATGCATCAGATCTAATCATATTTATCTTTGGTATTGGTGGATTTATTGGTGTAATGATGTCTACTGGAGCATTGGAAGCTGGTATTTATCATTTGGTTGGAAGCATGAAAGGTAGAGAAAGTAAGCTTATCGTAATTTTAATGTTTTTATTCTCACTTGGTGGAACAACTTATGGTATGGCAGAAGAAACAATAGGTTTCTATCCATTAATAACCGCAGCAATGGTAGTAGCAGGATTTGATACATTAGTAGCAGCAGGTACTGTATTATTGGGTGCTGGAGCAGGTGTACTTGGTTCAACAATCAACCCATTTGCAACAGGAGCTGCAATGAGCTCATTATCAGCAGTAGGTATTACACCAAATGCTACAACAGTAATGATTGTTGGTGCAATTTTATGGCTAACAACTGTAGCAGCAGTAATATTCTTTGTAATTAAATATGCTCAAAAGGTAAAAGAAAATAGAGCTAATACAGAATTAACTCCATCTGAAATTGATGAGATGAATGCAAACTATGCTCAAGAAAAAGATCAAGGACTTGAATTTACAGGAACACACAAAGCGGTACTTGGAGTATTCGCATTCTCATTTGTAATAATGATTCTATCACTTATATCTTATGCAGATATCAACTTCAAAGGTGATGAAGATGCTTACTTAGCAGCATTTGGATGGTCAGATTTCTTAACAGGTGCACCTTTAGGTTCTTGGTACTTTGCAGAATTAGGTGCTTGGTTTATCCTTGCAAGTATCATAATTGCTATAGTTGCTCGTATGGGTGAAAAGAATTTTGTAGATACATTTATAGCTGGAGCTGCAGATCTATTATCAGTAGCATTAATTATAGCAGTTGCTCGTGGTATTACAGTAGTTATGAGCGCTACTCACTTAGACTTCTTCATTCTTGATAGAGCAAGTCAAATGTTAAGTGGTGTACCATCATTTGTATTCGTACCACTTTCATATCTTGTATATATGTTATTAAGTTTCTTGGTACCATCAACATCAGGACTAGCAGCATTATCAATTCCAGTAATGGGACCTTTAGCAAGCACACTAGGTTTTAACCCTAACATTATGATTATGATATTCTGTGCAGCTTGTGGACTAATTAACTTTATCACACCTACATCAGGAGTAGTAATGGGTGGTCTAGCAGCTGCAAGAGTTGAATATTCAACATATCTAAAATGGGTTAAAAAACCATTCTTTGTAGTAATGATTCTTAATATTATCATTCTATCAATCTGCATGATGATATTCTAATTTAAAAATATAAGCCATCAGTTTATAAAAAGCTGGTGGCTTTTTTGTGTCAAAATTTAATAATTTTATTTTAAGAATTAAAAACAATGTAGAATTTTTATATACTATAAAACTTTGATATAATAGACATAGAAAATTCTAGTTATTATTAGAAAAATAAGATAGGATCGGTAGACAAAATATTACTAAAAATTTTTAATTTTTGTCAAATACGATTTTAAAAGGAGTTTTTATGGGAGAAAAGATTGCAATTCAAGACACATATGGCGAAAGATTTCAATATTGTTGGGGATGTGGTCCTAAAAATAAAGAAGGTATGCACCTAAAATCATATCCAAGCGATGACGGAAAAAATTGTATCTGTAAAATAATTCCAGCAAAAGAATTTACTGGAGGAGTTCCAGCCAATCTTTTTGGCGGAATGATAGCAATGATATTTGATTGCCATGGAACAGCTTCTGCAGCCTACTTTGCTCACAAAAATAAAGGTTTGGAATTAAAGAAAGATACTGTTATCGGAAGATTTATAACAGCAAGACTTGAAATAGATTTCAAAAAACCAACACCCATGGATGAAGAAATAAGTGTAATTTCTGAAGTAGAAGAAATAGGTCAAAGAAAAGTAATTGTAAATATGACTATGCAAGCAAAAGGTGAAGTTCGTGCAAAGGCGAAGATAATCGCTGTTGCTGTTAAAGATAATATGTAAAAATAGGAGATAATAGTGACAAAAGAAGAAGTATATAAATTTCTCGAAGATAAAAATATAGAATATGAAAAACAAGACCATGGAGCAGTTTTTTCTATGGAAGATCTGGAAGGCGTTAAACTTTTACACGATGATGCCAATGCCAAAAATTTATTTTGCTATGATAAGAAAAATAAAAAATATTATTTAATCATAGTTTCAGGAGATGATAGGGTAAATCTTAAAAAATTCAAAAAAGATCATGGGATAAAATCTCTAAATTTTGCAAGTGATGAACAATTGAAAGAAGTTCTTGACCTAACTCCAGGATCGGTTAGTCCAATGGGAATTTTAAATGACAAAAATAATCAAGTAGACCTATATATTGATAATTATTTTGCCAAAGAAGGAGCTTTGATAGCTTGCCATCCAAATGATAATACTGTTTCAATCTGGCTTAAAGTAAGCGATTTGATAAAATTAGTAGAAGAAAATGGGAATACGGTTCATTTTTATTCTAATTCAAGTATTGAATAAGGCTTATGATTAAAAATATTAAAATCAAAGAAGTAGAAAATTGTAATGAAAAAAAGGAAATATCTAGAGATGTTTTGTGTGATCTGCCAGAATGGTTTGAAAATGAAAAAGCCATTAAAAATTATATAGAAAAATCATGCAAAATGCCCTTTATATGCGGATTTATAGGAGATAAGCCTGTTGCTTTTATAGTCTTGAATAAAACAAGTGATGAAACTTGTGAAATATTTGTAATGGGAGTAAAAAAAGATTTTCAAAGACTTGGCATTGGCAAGTTAGTCTATGAAAAATTTGAGCAATTAGCTAGAAATCTAGAATTTTCTTATGTTCAGGTAAAAACTGTGGCAAGTGGTTATTACAAGGAATATGATCTTACAAATAAATTCTACCAAGCCATGGGTTTTGCAAAACTAGAAATTTTGAAAGATTTGTGGGATGAACAAAATCCTTGTCAGATTTACATAAAGTGTTTATGTTAGGAATAATAAAAATCAATTAAATTAGGAGTTATAATATGTCATTATTTAAAAATGAATTTCCCATTCTTGAATATGATGATAGTAAAGATTCTGTAATTATGCCAGATCATGAAAAGCTAGAAATTGTTATACCTAAAAAATGCGTTTTTTCATTTTTGGCTGATAAAATCGATGAAATTGCAAAAAAATATAAAGCTGAAATCATATGGAGTTTTGATTCTATAACAAAATCTTATCCTGTATATAAAATAAATTATGATGGCATAGAAATTGCTTTGATGCAAGCTCCCGTTGGAGCGGCTGCATCGGCACAAATCCTTGATTGGCTTATTTTTTATGGAGCAAGAGAAATAATTTCTACTGGTTCTTGTGGCAATCTAACAGACATTAACGAAAATACTTTTTTAGTACCAACACAAGCTCTTAGAGATGAAGGAGCAAGCTATCATTACTTAAAACCATCTCGCTTTGTAAATATCAACAAGAAAGCTCTTAAAGCTATTGAAAAAACTTTAATTGATAATAATTTAAGCTACGAGGAAGTGAAAACTTGGTCAACAGATGGTTTTTTTAGAGAAACTGGGGATATGGTCAGTTATAGAATTAATGAAGGTTGTAAGGTTGTTGAAATGGAATGCTCAGCCCTTGCAGCTGTGGCAGAGTTTAGAGGAGCAACATGGGGCGAAATTCTCTATACAGCAGATTCTTTATCCGATCTTGCAAATTACGACCAAAGAAATTTTGGAAGAGATTCAGAAGAATATGCTCTAAAACTTGCTATTGAAGCAGTGATTAATATTTAATAAAGATGTTGTTATGGATAATATAGAAATAGACATGGAAAAAACAGAAAAATTTTATAAAGATTATTATGATTCTTGCAATTGCTTATATTGTAAATTTTATAGGGAAAATATCAGAAAATATTATCCCAAACTTTCTAGCTTTTTAAGCGATTTTGCTTTAGATATTTCAAAACCATACGAATTGTCAATTCCATTTTTGGAAGATGATCTTAACTATCCTTTTGCTCAGTATTTAGTAATAGGAAAAGCTCCTGATAAATTTTCAAAAAAACTTGGAAACATTTCTTTATCAATAGCTAAGTCATATCAAGATTCGGATATTTCTAGCCCTTATTTTGTTTTGGAATTAGGGGATATTAAATTTAAGAAAAGCATTACTAGTAAGGAAATACTTTCTGAACTAAGTCTTTAAAGAAAAAACCCGCTTATGGCGGGTGATTTTATCTAGCTATTTCTTGGTTAGTCATATCCAAAAGTTCTGGGTCAATTTCTTCTAAAGCTTCTTCTAATTCTTTTATCATTTTATCTTTTTTGTCCATATGATGAGTCGTATTTACAAGATTTACCACATGACCTGATGAGTAAAGACTTGTATCAGGAAGTTTTAGATTTTTTAGTAGATAAATTTGTTCTTCTATATTTTCTCTATTGGTAGATTCCAGAAATTCTCCACGTTCTCTCATATAGTATAGAGGAGTGTTTTCCATTACAGCTGTACTCATGATGTAAACGCCCTTTGGCGGATAATAATTTAGAACTTTGGCAGTTTCTTTGGCATTTACTTCTGCGTTTCCAGCTCCTGCTATTCCTTGCATGACAATGGCGTGATATTCTATGCCGGCCTCTTTCATTTTATCAAGTCCTCTGTAATAACCTTTAAGATCTGTTCCCTTATTTATCCAGTCGATAATTTTTTTAAAGCCTGTTTCAACTCCAAACCACAATTCGTTGTAGCCTGCCTCTTTTAATTTTTTTAAATCTTTGATAGATTTATTTTCTAAATTGTAAAAAGAACAATAAGCTGTAATAGTTTTGCATTCTGGAATGTGCTTTTTTATTAGTTTTGAAATTTCCAATAATCTTTCTGTTGGCAAAACGAAAGGATCGCCATTAAGTAAATAAATTCTCTCGTAAGGCTTAACTTTTCTTCTTTTAGAATTTTTTAGCTCAATTATGTCACTTTCAACATCACAAAGTGGTGAAATTCCATATTTTGTTTTATTATACATAGCACAAAAAATACATTTGTTATGCGAACATCCATAAGTAACTTCAAGTAGTGGCGTATAAGCTTCAAGTGGTGGTCTGTAAACTTGTCCTGTGTAATGCATATTAATCCTTTCTTTAAATTTAATCCTTTATATTATATAATTATAATGATGATAGATAATTATTTCAAATTTTAATAACTAGACTTAAAGGAAAGTTGTGATAAAATATATATAGCTTTATTCAAACAGAACGGAGAATTTATGAAAGATTATATACTAAGTGCAGAATCAATTGTAGATTTAAGCCAAGATTTTACTGATGATCTTGGTGTAAAAATAATATATTCAAATTATGAACTTAATGAAAAAATTTATCTGGATGATTTTGGTCAAAGTCTAGACTTAAAATCATTTTACGATGACATGAGAAATGGCTCATGTCCAACAACATCTATGATAAATACAGCTTCTTATTTAGAATATTTTAGAAATCTTGCAAAGGAAGGTAAGGATATCATTCACATATGTTTATCTACTGGAGTAAGTAGCCAATACGGGTCTTTACTTGAAGCTTTTGAAATATTAAGAGAGGAATATCCAAATCAAAAATTTTATCCAGTAGATTCAAGAATGGCATCTGCTGGAGTTGGAATGCTTGTTTACAAATTAGCAAATTTCAAAAATTCTGGGATGGATATAGATACACTATATAAGTGGGCAGAAGATAATAAACTTCACGTTATAAGCTATACCAGTAATTCAAATCTAGAATATATAGCGAGAAGTGGCAGAATATCAAAGATGGCAGCCAATATCGGCGGAATGTTAAAAATTGCACCACTTATAGAAGTAGGCGATGATGGACACATGGTGGTAACAACAAAAGTAAGAACTGAAAAGAAACTAATCCAAACCATGGTAAACAGAATGAAAGTTAATGCTATAAATGAATTGGATTATTCAGATGATATTTTTATAACCCATGCAGATAATATTGAATTGGTAAATGACCTAGTTGATTTGCTAAAAGAAAATTTCAAAAACGCTAATGATAAAATAAAGGTCTTTAATATAGGTCCAACCATAGGAAGCCACATTGGTCCTGGCGCTATAAATTTGTTTTATTGGGGCAAGGAAAGATTAAAATAGGACAAGAAATTGTCCTTTTTTTTAAAAAAATATTTTTATAATTAAAACAAAGTTAATTATGAACTAAGCTAATTTAAAAAAATTGAAAATTATGGACTGTTATGAAAAAAATAAGTGATTTTAGATACAAAGAATTTTACCTTGCAAGCTTAATAATGGTATTGTTTGGTTTATTCTTAGGTAATTTTACCAATAATACTAATGGATTAATAAAAATCATAAGCTCTCCTTCGATACTAATATCTGATTATATGGAAATTGGTGGACAAGGAGCAAGCTTTATTAATGCTGGCTTAATGTTGCTATTTTCAGTTTTTATTTCTGATAAATCTGGTGCAAGACTTACGGGAGCGCATATTGCTGGATTATTTACCCTAACCGGCTTTAGCTTTTTTGGAAAGAATTTGATAAATTCCATACCTTTGATGCTAGGAGTGTATTTATACACTAAAGTAAAATCTTATAACGTGGCAAATTTTATGAACGTTATGTGCTTTGTTACTGGAATAAGCCCCTTGGTAAGTTTATTTTATTTTGCTTTAGGTTTTAATCCAATTTTAGGATTTGCCTTGGGATTTTTAGTTGGGATTTTGGTGGGATTTGTAATAATTCCTTTATCTAAGTCCATGCTAAATTTTCACGAGGGTTATTGCTTGTATAATGTTGGCTTTACTTTGGGTATAGTTGCCATTGTTTTTGCGGGAATTCTTAGGATGTTTGATAGAGAAATTCCTCAAATTAGCTTGATTTATCAAGGCAACGATATGTATCCTTTTGTATTTTTACTTTCTCTTTCTTTGACATTCATACTTTATGGTTTGATTAATGCGAATGGGATAAAAAATTACAAAAAAGAGATATTATCAGAAAGCGGACGCTTACTTACAGATTTTACCATTAATTCTGATAAGCATTTAGTTGTTTTTAATATGGGTCTAATGGGATTAATCTCGATAGCCTTTGTTATTATTAGTGCAGGTAAATTTAATGGTCCTGTAGTTGGTGGAATATTGACTATTATGGGCTTTGCTGCTTTTGGAAAGCATCCAAGAAATGTAGTTCCAATTATGGTTGGAGTTTTCTTGACAAGTGTTATAAACAAATACGATCCTTCAAGTACCCAGGCAGTTTTGACAGCACTTTTTGCGACAACACTTGCCCCAATTGCTGGTGATTTTGGAATAGTTGTTGGATTATTGGCTGGATTTTTACACAAGGCGGTTGCCACAAATATTGGTTTTGCACACGGGGGAATTAATTTGTATAATAATGGCTTAGCAGGAGGGATGGTAGCAGCAATTTTGGTTCCGATTTTTAAAAATTTACGTGAAAGGCATATGAATGAATAGAGAAAGAGATAAGGCAAGAAAAATTTTAAACATCTTGATAGAATATTTTGTTCTTCACGAATTTTCTGATTTATCTGCTCATATTGATATTAATGACGATTATACAGAAATAAGTATAGAAGGCAGAATAAATTCAGATATTTCGGATATAGATCAATTAAAAGAAAATTTAAAGCATCCGAGAATGGTAGAGTATGAAGAGTATTATGGTGGACTTTTGGATATGCCAGATGAAAAAGAAATTAGTTCCATCGGATATTTAGTCGATAAATCGGATGTTGAGGTAAAAAATCAGTTACTATCAATAACTGTTATAAGAAATCATTAGAATAATAAAAAACAAGTCCAAACTCATTACGAGCTTGGACTTATTTTATTGTTTAGCTAAATTTCTGTGAATTTTACTATTTATTTTCTTTTTCTATTGCAGCTTGGCTTGCAGCAAGTTTTGCTATTGGAACTCTAAATGGAGAACATGAAGCATAGTCAAGACCTACATTGTATAGATATTTAACAGTACTTGGTTCACCACCGTGTTCACCGCATATACCTAAATGTAAAGCTTCATTTGCTTTCTTTCCTTTAGCAACTGCTGTTTCTATTAAGAAACCAACACCTTTTTGATCTAATACTTGGAATGGATCTTTTTCGAACAAATCTTTTTCCAAATATAGTGGTAAGAACTTACCAGCGTCATCTCTTGATAGACCAAAGGTCATTTGAGTTAAGTCGTTTGTACCAAAGCTAAAGAAGTCTGTAATTTCTGCAATTTCATCAGCTGTTATTGCAGCTCTTGGAATTTCAATCATTGTTCCAACTAAATATTTGATTTCTTTGCCTTTTTCTTCAAATACTTTATTGATTTCATCTCTTACTTCATCAATAACATATTTTAATTCTTTTACATCAGAAGAAAGTGGGATCATTATTTCTGGAATAACTTTTATACCATCTTCATGGCAGTGTAGAGCAGCTTGCATAATTGCGCGAGCTTGCATTCTTGAAATTTCTGGATATTTTACTCCTAATCTTAGACCTCTAAATCCAAGCATTGGGTTTACTTCTTGTAATTCACTTATTCTTTCACGAACTCTTGCTGGTTCAATTCCTAAATCAGCTGCCAATTCAGTAATTTCCAAATCTCCTTTTGGTAAGAATTCATGTAGAGGTGGGTCTAGTAATCTAACTGTAACTGGTCTTTCACCCATAAGTGTATAGATTTGATAGAAGTCGTCTTCTTGCATTGGAAGAATTTTATCTAGTGCTTGTTTTCTTATTTCAAGCTCATTTGCTAAAATCATTTTTCTAACTTGGAAAATTCTATCTTCTTTAAAGAACATATGTTCTGTACGGCATAGACCGATACCTTCAGCACCAAATTCCAAAGCTTGAGCAGCATCTCTAGGTGTATCAGCGTTTGTTCTGATCTTCATATCCCTAAATTCATCAACCCAGCTCATGAATTCTCCAAAGTAACCTTCAAGTTTTGGTGAGTGAGTTTCCAAAGCTCCTGCATAAACTTCACCTGTAGAACCATTTATAGAAATAACATCATCTCTTGTATAAACTTGATCTCCAACTCTTAAAGTTCCCTGATTTTCATCGACGTGAATTCCGCTTGCACCTGATACGCAGCATTTTCCCATACCACGAGCAACTACTGCAGCATGGCTTGTCATACCACCACGAGCTGTTAGTATTCCTTTTGCAGATACCATTCCTTCCAAGTCTTCTGGAGAAGTTTCTTCACGAACTAAAATTACTTCTTCGCCATCTTTTGCTCTAATAGCTGCATCTTTTGCAGTAAAGGAAATTTTACCAACTGCAGCTCCTGGAGAAGCAGCTAATCCTTTAGCTATTGCTTGATTAGCTTTGATAGTCTCATCTGTAAATGTAGGGTGGAGTAAACCATCTAAATCTTTTGGATTAACTCTTAAAATAGCAGTTTTCTTATCGATTAAACCTTCATGAACCATATCTACTGCTATATCTACTGCTGCTTGGGCAGTTCTTTTACCATTTCTTGTTTGAAGTAGGAAAAGTTTACCATCTTGGATAGTAAATTCCATATCTTGCATATCTTGATAGTGATCTTCAAGTTTTTTTGCAGTATCGGCAAATTGTTTATAAACTTCTGGCATCGCATCAGCTAGGGTAGCAATTTCTTGAGGAGTTCTAACTCCAGCAACTACATCTTCACCTTGAGCGTTAATTAAATATTCACCAAATAATTTATTTTCACCAGTAGCTGGGTTTCTAGAAAATGCAACACCTGTTCCTGATGTATCGCCCATATTTCCAAATACCATTGATTGTACGTTAACTGCAGTTCCCATAGAATCATCAATGTCATTTAGTTTTCTGTATAAAATAGCTCTGTCATTGCCCCAAGATCTGAATACAGCTGATATTGCCAAATCTAATTGTTTTCTAGGTTCTTGTGGGAATTCTTCGCCCATAATTTCTTTATATTTTGCCTTGTATTCTTCTACAAGCTCTTTTAGGTCATTTGCATCTAGTTCTGTATCTTGTTTTACACCTTTTTTGTTTTTCTTAGCAGTTAATAGATCTTCAAAGTTGTTTTTATCGACTTCCATAGCTACATCGGAAAACATTTGAATAAAACGTCTGTATGAGTCGTAAGCAAATCTTTCGTTATCGGTTTTCTTTGCTAAACCAATTACAGCATCGTCATTTAAACCAAGGTTTAAAATTGTATCCATCATGCCTGGCATTGAAATAGGTGCGCCAGATCTAACTGAAACTAAAAGTGGATCTTCTGTAGAACCAAATGTCTTATCGTTTGCTTTTTCCAAATCTTTGATGTGTTCACTAACTTCATCATTTAGTGTTTGCCAAAGCTTTTTATCTTCTTGATAAAATCTTGTGCAAGCTTCGGTAGTTATTGTGAAACCATAAGGTACTGTGATACCTAAATTAGTCATTTCAGCTAGGTTTGCACCTTTACCACCGAGCAAAGCTCTCATGTCCTTGTTGCCTTCATTAAAATTATAAACATATTTATCGCCCATAATTTCCCCTTTCATTTATTAATATTTTCTATGTTACTAATGATAAAATCAGATGCTTCTTCTATTGATTTGTTAGTTACATCAACAATCTTACAATCTAGATCTTTCATAATTTCCTTTGCAAAGTCTAATTCCTCTTCGATGTATTTTATGTCACAATATTTGGAATCCTTAGGTAAATTAATAGACTTTAATCTTTCTTCTCTGATTTGTTGAAGCCTATGTTTATCAATAGTCAAGCCAAAAATTTTTCTATTATCTATAGAAAATAACTCGCTAGGAACCCTAGATTGCAATAAAATTGGTATATTTGAAACCTTATATCCTATGCTTGCCAAATATACCGACAAAGGTGTTTTAGAAGATCTTGAAACTCCGATTAAACATATATCACAATATTTTATTCCATTAAAATCTTGGCCATCGTCATATTTAATAGCAAAATCTATAGCTTCCATTCTCTTAATATGATGTATGATTTTGCTGTTTTCTACCTCTTTATCATCACTTGGAATTATACCTAAATATTCGCTGATCTTACTAATGGTATAATTCGTACAATCAATCAAAAGAATTTTTTCCTTTTGACCAAAATTTCTTAAGGCACTATCGTGATTTGGGTGATTTAGAGAACTGAAAATTATTTTGTAACCACAATCATTTTTTATATCAGCAAAAGCTTTGCAAAGGATTTCATAATTACTAATATTTAAAAATGATTTTTCCTTATATTTTATTTCAAATCTATCCATTATATTTCGGGATAAATGTAGTATATCCATACCATCTGCATCTGAAATAATATATACAAATAAATCCATAGTTACTCCTTCTCACGCCCTAGCTTTATTATACACCATTTTTGAAATATGAAAATATTTTCCGTCAAAATTATATGCTTTGACATTCTTTTTAAATGAAATATAATATTTAAAATACGAAATATTAAAAGAGGAGTAAAAGCTAAGATTTTTAAGAGAGAAGATGGTTGGTGTAAATCTTTAAATCAAGTCTTTGAAGGTTGCTTTTATACATATTTCATGTGGCACGCATAAGTGCAAAGAGAGTCTTTTATTAAAAAGAAATTTAGGTGGTAACGCGATAACTCGTCCTAGAGCTAGAGCTTACCACTTTTTTTATTAAGGAGAATTTATGGAAACAAAATATAATCCTAGTGGATTTGAAAAAGAAATTTACAAAAAATGGGAAGACGGTGGATATTTTAAGGCTAAAGTTAATAAGGATAAGAAACCTTTTACCATAGTTATGCCACCTCCAAATGTTACAGGACAATTGCACCTTGGCCATGCTCTAAATAATACCATTCAAGATATAATAATTCGTTACAAGAGAATGAATGGTTTTGAAGCTTTATGGATACCTGGAACTGATCATGCATCAATTTCAACAGAAGCAAAAGTTGTAGGCAAAATCAGAAGTGAAGGCAAAAGCAAAAAAGAACTAGGCCGTGAAAAGTTTTTAGAAGAAGCTTGGGCATGGACAGAAAAATACGGGGGAACTATCAAAAAACAACTAAGAACCATTGGAGTATCTTGCGATTGGGATTATGATAGCTTCACCATGGATGAAAACTTAACTCGTGCGGTAAGAAGAGTTTTCAAAAAAATGTATGATGATGGTTTTATTTACCAGGGAAATAGAATTGTAAACTGGGATGTTGAAGCAGAAACTGCCATATCAGATGCAGAAGTTTACCATGAAGAAAAAGAAGGCAATCTTTGGTATATCAAATATTTCTTTGAAGATAGTGATGACTATATAACGATAGCTACAACTCGTCCAGAAACTATGTTTGGTGACCTAGCAGTTGCTGTAAATCCAGAAGATGAAAGATTTAAAGATAAAATCGGCAAAAGTTTAATACTTCCTCTTGTAGGAAGAAAAATTCCTTTGATAGAAGATTCCTATGTTGATATGGAATATGGTACAGGTTGTGTAAAAATCACACCTAGTCATGATCCTAACGATTTTGAAGTTGGAGCGCGCCACAATCTTGGTCAATGCATAGTAATTGATACAAAAGGTCATATAGCCGATGGCTACGGCAAATTTTCAGGCCTTGAAAGATATGAAGCTCGTAAATTATTGATAGAAGAATTAGAAAAAGAAGGATTTTTAGAAAAAATTGAAACCATAAGCCACGCTGTTGGTTACAGCGAAAGGACAAATGTTGCCATTGAACCGCTTATTTCCAAACAATGGTTTGTAAAAATGGATCAACTTGCCAAAATGGCAATTGATGTTTATCAAAATGGAGATTTACAATTAATTCCAGATTCATTGGGTAAGACCTACATGAATTGGCTAAACAACATCAGAGATTGGACTATTTCTCGTCAATTGTGGTGGGGCCATAGACTTCCAGTATTTTACACAGATGAGGGTGAAATTATCGTTTCAGAAGATGATCCAGATGAAAATGGATTTTTAAATGGCGTTCATGTTAGACAAGAAGAAGATACTTTAGATACTTGGTTTTCTTCAGCACTTTGGCCTTTTGCTACTCTTGGCTGGCCTATTGAAAATGAAAAGCTAGATTACTTTTTCCCAACAGATATACTAGTAACTGGTTATGATATTATATTTTTCTGGGTAATAAGAATGGTATTTTCTTCAATTTACAATACAGGAAAAGTTCCTTTTGACCACGTATTATTTACAGGACTAATTAGAGATTCACAAGGAAGAAAGATGAGTAAATCTTTAGGAAATGGAGTTGATCCAATCGATGTTGTCAATGATTATGGCGCAGATGCATTAAGATTTACACTAATTACTGGAAATTCTCCTGGAAATGATATGCGTTATGATGAAAAAAGAATCATAGCTAGCAGAAATTTTGCCAACAAATTGTGGAATGCTACAAGATTTGTATTGATGAATATAGATGAAGATGACGATTTAAAG
Organism: Anaerococcus sp. Marseille-P3625; assembly: GCF_900232825.1. Lineage (GTDB taxonomy): Bacteria > Bacillota > Clostridia > Tissierellales > Peptoniphilaceae > Anaerococcus. The sequence continues at coordinate 242,169 of NZ_OCTP01000010.1, forward strand.
TTTGACGAAAATACTAAGTTAACTCTTGAAGATAAGTGGATCTTAAAAAGATTAAATAATGTGATTGTTGAAGTTAGTAAAAATCTCGATAATTACGAAATTGGTCTTGCAGCTAGTAGAATTGAAAATTTCATTTGGGAAGAATATTGCGATTGGTATATTGAATTTGCCAAACTTAGACTTTATGGAAATGATGAAAATGCTAAAAGTGATGTTAAAAAAGTTTTGTTATTCGTTTTAAACAAAATGATAGCCCTTTTACATCCATTTATGCCATTTATCACAGAAGAAATTTACAATTCTTTGCCAGATAAAAAAGATATGTTAATAGTAGAATCTTGGCCAAAATTTAGGGAAGAATTTGAATTTGACAGCGAAGAAGCTACAGTTAACTCTGCAATTGAAGCCATAACAGCAATTAGAAATCAAAGAGCAACCTTAAATGTCGGTTCAAAAACTAAGCAAGATCTAATAATTTTAGCTGAAAATGATAAGTTTAAAAACTTACTAGAAAGCTTAGAGGGACAATTTGTAAATTTAGCAAATGCCAAAAATATAAAAATATTGCAAAAAGAAGACTACAACAATGACAAGGAAGGCTTGGTAAATCTTGTATTTAACGAATTTACAATTTTGATGAGCCTTGATGAATTAATTGATTATGATAAGGAAAGACAAAGACTTGCTGATGAAATCAAAAAGTTAGAAGCTGAAATAAAAAGAGCATCTGGCAAGTTAAAAAATGACAATTTTGTTAAAAAAGCTCCAGAAAAAGTAGTAGAAGAAGAACGCAAAAAACTTAAAGATTATGAAGACTTATTAGAAAAAACCAAGAAGTCTTTAGAAGATATTAGGGAAAAATAATGTATAAAGATTTTTCCTATATCTACGATAAATTAAGTTTTGACATAGAATATGAAAAGTATGCAAAAAATATTCTAAAATTAGTAGAAAAAAACCATATCAAAAAAGAAAGTATGCTAGAGCTAGCTTGTGGCTCTGGCATGCTTACTCATTATTTTTTTGATGAATTCAAAAGAATTGATGCCCTTGATATTTCAACTGATATGCTCAGTGTTTTCAAAAGCAAATACGACAAAGAGCATGTAAATCTAATTTCTTATGATATGGTGGATTTCAAAAATAACAATAAATACGATTTGATTGTGATACTTTTAGATTCTATTAACTATGTCACAAATCCCAAAGATTTAGAAAAACTTATAAGAAATAGCTATAAAAATTTAAAAGACAGAGGACTTTTAGTTTTTGATATTAATTCAGAATATAAAATGAGAGAAATTTTTGGATCTAATTGCTATGTCTACGAATATGAAGATATATTCTACACTTGGGATAATTTTTTAGCAGATGATTTAGTTGATATGCACCTAAATTTCTTCGTTGAAAAAGAAAATGGAGATTACAAAAGAATTTACGAATTTCAACAAGAGAGGCTTTACGGAGTAGATTTTGTAAAAAATTTATTGGAAAAGCAAAATTTCAAAGATATTGAAATTTACGATGAAGATACTTTTGATAAATTAAATGAAAAGAGCCAAAGAATTTTGTTTAAGGCTTTAAAGGAATAGTAATGGAAAATGGAATTGTAAAAGTTTTTAATGACAAAAAAGGTTATGGTTTTATCACAACGTCTGATAGAGTAGATTATTTTGTGCATTACACAAATATTATATCAAATGATGATTACAAAAATCTTAAAATAGGAGATAAAGTGAACTTTGAGATAGAAGAAGGTCCAAGAGGGCCTCAGGCTATAAATGTAAGAAAGGTTGATGATTAAAATGTTTTTAAAAATATTACTAATAATAATTTTGATAATAGGAATCCCACAAATTTACTATCGGAAAAAATCCTTTGATTATAAATCATTAAATAATGGTGTAAAATTTTTTGTTAGAACTCGCGAAATCCTGGATGATCATGAGGAAATATATCTAACAAATACTGATGGACACGATATTTTTGTAAGAATTTATGAAGTAGAAAATCCTAAAGCCATAATTCAAATTGTCCATGGTATGGCAGAGCATTCTTCAAATTATCTTCATTTTATAAAATTCTTACTTTCTCAAGGTTATACTGTAGTTGCTCATGATCATAGAGGTCATGGTAGAAGTATTTCCGAAAAGTACAAAAATGGATATATGAGCATTTCTGATGAGTTAATTGATGATACCTACGCTGTAAATAGATATATGAAATTAAATCATGAAAATTTAGAAATTTATATGGTAGGTCATTCTATGGGATCAATGATTGCAAGAATTTATTTACAAGAACATGATGAAACAATTGATAAATTGGTCTTATCAGGAACTGTTGCTTGCAGCAATATCGCTTGGTTCGGTTATGCTCTTGCTAATATTGTTTCTTTTTACCTTGGCGAATATAGAAAAAGCATGCTGACATCTTTTCTACCAGGCAAAGACGGAGATATTTCTTGGATTTCATACGATAAAAATAATGTTTATGAGAAAGAAAATGATCCGCAAAGAGTTTATAATTTCTTGGAAAGAGGAGTGGCAGTAATAATAGACCTTAATAAAAAAATGAGCGAATATAATAAATTTGAAGGTCAAAATAAAGATTTGCCAATACTATCAGTTACTGGCGTCGATGATATTGTGACAAAATCTGATGAGGGCCTAGCTGACACGTTTGAAAGACTAAGAAAAGCAGGCTATCATAACTTTAAAAATATAGTTTATGATGGAATGAAACATGAAGTCCTAAACGAAGCTTCTAATGCTACGGTTTATGGAGATATTATTGATTTTTTTGAAAATTAAAAGGAGCCTTAATGAAAATTTTACTTACAGCCTTTGATCCTTTTGCTAATGAAAAAATAAATCCTACTTTAGAAGTTTTAAAAAAATTAGAAGATAATATCTTAAATGCACAAATAATAAAGTTGAAATTGCCAACAATTTTTGATAAATCTTCACAGATTTTAGAAGAAAAAATCAAAGAAATAAAACCAGATTTTATTTTATCCCTAGGCCAAGCGGGTGGAAGATCAAAAATAACAGTTGAAAGAGTTGCAATAAATGTAGACGATGCTAGCATAAAAGATAATGCTGGAGAAAAGCCTATAGATCAAAAAATTAGAATTGATGGAAAAAATGCATATTTTTCAACATTGCCGATAAAAGCAATTGTAGAAGAGATTAAAAAAGCAGCAATTCCAGCAGAAATTTCAAATTCAGCAGGAACTTTTGTATGTAACCATATAATGTATGAAGGTTTATATTTTGCAGAAAAATATGGCAATATCAAAGCAGGATTTATTCACATCCCATTTTTGCCAGAACAAGTAATAGATAAAGATATGCCTTCTATGAATATAAGTGATATAAAAAAATCCCTGGAGATTGCGATAGCAACAATAATAAAATACTCAAACAAGGACGATTTAAAAATAAGTGGGGGTTCTACTCATTAATTTTTCTAAGCAAAAGAGGATGAACATTTGTTCACCCTCTTTTTTTGTTTTTAAAATTATTTGTTGTCGTCAGTTTTTTCTTCTGTTGATTCATCTGTGCTTTTAGCTGAATCATCAGTTTTTTCTGCGTCATCTTTCTTTTCTTCAGCTGGAGCTTCTGTTGTTTCAGCTGGTGCGTCTTTTGTTTCTTCAGCTGGTGCTTCAGTTGTTGTTTCTGCTGGTTTTTCAGCATCTTTGTTAGCGTCTTTGTTATTTCCGCATCCTGCAAAAGCAAATGTTGCAGCTAGCGCTAATGCTAATAATTTTTTATTCATTATTTTCTCCTTTTTTTCAAAGAAATCTTAAATGATCTCAGTGATGAAATCATTATAATAGCATTTTAGTAAAATGTCAAATATATATATAGTTCATATATAATTAAAAAAATACACAAAAAGCTAAAGGAAATTAATTGAATAATTAATTATATTATTTCATTTTTATTAATGTTTTAGTTAATCAATACTTTAATTATCTTTCGTTTATTCTGTGATATTTTTTTGATTTTTTGAATTTAAAGTTTCAAATATATTTAAGGAAAAATAAAGGTAGAAACAGTATAATGAAAGATAGTTTAGGAAGATTATTAAGCTTGGAGGTGAGATTTTGGAATTTGACGATATAAAAAAAATTGTAAATGAAATATTAGAAAGTATTTCAAAAATTAATGATAAAAAAGATATAAAAAGGAAATTAGATAAGTCTTCATTTAAAGGAGTAATCGATGTTTCTTTAGATGATGAAATAAAAATTCCAAAAGAAAAATTCACCTTTGAAAATAAGGTTAAAGATAAAAGATATTGGTTATTAAAATTAGACTTATATTACAAAAATCCAGCAATGAGAATTGAACAAATCAACGACTCTACCCTTAACATGTACGTTTGTTTGTGTAAGCTTTTAGAGAGCTATTTAAACGAAAAATCCGAAACTATAGCTAGATTTATGTCAAAACTTAGAAGAAAAGGCATAAATTTTGATATTTATTACACTCTTTATAAGATTGCTTTAAATCAAGTTTTAAATTTTTATAATCCTCTATATAATAAAAATGCCAAAAGATCTTTTGAAATTTTAGAACGATATATATCAAAAGAAGTGAGCCTTTTAATAGAAAAAAAAGCAATAGAACTAGAGAAAAACTTAAAAGCTCCAGATAAGGAAATCAGAGAATATTTTAATCTTACAGAAAATAATAGGGTTAGCCTTTGGTGGGATTTGGATGGAAAAAGAAGAGATAAATACAATTTTTCAAAAGAAGAAGTTCTTGGCATAAACCAAACGTCAAAAAGATCCAATAATTTGTGGAAAAATAAAGAAGTATTTGAAATATTGATGGATTTATTTCTTAACACAATTAGAGAAATTTTTGAAAATTATAAGAAAGTTAGAAATTTAATAATAAATATAATAAGTCCTTATCGTAGCTCGAAGCTAATTTTAGATGCTATATTGCAAATAAGTGAGAGAAATCTTAGAGAAAAATTCACTTTTTTTACATCTATAAAAATAGACAAAGCGCTAGATTATATAAATTCTATTGATGATGGAAATTTGCTAGAATTTATAGATAAAAGTCAAAAGGAATATTTAGAGAAGATTCCTCAAGAAAAAACAATAGATATCTATAAAAATTATTTCCTCAAGCATCCTGGAAAAATTAAAGATCAAGTAAATTTTGTTGAAAAATTGCCAATTGAAGAAAAAATTTCCTACATGAAAGAAATCGAAAATTTGCCATCTTTTGAGAAAATTAACCAAAAACTTTTAACTTTGGAAAATGAAAATAAAATTATAGGTCTTTATTATCTTTATAATTTAAAGGAAAATACGAAAACTTATGACAAAGTTTTATTTCAAGTAATAAATGAAGACAATTACCAAGATTTCATAAAACTTGTTAAAAATTCTAAGCTTGATATAAAAACCATAGAAGAGATTAGAAAATTAAAAAATCAAAAACCTAAAGTAATTAATATAGATCAAAATGATCTTGAAAAATCAAGAGAAAATCTAAAGAAAACAGTTGACCTTGTCAGTGAATTTATGAGCGAAAATGATGATGCAATTTCTATTGAAGATGATAAAAAGGAGAATATAAAAACCGAATCTTCTGATTTAGAAGCAGAGATAAAAAGCATATTAAATACTTTAGTTAAAGAAGATCATATTAATTTAGATGAATTTGATAATATGGCAAAAGAGAAAGGTTTTACAAGAAATAGCTATTTGAACAAAATAAACGAATTTTTATTTTCTTATACAAGTGATCAGACATTACTAATTGAAGATGGAAAAATTATTGTAGATCCATTTTATGTTGAAATAATAAAGGAGTATCTAGGTGGAAATTAAAATTAATCCCAAGCAAGCACAAAATATAATAAAATCTTTGGAAGGTGGAGTAGTACCAGAAATTGGAGTAGAGCATCTTTTGGTTGGCAGAAACAAAGAAGTTAGTGAAGTTATAAATATTTTAGATACAATTGCTGATGGCGGTTCTGATATAAGATTTTGGGTTGGAGATTTTGGATCTGGCAAAAGTTTTATGCTAAGCACTATAGAAAATTTGGCATTACAAAAAGATTTTGTCGTTTCTACTTTAGATTTGAATCCTTCAAGAAGATTTTATGCTACAGATAGAAAAGCGGTTGCCTTATATAGTGAAATAATTGATAATATCAAAACAAAAGCAATAAAAAACGGCAATGTTCTTGATGCTATTATAGAAACATGGATAAATCAACTTTCTCAAAATCTTTCTGCATCAAAAAATATCGAAATTGAACAAGTTTTAGCTGGAAAATATCAAGATGAAATCAAAAATCAAATATATGAAACTCTTGCAAAATTTAAGGCTGTCGGTCTATCTTATGAATTTGGACAAGCTTTAGTTAAATATTACGAGGGTTTTATTAGCGATAACAGAATCCTAAGAACCAACGCCATAAGATGGCTAAGAGGAGATATAAGCACAAAAACTGAGTCCAAAAAATTTCTTGGAATCAATCAAATAATTACAGACGATAATTATTTTCAGGCAGTAAAAAATATGAGTGAATTATTTCTTGAAATCGGATACAAGGGTTTCGTAATTAATTTTGACGAGGCGGTAAATCTCTACAAATTACCATATTCTGTAACCAGAGAAAGAAATTATGAGAGAGTTTTAAACATTTATAATGAAACTAAATCCAATCAAGCTAGGGGCTTATTTGTAAATTTTGGAGCGACTAGAAAAACAGTTTTCGATACAAATAGGGGAATGGCTTCTTATGGAGCCTTAAAAGGTAGACTTGGAGATGAAGATAGCTTAGATAATAAGCTCATTAATACCAACAAAACAGTTTTGCCTTTAAAACCTTTGACCAATGAGGAAATTTATACTTTGCTTGAAAATTTACTAAATGTATATAATGTAAATTACAAAGAAATGATAGAAATTAGCCATGAAGAGATAATAATGTATATGCAAGGACAGCTAAATAGGCCGGGTGCTGATGAATTTTTAACGCCAAGAGCTGTAATAAAAGATTTTATAGAAATTCTTGATCTAAAAAGACAAAATCCTGATGAAGATATTAAGGATATTATCAATATGAAATTTAAAAATCTGACAAGTGTAAACAAGGATCCAGATAATTTGGATGATGATATAGAGATAATATGACAGATTCTTATAGCTTATTAAATAGAGATTTAAGATTTTATATACACGAAAAAGGCTGGCCATCTCTAACAAAAATTCAAAATGCCTCAATAAAAGCTTTTTATACAACAAATAACAACTTAATCTTATCTGCTCCAACAGCTTCTGGAAAAACTGAAGCTTGTTTTTTGCCTGCCATAAGCAAGGTTAGCACTTGGGATAAGGGAATAAAAATTTTATATGTTTCGCCTTTAATCGCCCTAATTAATGATCAATTCAAAAGAATTAGCGATATGTGTTTGGATATGGATATTCCAATAACATCCTGGCACGGAGAAGCAAGTCAAAGCAAAAAAGAAAAAATAATTGAAAATCCGAGAGGAATTGTCCTAATAACACCAGAATCCATAGAAGCAATGCTTGTCAACAAATCTGAGCTTGCAAAAACATTTTTTTTGGATGTTGAATATATAATCGTCGATGAAATCCATAGCTTTTTGTTTGGAAATAGGGGTTTGCAATTAAAATCTCTCCTTGAACGAATTTTAAGATATACATACAATATTCCAAGAATGATTGGCTTATCAGCGACAATTGGCGAAGATAATTATGATTTAGCCAAAGAATTTTTTAACAATGGCCTAGACACAAATATTTTAGTAGACAAAAGCAGAAACGACCTTGATTTTACAATCGATTATTTTAATACAGAAAAAGTTTCGCTAGATGTTATAAGTAAACTAAGAGAATATGCCCTTGATGGTCCTATGTTAATTTTTCCAAATTCAAGAGATAAGGTCGAAACAATAGCAGTAAAACTTAATCAATTATTTAAAGAAAAAGGCGAAGATATAAAAGTTTTTGCCCACCATTCATCAGTTAGTAAGCAAAAAAGATCAGAAATTGAAAATTTTGCCAAAGAAGCCAAAAAAGAAAAATTTGCCATTTGTGCAACTTCTACACTAGAGCTTGGCATAGATATTGGTGCTGTAGCAAGTGTTAGCCAATACGGTTCAGCTCATAATGCCTTAACACTCGCTCAAAGACTAGGAAGAAGTGGAAGAATTTCAAAAACATCAATCTTACATCAAATTTCAACAAATCCATGGGAATTACTAGAATCTCTTGCAACAATAAAACTTTATCAAGATTCAATTCTCGATCCAATAGAGAAAACTGCAAAAGCCTACGATGTATTTGCCCACCAAGTTTTATCAAGCTTACTTGAAAATTTTGGAATGGATATAGATGAATATAAATATTTAAATAAAACATTGACTAGTTTTTCTGACATTACAGATGAAGAATTTGAAAAAATTTCTGAATTTTTGCAAAAAGAAGGCTACATAGAAATTATAGAAAACCAAGTGATAGCAGGAACAGCTATAGAAAAACTAATGATAAAGGGAAATTTTTATAATCAATTTGTATTAAGTGGAATTTATAATGTCTATAATGATAAGGGCAAAATTGGAGAATTAGAAATAAGACCGGAAGTACAAGTTGATAGCAATATATATTTGGCTGGCTCAATCTGGAGAATTACTCAAATTCTATACAAAAATAAAAAAATTTTAGTAGAAAAAGCCAATGCTGGCAAGGCACCAAAATTTTCTGGAATTGGAGATATGGATGTTTCAAAACTTGTTAGAAACAAAATGAAAGAAATTTTAAAAAATCCAGACAAAATTTTCGATAATGACGAGATTAATGAAGTAATAGATAATTTGAAAGAAGAATTTTCAGATGATGATTACTTGTTTGTAGCTGGAAAAGATCAGATCTCTCTTAGAACTTTTCAAAGCTCAAAGGTAAATAGAACACTTGCAATTATGCTAAATATAGCTTCAAATAGCAAAAAATTTATAAATGATGAGGTTGATTCATCAATAAAAGGACCTGATATTATCAGATATTTTGATGAAATAAGAATAAAAAAGATAGAAAAAAAAGATATTTTTAAATTTTTTAAGGAAAATGAGCTATTCTTACAAACATACCTTAATGCCAATAAATACATGGTTTTAGTGCCTGATGATTTAAAAATTGATTACATAATAAGAAATAGATTAGATTTTGAAGCCTGCTACAAATATTTAGCAATAGAAAATTAAAATTAAGATATTTTATGATTTCTTACAAAACTTGTAATTAAATTTAATATTATATCGTGATATCCTTAAGATACAAAGAAAGGAAGGATATTATGAAAATAATAAAAACTTTATTGGCTATAGGTGCAATAGCTCTAACAGGTGGATTTTTATTAAGCACAAATAATAACGACAAAGAAGATGAAAATGAACAAAAAAGAGAAGAAGTAAAAGAAATCATAGAAAATGCAGATGAAACCACAAGAGAATTTATCGATGTTTTGTTAAACAAAGAGGAGAAAAGTGAAGTTTGCTATTGGAATGTAAAATCAGATGATGGCAAAATTGATTATACTTTGATAAAAGCTTACGATAAAGACGGAAAAATTGTAATCGATGGATCTTACAAGGATAATAGAGGTTATATATTTATTAAAAATGGCGAAGAATCTTATTCACTAAATTTAGAAAAAAATATATACATCAAAAATAATGTCGATAATTTTAATGCTGATCAAAGTACAGGCCCAAATTCTCTATCTTATAAGGAAAAGTGCATTTATGATGCCTTAGCCATAGAAGAATGTTTTAAGGGAAAAAGAGAAGAAGTTTTGGAGAAAACTGATTATGGCTTTAAAAAAACTATAAAAGATGATTTAAACTATGGCTATTACTTATATGATGAAAATGGAGATCTATTTGAAACTTATTTAGAAAATAGTGAGGGGAATATAACTACAAAATTAATCGATAAGTCTAATGACATTGAAGGAATTTACAATCAATTCTATAGCTTAATGGAAAATATGCAAGAAGCAGAAGATTTTGCAGCGGTAAAAGAAGATCATTAAATTAGAAGCCAAAGTCTATAAGAGGAAAAAATGGAAATAAAAAAAATATTAGAAGTTAAATACTTAAATAAAATATACGGCTTTGGCAAAAACTCTCAGAAAGCAGTAAATGATGTAAGTTTTGATCTGTTGGATGGTGAATTTTTGGGGATAATGGGAACTAGTGGGTCTGGGAAAACTAGTATTTTAAATATGATTGCAGCAATAACTAAGGCAAGTAATGGCGAAATTATTTACAAAGGAGAAGAGCTTTCTAGTTTTTCTAAGAAAAAATTATTAACGTATAGAGGAAATGAAGTTTCTTATATTTTTCAAGATTTTAGATTGATTGAAAGCTTAACATCCCTAGAAAATATCATTATTCCCCAAAAAATTCACGATAAGGAAATTGATTTTGAAAATATTTACAAATTGGCAAGAGAATTAGAAATATATGAGATTTTAAATAAATATCCAAATAAATTATCTGGCGGAGAAAAACAAAGAGTTTCAGCCCTTAGAGCTTTAGCAATTAATCCTCAAATAATTTTGGCTGATGAGCCAACTGGAGCTTTAGATTCTTACAATTCAAAAAAACTTTTAGAAATACTAAAGGGATTTAATCAAACATACAAAAAAAGCATAATAATGGTAACTCACGATAGCTATGCAGCAAGCTTTTGCCAAAGAATACTATTTCTTAAAGATGGCAGAATTTATAACGAAATTAGCAAAGATGATGATGAAAATCAAAGAGAATACTTAAATAGGATAACTCTTTCAAGCAAACAAATAATAAAATGACAAATACGGAAAAAATCAGCTTTAATAAAAATATAATAAAATCTAAAGAAAATATTATAAATATCTTAATTCTTGTAGTTTCAACTATTTCTTTTTATTCATTGCTTGCTATTTCAAACAATGAATTGTTTATAAATATTTATGATGCTAACAAAAAATCTTTGCTTATAGAGCTACTTTCCATAAATATAATATCATTTGTATTAATTTCAATACTTATTATTTATAGCAATCTAATAAATTTAAAAAGCAAGCGTTATGATATCAACGTTCTTTTGCTTAATGGAATTGGCTTTAAGAAATTATTTAAAATTTTACTAAAAGACCAATTAGGGAAATTTTTCGTATCTCTTAGTCTTGGTTTGGTTTTGGGAGTTTTTTTATCCGAATTTCTAAATCTTACCATGGTAAAAATTTTTAACCTTAATATCTATGATTATAATTTCAATATTTCGCAAAGAGCTTTTCTTATAACTATTTTTCTTATAGCAATTTTAGAAGTTATTTCTGTTTTTATTTTTACAAAAAAAGTAACAGGCAAATATCCTGGGGATAAAATTTTAAAAAATAAAAGAACTTCAAGCTTTTTGATTATTTTAATAATGGTTGTCCTTGGATCTTTAGCCACATTTGCTAATTTAATATTTAGAGAAGAAATTATATTTATCATAATTACAAATTTTATCCTATTATTTTTAACATATAATATTTTTTTACTCTTGCTAAGAAAATCAAACATTTTATTAAATAGTCAATTTAAATTTTTTATAAAAACAAATAAAATCCTAGTCTTTTTAATTTTAATTATGCTTAGCCTATCCATTATAATGATATTTAAAGGATGTGTAAATCTTTATAATGTAGAGACAGATGGAAAACAAAGACCAGATTTTACCGTAGTTTCAAATGAAATTAACAAAGAAGACCTTTATAAAATTGAATCAATCAATAAATACGTCAAATATATTTATCCTATAAAACTTACTAAAGAAGTTAGTGTAAATGAGGAAGAATTTTTATATAAATATTTTACACCCAAAAATATATATGTGGAAAGTGTAAGAAATCTAAGTGTAATAAATTTTTCAACTTACAAATCTTCCTTTAAAAATAGCAATATAGATAAACTTGATGATGATCAGGCGATTTTTTTATATGACAGATTTTGGAAAGAAATAAATATAAATGTCGACTCAATATTAAGTGCTCAAACTAGCAAAATAACAATAGAAGCAAATCAATTTGAAATAATTCATGTAGATAAGGAAGATAATTTATTTGCTAATGACATACTTGCTAGCACAGATGTTTATGTCCTTAGTGATGAGATTTATGAAAAATTTTTTAACAATGAAATTTATGGATATAACCTAATTTTAAAAGAGAATATCTTGGGAAATCTTGATAATAACAAGATTGCAGAAATACTTAGAGAAGATTTACTTAACTTACATTTAAGATTTGAAAGTAAAGTTTGGATGCTAAAAAATAATTATACAGAAATTTTGCGATATATCTATACTTTATTTTACATGGCGACAATATTATTTTTTGTAGGATGTTCTTTTTTGATAATTAGTATCTATAATTTTATATTAGATAACAAAAATACTTACAAAATCCTAAAAGATTTGGGAGAAACTGCTGAATCTTTATCAGAAATGTTAAAAAAATTGATTAATTTAATCTTCCTTCTTATAATTATTGTAATATTAGCGGAATTTGCCCTAAATATTTTATTTAATCAAATGACTGGAATTTGGAATATTTATAGTTACGACCTGTCTAATTTTAGGGAAATTATTGCTATAATTACAATAATCAGCCTTTTAATTTTGATAATTATTAGAAAGATAATTTTTAAAATATCTGTAGTTGTGGTGGAGGATCTTTGATAATGAAAAAAATTATGATATTAGAAGATGATCAATTTCTAAGAAAAGAACTGATTAATATTTATAAAGCTAATAATTTTCTTGTAGAATATGTTGAGGATTTTACAAATCCTGTAGAATTTATTTATCAAAAATCTCCAGACTTAGTTATACTAGATATAAATTTGCCAAATATTTCTGGCTATGATTTGATTACACAAATAAAAGATACTTCTAAACTACCAATTCTAGTTCTAACCAGTAGAAATACCTTAGAGGATGAATTAAATAGTTTAAATCTAGGAGCAGATGAATTTATTAATAAACCTGTATCAGCCAAAAGATTATTAGCAAGGTCTCTAAAATTATTAAAAATTTACGATGATTTTAAGGATCAGATAAAAATTAAAGATTTAAGCTTAGAAATATCTACAAATAAAGTTTCCTACAAAAATTCCTACATTATTTTAGCCCAAACTGAAGCTGATTTACTTAAATCTCTAATAAAAGCCTACCCTAAAACTTTAAGCAAAGATGAACTTCTAATGGGAACATGGAATACAATATATATAGATGAAAATATTTTGCCTGTAAATATTGCAAGATTAAGAAAAAAATTAAAGGCCTTGGGTCTTTTTAATGTCATAGAAAATGTAAGATCTGTTGGCTACAGGATAAATGCTGAGGAAATATGAAATTAAGTTTTATAAAAAATTCTAAATTACCATTATTAATATTAACAATCCAATCTTTGATATTTATTTTCATAATGTATCTATTAAATGGCAAACTTTTTAATAAAGTTATGTTTTTTATATTATTATCTTATTTTATTGGAGTTGGGATAATTGTATTTGCTGAAATAAATAAAAGCAAAAAAATAAAAAAATTAATAATCGATTTTGAAAAAGAACCATCTTATAAAACTTTGGACAAATTGTTAAAAGAAGCTGGAGTAGACTATAGAAATATTTTAGATGATATTTATATAAAAAATAAAAAAAGAGAAGAAAAATATCAAAGACAAAGAACCGAGCTCTACGATTACAAAGATTTAATTGAAAGATGGGCTCATGAAATAAAGACTCCTATTTCAATAATAGATTTATTAATAGAAAATCACAAGGAAGAAATTTCAAGATATTTTTTGGAAAGTCTTTCATATGCTAATAGTTCGCTAAAAGATAATATTAATCGCTTGTTGTATTATGGGAGATATAATGTCAAAAAAATCGACTATAAACTCAAAGACCTAAGTCTTAAAGACGCAATAAATGAAGCTATGGAGAATTATTATTCGATAATTAACGAAAGAGAGCTAGTTGTAATAGATGAAAGTTTGGATATTAGACTAATCAGTGATTATAATTCGCTTGTTTTTATAATTTCTCAAGTCCTTAGCAATGCTTGTAAATATGCAAAAAGTAAAATTAAAATCTATAACATAGGCAATATGGAACTTTGCATAGAAGATGATGGAGATGGAGTTTATCAAAAAGATTTGGCTTTTATTTTTGAAAAAGCTTATACTGGCAAAAAATCATCAAATACAAGCTCAACAGGCATGGGTCTATATTTAGCAAAAGTTTATGCAAATGATCTTGGCATAGATTTATCAGTAAAAAACAATGAAAAGGGTAAATTTATAATTTCCTTAAATTTCCAAAAATAAGCAGACTATAAGAGGTCTGTTTTATTATGAAAACTTTAATAAAACTTAACATATTAATTTATTATAAAGGGTACAATGTTATTAAATATTAGATAAGGGATTAATATGAAAAAGATTTTTTACCTACTGGCTATTCTTATCCTAACATCTTGTAATTTAAAGACAAAAATGGCCGGTATTAAAGCTATAAATACTAATGATAGTGGCTATGAAGAAGAATCAAAAATTAATAACGAGAAGGTAATTTTAAAAAGTCCAAAGCTTAAAAATCCAAGTTTTACTGCCCGAAAATTAGATTATCAAATAATTAAGCCAGATTTTCTACTTAAATCACGCTTTAAAGATATCAAAACTCAAGATAAATTTGGGAAAATGATGATGGAATATTTCGATGAGGAAAATTTAACTTTTTATGTAAGTAGAATTTTAACCGAAGCCATAAAAGATCCAAATGTAAGCTTAAAAACTGATTTTGATGGCAAAATGGAATTTATTAGCGATTTGTTTTTATTATCTCCTTTTTATTCACAAGGGATGATGGAGCCTTATATTTACTACGATTATTATTTTAATGAAAATACTTTTTATTTAGAAAATAGGGTTGAATTGGAAGATTTTACCAAAACTTATATTAGCAAAGAAGAAAAGGAAATTGTAGATAAACAAATAGAAACTCTCGTTGACTATGCTAATAAAAATTATACAAAAGACTATGACAAAGCCTACTATTTTGCCCAATGGCTTGCAGAAAATAACCAATACCAATATAAGGGTTCTAACAATGACTATATAGAAAATAATATTTACGGAGCCTTTGTAAAAGGGAAAAGTCAATGTTCAGGCTTTGCCCAAAGTTTTACGATTCTTTGTCAAAAAGTTGGAATACCATGTTATTCAGTAACAGGAAATACTGATCATAAATATAAGCCTGACGAATATTCTGCAGATCATCAATGGAATGTTATAAAGTTGGGAGATGATTGGTCCTATGTTGACGTAACTGGAATGGCAGCTAATGGCAGCGACTTTTACTATTATTATTTTGATAGATCAAAAAATGAACTCACGGATTATTATATAAGCGAATTTTTTAACGATATTGAAGATTATATTAGGTAATTTTAAAGGTAAGGTGTAAATGGAACTTTCAGATAAATTTGAATATGACGATTGTAAAAATAAAAGTAAATATCAAATAAAACACGAGCAAATTCCTATCAAATTAAGCGATGATTTAAGAGAAGCTATCTATTATTTGCTTTGGTATGTACCAAATATTAGCTCAGAGCAATCATCTGTCAATGAACTTTTGCTAAACAAACAATACGATGATTACTTATTTTTAGAGCTAATGGAAGCTATGAATTTAAAAGATGAAGACGTATTATTTACAGAACATATAGAATATGAGCAGGTTAAGCCTTTTTTGCAAGAAGTATGCACTGAAACTGCAAAGCTAATTTTAACTATATCAAATAACGAAACAAGGGTAATGGCACTACTTAGACATATAAGAAACGCCATAGCTCATGGGAATTTCAATGTAATTGACAATATTTTGCTAGGCTTTGATATCAAAAAATATGATAAAGAGATTGAATATAGGGGATTTTTTAAGATAGATCCAAAAAATTTATTAAAAGCCCTAAAAAAAGTTCAATTTGATTATAATTCTCAAGAATTAATCAAACAAGCCTTTAGAAAATGTGGCTATTTTATTGAAATTTACGAAAACAAATACGAAAAAAGTCATGAATTTGAATTATTCGCCAGAAAAAACGACAAAAAATATGCTATAGATATAAAAAATTATGAGTACGATCAAATGATCAAAGAAACTTATATAAACGATTTAATAGCCGAATATGAGGGTTTAATTAAGTCAATTACGCCAATTCTTATAATCCACTCCTCCTATCTAAAGGAAGCTAGTAAAAAAGAATTACTAAAACACGATGTTATTATCTTGGATGTCAAAAATATTAAAAAGATGATAGCTGGTAGAGATATGGTAAGTGAAATTCAAAGATATCAAGAGTTTAAATTGACTAAGAAAATCGATTGATAGAATTTGTGGGAGTAAGAATATTTTAAAGTTTACGACTTTAGGGTATATTACTAAGGTAAAGAATTTTATTGTTTTATATAGTTTTATATAAAGGAGGAAATATGACTGATAAAAATAATAAGGAATCAATTATTGATATATCTGAAGATGAGAAAATAAGCGTTGAAAGACCTAGACGTGAAAATAGAAATTCAAGAAGAGGAGAAAGAGTAGAAAGAAATCGTAAAGAATCAAATTCATTTTTCGAAAAATCTATAAGCGTTCTCCCGGCAGGAACTAACTTATCTTGGGGTTCAATTATTGCAGGAGCAATAGTTTCAGCTGCTTGTTTTGCAACTTTAAGTTTATTGACAGCTGCTTTAGGATTTGGAATCTTTTCACCGACAAATGCAAACCCACTTGCAGGAGTTGGAGTTGGAACTGGAATATGGACTGCGATTACTTTGGTTGTATCATTCTTAGCAGGTGGCTTTATAGCAGGATTTTCTGCTAGATCTACTGGTATGTTACATGGAGCTATTACTTGGGCTCTTTCTCTATTAATTTTAGTAGTCTTTGTAATAAATTCTATTGCACAAGTTTTAGGAATGGCTTCAAATGTGGCAGGTGGCGTCGCAAAAGGTGCAGCAGATGTTGCAGGCTCTGCAGTTACTGCTTCAACAGATGCCCTAAGCCTTGGTCTTGATAAGGCTACAGAAGCAATGGGAGATGTTGATACAAGTAAATTACAAGAAAATGTAGAAAAATATTTAGCAGATACTGAAATACCAGAACTTCAACCAGATTATCTAAACAAACAACTAGAAGAATCAAAAGATGAAATAGGAAAAGCGGCAAAAGAGCTTGCACTAAATCCAGATAATGCTGGCAAAATTGTTTCTGACTTATCAGCATCATTAAAAGATAAAGCTCAAAAAATAGCTGATTCTGCTGATAAAGATGCAATTGCAAATGCAGTATCAAACAATACACAATTAAATCAAACAGAAGCAGAAGAAGTTACCAATAACATTTATAATGGTTTAGATGAAGCAAACAAACAAGCTCAAAAAGCTCTTGATGATGCATCAGACTCAATAAACAAATTAGCAGTTGAAGCTGACAAAAAAGTTGAAGAAGCAAAAAAAGAAGCTGAGAAAGCTTCAAACAAAATTTCTGCAGGTTCAGTTATTACCTTCCTAGGTCTAATAGCTGCTCTAGCCTTATCAGCATGGGGTGGAAAAATGGGAGAAGATAAAGCCCTTGAATTAGTAAGAAGAAAATAATAAGCAAAAGAAGGCTACGGCCTTCTTTTTTTGGAAAAATTTTCGCTTTCTATGATATAATAAAATAATAAAAATCGGGAGGAAGAAAATGAAAGTAGTTTTATTAAATTATACAAAAGATGCAGAAGAAACTATAGCTCAAGCTGGAAAGCTTTGCTATTCGAGGGTTGGTGTAGACGAAATTAGAGAAAAACTAAACGAAAATTCAATAGAAAAATACATAACAATGCTTACTAATATGGGACATTTATCCCCGATTGAGCATGTAAGCTTTACTTTTGCAGTAGAAGGAGTTTCAAGAACACTAACTCATCAACTAGTAAGACATAGACTAGCTTCTTACTCCCAACAATCTCAAAGATATGTAAGATTAGATGATTTTCAATATATAATTCCACCATCAATAGCTGAAAATCCGGTGGCGAAAAAATATTTCATAGAAGCAATGGATCAAAGCCAAGAAGCTTATGAAAAAATTGTCGACCAATTATTTGAGAAAAACTATGAGGAATTTTTAAAAGAGGGGATGAGCGAGAAAAAAGCTAAATCATCTGCAGAGAAAAAATCCATAGAAGATGCAAGATACGTATTTCCAAATGCTTGCGAAACAAAGATTGTTTTTACAATGAATGCCAGAAGCCTTTTACACTTTTTCTCCTTAAGATGTTGCAATAGAGCTCAATGGGAAATAAGAGAATTGGCTTTTCAGATGGTAAAAATTTGCAAAGAAATCTATCCGAATTTATTCAAAAACGCTGGGCCAAATTGCCTAAATGGTCCTTGTCCTGAAGGCAAGATGACTTGTGGGAAAATCGAAGAAGTTAGAGAAAAATATAGAAATCTTTAGCTATAATAAATAATAAATAAAAAATACTCTCTGAATTTTGTAATTTACAATATCAGAGAGTATTTCTATTTATAAAAATATTTATGGTTGTATTTTATTTACATTTAATATTTTTCTCATTATTAACTTTGCAAAGCCATCTGAGCCTGGAATATTAGGATGAGTTCTATCTGGGGCAAGATAATTTGCCTTATCTTTGATGAAATTTCTCCAATCCACCAAATGAGCCTTGTCGTTTTTGTCGCAATATTTTTTGATTTCTTCATTTACATAATCCATATAAGATTGAGTGTGAGAAGTATTTACAAAATAAACATCACGACCTTCAGCTATTTCCATAATCTTATCCATATCAGAAACATTGGCAGAACCATTAGATCCTAAAGAAATAACAACAATATCTCCTAATCCTACATTGTTTTTTATAGATTGAAGAACTGCTGGTCCATCAATCATGTCACGACCAACTTTACCATCCAGATAAAAATTTGGTATGAATTTTCTGATATAGGAATCAGCATTTAAAATAACCGAATCTCCAACTGAACTTATAGAAATATTTGCCAAGTATTCTTTTTCTTTGTCTGTAAATTCAAAATCATCATAGGCTTTTTCAACAAATTCTTCTTTTTTGATTTCTTCTTCTTTTTCTTTTTCTTGCTTTTCCAAGTCAGCTTTATTGGCCTTTTCTATTTCTTCTTTTTTCTTTTTCTCAGCTTCTAATTTTGCTTTTTCATTTCTTTCTTTGATTTCTTCTTCATTTTGGGTAATTTCTTTTTTTAGATTGGCGATTTCTTCTTTTTTCTTATTGCCTATGGCAAGTGAAATTACATTTAAAATAATTAAAACAATAAATGTAGAAATAAAAAGTCTTCCCTTTAGTTTCTTTCCAGAAAAAATTTTATAAGTGATTTCTCCAAGAATTATAATTATCAAAAATTGAACAAGTATATTTGTAAACACATTTTCAAAGATATTAGCAAGAAAATATGTGAAAAATATTTGAACAACATATTGCCACAAATAAAAATAATAACTTCTATCTCCAACATATAAGAGGAATTTTGTAAAGATGTTATAATTACTTTTATCTATTAAAAATCTATCTTCAAATTCATATAAAGCGGTTACAAGTAGACCTATAATTATAGTGTAAGCAATAAAAAATAGTCCATATGAGCTTATTTTTCTTCCACTTATGATAAAAAATGGAATTAGCATTGCGAATATAAGGACGCTTATTGCAACAAGAAAGCTTGATTTTTTGCTAAAGTAATTTTTTTTGAAATTCTTAGATAATAAAGCCAAGAGTCCACCTAAAGCAAAGGCAGAAAATCTTGTATCAATTCCATAATAAATTCTTGTAATGTCCTTAGGGGATTTGCCAAAATGAATAATGGCTACAAAGCTAAGAATGGTTAATACAAAATAAATTATGATTTTTATGGAATCATTTTTACTTTTTGCTAAAAGTTTATTTATTAGATAATAGATTCCTATAAATTGCATATATAAAGAAATGTACCACATGTGCAAAAATATATTAAAATTACCAGATTGATTAAAGTAATCATCTCCAGCAAAAATTCTTCTAATATTTTCAAAGTTAAATGCTACAGGAAGTACAGATTTTATACTATCGTCAAATATTTCCCTAGCAAAAATCAAAGCGACAATCATACTTATGGCCATTATAAAATATATTGGCGCCATAATATTCGTAAATTTTCTAAAAAATTGTTTAAAACTGTAGGATTTCTTTTTCTGACTTCTTTCGCTTAAAAATCCAGACAAGAGCAAAAAAATAATTACTGCCAAGTATCCTCCTGGCAGCATATGTGAATATCCATGAAATAAGGATATAGCAAAAAATGCGATTGCTCTAAGTATTGTAAGCAAATAATATTCTTTTTTTAAAGTTTTTCTTCTTAACATAATCTTAACCTCGACAACAGATATATTATAACACAAAGTGTTAAGATTTTATAAAGTTTAAGAAAATTATTTAAGTTGGTAACCCATAGAAATAATAGATTTTCTGGCTAAAACATCCATGGCATCAACTATATAATCCAAATTTTCAATTCCTTCTACTAAAGATAATTCGGTGCAAGCGATAATTATACGATCAACATCATGATCTTTTATATCAGAAATCATCTTTATAAATTCATCTTTTTTGGTATTATTAGTTTCTTTAATACTATAAATAGTTTCCATTATAAGATTTTTTTCTTTCTCAGATAATTTTATAATATTTATATCAAATTTATCTGCATACTTCTCATATATTCCTGAATCTATAGTTCCTCTAGTTCCTAAAACTGCTATATTTTTCGCCTCATTTTCCTTACAATATTTAATTGTTTCATAAATCATATTTATAATATTAACATCAGTCATTTTCACAAATTCATCATAAAAGTAATGCATAGTATTGCATGGAATTGCGATGTTTTTTGCAGATAATTGTTCTAAAGTTTTCAAATCTTCCTTTGCTTTTTCTAAAAGTAGATCTTTTTCTTTTCCAGTTAAAATAACACTGGTTCTATCAGGTATTTGAGGATCAGATAAGATAATCGTAGGAATATGGTCTTGATCCTTATTTGCCTTTGTATATTTAACAATTTTTTCATAAAAATGTGCCGTGCAAAGAGGGCCCATACCGCCTAAAATTCCTAATTTTTCCATAAAATCCTCCTAGTCAAAATATTGCTTTTTACATTATACGCTTATATAATATATAAAGCGATTAAAAGAAATGGAGAAGATAATGAACGAATTTTTACCGATTATACTTGGATCAGACCTAAATACATATTCAATTGCTCGTGAAATTCATGAGGCTTATGGGATAAAATCAACGGTAGCTACATCTATGATTTTAGCTCCTTGCTTAAATTCACAAATAATTGATTTTTATAAAAGAGATAATTTTTCCAAAGATGAGGATATTTTTTGTAAAACCTTAAATGAAATATATGCGGATAATAAAGATAAGTACAAGGAATTTATTATATTTTCACCTGATGATAATTTTAGAAATATAGCTATTAGAAATAGAGAAAGATTAGATTTTGAAGTTCATTTACCATACGCAAATCTTAAAAAAATTGATGAATTACTTACAAAAAATTCTTTTTATGAAAAAATAGCCAAGCTTGACCTTGCTCCAAAAACTTTATTAGTTAACAAAGAAAATTATAAAGATCAAGATTATCCTGAAGATGTCTATATCAAGGCAAATAACGATATATTTTATAAAAAAGACAGATTTGATGGTTGGCAAAAAGGCTATCATTCTAAATCAAAAGACCAAACTATAAAAATAATAGAAAAAATTTACCAAAATTCTTATGATGATGAAATACTTGTCCAAGAATTCCTAAAAGGAAGCGATGGAACGGAATTTAATGTAGATGGTTATAGGTCAAAAGATACTATTAGTATTGCAAAATGCAAAAACATTCTATTGGATAAGAGAGTGGAGTGGATTGGAAATTACGTTGCAAAAATCGACACAGATGAAGAAATTCTAGTAGATTATGCCAAAAAAATTGTAGAGACTTTAGGAGTTTATGGATTATTTAATATAGACTTCAAAAAAGATATAGAAACAGGCAAATTTTACGCTTTTGAAATAAATCTTCGCCAAGGTCGCAGCCATTATTATGCCACACAAAATGGAGTGAATTTATCAAAAATAGCCATAGAAGATCAAATTTATGATAATCAACTAGAAATCATAGGAGATAAAGCTTTTTCATATTATAATTTAAAGCTAAAAGAAACAATAGATAATTTAGCTGATAATTTTAAAGATGAATTTACTAAAGAGAAACGCATGGCAAATGCTATAAACCCGCTAATTTACGATAAGGATATGTCTTTTATGAGAAAGATAAAAATCCACAAATACCTTGATAGATTAAGCAAAGAAACTTTCGAAATAAAAGAAATTTAAAAAAGCTCCAGCATTAGCTGGAGTTTTTCAATCTTCAAATAGATTATCATTTTCAAATATCAAAGGTTTTGCTGGATAAGTTTCGCTTGAAAAATCGTACATTTTCATAAGATAATCGTATAGGTCTTTTTTGTTTTCAAATACAACTGCCTGATAAGGAGATGTAAAGGCAAGTTTTTCAACAAGCATTAATCTATTATCATCAAGAGTAAATAAAATTCCTGTGTGGCCTATGAATAATTCGTTATCATTTTCATCTAACGAGGAAAAAACATAGACAGAAATTATAGAAAATTTATCTGATTTTGGGAAATTTATGCCATTTTCCTTCCAAAAATTCTTTATTTTCTCTAAATGAATTTTGGAATCTCCTGTATTATCTGTTTTTATTGCTGAATAGAATTTGTTAAATTTCTCTATTTCAGATCCTTCCAAAGTTGGAACTGGTGGGTTTTTAAAAGAAGAATTGTCGATTTCTATAGCTGATAAATTTGATTTTTCAAGATTTTTTATTTGTATTTTGTCTGAAACTAAGCCAAAAGTTGTAATTCTACAGTTAACTCCTGCAAATTCCGGATATTTGTTAAATATACTATCCTGCATTTTATCTACATCATATTCTGGTATTTGATTAGATTTTTGATAGTCTTTGCTAGCTAACAAAGTCTTATCGATATTGGAATTAAAAAAATCCACTTGTTTGAAAAATCTTTCTATGTTATTTTTGCCAAGAGAACTTTTTTCCATTAAATCTTTTACATATTTTTTTGATTTTTCATCTGTAAGATTTGAATAAATATATTTATAACTCTCGTTTTTTGGAATTTTTTGCTCTTTGCAAGAAGATAAGCTAAGAAGAGTAAGTAAAACTAACAATAATTTTTTCATAAAACTCCTTTAATAAAATCTAAGAGACCCTAAGGTCTTAACTTAAAATATTTCTTTTTCTGTTATAATATAATCTAATTTTTGGTCAAATTCATCCACATCAATTTCTGCAACTTCAAAATCACTTGCAAATAAGCCTGCTGATGTGGTTTGGTTTTCATTTAAAAATCTATCGTAATAACCTCCACCATAGCCAAGGCGATTTTTACTTCTATCAAAGCCAAGACCCGGGACAAGAGTTAGGTCGGGATTTTCTATAAATTCTTTCCTATAAGATGTTGGAATTTTAAATTCTCCCTTAACAAGATCTTTTGTGTCATAAATTCTTACTGCTTTCATCTCTCTTTTGTAAGGATCACTTATAAAAGGAACGTAAACATCCTTACCAAATTCAAGAGATTTCTTGATTATTTCATAAGTATCAACTTCATCATTAACCGACACATAGATGAAAATTGTTTGGGCATCGGCAAAGAGAGAAGAATTAAGGAAGCTAGAATATATGCTGTAGTCAATCATTTTTTTCCTAGTTGGATCCATATTATATCTTATATCTCTAAATTTTTTTCTTAAAAATCTTTTGTTGTTTTTTTCGTTCATATTTTTATTTTCCTTATTTGTATCTTGTAAAGACTTTTCTACAATTTTTTTTAAGGAAGTGTTATCTTCTTTAAATTTTGCAATTTCTTCTTTTGATTCGATAGCGTAATTTTTTCTTATAGCATCAATTAATTCAGCTCCCAAAATCAATACGTTGGAAACTATGGTTAGCCAAATGAAAAGTGCCAAAATCCCTGCCAAAGCTCCATAAACAACGGACTGTTTAGAAAAATTTGTTATAAAAAATGAATAAATGAAAGTTGCTATATATATTGTAATTGTGGCAAACAAACCTCCACGAAAAGCATCTTTATAATCAACCCTATCATCCTTATTATTAGGTGCATATCTATAGAAAAATCCAAAGGCCAAGGAAATTATTAAAATTGGTGCAAGAGTTAAAATAATTCTATACAAAGGAGAGGTCAAAGTTGCGATAATATTATCGAAAAATCCTCCAAAGGCTTTATCAGACAATCTAGTTAATATATTGTATTTGATAAAACTAAGAATATTAGGTCCATATATTTGTGAAACCAAGATGAATATTACAAAAATTATAAATACAAGTGTGTATAAAACTGAAATCAATCTTTTTTTGATTGCTCTTTTTTCACGTTCTAAACCGTAAGCTCTGTTAATAGCCGTTATTAGATAATCTATACCCTTTGTTGCTGACCAAAGAGCAAATAAAACTGTAATGATATTTACAGAAGCAGATGATGAATTTATAAAAGTAGTATCTATCACTCTTATAGCAAGCTCTCTAGCATTTTCAGGTAAAAAATCTATTAGAGAATAGATAGCCTCAACATTATCTTTCAATAGTCTTGATACAACATTTACTAGCACCATCAATAGGGGGATAGATGCTTGTAAAAGGAAAAATGAGAGAGCTGCAGAGTTTGTACTTATATTGTGTGTTTTAAATCTGTATATTAAATTTTCTAAAGTTTTCCTGATTTTTATTTTTGTTTCTAAATTCATTATTTCAGATGTCCATCGAACCATTTCTTAATCTCTTTTAATCTTTTTAACCTAGCGTGAGGTTTTCCAGATCTGGATAATTCGTGATTTTCTCCATGGAAAACAAACATTTTGCTTTCAACTCCATTAAGTTTAATCTTACTATACATTTGCAAACCTTGCTCTAGTGGGCAACGATAATCACAATCTGAATGGATAAATAGGGTAGGTGTTTTAACTTTGTCTGCATATTTTATAGGAGATTGATCCCAAATATTATCAAAACTATTCCAAATATCGCCATTTGTTTGATCACTTGCAAAATAATAGCCAATATCGCTAACTCCATAAAAGCTAGTCCAATTTGAAATTGATCTTTGAGAGCAAGCTGCCTTAAATCTATCAGTGTGACCGATTATCCAATTTGTCATAAAACCGCCATAAGATCCACCATAAACTCCCATTTTATTTGCATCAATTTGTGGGAATTTTTCAATAGTCAAATCAGTAAAGTGCATCAAATCATCATAGTCTATATCTCCGTATTTACCACGAATATCAGAAAATTTAACTCCATTGCCACTTGAGCCATGTGGATTAGTGTAAATTATAATATAACCATCATTTGCAAAAACTTGGTGTTCGTGATGAAAAATATCAGAAAATTCTGTTTTTGGTCCACCATGGATACTTAGAATAGTAGGATATTTTTTATTTTCATCAAAATCTGTCGGCAAAAGTACATATCCTTTTAGCATATCTCCGTTGGATTCAAATTCAAAAGTCTTAATAGGAGAAACATTACTTTTAACTTTATTTGCTATTAATATTTTTTCTACTTTATTTTTCTTTAATTCTGCCAAAGTATTTTCACCCATAGAAAAATAATAAATATCTTCATCTTTTATGGAAAAATCTTCAACTTCATCATCTATTTCCAAAAATAAATTGCCGTTAATATCGATAGAATAAAGCTTGGTGGATTCTTTTTCTGTACTTATAAAGTATAATTTATCATTTGCTTTGACAAAAGTTTTGCCATCTCCGTATCTTGCATCAGTACCCAAAGAATTGCCAAAGTCCATATCAAAATCATCATCGTTTATTTTTTTGTAATTTCCATCAAAATCGCAAGAGTATATAAAGGCATCTTCATTTACTCCACCTTTTTCCATATTTGTTGCCACAAAAATTATCTTATCATCCAAAAATTCTGCCCTATAATATGAAAACTCGTTTTTTATCAAAGTTTTTTCTTCTTTTGAGTTGATATCTAACAAAATAAGATCTTCTTTAAGACCCATCACTTTATTTTCGTCGTAATTTGTTTTGCTGAAAATAGCCTTGGTAAAATCATCATTTAAGCTAAATTGATTTATTTCCTTATCAAAATTTGAATCGATTATTTTACTTAATTGATCTTTTTTGCTGTCGTAAAAATAGTAGGCAGAAGGTCTATAATCTAAATATCCTTCTCCATTAGCGTAAAATGGCAAAGTATCAAGTTTTTTAAAGTACTTATTTTTTTCATCTTTTGCTTTTTCTTTTTTGCTTTTTTTATCACTTGCTTTTACTAGAAATAAGTCGTCTTTTAACCATTTGATACTAGTTACATCTTTTTTTATAGAAAATATTTCTCTGCCAATTCCATGGTCAGTAACTTTTTTAAAGCTGTCTTTTTCGTTATTTGACCTTGCCTTATAAATTAAATTACTGTCTTTGTCAAAAGTATAAATGGAAGAATCACCTTCGTCTGTGATAGGATAAGTTTCACCTGTTTTTGTAAGGTAAATCCAAATATTTAAATCATATTTGTTTTTTTCAAAATTGCCTTTAACTCTTGTATATGCTAATTTACTTTTATCATTAGATATATCTAAATTTGAAAAAAATTCATAGGATAAAATATCTTTAATTTTAGTTTTTTTCATTTTTTTTTCCCCCCCCAAATCAATTAATTAATTTGCTAATTTATATAGTTAATTATACGATAAAATTTACTTTTAGAGAAATTATTGTGTTTATAATTAATCAGATAGGGGTAAATAATTAAAAAGTAAAGGAGAGTAGTTATGAAAATAGATTTAAGGGGAAAAAATTTAAACATAACTGATGACATTTCTGAAGAAGTTGAAAAAAAGTTTTCTAGACTTGATAAATACTTCAAAGAAGAACAAGAATTGGATGTTAAGTTATCTAAAGAGGGAAATGAATTTGTTGCTGAAACAACAGCAATGCTAGGAGGTGGAACAATCCTACGTGCAGAAGCAAGTGATGAAACTATCTATAACGCTATAGATAGAGTTATGGATGCACTTGTTAAACAAGTTAATAAATATAAAACAAGATTAAGAAAAGATAGACATCAAGCTTCAATTAGATTTGAAAGCTTTGATAATAATATAGATGAAAGTTCAGATGAAAAAGAACTAACAATCAAAAGAGATAAAACAATTTCAGTTAAGCCTATGAGTACCGAAGAAGCAATTTTGCAAATGGAACTTGTAGATCATGATTTCTTTGTATACTTAGACGATGTTGATGGTGATGTTAATGTCGTTTATAAGAGAAAAAAAGGAGATTATGGAAGAATAAGACCAAGAAAATAGAAAAAGAGCATTTATGCTCTTTTTTTGTTGAAAAAAGCCAATAAATAAGGTACTATCATCTTTAAGTAATCATTATTTGATAAGAATTTAAACGCAGAGTCTTATTGACTAGAATATTCTGCGTTTTTTCTATGAAATATTTAAATCAAAAGTATAATTATTATATTAGTTTACAAATAATCTATTATCCTTTATTATATTAATGGAAAAGCTTGATTATTTTGTAAATCGAGAGAATTGGAAGGTGAAAAATTTGGCAATATTTAAGCTATTTAAATCATTTAGTGAAAAAGAAATTGAAAATAACCAAAAAGCTGTAGATCAAATTCTTGCTCTGGATGAAAAAATGCAACAATTAACTGATAGCCAGTTAAGAAATAAGACAGAAGAATTTAAAGAAAGATACAAAAATGGTGAATCTTTGGATGACTTATTACCAGAAGCTTTTGCTGTAGTTCGCGAGGCAAGTGATAGAGTTTTGGGTATGAAACATTATCCAGTGCAATTACTTGGTGGCATTGTTCTACATAACGGTCAGATTGCTGAGATGAAAACAGGTGAAGGAAAAACTCTTGTTGAAACTTGTCCAGCTTACCTAAACGCACTAACTGGTAAGGGCGTTCATATAGTAACAGTTAACGACTATCTAGCTAAGCGTGACCAAGAGTGGATGGGTAAAATTTATACATTTTTGGGAATGTCTGTTGGATGTATTGTCTATGGTCTAACAAATAGCGAAAGACAAACAAACTACAACGCAGATATTACCTATGGTACAAATAACCAATTTGGTTTTGATTACCTAAGAGATAACATGGTAATTTACAAGGAAGATATGGTTCAACGTGGACTAAATTATGCTATAGTCGATGAGGTTGACTCAATACTTATAGATGAGGCTCGTACACCACTTATTATTTCTGGTCAAGGAGATGAATCTACCGATACTTATATTAAGGCAAACGAGTTTATTTTAACTCTTGAAGGTAGAATACTAGATCCAAACGAAGATGCAGATATAGATCCTTTTGATAGAGAATTTAAGGTTGAAGATGTAGATTTCCTAGTTGATGAGAAGAGAAAGACATCTAACCTTACAGAAAAAGGTACTGCAAAAGCAGAAAAATTCTTTGGCATTGAAAACTTATCTGATAGCGAAAACTTGGAATTATCTCACTATATTAACAACGCCCTAAAAGCAAATACAACTATGCATAGAGATATTGATTATGTTGTAAACAAAGGTCAAGTTGAGATAGTTGATGAGTTTACAGGTCGTATTATGCAAGGTAGAAGATTCTCCGATGGACTTCACCAAGCTATAGAAGCTAAAGAAGGCGTTGAAGTAAAAGCAGAAAGTAAAACACTTGCAACAATTACTTTCCAAAACTACTTTAGAATGTATGACAAGTTATCAGGCATGACTGGTACTGCAAAAACAGAAGAAGAGGAATTTGATGAGATTTACAACCTAGACGTTGTTGAAATTCCAACAAATAGACCAATTGCAAGAAAAGATGATGTAGACCATGTTTATATAAATGAAAATGGAAAGTACAAGGCTATAATTGATGAAATCAATAGAGTTCATCCAACAGGCCAACCAATCCTAATAGGTACAATTTCTATCGAAGCAAGTGAAAGATTATCAGCTGCTCTAAAGAAAGCTGGAATCAAACACACAGTACTAAATGCCAAAAACCACGAAAGAGAAGCTGCAATTGTAGCAGAAGCAGGAAGACTTGGAGCTGTAACAATTGCAACCAACATGGCAGGTCGTGGTACAGATATTATGCTTGGTGGTAATGTCGATGATATGGCTATGCAAAAATTAAAAAGAGATGGAATGAGCGAAGAATTGCTTGAACAAGTTGATAGCTTTGCTGAAACAAATGACCAAGAAGTTCTTGAAGCACGTAAAAAGTATAGACACGAAAAAGATTTAATCAGACCAAGAGTAAGAGAAGAAGCAGAGCTTGTTAAAAAAGCAGGTGGATTATATATAATTGGTTCAGAACGTCACGAATCAAGACGTATAGATAACCAGTTAAGAGGTCGTTCTGGAAGACAAGGTGACCCAGGTCAATCAAGATTTTTCATCTCTCTTGAAGATGATCTAATAAGATTAAATGGTGGAGAACAAGTTGCAAAATTCATATCAAATGCTAATTTTGATGAAAATGAACCAATAGTTTCAAGAATGGTAACAAAATCAATAGAAAAAGCCCAAACAAGAGTTGAGGCTAATAACTTTGCAACACGTAAAAGAGTCCTACAATACGATGATGTTATGAATAAACAAAGAACAATTATTTATAACGAACGTAAGGATGTACTTTATGGACACGATATGAAAGAAGCTATTATTTCAATGATAAAAGAAGTAATAGAAGGATCAGTATATTCTTTCACCAATCCTGAAGTAAAACCAGAAAATTGGGAAATGGTTGCCTTATTAAATCACCTAAACAGCCTAGGAATTCCAGTAACTCAATTGCATTTTGAAAATATAAATGATTACACCCAACAAGAATTGATTGATTATATATATCAAGCTACTCTAGCCAAATATGAGGATAAGGAAGCTCAATTTGGTTCTGAAAATATGAGAGAAGTTGAGCGTGTAATTATGCTTCGTGTAATCGACCAAAAATGGATGGATCATATCGATGCTATGGATCAAATGAGAAAAGAAATAGGCGTTCGCGCTATGGGTAATGACGATCCAGTTCGTGCATACACCAATGAAGGTTTTGATATGTATGAAGAAATGACAAGATCAATCCAAGAAGATACAGTTAGATACATGATGAATGTTGAAATCAGACAAAATATTCAAAGAAAGCAAATTTTAAGACCAGATAAAGAACTTCAACCAGCTGACGATGGAAGTGACGATATAAGTGTGCTATCAGCTGATGAATTAAAAGAAAATGAACAATACAACAATTTAAATAGGGCAGAACGTAGAAGACTTGAACGTGAAGCTAGAAAAAATAATGTAAAGAGATAAAAATGACCGAAATTTACGAACTTAGAGAAAAAATTGAAGAATTATCTAAGGCAATAAAATTAATAGGAGATTCTCTTTGACCCAATAAAATTGGAAGCTGATATAGCAAGACTTGAAAAAGAAACTTACAAAACAGATTTTTGGGATGATAGTCAGAAAGCTCAAAAAACTATGTCTATCTTAGCTGAAAAAAAAGATGAATTTGAAGAATATAATTTCATTAAAAAAAGTCTTGATGATGATGTTGACTTACTCGATTTAGTTGAAATGAGCGAAAATAGGGAGAGTAAAACTTTAGAGGAAATCGAAGATAATTTACTAGCCTTGTCAAAAGAAATCAAAACCATGAAGTTAAAAATCCAACTTAATGGTGAATATGACAAGAACAACGCTTATATGTCGATAAATGCTGGAGCAGGTGGACTTGAAGCTACAGATTGGGTTAGTATGTTGCTTAGGATGTACACCAGATATTTTGAAAGACACGGTTTTAAATATACCATAACAGAATTTAATAACGAAGAAGCTGGTGGAATCAAATCTGTAACCTTATATGTAAGTGGTCCTTTTGCTTATGGTTATCTTAATGGAGAAAAGGGCGTTCATAGATTAGTTCGAATTTCTCCTTTTGATAGCAACGCCAGACGTCACACATCTTTTGCATCGGTTGACATTTATCCAGAATTAGATGATATTTCTGATATAGAAATCGATCCTAATGACCTTAGAATTGACACCTACAGAGCAAGTGGAGCTGGTGGCCAACATGTTAATAAAACTGATTCTGCAGTTAGAATTACCCATTTGCCAACAGGAGTTGTCGTAAGTAGTCAAGCAGAAAGAAGTCAAGTGCAAAATAAAGAAACTGCTATGAGACAACTTTATGCAAAGCTTATACAAATAGCCAAAGAAGAGCAAAGAGAAAAAATATCCGATATTAAAGGCAAATACACTCAAATTGCCTGGGGAAGCCAGATAAGATCCTATGTTTTCCAACCCTATACACTAGTAAAAGATCATAGAACAAATTATGAAGTAGGTAATGTTGAAAGTGTGATGGATGGAGATATACAAGGCTTCATTGATGCTTATTTAGCTCTTAATACTAATGATAATTAATGGGAGGATAAGATCCTCCTTTTTTATAGGAGAAAAAATGACTGACAAAAAAATTATTTTAACTGGAGATAGACCAACAGGAAGACTACACTTAGGTCACTATGTTGGTAGCTTAAAAAATCGAGTATTGATGCAAGAAGCAGGCGATTATGATCAAATGTATATAATGATTGCAGATAGCCAAGCCTTGACAGACAATTTTGACAATCCAGGAAAAATTAGAGAAAATCTTATCGAAGTTGCCCTAGATTATTTATCTGTTGGCATAGATCCTAACAAAGTTACAATATTTGTCCAATCTCAAATTGAAGAACTAACTGAACTTACATTTTATTTTCTAAATCTTGTAACACTTTCAAGGCTTGAAAGAAATCCAACCGTAAAATCAGAAATTAAGTTAAGAGGCTTTGAAACAAGCCTTCCAGCAGGATTTTTGATTTATCCAGTAAGCCAGGCTGCTGATATTTTGTTATTTGATGCAAATATTATTCCAGTTGGAGTTGACCAAGAACCAATGCTTGAGCAAGCAAGAGAAATAGCCAGATCTTTTAATAGTATATATGGTGAAATTTTTACAGAACCAAAGGCAGTTTTACCAGAAAATGAAACTGCAAGACGTATGCCAGGGATAGATGGCAATGCAAAAATGAGTAAGTCTTTGGGTAATGCCATATATTTAGCAGATGATAAAAAGACTCTAAAGAAAAAAGTTATGAGTATGTTTACAGATCCAGATCACATAAACATAGACGATCCAGGAAAAGTTGAGGGAAATGTTGTATTTACTTACCTTGATGTATTTTCTAACGAGAGTCACTTCCAAAAATATTTGCCAGAATATAAAAATCTTGAAGAGCTTAAAGCTCACTACAGAAAAGGTGGGCTAGGGGATGTAAAAGTTAAAAAATTCCTAATAAAGGTCTTGGAAGAAGAATTAGAGCCAATTAGACAAAGAAGAGCTGACTATGAAGCAAATATTGATAAAGTAGTAGATATTCTTCAAAAAGGAAGCGAAAAGGCAAGAAAAGTTGGCAGACAAAAAGTTAACCAAGTCAAAAAAGCCATGGGAATTGATTATTTTTCTGATGATAAATTCTTAAAAGAAATGGAAAATAAATATAATAAATAAATTCACAAGTCATAAGCGATAAACTTATGACTTTTTTATTAAAAATTTCTTGTATAATAAAAATTTTATTGTATAATTAAAAATAAAACTTCTCTTTCACTTTAAAGCGTGATATAGTTTTTTTAAATTTATTTTATTAGGAGATAATCATGGACAAAAAATTTAGTTCAAAAGTTGGTTTTGTCCTTACTGCTGTTGGTTCGGCCGTCGGGATGGCAAACATATGGGGTTTTCCATATAAGTTACAAGATGGTGGTCTTATATTTTTAATATTTTATATATTTTTTGTAGGTCTATTTTCTTATGTGGGCTTGACAAGTGAGTTTGCAGTTGGCAGATTAAGTCAAGCTGGTACTTTGGGTGCTTATCAGTACTCTTTTGACTCAACTAATAAAAACAAAACAATATCAAAATTAATCGGATTTATTCCCTTAACTGGTATTTTTCTAATAGCTATTGGATACTCTGTAATAGTTGCATATGTTTTTAAGGCCTTGATCGACTCAATTACAGGTGAAATAATGACTACTGATGTAAGTTCATGGTTTGCAAGTTTTGCTAATACAGAACGCTCAGTAATTCCTTTTCATTTAATTATTATAATAGTAGCCATACTAACTTGTATTGGTGGAGCATCTACAATGGAAAAATCAAATAAAGTTATGATGCCGGCATTTTTTGTATTATTTCTATTATTAGGAATTAGAATTTTACTCTTACCAGGAGCTATTGATGGTTATAAATATATGCTAAGATTTGATACATCAAAGCTTAATCTAAATACCATTGCAGCTGCAATGGGACAAGCATTCTTCTCACTTTCCTTGACAGGATCAGCCATGGTAACAGTTGGATCTTATATAAAAAAAGATATAGATATAGTTGACTCATCAAAGCAAACAGGTCTATACGATACAATAGCTGCTCTACTTGCTTCTTGTGTAATGATTCCAGCTTTAAGCGTGTTTAATATGCAACAAGTTGGAGGACCTAGCTTGTTATTTATTTCCTTGCCAACTATTTTGCAAAATATAAAATTTGGTAGAATATTTTCTATATTTTTGTACTTGGCAGTAATATTTGCAGGAATTTCATCATTACAAAATATGTTTGAGCCAGTTGTAGCCTCATTGTTATCAAGATACAAAAAATTAAGCAGGAATTTCATGCTAATTTTGGTAGGAATTTTGACCTTTGCATTTTCTGTAAATATGGAAACAATTGATAAAGTAGGTCATTACATGGACATAGTTTCCATCTATATTATTCCAATTGGCGCATCAATTGGTGCAGTAACTTGGTTTTATATACTAAAAAAAGATTTGTTATTAGATGAAGTAAACTTATCAGCAAAGAAAAAACAAACAAGCAAATGGTATAATATAGGTAGATTTGTTTACGTACCTATAGCTGTAATACTTACACTATTAGCCTTGATATTTAAAATATCATTCTAAAAAGGAGATTTAATTGATAAAATACTTACTTTGGGATATAGATGCCACTTTGCTAAACTTCAAAAAAGCCGAATATTTTGCCATGAGAGATGGCTTTGAAAAATTTCAACTTCCCATAGATGAAAGTCAGATCAAAAATTATAATTTGATCAATGATAAATATTGGAAAAGACTAGAAAGAGGAGAAATTACAAGAGAGATGGTTCTTCATGGTAGATTTCGTGAATTTTTCGATGGACTTAATATAGCATATACCGACGAACTTATCTATGATTTCAATAAATTTTATCAAGTAGAACTTGGAAATAACATATTTTTCAATGACAATGCCAAAGAAACTCTAAAAGCTTTAGAAAAAACATACAAGCAATACGCTATTACAAACGGTAGCATTGTAGCACAAAAAGGAAAACTCAAAAAATCTGGACTTGATAAAATCTTTGACGGTGTTTTCATATCAGAAGAAGTGGGCATAGATAAACCAAACAAGGAGTTTTTTGATATAGTTTTTGAAAATATTGGTTCAACAGACACTAGAGAATATTTATTAGTAGGAGATTCTTTAACATCAGATATATTGGGAGCAAATAACGCTGGAATAAAAAATGTTTGGTATAATCCAGAAAATGCTGATAATAAGGCAAATGTAAAAGTCGATTACACAATAAATAATCTAAAAGAAGTCATCGAAATATTAGAAAATATATAATAAATCAATACAGATAGTATTAATTAGCCAAATTATGTTTTCATGATTAAATATAAATGTCTCTGGGTAAAAATATAAAAAGTTCACGAGGAGATAATTATGAGAATAAAAAAAATAATATTTTCTTTATTAGCAGTTTTAGCATTTTCAAGCATATCCTATGCAGATAATAGTGCTGATGTTGATTTTAAAGATACAAAGATTAAGACTTGGTACAATAGTTTAAGCCAAGAAGAAAAAATCTCAAAGAAATTAGTTATAGAAGAATTAACAAACTTGGATAATAAAAGAAGTGAATGGTTAGAATGGTATGATTCTTTATCTGATGAAGGAAAGCTAGCAGTTGATTTTGATGGATATAGATCAGCAATTGATTCTATCATAAAAAATAACAAAATAGCTTATATTAACAGACTAGAAGAGGCCATAGATAAAAACCAAGAGCAAACAAAAATAGCAAAAGATTTGCTAGCAAATTATCCAAAAACTGTAAGTAAGATAAAAGACAAACTTGAAAAAATAATCGACCACTCTTTAAAATTAGTAAAAGAAGCTGAAGAACTTTTAATGGAACTTGAAAAATAAAGAAATTTAAAATTAGGGAAAATATTCTCTAATTCAAAACCCCAGAACTAAAAAGATCTGGGGTTAATTTTATATTAAGCTTCTACTGAATTTTCCCAAAGACCGTGGATATTGCAATAGCTTAGTGCATAAACTTCTCCACTTTTTTCTGTCTTAATTTCAACATCAACCATTGGTTTAGAATAAATTTCTTCTTCGCCATGAGCGCTAAAGTTATAAGAACCAACTTCGATTGGGAATTTAGAACCTTCTGGCTTAAAGAAAACTTTGATCCAAGCAATGTGGTGTTCTAAGGTGTTTGGATGTTCAATTTCTTCGCCAACTTGAGCTTTGATTTTTAGTAAGCCATCAGCTTTTTCTACGTGTAGAACAGGTACGTGTTTTTCAGCTTTCCAATCAGCAGTTTGAACTGTTTCAGTTAATTTCATATTTGCCTCCAATATTTTTAATTCTTAACATTATTTATATACCCAAGCTTTTTTCTTTGAAACAAGAGTAAGCAAAAGATTTACTATAAGGATTTTAATTTCCGCTTATCTTAACGTTCTTCTCCTTTTAATTTTTCTTTTTTTATTGATGTTCCTAGGGCCAAGCCAATTAGTATTCCTTCTGATAAAGCTAAGCCTAAGTCACTAGAAAAAAAGATAAAAGAAATTGCTATTGCTAAACACAAAGCTTCAAATATATAGGAATTATTAATAGAAAGAATCTCCTTATTCTTTTTAACATTGGCAAAAAATATTACAAAAGATAAGCCTGCGATTATCCAAGGCAAAGCAGCATTTAAAAAGTCAGTCATAACTTTCTCCTTCCTTATATTTAAAGCTTACCCGAAAAATAGTTTGCTTTTGTAAAGATTAGGTAAAAAAATCTTCCTAGATTATAAAATCTAAGAAGATTAAAAATTGTTATTCTGCTTTATTTTTTGCTAATTGATATAGGGTTTTGACTTGAACACCTGTTGCACCCTCTTGATATGGGCCTTGAGCTTTTGAAAGATAGGCAGTTCCTGCTATATCAAGATGTACCCAAGGATAATCTTCAATAAATGCTCCTACAAACTGACCAGCGGTAATTGATCCAGCAAGTCTTCCACCAGAATTTTTGATATCAGCAACTTCTGAATTATTATATTTTCTTAGGAAATTATCATTTGGTAGTTGCCAAATTTTCTCATCAGTTTCTTTTGCAGCTTTTAGAACTTCATCCATGGCTTCTTGATTGTTTGTAATTGCTCCAGTATAAGTTTCTCCAAGGGCAACTAAAACTGCACCAGTTAGGGTTGCAAGATCTATAATCATTTGTGGTTTATATTCTGTAACTCCATAATTTACAGCATCGGCAAGAGTAATTCTTCCTTCGGCATCGGTATTGTCAACTTCAATTGTCATTCCATTACGAGCTTTTATAACATCACCTGGTTTGTAAGCTCTACCAGAAATGCTATTTTCGCAAGCTGCAACAATTCCAACAACATTTACTTTTAAATTATTAGAAGCGATAGCTTTTAAAGCTCCAATTACTGTTGCAGATCCGCCCATGTCGGAATTCATCTCTTTCATGCCATCAGAAGATTTTATTGAATATCCACCTGAATCATAAGTTAGGCCCTTACCTACAAAAACAAGAGGCTTTTGATCGTCATTAGCCTTTAAATATTCCATTACGATAAATCTTGGCTTATTATCAGAACCTTTTGCAACTTGTAAAAAAGCCGTTAGACCCATTTGACGAATTTGATCTTCTTCGTAAATTTTTACATCAACACCGTATTTAGAAAGTTCTTCTTTAGCTTTATTGGCTAGAGTTTCAGGATAAATATCATTTGATCTTAAATTTACCAAATCACGAGCGAAACTTTGTGCATCTATTACTTTTACAAGTTCTTCCATATTTTTTTCATAGGAATTAAAGGAAGCTGGTAAGTTTATATTTTCTATATTGTATTTAGTTTTTTCACTTTTGTAATAGTCAAAATTATAGCCTGCAAGGATTAAAGAATTGACAATATTATAGATATAATCTTCCTTATCAAGTCCGAGTTGATTGTCATCAAAAGAAATTTCTGTAATTTCTTTATTTAGGAAAAATCTTCCTAATTTATAAACTGCTTCTTTAAAAATTTCCCTATCAAAGTTTTCTTTTTCGCCAAGACCTAAATAAATAAGATTATCATTCAAATCTGGGAAAACTTCACCAATAGATCCGTCAAAAAATTCATTTGAAAAATCGTCTTTAAAAGTAAATCTTACGAGATTTTTTTTAGAATCATTAAAATTAATTTTCATACAAACTCCTTTTTATTTGATAATATAACTATATGCCAAAATTAGTTAATAGTAAAATTTTATAAATTAATAGAAAAATTTCCTATTATAAAGTATGATAATAACAAAGAAATATACGAAAATTGCGTTTGTTTGCTTTTAGTGGTATACTAAAAAATATGAAATTGGAGGTGTCTTTATGGAAAACTTATTAGCAGTTGTTTTGATGCTTGCATCACTTATAATAATAATAGCTGTAACATTGCAAGATCCAAAAACTGATGGTTTGGGAACACTAGCTGGCCAAGAAACTAACGTTTTTGGTAGAAGTGCTCACAAAACAAAAAATGAAATGCTTGATAAAGTTGTAATTGTTGGAGGAGTATTGCTATTTTTAACAAGTATAATCTTTTTAGCAGTTATGTAGGGGCTAGAGATAGGAAAACTATCTAGCCTCTTTTTTATTAGGAATAAGAAAAGAGTTAAAAATGAATTTAAAAGATCTCATAGTAGATATAGTTTACGATAAGGATTATTCTCCGCTTACCACAAATGAAATGGTAAAATTTTTAAAAGCTGATAAGTACATGAAAGATGTAATTATCGATGCTATCAAATCTTTGGAAAAAGAAAATAAAATTAGAATTAGCCATAAGGGAAAAATTTTAGCCTTAAGTGAAGATGAAAAATCACTTTTTGGTAGGATCGAACTTGCTCAAGGTTCCTATGGATTTTTCATTTCTGATAATGAAAAAATGAAAGATGTCTTTATATCAAAAGAAAATCTAAAGCAAGCTTTCCAAGGCGATCGAGTTAAGATAGAAATAATTAAAGAAGCAGAAAATGGGAGAAATGCCGAGGGTAGAGTTGTCGATATAATTGAGCATAATAAGGCTAAAATCATAGGCACTTATGAACAATCAAAGAATTTTGGCTTTGTAATTTGCGATAATAAATCAATTGGCAATGATATTTATATAGCCAAAAAATATTCCAAAAATGCTAAAAACAAAGACAAGGTTATAGTTGAGATTATAAATATACCAAAAAAAGGCAATCCCGAAGGTAGAATCGTTGAAATAATCGGTCATAAAAACGACAAAAATGTAGATATCTATACAATAATTGCTAAACACGACATACCCTATCAATTTTCTAAAGAAACTAAAAAAGAAGTTTTATACATCAATGAAACACTTCAAGAAAGTGACTATATAGATAGAGTTGACTTTAGGGATTTATTTACAGTAACAATTGATGGTAGAGATTCAAAAGATTTTGATGATGCTATCTCCATAGAAAAAAATGGTGAAGATTACGATCTTTATGTCCATATAGCCGATGTAGCTAATTATGTAAAAAGGTCGACAGCAATTGATAATGACGCTTATGATAGGGGAAATTCAACCTATCTATATAACATAGTTGTTCCTATGCTGCCAAAAGAATTATCAAATGGAATCTGTTCGCTAAATCCAAATTCTGATAGACTAACTTTAAGCTTAAAAATGACTATTAATAATAAAGGCAAAGTTATTGCCAATGAATTTTACCAAGCAGTTATAAATTCCAATTACAGGCTAGTTTATGACGATGTAAATGATTTTTTAGATGATAAAAACGAAAGCATTTACACCGATGAAATTCTTAAAGAAAAATTATTGCTTTTTGATGAACTTTATAAAATTTTAAGAGCAAAAAGAGATGAAAGAGGAGCAATTGACTTTAATTTTACCGAAAGTCAGATAGATGTATCAGATGATGGCAAAGTCTTAAATATTGAAGTTTTGGAACGTGGAAGCGGCAACAAAATGATAGAGGAATTTATGCTTGCTGCAAACGAAACTGTTGCAACTTTATTTGCCTACATGGATTTTCCGTTTATCTATAGAATACATGAAAAACCGAAGGCAGAAAAGATAGAAAAATTTAAAAAATTTCTCAACACCATGGGCTATAATATCAGAGGAAATGATCTTTATCCAAAAGATTTTCAAAAAATCCTAAAAGAAGTTGAAGGTGAAGATAAGGAAAAAATTGTAAATCTTCTAATGCTTAGAACCATGCAAAAAGCAAGATATTCCAAAGATTGTAAAGAGCATTTTGGATTATCGACAAAGTTTTACACACATTTTACAAGCCCAATTCGTAGATATCCAGATTTGATAGTTCATAGACTTTTAAAAGCTTACATTGAGAATAAACTAGGTAAATTTAACAGGGTAAGCTTAGAAAATTCTTTAGAAAAATCTAGTGAGCATTTATCAATTACAGAACGCCGCAGTGAGGATTGTGAGCGTGAAGTGGAAGATTTGATGAAATGTAAATACATGAGAAGATATATAGGCTGTGAGTTTTACGGAGAAATCAGTTCTGTTACTGATTTTGGAATTTATATAGAGCTAGAAAACACAGTTGAAGGCCTATTTATGTATAAATTTTCAAAAAATCACTATGAATTTATTGAAGAAAAATTACAAGCCTATGATACGACAAACAAAAAATATTATAGTTTGGGCGATAGAGTTAAAATCAGAGTAAAGAAAGTTGAAATAATGAAAAAGAATATAGATTTTGAATTATTGGAGGAAGATGAAACAGTTAGCCAACAACAAGAAAGCCTTTCATGAATATTTTATAGAAAAAAAATACGAGGCAGGAATTGAACTAATAGGTCAAGAAGTCAAAAGTATAAAGCAAGGTAAGGTTAGCATCAAAGAATCTTATATAGGCGATAGAAATGGGCAAATGTATATTTACGGAATGCATGTAAGTCCATTTAAAGAAGCTTATGATAAAAATGTCGATCCTTTAAGAACAAGGAAATTATTACTTCACAAAAAAGAAATTAATAGCTTGATAGGCAAAAAAACTCAAGATGGATACACAATAGTGCCTCTTAGTGTTTACGAAAATAAGGGTTTGATAAAAATTGAGATAGCCCTAGCCAAGGGTAAAAAATTATACGACAAACGTGAAGCCATTAAGAGAAAAGATGCTAAGAGAAGGATAGATAGAGCTCTAAAAAATTATTAAAATTTATCTTATATGATAATATCTATAAAAAACGGGTAAATAAAATATAGATACTGAATATAAGGAGATGATTATATGAAAATAAAAAACGTAACTATAGCAGGTGGCGGAGTATTAGGAGCTCAAATAGCTTATGCAACAGCTTTTCATGGATATAATGTTACAATTTGGGGTAGAAGCGAGGGTTCTATTGAAAGAGTTAGACCTCGTATAGATCATTTGCACGGAATCTATACTAAGGAATTAGAAATTGCTCCATCATATATAGGAGCATCAAATCCAAATTACCCAAGATCATTTTTTGCTGATAAAAGTGAAATTACAGA
The DNA here is from genome assembly GCF_900232825.1 of Anaerococcus sp. Marseille-P3625. Taxonomy (GTDB): domain Bacteria; phylum Bacillota; class Clostridia; order Tissierellales; family Peptoniphilaceae; genus Anaerococcus. Next base: position 283,444 of record NZ_OCTP01000010.1, read on the forward strand.
AGAAAAAATTGCTGAGCTAAAAAAACTTAATGAAAAAGTTTACAAAGAATTAAAATATACAACCGATTTAAAAGAAGCATTTGCAGATGCTGATTTGGTAATAGAAGCAATTGCAGAAAGAGTTGATGAGAAAAAAGCCTTTTATGAAAAAATAGCACCTTTCCTAAAAGAAGAAGCAATAATCGTAACAAATTCATCAACACTACTACCATCAACTTTCAAAGAATATACAGGAAGAGAAGAAAAATTCTTAAGTTTACATTTTGCTAATAATATTCATAGACAAAACCTAGCAGAGGTTATGAAACATGATACAACTAGCGAAGAAGCTTTGAATTTAGTAGTTGATTTTGCTAAATCTATCGGAATGTATCCAGCAGTTATCAAAAAAGAGCAACCAGGATATATTCTAAACTCACTTTTAGTTCCGCTTTTAGATGCAGCCTTAAGACTATATGGAAATGATGTTGCAGAACCAAAAGATATAGATATGGATTGGAAAATTGGAACAGGCTCTCCACGTGGACCATTTGAAATAATAGATATAGTTGGAATTACAACTGTAATTAATATAACAAGTTTAAGCCCTGAAGTAAAAGATAAGAATTCCGCTTTGGCAAAAGCTGTTGAAAAATTAAAAATAAGAGCAGAAAAAGGCTTAAAGGGAATTGAAAGTGGAGAAGGTTTCTATAAATACAATTAAATAGAGAAAATACAAAAGCTTTCCAGAAAAGATCTGGGAAGCTTTTTTAAAATTTTTATTCGTGATATACTGCTTCGATGTTGTTTCCATCAAAATCATGGAAGAAGCAAGCGTAATAGTTTGGTGCATAATGTTCGCGGATTCCTGGAGCTCCATTATCTGTTGCGCCTGATTCAAGAGCCTTTTTGTAAAAATTATTTACTTCTTCTTCACTATTTACTGTAAAAGCTAGGTGGAATTTGTTAGGATTTCCCTCAACCATCCACACTTGACCAAAGCAAACAGCATTTTCATGCTCAACTACAATTTTGATTCCAATTTCATTTAGAACCTTTTCGTAAAACTCTTTAGCTTTTTTTAAATCTGAAACTTGCATTGTAATGTGATCAATCATAATATTTCCTTTCTTTATTTCATCTTTTATAAATATACCCAAATCAATTTGCCAATTTATATTTATCTTTATTTTCTAAATATAGGCTTATGGTCACTATCAAAAGATAGATAGAAAAAGTAGTAAGTACAATAAAAACAAAATCTCTAACTGGATGCATACTTGCAAAATTAAGACCTTTTATTAAAAATGTAGATAGTATATAAGCCAAAGGCAAAGTTACTATTCTTATTTTTTTGTACTTGGTAGATTTTCTAAATAAAGTAAAGTTTAAGGCTAAAAGGATTAAAAAAATCACAAAAGCAATTTTTATATAAATAGCAAAAATTAATCTTGGCAATAACAAAGATCCAGAATTAATTGTTAAGGAATAAGGATCATAGAGAACTTTTGCTGATCCATTTCCATTTTTATTGTAAAAAATAAGGTCATAATCTTTTTTATTTACCTTTAATGTTTGCTTTTTTCCTCCTAATATCCTATCCAAATAAGTATAACTTGCGTCTATATAAAGACTTTTTCCAGGTCTACTTTTATTAGTAAAATCGCCCTCATCAGAGACCAATGTATATACTCTTGTTACATCATCTCTAAAGTCATAGATTATTTCATCGCTATTTGATGAACTTTTTATAAGATCTTTTTCATAATCAATTGGCCTTGGACTTGTTAAAAATGAAAATATTATTAAAAAGATACTTAAAACTAAAGAACCAATCATTAGTCCATAATATTTTTTGTTTTTATTAACAGCCATATCCAAAAAATCCAAAGGTTCAGTTGATTCAATTTTGTTTTCTTCTAAGCTATCATAATAAGCCTTACATTCTTTACAAGTTAAAAGATGCTCCTCTACGATTTTTTTGCTAGCAAGACTTGCTAAATCTTCCTTACATAGGGGAATTAAATCACGTATTACTTGACAATCCATAATCTTCCTCCAAAATTTTTCTTAGTTTCTCCTTTGCTCGATAAAAGCAAACGCAAGCCCAATTATCCGTTTTGCCATAAATTTTGCCTATATTTTTGAAAGATAAGTCCTCAATTCGAAGTTTTATTATACTTCTGTAGGGTTCTTCTAACTTTTCTATAGAATCCTTTAGAAGTTTTTCTTCTTCGTTTGAAATAAAATCTTCTTCAAAAGAAGGACATGATAGGTCAAACTTATTTATATCATCAATATTTATCAACAACTTATTTTTCTTATAATAGTCAATATAGGTATTTTTGCCTATGGTAAATAGATATGACTTTATAGATTTTTCTTTTTTTATCATATCTAAATTTGCCATGGCCTTTAAAAAACTTTCGCTTGTGATATCTTGGGCTATTTCTTTATTTTTTGTCAAAGAGAGCAAAAATTTATAAAGATCGTCAAAGTATATTCTATATATTTTTTCAATATCCATTTTGCCCTCCTATATATTAGACTGATAACTTAAATAAATCTTACATTATCTGTAAAAAAATTTCTATAATGATATAATAATAATATCAAATTTAAGGAAATGATATGGAAAATAAAAATTTATATGAAAGAATTGCCCTTAGGACAGGGATTATAATACTTAGTTTTTTGTTTGTGGCTTTTGTTGGAATAAAGCTTTTTGATGCTTTGTTGCCGATAATTTTGGCCTGTATTTTTGTAGCTATACTAAAACCATTAATTAAAAAAATAAATAATAGTCTATCTATAAAGCACAGTATCATATCTTACATAGTTGGAACTATTGTGCTTATAATTATTTTATTTTTAACTTTGTGGTTATTTCAAGTTCTTATAAGTCAAGTAACTGGACTTGTTGGCAATATCATTAACAATTGGTCACAAATTGTTCATTCGGTAAATGGATTTATTAGAAAAATTAATTCAAACATTAATTTAATGCCTGATTTTGCATCAAATGCCATAAAATCTGGACTTAATTCCTTGTATAATTTCTTGGGAGGTTTGCAAAAAAATGCGGTTAATATCACTTTGGGTTTTACAACGGCTTTTATCAATACCTCAAATGATGTAATATTTTTTGCTATTACATTTGTTGTAGCTTTTTATATTATTTTGGGCGATATGGTAAATATTGAAAATTTCTACGAGAAGAATTTTCCTGAACATTCTAAAAAAAATCTGGAGCTTATTAATAAAGTGTTTAAAAGCTCAACTTGGAATTATGTTAAAGCACAACTAAAGATGGGACTTATGTGTGCAATTCTTATGGCAATAGTGCTAAAATTCTTAGGCCAAGAATATTTTATACCAATTGCATTAATCTTAGGCTTTGTTGATTTATTACCAATGATTGGACCTATAATTGTGCTTTTACCTTGGTCAGTAATAGAATTTTTAATTTTTAACAATACTTTTAAAGCCCTAGCTTTACTAATATTGTTAACAGCATGGACAGGAATAAGACAAGTAATTTCACCAAAAATAATAGGCGAATCAGCCGACATCCATCCACTTTTATCCGTCATAAGCTTATATGCAGGTCTAAGATTATTTGGAGTAAAAGGAGCTATATTTTTCCCAATAATTTTAATATTTATTGTCGGCCTTTATAAATCGGGGATTTTGGATAATTGGATTTACGATTATAAATTATTTTTTAAAAGAGTTGGAGAAATTTTGGATATTGGTAAAAAGAAGATCAATATCCCAGATTCTAAGTAGTGAAAATTTTCTATAAAAGTAAGAACTTCTAAGATTTCATTAATTTGAAAATTTTATAAGAAAATCTTAGAAGTTATATTAAATTTATATTTTATTAAATGAAATTTCAATGGCAAAATAATTATCCGATATATCGGCTGTTATTTTGCCATTTAATTTTTCAACCAAAGCTTTGGTAATGGCAAGACCGAGACCTGTTGATGATCCATTTCTAGAGTTGGAAGCCTTGTAAAATTCCTTAAATAAGTCGTCTTTGTTTATTGTAAGATCATCTTTGGTTTTATTTTTGCTTACAAAGATAAGCTTCTTCTCATCTTCTGAAATACTCAAACTAATTGGATTTTGTCCGTGTTCTAGTATGTTTTTGTAAATGTTTTGAAAAATTCTTTCTAGGGCGTCAGTGTTTGCATTTATAAAAATTTTATTATTGGGAAAATTTATTTTGGGTTCAATATTTCTAAATTTGAAATCTTCGTAATAGTTAAACAACGTTTGTAAGGCCAAAGAAGTAAAGTCTATTTTTTCCATCTCAAGCTTGTACTCGTTTTCTTGAAGTTTCACAAAAGTAAATAACTGATCGAGAATATTATTTAGACTACTGATACGATTTCTCATAATCGAAAAATACTTGTCATTGTTAATATTTTCCTTATTATTTGCAATTAGCTGCAAGTATCCATCAAGAGAAGTAAGAGGAGTCCTAATATCATGAGAAAGTCCCCTTATGGTATTTTGTAAGTACTTTTCCTTATTGATGTAAGCTTTCTCTTTATTATGATAACTATCTAAAAAGTTATTGATAATCTCAGCAAATTCCATAAATGTTTTTATAGAAAAACTTGTATTTATTCTCATTTGTGAATTATTATTTATTAAAAATCTAATTTGCTCGCAAATGCTATTAATTTCTTTTATCATAAGGATATTTATTAATAGTGAGATTAACAATAGCAAAATAAGAATCCAGATAGCGTACATAATATTTTCCCTTCTATATGTCTTTTTTATTTATTATAACAGAAGATAAGATCAAAGCTATAGTTCCTATTAATATCGCCACGACTAGAGACCTTGTAAGGTTAGCATTGGTGGAAGAAAAATTTGTTGAGATTATATTTCCAATATTTAAATAATTTGCTATTGAAAAATCATCTGGCAAATTTATAAATAAGGAAAGAAATTGATCTCCAATTCCTCTTAAAAAGTTAAAAAATATAGTTGGGTACAAAAAGGTAAACATCAAGGTTTTTGACGTAGATCTAGTCATTGTAGCAACCAATAATATTACGGCAAGGTAGGAGATATGGGAAATTAGTTCTACAAATAAGACTTTGAATAATCTAGGGTAATCAGTAAATTTGAGCATACCATTGTTTATATATGCTCCTGCAATAGTTAGAATTGCAGCTCCAATAGCAATGCTAACAATTACAAACAAGGAAGCTACAATAAATGTAGCCATTATATAAGAACTCTTACTTTTGCACATGCCAAGAAAGTTTTTTACAAAGCCATTGGCATAAGGATTAGTAAAGAAGAGCGCAGCAAATATTATTAAAAATATTAAATAAGTAGTTTGGGAAAATGAAGAAATAACAAAATCTTCCCCAGAATCAGTCAATGATTCTAAGCCACTTTTGTCAACATCCACCTTGACACCGTTACTATTGTCACCGATTGTATCTACAACACTTTCTTCGAAGTTGTCGATATTTTTGCTAGTATAATCAACCAATCCTACCGTGATAAAAAATGTAAGTAGGCTTGCAAAAAATATAAAGTAGACATATTTACTTTTAAAAACTCTTGTGATTTCCATTTTAATAAGATTTAACATACTAAACTCCTTTATTTTCCAATAATTTGATGTAATATTCTTCTAGTGAAGTATTGTGAACATTAAAATAATTGATTTTGATTCCAGCCTCATAAAGGCAAGAAATTATATCATTGGTATATTTGCTATCTACATATATATGAATCATGGTAGCATCTACTAGGCGATATGATCCAATTTGTCCTTGATCTAGGGCTAGGATTGCCTTTTTTGGGTCATCAGTAAGAACTTCTATCCTATCTTTGGTAGACTCTTCCAAATCTTTCTTTGAAAAGTTTGCCACAAGATATCCATTATCTATTATGGCAAAGTTTGTAGCAAGTTTTGCAAGCTCATCAAGGATATGGGAAGATATAAGAAAAGTAATATTTCTTTCCCTATTTAATTCTGCTATTATATTCCTAATGTCGATAATTCCTTGTGGGTCTAGGCCATTTATTGGTTCATCTAGGATCATAATATCAGGATTTCCTACAAGAGCTAGAGCTATACCTAATCTTTGTTTCATACCAAGGGAAAAATCCTTGATTTTTTTCTTGCCCACTTTCCCTAACCCCAAGAGATTAAGCGTTTCATATATGTAGCTATCCTTGGATAGTCCTAGAGATTTTCCTTTTAATAACATATTGTCGTAGGCAGTCATAGTTGGATATGATCCGACATTTTCAATTAAGGCTGAAACTCTTGTTTGCTTAATCTTCATATCTTTTTCAGAAGACGGAAAAATTTGGTAAGTTCCAGAACTAGGTTTAGATAAATTAGAAATCATCTTCATAAAAGTTGTTTTTCCAGCACCATTTCTACCTATAAGACCATAAATATCTCCTTGATTAATTTTCAAAGATATGTTATTTACTGCCTTATGGTCGGCAAAGCATTTTGTTAAATTTTTTGTTTCAATTATTGGATTCATATGATCTCCTTTCAAGTATATATCTTTGTCTATAACTATAATATATGAAAAGTTTTAATAATTTAGAAATAAAGTTTAAAGATTTCATAAAGATTAAAAAATCCCATCAAAAAAAGATGGGAAAAATAATTATTTTATTTATGAAGCTTAAAACCGATTCCCCACACTGTTTCTATATATTCTTCATCTGTGTATTTTTTGATTTTCTTTCTTATATTAGAAACATGTACATTTATAGAATTATCGGTTGATAAATAATAGTCTCCAAAAGCATATTCATAAATATTTTCTTTTGTAAAAACTTGTTTAGGCTTTGTCATCAAAAGTTGTAAAATTTTAAATTCAGATTTTGTAAGTAAAAGTTCATTATCATTTATAAAACAAGAAAAATCATTGATATCTAGTCTTAAAGACTTATATTCTAAACAACTACTTATTTTATTATCTGAATTTCTTCTTATAAGTATATTAACTCTTGCCAGAAATTCATCTAAATTAAAGGGCTTTGTCATATAATCATCTGCACCACCGTTTAATAATAATAATTTAGAATCCATGGAATCTTTGGATGATAATACTAATACAGGTGCCTGAGATACTTTTCTAATTTTTTTAATAACATCTTCACCAGCAAGGCCTGGTAGCATTAAGTCTAGAACAAACAAATCAAAATTTTCTTTTAAATATATAAGAGCTTCAGTTCCAGAATATGTTTTTTTACAAACAAAACCATTTTTTGTTAGAGTTTCTGAAATTAAGTCATTGATATCATTATCATCTTCAACAATAAGTATTTTTTTATCCATTGCGCTCTCCTAGTATCTATAAGTTAAGGATATCATAAAAGCTATTATTTTGTAAAAAAATCTTAGCTAATATTAAAATAATCAGTATATTTTTATTGTAATATAAAAAGGAGTAGTTGTATGGAAAAAGTAGGATGTTATATTCACATACCATTTTGCCAAAAAAAGTGTTATTATTGCGATTTTACTGCCTTTATGAATGTGGAAAATAGGATTGATTCTTATATAAAAAATTTGATAAAGGAAATAAAGCTTTATCAAGAAAGAGTCGATCTAGAAATCGATAGTATTTATATCGGTGGTGGAACTCCATCTTATATAAATCCCAAATATATAGTAGAAATAATAAAGCAAATAAATAAATTTCATAAAATTAATTTGAAGGAATTCACCATTGAATGTAATCCTAATAGCATTGACCAAGAAAAATTGAGGATCTATAAGGATATTGGAGTTAATAGAATTTCTTTGGGAGTTCAATCTTTTGATGATGAAGTTTTAAGAGAAATTGGCAGAAATCATACAAGCTATATGGCAAAAAAAGATATAGATTTAATTAGAAAAATGGGTTTTAAAAATCTTAGTTTTGATATGATGCTTAATTTGCCCAAGCAAACTTCTAAATCTATAAAAAATGACCTATCAATAGTTAAAGACATTTCTCCGGAGCATATTTCATGGTATAGCCTTATTTTAGAAGAAGGCTCAAGATTTGCTGCCTTAGAAAAAAGAGGAAAATTAAAATTAATGGATGAAGATTTGGAAGTTGAAATTTTTGACGAGATTATAGATAAGCTTGAAAAATCTGGACTAAAACGCTATGAGATTTCAAATTTTGCCAAAGAAGGCTTTGAGTCTTTACATAACAAAAAATATTGGGAAGGCAGCGGATATCTTGGATTGGGTATGAGTGGTGCTGGTTATCTGTCTAATATTAGATATACCAATAGCAAAAATTTCTTTCATTATGACAAGATGCTAAAAGAAAATACACTTCCAATAGTTGATTATTCCTTTATTGATAAAGATGAAAGAGAAAAGGAATATATAATTTTTAAACTTAGAGAAAGCTCTGGAATAAATTTAGCTCATTTTAAAGAAAAATTTGGATCTGATTTTCTAGAAAAATATAAAAAACAAATCGAAAAATTTCAAAATGAAGATTACTTTATTATTAATGAAGATATTAAATTTTCTAAAAGAGGAATGAATTTATCTAATGAATTTTTTAGATTAATTATTTAATTTAAATTCCTTGACATAAATGATTAAGCTAGTATATTATCCTTAGCAGTCGAAGCTAATGAGTGCTAAAGGAGATATTATGAACGATAGAAAACTAGAAATATTATTCTCTATCATCAACTCATATATCCTAGATGGTGAACCCATTGGTTCAAAATCACTGGCTAGCGAATATAATATGAATATTTCTCCAGCAACTATTAGAAATGAGATGAGTGCTCTTGAAAAAATGGGGCTTTTGGAAAAAGCTCACACTTCAAGCGGACGTCTTCCATCTGATAAGGGCTATAGAATGTTTGTAGATTATATTTTGGAATACAAGCTAAAGGCTTTTAAGGCCAATGTTAGTGATGAGATGATTAGTTTACTAGATAAAAGATACCACAATGCAAAAGACATTGTTGAGACTGCAACTAAGTTATTGGCGGATATGACAAAGCTAACAGCTGTATCTGTAACTTTAACAAACGAAATAAAACGAATTAATAATATTAAACTTATTAGAGTATCAGATTTTCAAGTATTACTAGTTTGTGTATTTGATAACGGTTTAGTTATAAATGAGAAGATTTATTTGGATCATGAGATTACTTCTGATGAGCTGAATTTTATTAATAACGTTATTGAAGAAACTTTAGTGGGATCTGATATCAATAAGATAGACGATAATCTTAAATTACTGCAATTAAGCTTATTAAGAGATTATTATGATCTAGTGGATATTATGGAAAAAAGATTAGAGAGTAAATCTTTAGATGAAGTTGATAGAGAGGTTCAAATAGAAGGCCTGGGTAATATATTTAATTTCAAAGAATACGATGATTTATCCAAGGCTAGGGAATTTATTAAGTTATTTGATAGCAAAGATAGGGTAAATAAAATTATCGGAGATATGATTAATAACGATCTAAATATAAGCATCGGTTATGAAAATCAAATTGATGAGCTAAAAAATAACACTGTAATTAGCTCCCATTTCAAAGTCAATAATGACATTGTAGGAAATATTGCAGTAGTTGGACTTACTCGTTTAAATTACCTAGAAGTAATATCAAATATTATGATGATATCGAATTTGCTTAATAAATAAAGGAGTTTAGGGTGGACAAAAAAGAATTTAATGATGAAAAGCTGAAAAATGATGATAATCAAAAAATAGATAAGACAGAAAATCTTGATGAAAAAGAAGAATTCATCGACGCAGAAATAGTTGATGAAGATAATGAAGAAATAAACGAAGCACAAATAGAAGATGATTTTAATGAATTTAAGGATAAATACCAAAGACTTCTAGCTGATTTTACCAATTACAAGCAAAGAGAAGAAGCTAACAAGGCTGACTTTAAAAAATACGCTTGTAGCAACTTAATTGAAAAGCTCTTGCCAGTTTTGGATAATTTTGATAGAGCTATAGCTAGTGCAAGTGATGATGACCCACTTATAAAGGGAGTTATTATGACACGCGATGAGATGCTAAAAGTTCTTGGAAACGAAGGCTTGGAAGTTATTGCTTCTGACGGTGAAGCTTTTGATTACAATGTTCATCAAGCAGTTTTGACAGAAGAATCAGACAGCGTAGAAAGCGATCATATAATAGAAACTTTCCAAAAAGGATATAAGTTAAATAATAAAGTAATTAGACCAGCTATGGTTAAGGTAGCAAAATAGGAGGAAAAACATATGGCAAAAATTATAGGAATTGATTTAGGAACAACAAACTCAGCAGTAGCAGTTATGGAGGGTGGAAGCCCTGTTATTATACCAAATAGCGAAGGAAACAGAACTACTCCTTCAGTAGTAGCTTTTTCTAAAGATGGAGAAAGATTAGTTGGTGAAACTGCAAAAAGACAAGCAATAACAAACCCAGATAGAACAATTTCATCTATAAAAAGAGAAATGGGTTCAGATTACAAAACAAAAGATATAGATGGCAAAAAATATTCACCTGAAGAAATTTCAGCAATGATTTTACAAAAACTAAAAGCTGACGCAGAAAAATATCTAAATGATACTGTTACAAATGCTGTTATCACAGTACCAGCTTACTTTACAGATGCTCAAAGACAAGCAACTAAGGATGCTGGAAAAATCGCAGGATTAACTGTAGATAGAATTATAAACGAACCAACAGCAGCATCTCTTGCTTACGGCTTAGACAAAGAACACGATCAAGCAAAAATCATGGTTTACGACTTAGGTGGTGGTACATTTGATGTATCAATACTAGAAGTTGGAGATGGAGTTTTTGAAGTATTAGCTACTCGTGGTAACAATAGACTAGGTGGAGATGATTTTGATAACAAACTTGTTGAATATTTAGCAAGTGAATTTAAAAAAGAAACTGGAGTAGACTTAACAAAAGATCTTACTGCTATGCAAAGACTTAAAGATGCAGCAGAAAAGGCTAAAAAAGAATTGTCTTCAACAATGACTACAAATGTTAACTTACCATTTATCACAGCAGTTGATGGACAACCAGTTCACTTGGATATTTCTATCACTCGTGCTAAATTTGATGAACTAACAAAAGATTTAGTAGAAAAAACAAGGAAACCAGTTGAAGATGCCCTAAAAGATGCTGGCTTATCAGCATCAGAAATTGACAAGGTACTATTAGTTGGTGGATCTACAAGAGTTCCAGCAGTTCAAGATTTGGTTAAAAATTTAATCGGCAAAGAACCTCAAAGAGATATAAACCCTGATGAGTCAGTTGCTTTAGGAGCTGCTATCCAAGGTGGCGTTTTAACAGGAGAAGTAAAAGATTTATTACTACTTGATGTAACACCATTATCACTTGGAATTGAAACCTTAGGTGGAGTTGCTACAAAACTAATTGAAAGAAATACAACAATTCCAACAAAGAAATCTCAAGTTTTCACAACTGCAGCAGATGGTCAAACAGAAGTAGATATTCACGTTGTACAGGGTGAACGTGAAATGGCAGCAGATAATACAACTTTAGGTCGTTTCCAACTTACAGGAATACCTGCAGCAAGACGTGGTGTTCCACAAATTGAAGTAACTTTTGATATTGATGCAAATGGTATTGTTAATGTAACAGCTAAAGATCAAGGTTCAGGAAAAGAACAAAAAATCACAATTACATCATCATCAAACTTATCAGAAGATGAAATCGACAAGAAGATAAAAGAAGCTGAACAATTTGCAGAAGAAGATAAGAAGAAAAAAGAAAGCATAGATGCAAAAAATAATGCAGAAAGCTTAGTATATCAAGCTAGAAAGACTCTTGAAGATGCAAAAGTTGAAGGCAGCGAAAAAGATGAAGTTGAAGCAGAAATCAAAAAACTTGAAGAAGCAATAAAATCTGACGATATTTCTGAAATAAAAGCTCAAACAGAAAACTTACAAAACAAAATTTATGCAATGAGTGAAAAAATGTATAAGGCAAATGAAGCAAACTCATCAAATAATAACGAGTCAAAAGCTGATGACGATGTTGTAGATGCTGACTATGAAGTTATAGATGATGAAGAATAATTAGCATAGATTATTTTCTAGAGTATAATATGGTAAATAAAATAAAAAGGCTATTTCACAATGAAATAGCTTTTTTTAAGTCTAAAGTGTGGGGGTATAATGCAAAATCCATATGAAGTTTTAGGCGTTAGTAAAGATGCCACAGATGATGAGATTAAAAGAAAATACAGGCAATTAGCCAAAAAATATCATCCGGACTTAAATCCTGGAGATAGCGAAGCTGAACAAAAATTTAAAGAAATAACTTTAAGTTATGAGATATTATCCGATAAAGAAAAAAGAAATAAGTACGATATGTATGGAGAATCAGCCTTTGATCCAAATGCTGGAGCTGGCTTTGCTGGTGGATTTTCTGGTTTTGGAGATATATTTGGAGATCTTTTTGGAGATATATTCCAAAGTGGATATAGCCGTTCTTCTGCTAATAGACCAAGAAAGGGAACTGATATCCAACAAGTTATAAAATTAACTTTTTTTGAAGCTTGTTTTGGAGTAGAAAAAGAAATTCAAATAAGACGTGAGGAAATTTGTAGCACTTGCAAGGGAACTGGTGCAGAAAATGAAGATTCAATTCACACCTGCGATAAGTGCCATGGAACAGGGGTAATAAATGAGGTAAATCAAACTCCTTTTGGAAGAATTTCTAGAACTGTAAATTGCGATAAATGTCATGGAAGTGGAAAAATAATTGAAAAGCCTTGTAAAGTTTGCCATGGTGATGGAAGAGTTTATAAATCAGAAAGAATAAAAATCGATATACCTTCAGGTGTTGAAACAAATAATATAATGAGAGTTTCTTCTAAAGGAAATGCTGGATATAACGGTGGTCCAAATGGCGATTTGTATGTAATTATGGAAGTAAGCGATCATGAAATTTTCAAAAGAGATGGCCTTGACATATACTTTGATATGCCAATCTCATTTGCAACTGCAACCTTAGGTGGAGAAATAGAAATTCCAACCCTAAAAGAAACTAAAAAATTTGAAATTCCAGCAGGAACACAAAGTGGAAGCAAATTTAAGTTAAGAAAAGAAGGTATAACCGATTCTAGAAGAAATAGAACGGGAGACTTATATTTTTACGCCAATATAATCACACCAACTAATCTTAACAAAGAGCAAAAAGAAGCCCTTGAAGCCTTTGCGAAAACTACTGGCGATGATGTAAAAGAAGAGACAAAGGGATTTTTTGCCAAACTAAAGGATTTGTTTGAATAATGGCATATACATTTAATATCATAACTCTAGGATGTAAGGTTAACCAATATGAATCTGAAGCCATCGAAGAAATATTTTTGAAAAAAGGCTACAAAAAATCTATTCACCAGGCAGATATTTACGTTATAAATACTTGCACAGTTACAAATATGAGCGATAGAAAGTCTAGGCAGATGATATCAAGGGCAAGAAAAGATAATCCAGATGCAATAATTGCCGTAATGGGTTGTTATTCTCAAGTCAAACCAGAAGAAGTTTCTGAAATTCCAGGAGTAGATATAGTTCTTGGTTCTAGAAATAAGGAAAATGTAGTAGATCTTTGCGAGGATATCTTACAAAATAAAAATGCCCAAGATAAAATAATCTTGCCAAGTGAAAGTAAAACTTTTGAAGAGCTTCAAATTTCTAACCAGTCCCAGATGACTAGAGCTTATATAAAAATTCAAGATGGTTGCAATATGTATTGCTCATATTGTTTAATTCCTTATGCAAGAGGCAATATCGTAAGTAGAGAGATTTCTGAAATTGTAAGCGAAACAGAAAGACTTGCTGCAAATGGTTTTAAAGAAATCGTCCTAACAGGAATTCATGTTGCAAGTTATGGCAAAGATTTAGGATCAGATGTAAGTTTAATAAATGTTATAGAAGAAATAGCAAAAGTTCCTAAAATCAAAAGAATTCGTCTATCATCAATGGAACCAAGGCATATAACAAAGGATTTTTTGATAAGAATGAAAGCTACTGGCAAAGCTTGCGACCATTTCCACCTATCACTGCAATCAGGATCAGATGAGATTTTAAAAGCTATGAATAGAAAATACGACAGAAAATTGTATGAAGAAAAATGTAATTTAATTCGTGAAATTTTCCCGAATGTAGGTCTAACTACTGATATTATCGTTGGTTTTCCGACAGAAAGTGATAAAAACCATGAGGAAACTATAGAATTTGTAGAAAAAATAAAATTTTCAAAGACCCACTTGTTTAAATATTCACCTAGAGAAGGCACCAAAGCTGCTAAAATGAAAGGCCAAATAAATGGCAATATCAAAAAACAAAGACTCCACGATTTAGAAAAGATAGAAGAAAAAAATAGAATGGAATTTTTACAAAGTCAAATAGGAAAAACTTTGGAAGTTTTAATAGAAAGCAAATCTGATTATGAATCTTATAGCAGTGGATACTCTACAAACTATTTAAAAGTAAATATAAAAGAGAAAATCCCAGCAAATTCTCTAGTAAATGTAAAAATTACAGATCTTTTGGATGATCAACTTATTGGAGAAATTATTTAAGTTTTAAATGCCTAATTACCAATATTTTATTGACGTGATTTTTTTATTGTGGTATATTATATAGCAATGGGGGTGAAGTATGGATTGTGTATTTTGCAAGATTGCAAGTGGAGAAATCCCAACTGATGCAATCTACGAAGATGAAAATTTAATTGCTTTTAATGATCTTGATCCACAAGCGCCTATCCATTTTCTTGTTATACCAAAAAAGCACATAACAAGTTTAAGTACGCTTAGCGATAGTGATAGCCAATTAATAGCTGAAATAATGAAAGTTATTAGAGATTTGGCAAAAAAATATGACCTAACAGGTTATAGAGTTGTCACTAACATAGGCGAAGAAGGGGGACAAAGCGTTCCTCACTTGCATTTTCATGTTCTTGGAGGCAGATCTTTTCACTGGCCACCAGGTTGATTTGCTAAGAATTGAAAAAAATTGTGTTATACGAGAGGGGGGATAGAGATGACAGAGATTAGAGTTGGAGAAAATGAATCTATCGATAGTGCAATTAAAAGATTCAAAAGACAATGCGCAAGATCCGGTGTACTTTCTGAATACAGAAAAAGAGAACACTACGAAAAACCAAGCGTTATAAGAAAAAAGAAAAATGACGCTGCTAAAAGAAAAAATAGAAAAAATAAATAATTTAAGACCTTCGGGTCTTTTTTATTTGAAAAAATCTAAGAGTTTAAGATCTCTTAGATTTTTGTTCTTTTAAAATATATTCGTAAATATCATTTTTTGGGAAATTTGATTTTTCACTGATAATTTTAGAAATTTCTTTTGTTTTGATGCCATTATCAAGCATTTCATCGATTTCTTCTTTAAAATCATCTAAAGAATTACTTTCTTTTTCGACTTTGCCAGATAAAACTAAGACAAATTCACCTTTTAATGTTATATCTTCTTCATCTATATTATCAATATCTACCAAGAGATATTCTTCGAATTTTTTAGTCAACTCTCTTGCAAGGCACAATTTCCTTTCTGGAAAAATTTCCTTAAAATCCTTAATTGTGTTTAAAAGATTATGAGGAGTGTCAAAGATTATTGAAGTTTTATCTTCCTTAGATAATTTGTCATAGAGAATCTTTTTATCTTTTTGTTTTTTGGGGATAAAACCATAATAAGAAAAACTATCGTTGTCAAGGCCAGATCCCACCAAAGCAGTTATTAAAGCACTAGCTCCTGGCAAGATCGTGTAAGAAACATTTTCTTCTATGCATTTTTTGATCAAAATATGACCCGGATCAGAAATTCCAGGCATTCCTTGATCGGTAATTATTCCATAGCTTATACCATTTTTAGCATTTTTTATAATCTCTTCACTTTTACTTTGCTCATTAAACTTATGATAAGAGGTCGTGGATTTTTTTATTTGATAATAATCCAACAATTTTTTGCTTTCTCTAGTATCTTCGCAAGCTATTATATCCACTTCTTTTAGGGTGTTGATAGCTCTAATTGTCATATCTTCCAAATTTCCAATCGGTGTTGGAATAAAATATATTTGATAATCCATAAATTTTCCTATCTAAATTCTCCCACTAATTTCATTCATTTCTTTGCTATATTTGCCATTTTCATAAATTATTAGTGGGTCTTCAATTTTTAAGCCATCTTTGGCATTTTTTACAAACTCTATGAGCATAAATTCTGGTTTTGTAGTAGCTTTGGAGCTAACAAATCTAAGCCTTTTAGCCTTTAAATTTGCTGATTTTGTAAAAATTTCCACCATGCGATTGGGCTTGTGTATCATAAATAATTTACCCTTATCTTTTAAAGTTTTGTTGGCAAAAGTGAATATATCCTCTAAATTTAGGTATTTTTCTTGGCGAGATATTAAAAATTCCTCTGATGCGTTTGAAATATTATCGGTTATTTTATAATAGGGAGGGTTGGTTATAATATAATCAGTGCTATTTATTGGAAAATCAACATTATTAAGATTTTTATTTATTATTTCGATATTATCTATATTATTTAACTTTAGATTTTCTTTTAATAAATTAGCCTTAGATTCTTGAATTTCTATGGCGCTTACTTTTTTTAGCTGGTATAAATCATTGGCACCAAGAGATAATATTCCAGAGCCTGCACCTATATCTATTAGAGTTTTATTTTTTCGCATCTTAGAAAAATTTAGAAGAATTATAGAATCTATGCCAAAAGAATAAGATTTGGAAATATGTATCATTTTTATCTTTGTTTTTGGTATGTAATCTAGTTTATTCATGAAATAATTATAACATAGACTTGCAATAATTATAAAAATATTTATAATATTAACATATAAAGATATTTTATTGAAGGAGGATACGATGAATAAAAGACTTATTTTAAAAAATAAATTTGTTTGTCTATCTTACTCAATTTTTTCTTTTATAAAAAAATTTAGACTTCCGATGGAATTTATTTGCCATGCTTTTAATTAGAACCCACTCTTGGGTTCTCTTTTTTTATATTGGCAGATTACTCTGATAAAGTAAGGAGAAGAAAAGAATAATTATGAGTGGTGTAGTAGGTATAAAATCAAATGGAAATATTTCCCAACAACTTTTTTATTCCCTAAGTTCAATCCAACACAGAGGCCAGGATGCCGCTGGAATTATCTTATCTGATGGTAAGGATTTAAATAGAATTAGGGGAATGGGACTTGTAAATGAAGTTTTTGCTGAAGAGGATCTTATTGATACAAAGGCAAAAATTGGAATAGGTCATGTTAGATCAGCTCCTGAAGGAGCAAATAAAGATTATAACGTAGAGCCTCTTATAAGTTTTGCAAAGAATAACGAATTTTCTATTGCGCACGATGGAAATTTAGTAAATTATTATTCTTTAAAAAGAAAAGAAGAAGATATAGGCATGGCTTTTCACACCCATACTGATAGTGAATTAATTTTATTATTAATTACTAGATATTACGAAGGTGATATTGTAAAAGCGATTAGAAAAGCTATGGAAGATATTAGGGGAGCTTATTCTTGCGTACTTTGTATGCCAGATAAAATAGTAGGATTTCGTGATTACTACGGTATGCGACCACTAACACTTGGTTGGGATGAAAATACTACAATTATTGCAAGTGAAAATTGTGCTGTGGAAATTCTAGATATTAATAATTATAGGGATATTGAAGCAGGTGAAATTGTAGTTGTCGATAAAGAAGGAATTACATCTTATAAATCTGATAGAGAACTTAAACCAAAACATTGCATTTTTGAATATGTATATACAGCAAGACCAGATGCAAATATTGAAGATATAAATGCTTATATGTTTAGAAGAAGATGTGGTGAAAAATTATATGAACAAGCACCAGTAGATGCTGATTTGGTTTGTCCGGTTCCTGATTCAGGAACGCCATCTGCTATAGGTTTTGCTCAAAGATCAGGAATTCCATTTGCAGCAGGTCTTGTTAAAAACCGCTACATGGGAAGAACTTTTATCAAATCAACCCAAAAAGAAAGAGAAATTGCAGTAAGATTAAAATTAAATCCTCAAAAATCAGTAATAGAGGGCAAAAGAATTGTTTTAGTAGATGATTCCATTGTAAGAGGAACAACTAGTGCAAAACTTATCAAAAGAATAAGAGAAGCTGGAGCTAAAGAAGTTCATTTTAGAGTGACTTCTCCTCCTTTTGTAAATCCTTGCTACTACGGAGTAGATACTCCTCACAAAGATAATCTGATAGCCTCAAAATTATCAACAGAAGAGATTAGAAAACAAATTGGAGCAGATACCTTAGAATTTTTGACCTTAGAAAATTTAACCTCTCTTACAAAAAAACCTAAGGATTATTGTTTAGCTTGTTTTACGGGCGATTATCCAATAGAACCAGTGGAGATAGAAGAGATATGAATTTAGCCGTATTTATTTCTGGAACAGGCACAAATCTAAAAGCGTTAATTGATGCAGAAAAAAATAAATATTTTAATAGCAAGATAAAAATTATAGTTTCTAACAAAAACGCCAAAGGCTTAGACTTTGCCAAGGCCAACAATATCGATTATCTTATAAGTAAGGACGATGATGAAATTATCTTAGCTTTAAAAAATCATGACGTAGATTTGATTGTTTTAGCTGGATATTTGCCAAAAATTAGCCCTAAACTAATAGCTAATTATAAAATAATAAATATTCATCCATCTCTTTTACCAAAATATGGTGGTAAGGGTTTTTATGGTATGCACGTTCACGATGCAGTTTTCGCCAACAAAGAAAAAATTTCTGGAGTTACAGTTCATTATGTAAATGAAAATTTGGATGATGGGGACATAATTTTACAAAAACAATTGGATATAAGTTTTTGCAAAAGTGCTGAGGAAGTTAGTAAAGAAGTGTTGAAGGTTGAGCATGAAACTTTAAAAGAAGTAATAAAGAAATTGGAGGAAGGAAGATGCGAGCATTAATATCAGTAACAGATAAGACAGGAATTGAAAAATTAGCTAAGGGTCTAAGCGATTTGGGAATTGAAATTGTTTCAACTGGTGGTACATACAAGAAAATTCACGAAGCAGGAATTGATGTAATTGAAATTGATCAAATAACAAATTTTCCAGAAATTCTTGAAGGCAGAGTAAAAACTTTATCTCCATATGTTCATGGTGGAATACTTTATAAAAGAGATAGCCAAAGTCACATAGATACAATCAAAGAACACAATATAAAACCAATTGATATAGTTGTAGTTAACCTTTACGAATTCCAAAAAGCCTTAGAAAAAGGAGATCCAGATAATATTATAGAAAATATTGATATTGGTGGACCATCTATGGTAAGATCAGCTGCCAAAAATCACAAAGATGTTTTGATAGTTACAGATCCTAGTGATTATGATGAACTTTTACAAAGACTAAAAGATGACGATATAGATCTTTCTTATAGACAAAAATTAGCTATGAAAGCTTATAATTTGACAGCTTTTTACGATTCAGTAATAGCAAGATACTTCTCACAATTAACTGGAGAAGAAAGCCAATATAAAACTTATGGTTTCAAAAAAGAAAGCGAATTAAGATATGGCGAAAATCCTGGTCAAAAAGCAGCTTTATACGATGATCCATTTGTAAAAGGACTTATGGAAAATATAGAAGTAATTCATGGCAAAGAAATGAGCTACAACAACTATAACGACCTAAATCCAGCCCTTGAATTGGCTCAAGAGCTTGGAGAAAATGCAGTCGTAGCCTTAAAACACCAATCTCCTTGTGGTGTTGCTGTTGGTGAAAATGTCTACGATTCATATATTAAAGCCTTTGAATGCGATAGCCAATCAATATTTGGTGGAATTGTTGCAGTAAACGGAGTTGTAGAAGAAAAATCTGCAGCAAAAATGAATGAAATTTTCCTAGAAATTATAGCAGCAAGTGATTTTACCAAAGAAGCTCTTGAAATTTTAACCCAAAAGAAAAACGTAAGACTTGTAAAAGTAAACTTTGCAAACGAATCTGTCAAAGAAGAAATAAGATATCTAAATGGAAAAGTTCTAATTCAAGATAAGGACTTTGGAGAAGATCAGGTAGAAATAGTTACAGAGAAAAAACCAAGCGAAGAAGAAATAAAAGATCTATTATTTGCACAAAAAGTTGTAAAATATGTCAAATCAAACGCAATCGTTGTTGCAAAGGGAATGAAAACTTTAGGATGTGGCGCAGGCCAACAATCAAGAGTTTGGGCCTTAGAATCAATAAGAGATCACTTTAAAGATAGAGATTTCACAGGAGCAGCTCTAGGTTCTGACGCATTTTTCCCATTTCCAGATACAGTTGAACTTGCTCATCAAATGGGAATAACATCCATCATGCAACCAGGTGGATCAATCAAAGATAAAGATTCAATTGATAAGTGCAACGAATATGGCATGAGTATGGTATTTAGCAAATCACGTCACTTCAAACATTAAGGAGAATTAAATGAACATACTAATAATTGGCTCAGGAGGTCGTGAACACGCTCTGGGTCTAAAGCTAGCATGTAAAGATAGGAATATCTTTTTTGCTCCAGGAAATGGCGGGACTTCTCAAATAGGAAAAAATATCGATATTAATGTAAATGAAATTGAAAAATTAGTGGATTTTGCCAAGAAAAATAATATTGATTACACAGTAGTTGGACCAGAAAATCCTTTGTGTGATGGTGTAGTTGACCAATTTGAGAAAAATGGTCTCAAAATATTTGGAGTTAACAAAGAAGCTTCCCAATTTGAAGCTTCTAAGGCTTACACCAAAGAGTTTTTAGAAAAATACAAAGTAAAAACAGCAGCATATTTAAAAACAGACGATATAGAAAAAGCTTTTGCTTTTGCAAGTGAACTTATAGAAAAAAATGGAAAAGTTGTCCTAAAAAGAGATGGACTTGCAGGAGGTAAGGGAGTTTATATCATTGACGATGAAGATGATTTAAAAGCAAGACTTGATGAGATATTTGCTCTTGATAAATTCCTTGTTATTGAAGAATTTATCGATGGTTTTGAAATGAGCCTACTTTGCCTTACAGATTCAAAAACCATAATTCCATTGCCAACAGCCAAAGATCATAAGAAAATTTTCGAAAGAGAAACAGGTCCTAATACTGGCGGTATGGGAACTTATGCTCCAAATGTTGAAGCTGAAGCTTTCAAAGATGAAATACAAAAAGAAATATTGCCTAAAATCATAGAAGGCTTTAGAAAAGAAAATATTGATTACAGAGGAGTTTTATTTATAGGATTTATGATAAACGAATCTGGCATATATGTTTTGGAATTTAATGTTAGATTTGGAGATCCTGAAACTCAAGTCGTTTTAGAATTAATCGATAATGATTTGTTAGACTTACTAATGGCAACATCTGAGGCTAAATTAGATGAAGTTAAGCTTAAAGTTAACGATAAGAAAGCTCTTTGCCTAGTTTTAGCTTCCAGTGGTTATCCAAATGCTTATGAAAAAAATAAAGAAATAACATTTGCAGATGGAATAAATTCAAAAATAATCCACGCAGGAACAAAAGAAGTTGATGGAAAAATCCTAACTTCTGGTGGAAGAGTTTTAAATATTGTTTATACTGCTGATAACTTTGATCAGGCGATAAAAGAAGTTTATCAAGATGCAGACAAGGTAAATTTTGAAGGCAAATATTATAGAAGAGATATCGGTCCTTCAGTAAAAAGAGTTTATGTTAGAAGAAAAGATCAGTTTGATTTCCAATCAAAAAATCTTAAAGAAAAAATAAAAAATACTCTAGGAATTGGCCTTTCAAATCTAAAAATCTACAAGATATATGACCTTGAAACAAGCGATGAAAATTTGAAAAAAATTCTAAAAACTGTCCTAGCAGAAGCTCCAGTTGATGAAATTTACGCTTTTGACCATGCTTTAAAATTGCAAGCAAATTTTGATAAGACAATAGTTAGCCAATATCTTCCAGGACAATTTAACCCAAGAGAACAAGGTGTAATCGATGCTAGTTCTTTAATAATCGATGACAAAAACTTTTTAGTAAAATCATCTACAGTCTATGAAATTACAGGCGTTTCTGATAAAGATTTAAAAGAAATTGAAAAATTCATTATAAATCCAGTTGATTCTCATAAGGTGAATTTACTTGGAATTCCAACAACTCTTAAAAGTAAAAATAAGAAGAATTTGGAAAATATATCTTATTTAGGATTTAAAGATTTTAACGAAGAAAAACTTAATGAGTTTTTAATGGATAATTCTTTGGCTATGAGCTTGGATGATTTAAAACTTGTTAGAGATTATTTTAAAAGTGAAAATCGCGATCCAAATGAAACTGAAATAAAAATTTTGGATACTTACTGGTCTGACCATTGCAGGCACACCACTTTTAACACATACTTGGATATTGAATTTGATACGGCAACTTTATTGGATGAGGCAATTAGAGATTCATTTGAAAAATATTTGCAAATGAGAAGAGTTTTGGACATCAAAAAGCCTATCAATCTTATGAGTTTTGGAACAATTCTTGCCAAATATATGAGAGCAAATGATAATTTTGCTGACCTTGAAGTTAGTAATGAAATAAACGCTTGTTCTGTTTTTACAAAAGTTAGAGTTGTTAAGGATGGTAAAGAAAGTCTTGAAGATTATCTTTTGATGTTTAAAAATGAAACTCACAACCATCCAACAGAAATCGAGCCTTTTGGTGGGGCATCAACTTGCTTGGGCGGAGCTATCAGAGATCCTCTTTCAGGCAGAGCTTATGTTTATCAAGCAATGAGATTAACAGGTGCTGGAAATATCAAAGAATCCTATGATAAAACCTTAGAAGGGAAACTCCCTCAAGCAAAAATTACCCACGAAGCAGCCTTAGGTTATTCTTCTTATGGAAATCAAATTGGTCTTGCAACAGGTCTTGTAGATGAATTTTATCATGAAGGTTACAAGGCAAAAAGACTTGAATGTGGAGCAGTAATAGCTGCTGCACCAGCTGAAAATGTCAAAAGGTTAGATCCAATACCAGGAGATATTGTTATACTAATCGGTGGCAAAACTGGTAGGGATGGAATTGGTGGAGCAACAGGTTCATCTAAATCTCACAAAATTAGCTCAATAAAAACTGAATCAGCTCAAGTACAAAAAGGGAATGCACCAGAAGAAAGAAAAATCCAAAGATTATTTAGAAGAAGCGAAGTAGCAAAACTTATCAAAAAATGTAACGACTTTGGAGCAGGTGGAGTATCCGTTGCCATTGGTGAATTAGCTGATGGAATTGATATTTACTTAGATAGAGTTCCACTAAAATACGAGGGGCTTAAACCTTTTGAAATTGCAATTTCAGAATCACAAGAAAGAATGGCAGTTGTAATAGATAGAAAAGACAAAGAATTATTTATGCAATATGCCAAAGAAGAAAACTTACAAGCAACAGAAGTTGCTACAATTACAGATAATAAAACAATGACCATGTATTATGAAGATACGGTTATTGCTAAGCTTTCTTATGATTTTATAAATACAGACGGAGCAGAAAGATTTGCAAAAGTTGATGTAGTAAGCGAAGATTTGCCAGAAGTTTTGGTAGAAAAAAATGAAGATCCTGAAAAATTCTACGAATTAGTAAAAACTCTTGATATATCTTCAAAGAGAAATCTTATAGAAATGTTTGACTCATCAATAGGAAGAAATACAGTTCTAAACCCATTAGGTGGAAAAAATCTACTAAATCCAGCTCAAGTTATGGCAGCAAGAATTCCAACAGAAGAAGGAATTTCAAAGACGGTTTCTCTAATGACTTATGGCTTTGACCCTAAATTATCTGAAGAAAGTCAATATTTAGGTGGTTATTATGCAGTTGTCGAATCCATTTCAAAATTAATAGCGGTTGGCTCTGATTTAGAGAAAATAAGATTATCTTTCCAAGAATTTTACGAAAAAATGGAAGATAGCAAAGCTTGGTCAAAACCATTAAAATCCCTATTAGGAGCCTTTGAGGTAAGTAATTACTTTGTAAGCCCACCAATTGGCGGCAAAGATAGCATGAGTGGTAGCTTTGAAAATATAAAAGTTCCACCTACATTAATTTCTTTTGCAGTAACAACTGAGGATGTTGAAAATATAATTACAAACGACCTAAAAGCTAAGGGCAAAATCGGCTTGGTAAAAACAAATTACAAAGCAGATGGAACTTTAGATTTAGGCGAATTAGAAAGTAATTATAAAAAACTTATAAAAGATATAAGAGAAGGTAATATTATCTCAGCCATAGCTCTTACTAGAAAGGGACTTTTGGCAGATATTTATGAGCAAGCTATTGGGAATACTGGCTTTGATATCAAATACGATAATTTATATAATCCAATGTTTGGATCTTTTGTTGTCGAATATAAAGACGATCGTGATTTTATAGAAAATATCGGAACTTTCACTGATGATATAATTGTAAATGGAGTTTCTTTAGATAAAGAAAAACTATACGATTCTTATATCCATAATTTAGATGAAGTTTTCCCAGCTTACGAAAATATCAAATATCAAAAACTTAATCCACAAAAAATTCAAAGAAAGCTAAAATCTGACAAGCCTTGCCAAAAGCCTCAAGCACTAATTTTAGCAGCTCCAGGAACTAACTGTGAATGGGATACAGCTAATGCTTTGAAAAATGCAGGGGCAAATACACAAATACTTGTATTTAGAAATCAAGACGAAGAAGAGATTAAAGATTCTATAGAAAAATTAGCAAAAGCTTTAGAAAAATCACAAATTTTTGTAATTCCTGGAGGTTTCTCTTTAGGAGATGAACCAGATGGTTCTGCAAAATTCTTAGCAAATATTCTAAGAAACGAAAAAGTTTCTAAGGCAATTAAGCATTTGTTAAATGAAAATGATGGTTTAATATTGGGAATTTGCAATGGCTTCCAAGCTCTTGTAAAAACTGGACTTTTGCCTTATGGAGAAATTAGAATCCCTGATGAAAATGACCCTACATTGACAAATAATACATCAACTCGCCATATAGCAACTTTTGTAAATACAAGAACTCTTACAAATAATAGCCCATGGACTCTTGGAACTGACTTAGATAAAACTTACAGAATTCCAATATCTCATGGTGAGGGAAGATTTATAGTAAGCGATGAGAAATTAAAAGATCTTTTAGCAAATGATCAAATATTTTCAGTATATGAAAATTCCCCAAATGGTTCCAATTACAATATCGAAGGAATAATTTCTAAAGACGGAAAAATTTTAGGTAGAATGGGTCATGCTGAAAGAATTGATGAAGATTTGTTTAAAAATGTTTACAATGTAAGCCGTGAACCAATCTTTGAAAATGCAGTGAAATATTTTAGAAAGGATAAGTAATGAAATTTTTAGGAGAAGGATTAACATTTGATGATGTCCTATTAGTACCAGGCCCATCAGAAGTTTTACCAAATGAAGTTGATACAACAACTTATTTGACAAAAAAAATCAAATTAAACATACCAATGATGTCAGCTGGTATGGATACAGTTACAGAATCTCAAATGGCAATTGCCATGGCAAGACAAGGTGGAATAGGAATAATTCACAAAAATATGCCAATAGCTGAACAAGCTAGACAAGTAGATGTGGTAAAAAGATCAGAACATGGAGTTATAACTGATCCATTTTACTTACATCCAGAAAATATTTTGCAAGATGCCCTAGATATTATGTCAAATTACAAGATTTCCGGTGTACCAATTGTAGATAAAGATATGTATCTAAAAGGTATACTAACAAACAGAGACGTTAGATTTCAAGATGATCCAAGCCGTGTAATTGATGAAATAATGACCAAAGAAAATTTAGTAGTTGGTTATGAAGGAATCAAAATGCAAGAAGCTATCAAACTTATGGAATCTGCAAAAGTAGAAAAACTTCCGATAGTTGATGAAGACAACAAATTAAAAGGACTAATTACAATCAAAGATATTGAAAAATCAAGACAATATCCGCAATCAGCAAGAGATGTTAACAATAGATTAGTAGTTGGAGCTGCAGTTGGAATCACAAATGATATGATGGAAAGAGTAGATGCTTTAGTTGAAGCAAAGGTTGATGTCATCACCTTAGATACTGCTCACGGTCATTCAAAAAACGTAATAACAGCTCTAAAAAAGATTAAAGCAAAATATCCAGATTTAGATGTAATAGCAGGCAATGTTGCAACAGCTGATGCAACTCGTGATTTAATAGAAGCTGGAGTAGATGCAGTAAAAGTTGGTATAGGACCTGGTTCAATTTGTACAACAAGAGTTGTAACTGGTATAGGCGTACCACAAATAACAGCAATTATAGATTGTGTTAACGAAGCTAATAAATACGGCATTCCAATAATAGCAGATGGTGGTATCAAATACTCAGGTGATATTACCAAAGCCCTAGCTTGTGGAGCAGCTGTAATCATGGCAGGTTCTCTATTTGCAGGAACAGAAGAATCTCCAGGAGAAACTATTGTATTTGAAGGTCGTCAATACAAAGAATATCGTGGAATGGGATCTCTAGCAGCAATGAAAGATGGATCTGGCGATAGATATTTCCAAACCAATACCAAAAAATTTGTTCCAGAAGGCGTTGAAGGACGAGTTGCTTACAAAGGTCCAGTTGGAGAAGTTGTTTACCAACTACTAGGTGGTCTAAAATCAGGTATGGGATATGTAGGAAGCAAAGATTTAGCAGAACTTTACGATAAAGCTAAATTTATAAGAATTTCTTCTGCATCACTAATAGAAAACCATCCACACAACATAACAATAACAAGAGAATCACCAAACTATTCTAAAAACTAGGAGGAAATAATGACAGATGTAAGAGTAATAATGGGTTCAGCTTCAGATGTTGAAGTAGCAAAAAAAGTTACCCAAATATTAAAGAAATTTGAAATTTCTTATGAAGTTTCTGTAATATCAGCTCATAGAGCCTTAAACATTTTAGAAGAAACCATAAAAAAAGACGATTGTAAAGTTTATATAGGAATTGCAGGAATGGCTGCTCATCTTGCAGGAGTTATGGCTGGTATGACAATAAAACCAGTTATAGGAATTCCTGTTGGTGGCTCAAATACAGCAGGTCTTGATGCTTTATTATCTATGGTACAAATGCCAAAAGGCGTTCCAGTTGCAACAGTAGCTATAAATGGTGGCAATAATGCTGCGCTTTTAGCTATACAAATTTTAGCCTTAGCTGATGAAAATTTGGCAGAAAAACTTATAGCTTACAAAAAAGAAATGCTAGATAAAGTTATAGAAGATGATAAAAATCTTGAGGAAATATAATGGCAAAGCTCACATATAAAGACGCTGGAGTTGATAAAGAAAAAGGCTACCAAGAAGTAGAACTTATAAAACAAATCGTCAAAAAAACTCATAGTGATGAAGTTTTGGCAGATATTGGTGGCTTTGCTGGTGCTTTTGCTCCAAATCTAACAGGAATAAAAAATCCCGTTTTACTTAGTGGAACAGATGGAGTTGGAACAAAAATAAAACTTGCCATGGATATGAATAAACACGATACAGTTGGAATTGACTGTGTTGCTATGTGTGTTAATGATATTCTTTGCCAAGGAGCAAGACCTCTGTTTTTCCTAGATTATATAGCAACAGGTAAATTAGACCCACATAAAATGGCAGATCTAGTAAGTGGAGTTGCTGAAGGTTGCAAACAATCAAATGCAGCTTTAATCGGTGGAGAAACTGCAGAAATGCCAGGAATCTATAAAGAAGATGATTATGACTTGGCAGGATTTGCAGTAGGACTTGCTGATAAGGATAAATTAATTACAGGAGAAAAATTAGAAGAAGGAGATATAGCAATAGGTCTATATTCTTCCGGAGTTCATAGCAATGGATTTTCACTTGTAAGAGCTTGTTTAGATCAAGCAGGTATATCACTTGATGATAAATTTGACGATGAAAAAACTATTGGAGAAAAACTTCTAACACCGACAAAAATTTATGCTAACGAAGTTAAAGAACTTACAGAAAATATAGAAGTAAAAGCAATAGCCCACATTACAGGTGGCGGACTTTACGAAAATGTTCCAAGAGTTCTAAAAGAAGATCAGGCGGTAGAATTTGACCTAAGAAATTTAGCTATAGATCCTATATTTGAAAAAATCCAACAATGGGGAAATATAGATACCGATGAAATGTATCAT
This sequence comes from Anaerococcus sp. Marseille-P3625, assembly GCF_900232825.1. GTDB lineage: Bacteria > Bacillota > Clostridia > Tissierellales > Peptoniphilaceae > Anaerococcus. The sequence continues at coordinate 311,651 of NZ_OCTP01000010.1, forward strand.
ACATTTAATATGGGTATAGGAATGGTGATTTTCGTAGATCCAAAAGATTTAGAAAAAACTTTAAAAATTGTTGCTGACAAAGGTCAAAAAATAGGTAAAATTATAAAGGGCAAAAAAAATATAAAAATTAATTTATAGGAGATAATTATGGAAAAAGTATATACAGGTAAAACAAAAGACGTTTACAAATTAAATGATGAAGAATATTTATTAAAATTCAAAGATGACGTTACAGGAAGTGACGGAGTTTTTGATCCAGGTGCTAACACAGTTGGTCTTACTATGGAAGGAGCTGGTCATCAAGCTGTTGCAATGACAAAATTCTTCTATGAAAAGCTAAACGATAAAGGACTTACAACTCATTATGTATCAGCTGACCTTGATAAAAATGAAGCAGTAGTTAAAAAAGCTGAAGTTTTTGGTCACGGAGTAGAAGTTATTGTTAGATATTATGCAGTTGGTTCATTTATCAGAAGATATGGTGAATACATTGAAAATGGAACAAAAATCAAACCATATGTAGAAATCACACTAAAAGATGACGATAGAAATGACCCACTAATAACTAAAGATGCCCTAGCTTTACTAAACATCATGACAGAAGATGAATATGAACAATTAAAAGAATTAGCACTTAAAATTGGAGAATTTGTAAAAGAAGAATTAGCTAAAAAAGGACTTGACTTATACGATATCAAATTTGAATTTGGTAGAATAGAAGGTGGCAAAATTGCTCTTATAGATGAAATTTCTGGTGGAAACATGAGAGCTTACCAAGGCGATAAATATATCGAACCTCTAGAATTAGAAAAAATAATGTTAGGCTAAAATATATTAACTAGAATGGCTGCTAGAAATAGTAGTCATTTTTCTTTTTTAGTTTAATTTAATTTATATCAATTAATTTAAAGAAAAAGTTTAAGAGTTTTTTATATGAGAGTATAATATTATAGTAATTTAGAAAACTCTTAAGGAGGTTTTATGAAATATTTTGGAACAGATGGATTTAGGGGAGAAGCTAACAAAGGATTAAACGTCTATCATGCTTTTAAAATCGGTAGATTTTTGGGTGATTACTTCAAAACTGATAATGGATATAATGGTAAAATTGTAATTGGTAAAGATACAAGAAGATCTTCATATATGTTTGAAGATGCTTTATCAGCAGGTATCACATCATCAGGATCAAATGCACATTTATTGCACGTAACCACAACTCCATCAGTATCTTATATAGTTAGAAGTGAAAACTTTGATTGTGGAGTTATGATTACAGCAAGTCATAATCCTTTTTATGATAATGGTATAAAACTTATAAATTCCAAGGGCGAAAAAATGAAAGACGACTTTTTGGAAGAACTTGAAAAATATATAGACTCTGACATTGAAGATATAGATTTAGCCGTAGGAGAAAAAATAGGCAGAACTGTAGATTTTATCGGTGGTCGTAATAGATATATCGGATATCTAATTCAAACTGTAAATAAATCTTTTGAGGGGATTAAAGTTGGATTAGATTGTGCAAATGGTGCAAGCTTTACAATAGCAAAACCAGTTTACGATGCTCTTGGAGCAGATACTTATGTGATAAATGACAAACCAAATGGTTTTAATATCAATGTTGATTCTGGATCAACTCATATAAATGCCCTACAAAAATATGTTGTTGAAAATGGTCTTGATATTGGCTTTGCTTTTGATGGCGATGCTGATAGATGTATTGCAGTTGATTCTAAGGGAAATGTAGTTGATGGAGATAGTATAATATATATTTGCGCAAAATATATGAAAAATGAAGGCAAATTACCATCCAACACCGTTGCAACAACTATAATGAGCAATATTGGTCTTTACAAAGCTTTAGATCAAATTGGTATTTCTTATGTTAAGACAAAAGTTGGCGATAAATACGTTCATCAAGCAATGGAAGAAAATGATTATGAGATAGGTGGAGAACAATCCGGTCACATAATATTTAGAAAATACGCCAATACTGGTGATGGAATTTTGACTTCTCTAAGAGTGATGGAAGCAATGATAGACCAAAAAACTGATTTAAAATCCCTAACAAGAGATCTAAAAATTTATCCACAAGTTTTGGAAAATGTAAAAGTAAAAGATAAAGAAGAAACTTTATCAAACGAAAAAGTATGTCAAATGGTAGATAAAGTAAATAAAGAACTTGCTGATAGTGGTAGAGTTTTAGTAAGAGCTTCAGGAACAGAACCATTAATAAGAGTAATGGTTGAAGCAGAAAGCGATAACAAAGCAAAAGAATGTTGCCAAAAGATAATTGAATCCATGAAAGCTGAAAATTTGACCTTATAAAATAAATAAATTTATCTTGAAATAATGTTGACAAAGACGGCTATTCAAGGTATCATAATCACTTGTAGGAATTATCCGTATAAAAATAGGAGGTGTTTAAATGGCAGATAAAGTAAAATTGGAATGTACTGAATGCAAAAACAGAAATTACGACACTACTAAAAACAAAAAAACTAATCCAGAAAGATTAGAATTTAGAAAATATTGTCCATTCTGTAGAAAGCATACAATCCATAAAGAAACAAAATAGGAGCATATAATGGCTAAAAAAGAAGAAGGCTTTTTCTCAGCAGTTAATAAGGAAAGAAAAAAAATTCAATGGCCAGATAAAAAAACCACTCTTGAATATACAATAATTATTTTAATAATTAGTACTATCACAGGTGTGGCAATTTGGCTATTAGACCAATTATTTGCTTTCCTATTAGGATTTTTGATGTAGGTGAAAGATGCCAGAAACTTTCGATAGGAATGAATCCTTAGAAGAAAAAGCAAATGTAGTAGAAGATACTAATAATGTAGTAGAAGATACTAACAATGAAGAAAAAAATTCTTCTGATCAGGCAAAATGGTATGTAGTTCATACTTATACTGGCTATGAGAACAGAGTTTGCGATAAAATAAGATCAATGATCGATAACGAGCAAAACCCTGACATAGTTGATGTAACAGTTCCGACAGAAGAATATGTTGAAATGAAAAATGATCAGAAAAAAGTAAAAACAAGAAAGCTATTTCCAGGCTATGTAATGGTAAAGATGAATATAACTAACAAAAGTTGGTATATCATCAGAAATACTCAAGGAGTTACAGGTTTTGTAGGTCCTGATAGAAAACCAGTGCCTTTGACAAACGCTGAAGTAAGAAAATTCGGCGTTACAGATGAAAAGGTAGTTATAGACTTAGATGTAGCTATTGGTGATGATGTAAATATTATTGCAGGTCCATTTAAAGATTTTGTAGGCAAAGTTACAGAAATTGACAAAGAAAAGCAAACGATAAAAGCTTTTGTAGATATTTTTGGTAGAGATACATCAATCGATTTAGAATTTTCTGATATAGAAACAATCTAAAATTTTAGATAACTGTCAGAGAGTGGGAGGGAAATCCCCCGATATGACCACAAGGAGGTAAATTATGGCAGAAAAAGAAGTACAAGCAGTAGTCAAATTACAAGTACCAGCAGGAGCAGCATCTCCAGCACCACCAGTAGGTACAGCATTAGGTCCTCACGGAATCAATATCATGGACTTCGTGCAATCATTTAATTCAAAAACAGCCGACCAAGCTGGAATGATTATACCGGTAGTATTAACAGTATATACGGATAGAAGTTTTACATTCATTACAAAAACACCACCAGCACCAGTATTAATCAAAAAAGCTATCAACCTTAACAAGGGAAGTGGAGAACCAAACAAAAACAAAGTTGGTAAAATCACTCGTGCACAATTAGAAGAAATTGCTAATACAAAAATGCAAGATCTTAACGCTGCAAGCTTAGAAGCAGCAGTAAGCATGATAGCAGGAACAGCTAGAAGTATGGGAGTCACAGTAGAAGACTAGTGGGAGAGTTAACTCGATAACCACTAAGGAGGAATTAAATGGCAAAAAGAGGAAAAAAATATTTAGAATCAAAAAAATCATATGATTCAACAAAAGAATATGAGCTTGATCAAGCTTTAGAGATAGTAGAAAATGTTGCTAAGGCAAAATTTGATGAAACAGTAGAACTTCACGTTAAACTAGGTGTTGATAGCCGTCATGCTGATCAACAAGTAAGAGGTACAATTGTACTTCCACATGGAACAGGAAAAGAACAAAAAATTCTTGCATTTGTAAAAGAGGACCGCATAGATGAAGCTCTTAATGCAGGCGCTGATTATGCAGGTGGAGAAGAATTAGCAGAAAAAATTCAAAAAGAAAACTGGTTAGATTTTGATGTTGTAATTGCAACACCTGATATGATGGCAACAGTTGGTAAGTTAGGTAGAGTTCTTGGACCACAAGGATTAATGCCAAACCCAAAAACTGGAACAGTAACAATGGATGTTAAACAAGCAATTTCTGAAATCAAAGCTGGTAAAGTTGAGTATAGAACAGATAAAGCTAACTTAATACATGTTCCAACAGGAAAAGTATCTTTCGGAAAAGAAAAATTAAGCGAAAATATCAGAGCTCTTATATCAGCTATAGTTAAAGCAAAACCTGCTGCTGCAAAAGGTAAATATATTAGATCAATTACTCTAGCAAGCACCATGGGTCCTGGAGTAAAACTATCTGCTCAAAGAGCAATGGACCTAGTAGAAAAATAATATTTGCAAAAATAATAAATTGTGATATAATATCATAGTCAAATAAACAGGCTACCAAAGACTACGCAGACCTAACAGTTTAATAATTGCGTATAGGTGGGAAAAATTACTTACAATCCCCACCATTGTAAGCATAGTTACTATGCTTAGAAAGTGGGGTTTTTTAATACCTACCAAAAGCCTTTAGGAGGTGAAAAAGTGAGCGAAAAAGCTATAGCAGCTAAACAAGAAGTTGTTAATGAGATTAAAGAAAAAATTGAAAACGCAAAATCAATAACAATAGTTGGTTTTGACAAAATGGACGTTGAAGAAATAACAGATCTTCGTAGCAAATTCAGACAAGGAAACTCAGAGTACAAAGTATACAAAAATACAATGATGAGATTTGCTTTCCAAGAATTAGGTTTTGACGAATTGACAAAAGAACTTAAAGGTTCAAATGCAATAATTTTCTCAAATGAAGATTCTGTTACAGGTCCAAAAGTTGCAGTAGATTATACTAAAGAAGGAGATCTTCAAAAAGAAAAGCTTCTAATAAAAGCAGGTTTAGTAGACGGTGTTGTCCAATCTAGTGACCAAATGATTGCAATAGCATCATTACCAAACAAAGAAACACTTTACTCAATGCTTGCAAATGTAACACAAGCACCAATTAGAGCTCTTGCAGGAGATCTTAACAACACAATTGCAAAAATTGCTCTTGCACTTGATGCAGTACGTGCTAAAAAAGAAGAAAGTGAACAAGCAGCTTAATATTTATAAATTAAGAAATTTAAGCATAAATTAAACATTATAAAAAAACAAATTAATTAAGGAGAATAAAATGGCAAGTGAAAAAGTAACACAAATATTAGACGAAATTAAAGAATTAACAGTATTAGAACTATCAGATCTAGTTCATGCAATTGAAGAAGAATTTGACGTAACAGCTCAAGCAGCAGTAGTTGCAGCAGCACCAGCTGCAGCAGGTGGAGCAGAAGCAGCAGCTGCAGAAAAAACAGAATTTGACGTAGTTTTAAAATCAGCTGGACAAGGAAAAATCAATGTAATTAAAGTTGTTAAAGATGCAGCAGGTTTAGGACTAAAAGAAGCTAAAGCATTAGTTGATGGTGCTCCAGCAAACGTACTTGAAAAAGTATCAAAAGACGAAGCAGAAGCTCTAAAAGCTAAATTAGAAGAAGCTGGCGCTGAAGTAGAATTAGCATAGTAATAAAAATATTGAGTCCCTATTGGGACTCTTTTTTTCTACAAAAAAATAGCTTGCAACAAAAATTGCAAAGCTATAATTTTAATTAATATTTTCAAAAAATACCATTGAATTATTAATATCGTGGTATTTGTAGCCTAAATCAAAAGCTTCTTTTCTTTGAGAAGATGAACCATGAGTAAAGGTGTCAACATTTACATTCCTTCCACTCATTTCTTGGATTCTATCATCACCTATAGATGCTGCAGCATCCATAGCTTCTTCAATATCGCCTGGATCAAGATAGCCTTTTTGTTCTACATAATATGCAAATAAGCCTCCAAAATAATCAGCTTGAAGCTCTTGAGCAACAGAATATTTGTTATATTCTTTAGTCGGTAAAGTTTGTCTAAGTTTACTAGTTTTCTCTAAAATCCCCAATTGGTTTTGTACATGATGGCCAACTTCGTGAGCTAAAACATAAGCAAAAGCAAAGTCTCCACCGGCACCAAATTGATTTTTCAACTGCCTATAAAAATCAACATCAATATAAATACTTTCATCAATTGGGCAATAAAATGGCCCCATATCAGAACTTGCAACTCCACAAGCAGATCTAGTTGATTCTTCGAACAAAACCATTGTAGGTTCAACATATTCAGCATTCATCTCTTCAAACTTTGCATGCCAAACATCTTCAGTATCCTTAAGCACAACAGAGAGAAAATCTTCTAATGTATCCCTTGCATTAGCTTGATCAGTGCTTTGATTTTGATATTGCTTAGGATTATCCATATTCTGATTATTAGAATTATTAATATCAGATCCAATTCCAGAAAGTCCCTTTAGCAAAAACATTATTATAAAAATGAAAATAATGGAGCCTAAACCACCTTTTCCACCTCTAGGAATAAAAATCGGTCCAGAACGTCTAGGTGAGCCACCAAAACCACTATTTGCTTTCGAACCTTTTCTAACATTTGAACTTCTCTGCCTATCTTGCCATTTCATAATGCACTCCATAAAATTAAAATAATTATATATATTATATACCCAATTCATTCAAAAAGAACTACGCATAGAAATTTCTTGATATTAAAAATTATTTGCTAGTTAAAGGGTATAATATTATTGGGATTAATAATACTTTTCCTATTCTAAATACCACTTACAAAGGTATCAACATTTTAGTCAAAAATTCTGATGGATATATCTTCGAATTACAAATCCACACTTATCAAAGCTTACAAATCAAAGAACAAAATCATAAACTATATGAAAATTCAAGGTTGGCAAGCACATCAACATATGAAAAAATAAAAATAAATGGAATTATGAGAAAAAATTCAAATAAAATCATCATTCCGTCAAATATTAATGCGATAAAAAAATAAGGTGATGCAAAATGAGTAAATATAATTATCATATATCAAAAGAATTAAATAATCTTATAATAAGAGAAGGTGAAAACCTACCAATACAAAGATATGATTCAACTAAAAAAGATTGGATAACTGATTGGGATATGCTTGCTATTTATACAGGTAGTATAATGGCTACTCCTATCTCTAAGGAAGAGGTAAGTAAATTATTAAAAATAGGGATTGATTTACTATGATTAACTACATTAAAGCCTTTATCATAATGTTAAAAGCTCATTGGAAACAAAGAGATAAAGGCAATCACTTATATATATTTCACCCGATAAGAGTATCAAGAAAGTGTAAAAGCAAAAGTGCTAAATTAGTAGCTTTACTTCATGATGTTATAGAAGATAATCCTAATTACAGTATTGGAGATTTTGACTTCTTAAATGAAGAAGAGAAAAATGCTTTAGAATTATTAACACATAATGAAGATGTCGCTTATTTTGAATATATAAATGAGATAAAAAATGATGAAATTGCTAGAGATGTCAAGCTTTCAGATTTGAAAGATAATTCCAATCTAAAACGATTATCAAATATTACAGATAAAGATTTAAAAAGAGTCGAAAAATACAAATTAGCAGAAAATATTTTGTTGTCAGAACAATAAAGTATTGTTAATGTAAGTCGAAGAGCAACAGAATTTGCAAAAAACTTTGATGAAACAAGAGTATACGAAAATATAGACAAGCCGACTTTAATAGCAGAAAGTGGGAATGGTAAGCTTTAAAAGCTTTAGTAGTAGTTGAAGAAAACTAAGGATAAATATGATAAAATATTGCTTTTATTTTTTAAAAAAAGTCCTAAACTCAAAGAATTCAAACTTGAAATCCGATTCTTTGGTCTAAGACTAAAAATCAAAATAGTTAGGGATTAAGCCCCTAGCTTTTGATACAATTATACTAATTTATTTATGAAAATCAATGTAGATGTATCTTGGGAAAAACCAAGCAAAAAGGAAGTTATTGAATCTTTAGCTTTGATTGGATTTATAGGCTTATTTATTTATTTGCTTAGGAGATAAGATGACTGAAAATAAGATAAGCCAAGCACAGGGTAATGATGTATGACGAAGTTAAGGATAAGGAAAGTAAGCTTATTGCCCAGGTAAGACTACAAAGGCAAAGACAATTATACAAAGACTTTAACAAGGCTGGTAAACTTCGCTCAACTAGTGTAAATAATCACGTTTATGGGTATGGTAGAAGTAAGGCAAACAAGGAAGTTTGGGCAACAAAAAAAGCTCAAAAGAAAGCCAATTAACTTTATAATTTAGGTTCTGATAAAAAGAATTTAGATATATACCTAAAAGATAGACCTCTTAGAAAATATATAAAAGAGAATAAAGACTTTGACATATTAAAAGTCGACAAACAAAAGATTCACCTAACAATATTGAAAATGTAAAAAATAAGTCTCAATTTAAAAACACCATAGAAGAAATAGAATTAGTCTATAAAGAAAACAGAGGCTGTGGAGAATTTATTAGTAGAGATAAATCTCAATTGACTGAATTAATTGAAGATAATAGACTGGATGGATACTGTATTAACAGAGAAGGCAATGTAGTTACTACAAAGAGGGCAATAATACATTATTCTAAAAATGGATATCATATAGTCCCAACATTAAGAGAATTTAAGGAATTAAGAAGATGAATAAATATATAGGATTAGATAATCTTAAAAAATATTCTAATAAAAAAATAAGAGTTACTACTAAAAATCAAAGTGTATTTACTGGGGTTTATTCTATATACACACCAGCAGGAGATAATGAACCCGAAATAGAAAGTATAAGCTTAGAGACCCCAGAAAGATATTACGATATCGATACACCAGATATTATCAAAATAGAAATATTAGACTAACGCTTAATAATAAGAGTAGGAGAAAGAAATGAAATATATAGATGTTTTCCTGTGTGAACTAAACAAAACTATTCCTTTAGAATACATTGGCAAAGTAAAATATATCGGAGAAACATTTGGAGTGGACGGTCTAACAAATAATGGAGAATACAATATTGTTCGAGACAAAGATGGTAATATCAAAGTGGTTGATGATAGCGAAGAAGACTATATTTATAGCCTTATAAATCCCAGTCCGCTTGATGGGACATCAGTTGGCGGTACTTTTTATATTGTAGATGATCCTAACGATGAATTAAAAAGAATAGGTTTAAAAAATATGAAGTATTCAGATGATGAAGAAATGAGTTATCCTATTGACTGTCCAGTATGTGGAAATATAGTCGACTTTTTTGGTATTTGCAGAGTTTGTGGATACCAAAATAGTGGGGATAAAGAAAAAATTGGAGATCCTATTGGACCTAATAAGGTCACACTTAAAGAAGCGATTGAAAATTATAAAAAACTTGGTGTTTCTGACCCTAACGATGATTATTGTAAAATTCTTTTAAAAGAAAGAAATAACTATGATTGAATATTTTAATAAAAATGTTAAAATTACTTTTAATGATAGTGAAATAAAGAAAATAGAAATATTAGATTAAGCACACTAGCACTTGTTAGATGTGCTTTTTGATTACAAAAAATGAAATTAACAATTAGATATTACCCAAAATTACCTAAAAGAAAGTGGATACTTATAAGAGAGGGCGGAGCTTATGAGCAACACGCCCATTTTTTATGCAAAAAAGATGCTGAAAATGTTAGAAGTTAGATAGGAACTTAATTAAGAGAGCGAAAGCTCTTTTTTGCATTTGATAGCTTGCAACACGTGTATCTACACGTATAATAATAAATATAAAGGAGTGTGATTATGAAAGATAAATATGTATATCCAGCGATTTTCGAATATGGTGATGATGGAATTAATATAGTTTTTCCTGATTTGCCTGGTTGTTTTTCTTGTGCTGATACAGACGAAGATGCATTGCTTATGGCCGAAGAGGTACTTGGACTATATATGGAAGTTATGGAATCCGATGGAGAAGAGATTCTAGAACCTACAGCATTAAAAGATTTAGAGATTACTGATAATCAGAAGACTGTGTTAATAAGCGTTTGGATGCCACTTGTAAGAAAAGCCATAAATAATAAATCAATTAAAAAAACATTAACCATACCTCAATGGCTTGATATTATGGCTAGAGAGCAAGATATAAACTTTTCTTATGTTTTGCAGGAAGCTTTGAAACGAGAGTTAAACGTTTCTGAATATAATTAAAACAATAATTTGTGAGTTTGCTGATATGCAGACTCTTTTTTGTTTTTCTGTATAGATATTAGTATATAAAAAGATTTTAAAATCACTTATAAGTGAAAATATGAACGATTGTGATTGTTTAAACGTTTATAGTAGTGTTTTAATTTAGATTAAAAAAAGTGAAAAAATAGGGTATTTACACCAAATAATATGGTTGCCTTATCAATAAAAAACATCATAAATAAATTTGATGACAATCTAGATATGTAAGTTATAAGAATTTAGGTCTTGTTTTTTAGTTACCATCATGTTACCAACCGAGGCGAAAAACCACGTAAATATAAGAAAAATTATTATCAGAAACGTTGAAATACCTACAAATGGGCAAAAAAATGGAGCCACTTCCCGGAATTGAACCGAGGACCTCATCCTTACCATGGATGCGCTCTACCTACTGAGCTAAAGTGGCATTACTTATTTATATTACCATATAATAAATAATAAATCAAGCTTCTTTAAAATAAGATATGTAGAAATTTATTGCACATTATGGTAAAATATTAATATATGTATAAGATTCATTAGGAGGAAACATGAGTAAACAACAATTTGAAAGAACCAAACCACACTTGAATATCGGAACCATCGGCCACGTAGACCATGGTAAAACAACAACAACAGCAGCAATAACCCAAGCACTAAACAAAAAATACGGCACAGGTGAATATATAGACTACGAACACATCGACAAAGCTCCAGAAGAAAGAGAAAGAGGAATCACAATCAACACCTCAGTAGTAGAATACGAAACACCAAAAAGACACTATGCCCACATAGATGCTCCAGGCCACGCAGACTACGTTAAAAACATGATCACAGGAGCAGCACAAATGGACGGAGCAATCATAGTAGTAAGTGCAGCAGACGGTCCAATGCCACAAACAAGAGAACACATCCTACTAGCAAGACAAGTAGGCGTACCAAAAATAGCAGTATTCCTAAACAAAGAAGACCAAGTAGACGATCCAGAACTAATCGAACTAGTAGAAATGGAAGTAAGAGACCTACTAAACGAATACGAATTCGACGGAGACAACTGCCCAGTAGTAGTAGGATCAGCATTAAAATCCCTACAAGAAGGCGGCGAAGGCCCATGGAGCGACAAAATCCTAAAACTAATGGAAGAAGTAGACGAATACTTTGACATACCAGAAAGAGACAACGACCTACCATTCCTAATGCCAGTAGAAGACGTAATGACAATCTCAGGCCGTGGAACAGTAGCAACAGGAAGAGTAGAAAGAGGAACCCTAAAAGTAGGCGACACAGTAGAAATCGTAGGATTAACCGAAAAAACAAGCCAAGCAGTAGTAACAGGCGTAGAAATGTTCCACAAATCACTAGCCCAAGCAGAAAGTGGAGACAACGTAGGAATCCTACTAAGAGGCGTACAAAGAAACGAAATCTCAAGAGGTCAAGTACTAGCAAAACCAGGCAGCGTACACCCACACACAGAATTCGAAGGTCAAGTATACGTACTAACCAAAGAAGAAGGTGGACGTCACACCCCATTCTTCAGTGGATACAGACCACAATTCTTCTTTAGAACAACAGACGTAACAGGTGATATCCAACTAGAAGACGGCGTAGAAATGGTAATGCCAGGAGACAACGCAACATTTAAAATCACCCTACAAAAACCAATCGCTCTAGAAGAAGGCTTAAGATTCGCAGTAAGAGAAGGCGGAAGAACAGTAGCATCTGGAGTAGTAACAAAGGTTGTAAAATAGTCCCGCCATACTGGGTGGAAAATGCGAAGCATTTTACATTTTCGAGGCAAAGCGAAGCTGAGCCCGAAAAACTAAGCGAAAAGCACTGCAAGTGCTTTGAGAGGACAAATGCCATACTGGGTGGAAAATGCGAAGCATTTACATCTGCGAGATAAGCGAAGAAGCGAAGTTTGTCCTAAATTAGCTAGAATGTTATATCCGAATTTAAAAACTTAAGCAAAAGTATTAGAAGTTTGTGAAAGGATTGTATGTGAAATTCTAAATGATTTTTTCTTTCACTGTATCTTTATTTTGGGTGGATTAATTTTAGCTAATTATATAGAATAGCCATAAGGCTAATTGAAAATTATTAAATTATTTATAAGGAGCGGGCATGCTTGCTCGCTCTTTGCTACTTAAAGGAGCAAATATGAAAAAAAGAATGTGGATATTTTCACTTTTCTTATCATTTGTATTTATTTTTAGCTCATGTAATTTTAAAGACTTATTAAACACTTCTAAAAATTCAACTGATAGTCAAATTACAAATGAGGTTTTAGAAAAAGATACAAGCAAAAAAACTAGCACAAGCACCGATGAGTCTTTAGGAAAATCTTCAGAAGATAATAAAGATGGAGAAGAAAATTCTAAGCAAGGTCTTATTAATGATGCCATAGAAAAAGAAGAGGGCAAACCATATGAAGTTGGTGTAACTCCAGATGATTATAATATGGATTATGATACGTCAAGACTTCTTTCCTTAGATGAGAAAAAATCCAAATATTATCCAAAAGATGGAGTTAAGGGTCTTTATCTAAATACTACAGCAATTACAAATCCAGAAATTTACAATAGGTTAATTAATCTTATAGAGACAACAAAATTAAATGCTGTTGTTGTTGACGTTAAAGACGACTGGGGCAATATTACAATGAACTTTGATACAGATGATGAGGATGTATTACATTCTAAGTCAGATTCTGTTGATTATAAAACTATGCTAAATGATCTTCACGATCGAGGAATTTATGTAATTGGAAGAATCACTACTTTTAAAGATGGAGTTATAACCGAAAAATACCCAGAATGGGGTTTTACTCTCAAAGATGGAAGTTTGTGGAAGAACAATCGTGGCGAAGCTTTTATGAATCCATTTTTAAAAGAAGTTTGTGATTATGATTTAAAAATTGCAAAACTTGCTGCAAAGGCAGGATTTGACGAGATACAATTTGATTATGTGAGATTTGCTGAAGGTTTTGAGACATTTTCAGACACCTTAAATTATTCAAGAGGCGAATATGAAGATGCTAATGATATGACCGAAGGTGAAAAAAGAGTTGCAGCTATTACAGGTTTTGTGAAAAGAGCCCGTGAAGAACTTCAAAAATATAATGTTCCAATTTCTGTTGACGTTTTTGGCTATGCTTTACAAGTAAGACGAGCTGAGGGTATAGGTCAAGATTTTGATGAAATATCAAATCAAACCGATGTAATTTCTTCAATGATTTACCCATCACACTGGGGAAGCTGGTCATTTGATATAGAAAAGCCTGACTTAGAGCCTTATAATTTAGTATATAAGTATCTTGAAGAAGAACAAAAGGTTCTTAAAGAATTAGAGCATCCACCAATTTCAAGACCATGGCTACAAGATTTTACAGCTACTTGGATAGGAGAAGGAAATTGGATGAAATACGATGCAGAAGCTGTACAAGCAGAAGTTGATGCCTTGTATGATCAAGGTCAAAATGAATTTTTATTGTGGAATGCTGCTGGAGATTATAGCGAAGGCTGCGAATATTAAAAAAATTGCTGGAAGTAAAAAATACTTGCCAGCAATTTTTTATTGTAATTATATTACTTTTCATTTCATATAGTTTTAGAGTCTGTGTTTTTTTCTAAACTGTGATGGTGTTAGACCACATTTTTTCTTAAATACTTGATTAAAATAACTTTGAGAATTAAAACCAACCATAGCAGAAATTTCCTCCATTGAATGATTTGTTGATATCAACAAATTTTTGGAAATTTCAATTCTTTTTAGGATCAAATATTCTATAGGTGTGATTCTATAGGATTGTTTAAATTCTGAAATCAAATGAAATTTATTCATATAGGCCAATGCAGAAAGTTCTTCTAGCGTGATGTTTTCAGAATAATTGTTATCTATATATTGTTTTAGATAGTCAATTTGTCTATTTATTTTTCTTTCGTGATGAACGGTGATTTTATCTTCATATTTTCTAAGCATCTTTATTATGAATATGGCAGCCAAGGAGTTTGCCATAGATTTCCCAAAAATTTTATTGCTATTTACTTCATGATAAATCTGGTAAAAAATGTCTTTACTATTATTATTTACACCTAAATTAGTTTTAAAAAAATTAGTTTGTGTATTTTCCATTTTATTAGAATTAAGTTTTGATACAGAAATTGATTCTATACCAAAGCCAATAAATTCAAAAGTATTTAGATTTGCATCAACGTATAGGGTATGGCCAATGTTTGAATTAATAATGATCAGATCATCTTTTTTTATATTTATTGATTCGCTTTCTATAGCTAATCTAGCTTTTCCATCAACTACAAAGTAAAAATAGGTAAAAGGATGGAATTGTATTCTCGAAGAATAATCTTTATTTATTTTATATTTTTGGGCATCAAGAACTTTTATGTTTAGCTCAGAAAGTTTATTATCTTTTTCTAAGTCTGTTAAATTGATTTTTTCTGAATTCATAAGTTTCTCCTAGAGTCGATACTAAACGTTTTGTTGTCTTATATTATAATATATTATTTTAAAAAATAAAAGTATAAAAATATATTTGACTGAAAAATAATCTTTAATAATTGATAAGATTAAAAATTATTTAAAGTAAAGAAATTTATTGTATAAATTTTGGATAAGCTAACTAGTAATTTTATAAAAAATATTATAAATCGATAATTCATCTAATAAGAATTCTCTAATGTTGTGATATATTACAAGTATAAAACTAGCTCAGCTTTTTATAGATATTGCAATTGAAGAGAGCTTAATAAATTAGTATAGTTATCTTACAAGAGGTGGTTTTATGGCGATGATTTCTGATGATTCTATCCAAGAGATAAGATCAAGATTAAACATAGTAGATATTATTGGAGAATATACTAATTTAAAAAAATCAGGATCCTCTTTTAAAGGATTATGTCCCTTCCATAATGAAAAAACACCTTCATTTACAGTAGATGAGAAGAAACAATTATTTCACTGCTTTGGATGCGGAGTAGGTGGGGATGTTGTTTCTTTTATTATGCAAAAAGAGGGACTTTCCTATGTGGAAAGTTTGAAATACTTAGCAGAAAAAGCAGGAGTCAATTTATCCTATACAGATGATTATACAAATAATGAAAACAATAAAGTTCTTTATGATATTAATAAAGATATTATGATGTTTTATTATAAAAATCTTCTAACCAATAAAGATGCTATAAATTATTTAAAGAAAAGATCCTTATCTTCTGCAATTGTCAATACATTTATGCTTGGCTTTGCCAAAAACTCCTGGGATGATTTGTTAAGATATGTAGAATATAAGGGATATGACAAATACGATTTGGAAAAACTTGGTTTGATAAAAAAATCTGACAAAGGCAAATATTATGATAAATACAGAAACCGAATTATTTTTCCAATAATTAATCACTATGGAAATGTAATAGGTTTTGGCGGAAGAAGCATTGATAATGCAATGCCAAAATATCTAAACTCGCCTGAATCAGAAATTTTCAAAAAGCGTTACAATTTATACGGGATGAATATTTTCAAAAAACAAAAAAGTAAGGATATTATCTTAGTTGAAGGTTATATGGATGTAATAGCCTTAAACAATCATGGAATTGACTATGCAGTCGCATCTTTAGGCACTGCCCTAACTAACGACCAGGCAAAATTAATAAAAAGATATGCTGATAATATTTTTATTTGTTATGACCAGGACGAGGCTGGTATAAAAGCTGCAAACAAAGCAGTAGATATTTTTTTGGATAATGATGTTATTGCTAAAGTTATAAAATTGGATGAGGGTTTAGATCCTGATGATTTTATTAAAAAATTTGGCAAAGATATGTTTTTAGAAAGAAAAGATATGGCTTATGATGCTTATAATTATAAATATAATAACATTTTAGATATTTACACTAATGCCAAAGATAATGAAAAATATGAAAAATTAGATCTTTTTGTTGAATTTCTTGCTGGAATAGATAAGGATTTGACTAGAGAAATTTTTATAAATAATGTATCAACCTTATTTTCTATCGACAAAAGTACTTTGAATCAAGCTATAAACAAGTATAGTAAGAATACTAGCTATAAAAAAAATAGCTTAAATACTTATGAGAAGAACAAAGAAGCTAAAATTATTGTAAGCTCAGAAAAAAGAGCATTCAATGTTAACGAATTAGAAATTTTAAGACTACTTTTTAATCAAAAAAGTGATTATTTAAAAAACAAAGATTTCTTTGATAAGTATTTAATTAATGAAAAGATTATTAATGTAAAAAAATTTATTATAGATAAAGATTCAGACAAATTTGATCAAAATGATGAAGACTATACTTACATTTTGAATTATATAAGAGATGATACTAATCCAATAATGGCTGATGAGTTAATAGATAAGATAAAACTATATGAAAAGAGAAGAAAGTTAAGGGAACTAAAGTCTCTAAGAAAGTAAGTTCAAGGGGAGAATTAATGACTAGCGAAAGCGATAAGTTGCTTGATGATGATGTTTTAAGAGAAATAATTGAAGAATTCCAGACAATTAGCGAATCTCAGGATGGCATTATAACATATACACAATTATATACATTAGAAACATTCAAAGATATTGAAGATGATAGCAAAAAATACGTCATATCTCAAATTATTAATAGTGGGATTGAAATAGTTGAAAAATCAGAAGCAGAACTTGAAGAAGATTTAGATGATGAAACAATTGCTGATGATTTAGAAGATGAAAATCCTATCGATGAAGAAAATTTAGATGATGATAAATTAACTGAAGAGATAGATGATGTGGAAAATATTTCTGGAATCAAGTTAGATGACCCAGTAAAAATGTACTTAAAAGAAATAGGAAAAGTTTCTTTATTAAGTGCGAAAGAAGAAATAGACCTAGCAAGAAAAATGGAAATGGGTGGCATTTCCTATAAAAAATTACAAGGAATTAAACTTAATAAACAAAATAAAATAGAATTATCCGACAATATATTTTTTGGAAACATTGCTAAGGCAATTATTGATTGTAATAATCGACTAAAGGTATCGGATAAATTAACAGATATTTGTTTAGAAAACATAAATAGCATTATAGCCATTGGAAAATTGTTTGAAGAAATATCAGTAGATGAGACAGACTTAGAAAAGTTGGAAGAGTTAAAGGCAAAGATATTAATTTGCAATATAGCTCAAAATTCTCTTAGTGAAAATGAACTTTCCCAAGGCGATGCTAACTCTTTGTGTGACTTATTTGACTCTTTCGATCATTTTATAAATATCAATGAAAATGAAAACGTAGTAAATTTTGTCTATGAATCCTTTACTGAACTATTATCAAAGGCTCTAAACCAAGAATTTATGAAAACTTTTGATAAGATGACAATAAATGCTTTAATTTATGCAGGTCGCAGAGCAGCAGATTTAAAGGAAGGTTATTTACTAAAAGAAGATGAAATACAAGAATTGGATAAATACATTAATCTGAATTTTATTTCAAGAACAATTTTAGATAAAGAAATACTTGATAATGATGACATAATTGATTTAAAAAAATCGATTTTAATATCAAAAAAAGCCAAACAAAAGCTTGCTGAAACTAACCTCAGACTAGTAGTTTCTATTGCCAAAAAATATGTTGGAAGAGGTATGAGTTTTCTTGATCTTATTCAAGAAGGAAATATGGGTCTTATGAAAGCTGTCGATAAATATGATTATAATCGTGGTTTTAAATTCTCAACCTATGCAACTTGGTGGATAAGGCAAGCGATAACTCGCGCCATAGCAGATCAAGCAAGAACAATTAGAATACCAGTTCATATGGTAGAAACTATAAATAAACTTGTAAGAACTCAAAGACAATTAGTTCAAGATCTAGGCCGTGATCCAACAAATGAAGAGATTGCTTATCAAATGGGCATTGATGTTGAAAAAGTTCAAGAAATCAGAAAAATTGCTCAAGAACCAGTATCACTTGAAACTCCAATAGGAGAAGAAGAAGATTCTCATTTGGGAGATTTTATAGAAGACGAAAGTGCTGTAAGTCCTGATGAGGCGGCAAATTACACAATGCTTCGTGAACACTTAAATGATGTTTTATCTTGCTTAGGATCTAGGGAAAAACGAGTTTTACAACTTCGTTTTGGTCTAATAGATGGTACACCTAGGACGCTAGAAGAAGTTGGCAAGGAATTTGACGTAACTCGTGAAAGAATAAGACAAATAGAAGCAAAAGCTTTGAGGAAATTAAAGAGTCCTAACAAAAGTGACTCCTTGAAAGATTTTTTATAATGAACGATAAAAAAAGATTGATGGATATTATTAATTTAATAGACAAGGGAAAAAAAGTTATAGATATAGGAACTGATCATGGATTAGTTCCTTTATATTTGGCAAAAAATGGGATAAGTGATGATATTTTGGCCACAGACATCTCTGAAAAATCCTTAGAAAAATTAAAATTAGCTTTAGATAAAGATACAAAAAAAATAATTAGAACAAAAGTTACTGATGGTTTTAAAAATATAGAAAAATCTCATAATCAAATAGCTATAATTGCAGGCATGGGAGCAAATACAATTATGGATATTATAAAAGCTTCAATGAATTTTGCCGAAAACTTAGATTATATGATTCTTGCAAGTAATATTAATACAGAAAAATTGAGAACTTTCTTATCAGAAAATGATTTTGAAATTATTAACGATTTTTTAACTTATGAAAATGACAAATATTACGATATAATTAAAACTGCTTACAATAAAGGAAAAAAATTAAGTCTTGCAGAAACTTACTATGGCAAGGATGACATTAAAAATAAAAGTAAATTGCTAAAAGAGAAGCTTGAAATTGATTATAAGAAGAATAAGACTTTCAAAAAAGACATTTTGGAAAAATCTCAGGATAAAAATGCACTTATAAGGATAGATGAAAGACTTAAAGCAATTGAGGAGATAGAAAATATATGGAAATTAGAGAGCTAATAGATAAATTGTGTAAAAAATACCCTTTAGATTTACAAGAAGAACGGGATAATTCAGGACTTCAAATTGGAAATCTTAACAATAAATTAAAGGGCGTTTTGATAAGTTTGGATTTAGAAGATGAGGGGATTGATTGGGCTTTAGAAAATAGTAACAGTAATCTAATCCTAACTCATCATCCATATTTGTTTAGACCAACAAATTCCATTGATTTTTCTGATCCTTTTTATAAACGATTAGAAAAAATAGTAAAACACGATATTACAGTTTTTGCCATGCACACAAACTTAGATATAGCCTTTGATGGGCTAAATGATAATTTGTGCGAAATTTTGGATATAAAAAATCCCAAAGTATTAGAATGTGGAAAAGAAATTGGGCTTGGTCGATTTGGCAATATAGAACCTATGAGAGTTGATAAGTTTGCAACAATAGTTAAAGAAAAATTAAAAGCAAATAAGCTTATTACTTATGGAAATTTAGATAGAAACATAGAAAAAGTTGCAGTTTGTGGTGGTTCAGGTTCATCTCTTTTTGATGATGCAATAAAGCAAGGATGTGATTTGATGGTAACTGGAGATGTTTCTTATCATATGGCTATGGATTATTCTAATAGAGGTCTAATTATAGTTGATCCTGGTCATTTTGCAAGCGAAAATCATATTATTTATAAACTTGAAAAAGTTATTAAAGAGATTATTGATGTCAAAGTTTATACTTTTTCTAAAGAAGATTCATTTAGAACTTTTATCTAAGAGAATTTTACAAATCAATTTAAATTGGTATATTAAATCTTGGAGTAAGCCAGATAATCGCGGCTTAGTACGAGGAAAGTCCGTGCACCACAGAGCGAGGATGCTTGATAACGTCAAGTGAGAGTGATCTTAAGGATAGTGCAACAGAAAGTATACCGCCAATTTTTTGGTAAGGTTGGAATGGTGAGGTAAGAGCTTACCAGCTATATGGTGACATATAGGCTATGTAAACCCCATCCGGTGCAAGAACGAAGGGATGTAAAACAAGACTTGCTCGGTCTTGATCCAGAATGGTTGTTCGCTTGAGCTTATTGGCGACAGTAAGCCTAGATAGATGATTATCAAATACAGAACACGGCTTATAGGTTTGCTCCTTACATAAAGGTTACAAATTGTAACTATTTTTTATAAAAAATCATTTTTTTATTACACTTTTTCTCATATTATAGGGAAATTTCCTAAAAAATTTCTATAAATATGTTAAAAGTGTAATTTTTTTGTAACAAATTATTGACTAATTTGTAAAAATAGGTTAGAATGTATAGAGATTAATAGGAATATAAAAATTTACCAGGAGATGATTAAAAAATGAATAAGAAAAATATTGGAGCAGCTTTATCTGTACTTGCCGCAATTTCTGCAGGTGCAACAGTATATGCTTCTACAATGAATAATTTAGATTCTGATAAAAATACAAATTCAATGATTAAACCTCATTATACAGAGAATATATACGACCAATATTCATTGGCAAAGTCAGATTATACCAAAGATATAAAAAATACTTCAATTTCTAATGAAAAAAGAGAAGTTAAAAAAACCGATGATAACAAAGTAGAAGTTTTACAAATAGAAGTGGCAGCAAAAGAGATTGTGCTAGATACAATTACTGCTACTAATGAAAAAGATGAAGAAGATGATCAAATGACCGAAGAGAGCTTAGAGAATATTGAAAATAATCAAGAAAACTTGGAAGATTCTAATGAAGAACTAGTAGAAGTTGATCAAAGTAATTTAGATGAAAATTCCTCAGAAGAGATTGAAACATCAAATGAAAAAGATCTTGAAAATCAAAGCTATTCTAATAATGAAACAACAAAATCAATTGATAATACTAACCAACAAGCAAATGAAATTGTCAGTAAATTTGTAAACACAAAAGCCTTAAACATTAGAAGCTCAAAAGATATGGCTAGCTTTTCAAACATTGTTAATACCATTACAGCTGGTCAAAAAATTGATGGAAGTATCGACGGAGATTGGCTAAAAACAGATTATGGTTATGTAAGTTTGGCTTATCTTTCAGATTATTATCCACAAGCCTTGGTTGAATCAATTAATGCTGAAAAAGAAAACGAACAGATTTACCAAGAAAATATCAATGAAGCTAATCAGGCAAATTCTAAGGAATTAGAAAATTATAGCACTGAAACAGTGGAAGAAAATCAAATAGTAGATGAAAATATTCAAACTGAACAAAATAATGTTAATAATTCAGACCAAGAATTTTACGGGCAAGCCTTTACTGGTTGGGTTTCTAATTCTCAAGGTATAAATGTTAGAAATAAGCCTAATGATGGTCAAATTATTGGTGTTTTGGGCAAAAATACAAAGGTAGTTGGTGAAATTTCCAATGGCTGGGTAAAATTTGATTACAATGGTTCAAAAGCTTACGCTTCATCATATTATATGTCAACATCTGAAGTTCTTGAAAATCAAGAAGCTGTTGAAGAGGTAAAAGAAGAAATAGTTAAAGAGGAAGCTGTAAAAGAAGAACAAACTTTTGTTACTAATAAAAATCAAAACTTACAAGTCAATGCTAACGGAAGTAAAGCTGCGGGTATTGCTTGTCAATTTGCAGGATACCCTTATGTTTGGGGAGGAGCAAATCCATCAAGTGGATTTGACTGCTCAGGACTTGTAGTTTACGCTTATAAGCAACTTGGAATTTCTTTGCCTCACCTTGCATCTAGTCAAATGTCTGCAGGATATGCAGTAGATTATAATAATTTACAAGCAGGAGATCTAATATTCTTTTCTATGAAAGGAAACGGAATTGACCATGTTGGAATTATAACAGGTTCAGATGGTAGTTTTATTCATGCTTCAAGTCCAAATACTGGCGTAAAATACGATAATTTGTATAATAGTTATTATAAAAACTATTTCAAGGGAGCCAGAAGAATATTTTAAAAATATAATAAAACGTCCAAGGGGCGTTTTTTTATTGGAGATTATATGAAAATTTTAACTACAGATGAAATAAAAGATGAGCTAATAGAAAAGATTAAGTCAAAGAAAATTGACAACAAGCTAATAATAGTATCTCAAGGGCCAAATGACGAGGGCATAGCCTATAAGAATTTTTTGGTGAAAAGATCAGTTGCTTTTAATATAGCTTATGAATATAAGAACTTTGAAAATAATGTTGCAAAAGAAGAAATCTTAGATTATTTAAATTCTCAGAGAAAAGACGATGGTTTCATAATAATTATGCCATTTGCTAATAATGAATACTTATCTTTTTTAAGAGATAAAGTTCTTATCAAAGATTTAGATGGTTTTACCTACAGATCTCAAGGAAGAGTTATGGCGGGAATTTTTGATTCACTGCCTGCAACAAGTAAGGCCATTGCAAGAACTATAACAAAATTCTCAGAAATTAAAGGAAAAAGTATAACTCTTGCAAATAGCACAAATTTAATAGGCCTACCTCTAGCTTTATATCTATCAAAAAATGGGGCAACTGTTAGTATTATGAATAGCTCAACAAAAAATCCAGTTGAACTTGTAAAAAATTCAGATATTTTTATATCTGCTATTGGCAAGGCTAATTATTTTGACAAAAAATACTTTAGAGATGGTCAATTGCTTATAGATGTTGGAAGCTCTGTAGTTAATGGTATGGTTATTGGTGATATTGATTATGAAAATTTAGAAGACTTGGATGTAGATGTTATAACCCACAAAAAAGGTATTGGAGCAATTACCACATTAAGTCTAATCGAAAGTTTAATAAGCAAGGAGTAAAAATGCCTATAGTTGATAATGAAACAGATTTTCAAAGATACATAGATTTTGTAAGAAATAGTCCATACGCTAAACCAATGCAAGATCCTAATTGGTCAAAAATTAAAAATAATTGGACTTGTGATTATGTATATTTAGAGGAAAATAAGCAAATAATAGCAGCTTTAAGCGTTATAGGAATTAAAAATACCAATGGTAAACATTTTTTATATGCACCAAGAGGCCCAGTGTGCGACTTTTGGGATTTTGACTTAGTTGAAAGATTAATCGAAGAAGCAGCTCCTCTAAAAGATACATACGATGCTTTTTTGCTTAGGATTGATCCGGAAATATTATTTAATGAAAAAATAATCTATGAATATCAAAATAGAGGTTATGAATTTAGGACATATCCACTAACTAACCATGCTTTCACCCAACCTAGACATAATATGGTTTTGGATATTAATTTTAGAGATGAAGATGAATTATTTGCTAGTTTTTCAACATCTTGTAGAAGAAATATTAGAAAAGCCTACAAAAACAAATTAAAAACTATCCATACAAAAGATCTTTCAGAAGTAGATACATTTTATGAACTTACAAAAATCATGGCAGAAAGACAGGGCATAGGTCATAGACCAAAGGATTATTTCCAAAGACTAATGGAATATATGGATGGACATATTTTTACAACCTACTACAATGATCAAGCCTTATCTTCGTCTTTACTAATACCATATAATGACAAAGTTTATTATTTGTATGCTGCAAGCTCAAATGAAAATAGAGAATTGATGCCAAATTATCAGATGATTTGGGAAGAAATAAAATGGACTATGGAAAATGGTTATAGGTACTTCGATTTCGGCGGAGTTTTCTCTTTAGATATTAAAGATGGTTTATATCGCTTCAAAGAAGGATTCACAAGGAGTGAAGGAATTTATAATTTTATTGGTGAATTAGATGTAGTTTATGACAAAGAAAAATATCAAGAATTTATTAAATAAATATAAGGGACTTAAAAATTTAATCTTTAAGTCCCTTTTACAGTATGACGGGCATGTTCTAATGCTGGGGTGAAAATCCCTACAGAGCGTAGTTACCAACGAATCTAATAGCGACCCCGAAGTTTTAGGTGGCGACATCTAGGAGAGAAGAACGGGTAGCGAAATCGTGGCTTGACGAACAGGAACAGAATATAAGGCGTAACAGGTGGGCAAGCTAGCTGTAGATAGCAAAGACCCAAAAGGTAACCGTAAACCCAAGGCGTAAATTCTGCAAGTAAACGATGAAAGTATTAGGGCTTATCCCGTGAGGTCTCACTAGCGAAGAAGTAGTAACAACGAATAGTGAGAAGTCAGCAGAAGTCATAGTAGGTGGAAACACCGAAGGACCGAACAATTTAAAAGCACAAGCAAAATGTATGTAGCATAACAAATCTGACAGAGAAAGTAGAAGAAACGTAAATGAAATCAAAATCTTACACCTAAGAAAAAGTTATGTAAGCGGAAAGGAGCAAGTGCACACATGGAAGATAAACTAATCAGTCAAATCCTAAACCCAGAAAACATGCACCAAGCAAAAGTAAAAGTCATCTCCAACAAAGGAGCAGCTGGAACAGACGGCATAAGTGTAGAAGAAATAGATGAATACATCAAAGAAAACTGGGCAGGGATAAGACAAGAAATAATCGAAAGACGCTACAAACCACAACCAGTACTCCGAGTAGAAATCTCAAAACCAAACGGAGGAAAAAGAAAACTTGGAATACCAACAGTAATGGACAGAATAATCCAACAAGCAATCGTACAAGTCCTAACCCCGATAATAGACAAAAGATTTTCTGAAACAAGCTATGGCTTCAGACCAGAAAGAAACTGTCAAATGGCAATAATCAAAAGCCTAGAATATTTAAACGACGGGTACGAATGGGTAGTAGACATAGACCTAGAAAAATTCTTCGACAAAGTGCCACAAGATAAACTAATGAGCATAGTCCATGAGCACATCAAAGCACCAGACACAGAATCACTAATCAGAAAATACCTAAAAGCGGGAATAATGAACAAAGGTATATACGAGAAAAGTGAAATAGGAACCCCACAAGGAGGAAACCTATCACCACTGCTAAGCAACATAATGCTAGACAAACTAGACAAAGAACTAGAAGCAAGAAAACTTAGATACATCAGATACGCAGACGACTGCTTAATATTTGTAGGAAGTAAAGCAGCAGCCACAAGAGTAATGCACTCAATAACAAGATTCATAGAAAAGAAACTTGGCCTAAAAGTAAATGCAGAAAAAAGTAAAATAACAAGACCAAGCAAAATAAAATATCTAGGATTTGGCTACTGGAAAGACAACAAAACAAATCAATGGAAAGCAAGAGTCCATGAAACATCATTTAAAAGATTCAAAGACAAAATGAAGAAACTCACCACAAGAAAATGGTCAGTATCCTTAGAATACAGAATCAAAAAGTTAAATGAAGTAATAAGAGGCTGGATAAACTACTTTAAAATAGCTAGTATGAAAAGTAAACTAAAAAGTTTCAGCGAGCACCTAAGAACAAGACTAAGAATAATCTGCTGGAAAATGTGGAAGGTACCGAAGAAAAGACAATGGGCGTTAAGGAAAATGGGAATAGTAAAAGACCTAGCAAGATTAACATCCTATTGTGGAGATAGGTATTATTTTGTAGCAACGAAAACCTGCTTAGTAAGAGCAATCACAAAAGAAAGGTTAAGCAAAACAGGCTTAATTGACCCTTATGATTACTATATAAGCAGGACATGTGTAAATTAAATTGAACCGCCGTATGCCGAACGGCACGTACGGTGGTGTGAAAGGGGCTAGATCTTAGCCCCTATTCGATTTATAATTCTTTAGCCGCTTTTATAGCCTTATCAATATCAGGCAAATTAGTGTTTTGATCTAAATATTCAACATATCTAATAGTTTTATCTTCATCAATTATAAAAATAGCTCTATTAAGTAGCTTTAACTCTTCCATTAAAACTCTATAGTTTTTGCCAAATTCCCTTTTTATATAATCAGATAAAAATGTCATTTCTTTTGATTCTTTTTCTTTTATGAATCTTTCTTGAGCAAATGGCAAATCATTTGATATGGTAATAATATTAAATTTATAATCATTTTCTTTATTCGCCTTCTCTAGAAGAAATGTTTGTAATTCACACACAGATGTATCCAAAGAAGGAACTACTGACAAAATTACTGGAAATTTTGCATCTTTATAAAAATTATAATCTGACAAATCAATATTTGTAGCATTAAAATCCATAGCTTTATCACCAATTTTTAGTTTGTCACCTAAAACATTTAACTCTAATGTACCAAATTCGACTTTTCTAGTAGTCATAGCGATCTCCTTTAAATATATTCTTAAGTTTATAAGTACATTTTATAACAAATAAAAAAAATTGTAAAGCAGCTTAAAATAGGGTATAATTAGCAAGTATGAATATGAAAAGGAGGGAATATGGCAGATTTAGTTTTAAACGCAAACAAGAGAGATGCTGTTGGAAAAAATAAGGTTAATAAATTAAGAGCAGAAGAAATAATTCCAGGTGTTATCTACGCTAAAGGCGAAGAAAATCTTAATGTTCAAATTATCTCAAAAGATTTTGATAGAATACTTAGAAAAGCTGGTACTTCAACAATAATTACATTGGATATTGATGGTGAAAATAAGGATGTTCTTATAAAAGAATATCAAACTCACCCATACAAGAATCAATATTTACATGTAGATTTTCAAGCAATCAATCAAAATGAAACAATTAGAGTTTCAGTTCCTATTGTACTAGTAGGAAGAGATGATATTGAAATTGCTCAATCTGTATTGGTACAAAATATGGATACCATCGAAGTTGAATGTTTACCAAAATACATTCCTCAAGCAGCAGATGTTAATGTAACTGATATCCAAATTGGCGATAATAAAACTGTAGCAGATCTTGACATTTTTGCTAATGAAAACATTACAGTTCTTGAAGATGAAGATGAAGTAATTTGTTCATTGCAAGAAGTAAGTGAAGAAAAAGAAGATTCTGAAGAAGATGGCTTAGAAGCTAGTGCTTCTGATGTACCTACAGTTAATGAAACAGAGCAAAAAGAAGAAAATTAAAATAATATAAAGGCCTTAGGGTCTTTTTTTATTGCCAAAAATTCCTTACATTTGATATAATATAATCATGAATGGAAAATTTATTGTTTTTGAAGGACCTGATGGTTCAGGCAAAACTACAATTTTAAAAAAAGTAAATGAAATATTAGTTAGCGAAAATTATAAAGTTAATGTTTTTAGAGAGCCGGGCGGAACCAAAATATCAGAAAAAATAAGGGATATAATAATCGATAATGATAATATAGAAATGTCTGATAAAACCGAAGCTCTTTTATTTGCAGCTAGTCGAGCACAATTGGTAGAAGAAAAATTCAAACCTTTATTAAAGAAAGGCGAAGTTATTCTTTCTGATAGATATGTTTTAAGTTCTCTAACATACCAAGGCGTTGGTAGAAAACTTGGCATAAAAGAAGTGGAAGCAATAAATAATTTTGCGACAAGTGGCATAAAACCTGACCTAACCATATTTTTTGACATCGATTATAAAGAAGCTTTACTTAGAAAAAGAGCTAATTTTTCTGCAGATAGGTTAGAAAATGAAGATTTTCAATTTCATAAAGACATTTTTGATGCATATTTGGATATGGCAGAAAAATTTAAAAAAGATATTGTAAAAATTGATGCTAGTTTAAGTATTGATGAAGTTACAGCAAATGTATTAAGCTTGATATATAAAATTTTGGAGGATTAAAATGAAATTATTATTAGCAATAGTTCAAGATGCAGATGTAAATTTTTTAATGGATGCTCTTACAGAGAACTCTTATAGAGTTACAAGATTGTCAACGACAGGTGGATTTCTAAAAAAAGGCAATACTACTCTTTTAATTGGTGTTGAAGAAGATCAACTTAGAGAAGTTTTAAATATTATTGAATCTAATTGTAAGAAAAGAAATACAACCACGACAATAATTAATCCTTCATCAGAAAGCTCTTTATTAACCAATACAGTACCTATAGATATAACAGTTGGTGGCGCTACTGTTTTTGTAGTCGATGTTGACCAATACATTAGAATATGAGCATATTAGAAGATCAAATAAATAATAATTTATTATCCAATGCTTATATTTTTGAAGGAATTAATGAAAATGAGAACTTATCCAAGGCTTATGATTTTGCAGAGAAAATATTTCTTAAAAACGGAATAAAAATAGAAAACGAATTAAATCCTGATTTGTTAGTTATTGATAAAAATTTGGACATAATCGATATAAATACAATAAGGGATTTGATAAAAAATATTTATCTAAAGCCAATAAATGATAAGGTTAAAATTTATATAATTCACCACAGTCAAAATATGAATAAAATCGCATCCAATGCTTTACTAAAAACACTAGAAGATCTTAAAAATTATAATATTATAATTTTTACTACAACAAATAAAGACTTATTGTTATCAACTATTAGATCTAGGTGTCAAATCATTAGAATTAGTGCAGAGGAAGAAAAATCAAATATCGATTTAGTAAAACTTTCTATGATAATTTCAGAAGTTTATAAAAAAAATATAGCTGTCTTTTATGAAAATAGAGGGTTTTTCCAAAATAAAGATGAAAAATACGATATCATAGACGCTTTTTTATACATATTCAAAAATATTATATATAAGAAATATCATGGAGATGACTCCGATTGTGAGGAATTTTCATATAATATTAGGGATTTATGTCAATTAAATTTTGATCAGCTAGAAGAAATTGTTAATTTTTTAAGCGATACTAGCTTGCAAGTAAAAAATAATGTCAATTTTGATTTGGCTATAGAAGAGATAATTTTTAATATATACAACAAAGGAAGGTAAAATTTGATCGTAGTTGGTATTCGATTTATAGAAGCTGGAAAGATATACTTCTTTACTTCTAATAATTTGGATTTACACTTAAAACAAAAAGTTGTAGTGGAAAGTGAAGATGGATTAGAAGTAGGCGAGGTTGTCGTTTTAAAAGTAGATGGAGAAGATTTAAAATGCGAGAGTGGACTAAAAGAAATTACACGAATTGCAAATGATAACGATCTACAAAAACATAAAAATAACTTAATAGATGCTAAAGAAGCCAAAGAAATATGTCAACAAAGAGCAGACTTCTATAAATTAAATATGAAAATCGTAAAAAGCGAATATACACTAGATCGCGTGAAACTAACATTTTATTTTACTGCTGCTAATAGAGTTGATTTTAGAGAATTGGTAAAAGATTTAGCAGCAAGATTTAAAAGCAGAATAGAGTTAAGGCAAATTGGTGTTAGGGATCATGCAAAATTATTAAAACATTACGGTTCATGTGGCCAAGAATGTTGTTGCTCAAGGCACCTTACAAATTTTACACCACTGTCTATAAAATTTGCCAAAGATCAAAATATTAGTTTAGATCCCAATAAGATTTCTGGAACTTGTGGTAGACTTATGTGTTGTTTGGGATTTGAAGAAGATTGCTATGAACAAATTAAGAAAATTATGCCAAAATGTGGTAGCGAGATAATGACTGAAGAAGGCATAGCTACTGTAATTAGAAATGATTTTGTTAAAGAAGAGTGCCTAGTAAGAATTAAAAATGACGAAGGTCAGCTTATAGAAAAGACTTTAAGCTTATCAGAAATACGCGGGAATTAGAATGATATTCATTATCAAAAATGAATAAATTTTCTTTATAATCGGTCTATTTAGCATAAATATAACCAAATATTGACAAAAATGAATAAGTATCGTATACTATCTATATAATAATTAGGAGGTAATACAATGGCTTATAAAATTGAAGCAGATACATGTATATCTTGTGGAACTTGTGCAGGAGAATGTCCAGTAGATGCTATCTCAGCTGGAGATGATGCATACATAATTGATGCAGATACTTGCATAGATTGTGGAACTTGTGCTTCTGTATGTCCAGTAGACGCAATAGATCCAGAATAAAATACATATAATATTAGACATATCAAGTGATATCAAAAATTGTCAAAGATTTTGATATCACTTTTTTTATAATTTTATTACCTTGTTTTTATAATCAGTGTTTAAGGCTCTATCTGTAGCTAAAGAAAATAAATTTGATGCTTCTACCATCTTATCCAAAATGATTTTATCAGATTCAGATAGATTTTTTCTGTCATTTTTACAAAGAAATGAATTTAAATTTGGATTTTTTAATATGGACTCTGATTTCTTATTAAATGCTAAGACTTTATAAAAATTAATATCAAAATCGTTAAAATTCTGTGTATTTTCCAAAATGTAATTGAGCATTAGTCTTTTTATTCTTGAAGTGGTAAATCTATTAGTTGTTGATTTTTCTAGAAATGAACTGATTGATTTCTCGCCATTTGCTATTTTTTTTAGATAATTATCTATGCCTTCTTCATAACCAATAATATTTGTCATATCCTTATTAGCAATCAATAACAGAAATTTAAAAAGGCCATAGAAGTAATTATAATTAGCAAAATTATAAGATTTTTTAAAATTTTCTATCATATTATAGGAATATATTGGCAAATGATCTTTGTAATCGCCCAAAATATTTTTTCTAATGGCACTTGACGATGAAATAAAATTTTCTCTTAGGTCATCATCTTTATTTAGAGAAGAAATTCTTTTAATAGGCAAAACTTTTATTTTGGATTTAATATCATTAATGGATCTTATATATTCAAAGGCCAAAATATTGTTAGCAGAGATGAATCTATCATCATCAAGCAAAAAAGCTATTGAATCATATCTAGCCTTGGCATAGGATTTATTTATTAAATTTTCTTTGGTTAGTTTTTCAAGCTCGTCATTTTTTTCTATCAGCAAATAAGATTTTTCTAAAAATTCGTCAGCCTCTAAATTTTCAATTCCAAAACAAAGATAGTCAATACCGATTTTATCAAGCAAAATAATAGATCCTCTAGCAAAAAATTCGGCTGCTTGTAAGCTAATATGGATTGGCATCTCAATAATCATATCAAAGCCAATATCCATAGCAGATTTTGCCCTCGGAAATTTATCTATTATACTAGGATCGCCCCTTTGGACGAAATCTCCACTCATCAAACTAAGAGAAGTGTAATTTTTTAAAATTTTTTTAGATTTTTCTAACAAATATTTATGCCCATTATGTAAGGGATTAAATTCAGAAATTATAGCAAAAGTTTTCATAAGATTCTTATACCCTAATAATGTATAATTTCCTAATTTTTATTAAAAATTTATAAATATTTATAAATTATATTTCCAATAAAATACAGAATATGGTATAATAATGTGAGAAAATATTAGGAGGATATATGTTATCTGCAAATGAATTAAGAAAAGGCGTAACCTTTGTTTACGATAATGATGTTTATCAAGTAATTGATTTCCAACACGTTAAACCAGGCAAGGGTGCTGCTTTTGTACGTGCAAAAATTAGATCTGTCATGGCTGGTGGAACAAAAGATGTTACTTTTAACCCAAGTGAGAAATTTGAAAATGCTGTAATTTCTACAAAAGAAATGCAATATTTATACAACGATGGTCAACTTTATTACTTTATGGATCCAGAAAGTTTTGAACAAATTGGTATCGAATATGAAGCTGTTGAAGAAGCTATAAAATATGTAAAAGAAAATGATTCTGTTCAAATTAAATTCTACCAAGGTAAACCATTTAGCGTTGATGCACCAAACTTCGTTGAGCTAAAAGTCACACAAACAGAACCTGGAATCAAGGGTGATACAGCTACAAATGTTACAAAACCTGCTACTGTTGAAACAGGTGCTATAATTAACGTTCCTATATTTGTAAATGAGGGGGATGTTATAAAAATCGATACAAGAACTGGGGATTATTTATCAAGAGTTTAAGGAGATATAGATGGCTAATTCTTTTAGACATGGCAATGTAAAAATAGCAAATGAAATACTTGACCAACTGGCTGTCAGAGCCTGCAAAGAAGTTAATGGTGTTTATAATTTAGAGGATTCATCTATAACAACCAACCACAAAGACTTAGAACCAAAAGCATACGTTAATCAAGCGGATGGTAAGGTAAATTTCGATTTGACTATAAATTTAAGCAAGAATGTTAATGTAAGAAAAATCGTCAAAGAGATTCAAGAAAATGTTAAAAGAGTTATTGAATCTATGACAGGTCTTACAGTTGGTCGCATTAATATTAATGTTGGAAAACTTGAAATCTAATGATTAGAAAAATACAAAGAGATTGGATATTTAAGCTCATATACGAAGATAGCATAAATAAAATTGAAAATTTAGATAAAGTTTTAGAAAATCATGATTTATCAGAAGAAACTTTTATAAGAGATTCTATAAATTCATACAACAAAAACTATGAAAAAATTGAAGAAATTGTTAAAAATTCTCTGAAAAAAAGATACAATAGACTTTCAAAAGTCGAAAAATCAATTTTATTCCTATCAATAAATGAGATATATTTTATGGATATTCCTCATCAAGTATCCATAAACGAGGCTGTTGAACTAGCAAAAACTTATTGTAACGACCAGGATTATCAAATAATTAATTCAATCTTAGGGAAAATTGTAAGATCATAATGTTAAAGGCTTTAAGTGTTAAACAATTCAATGAATATATAAAAACAACAATCAAGCATGATCCAATTTTATCTAGAGTTTATATAAAGGGCAGTGTTTATAATATCAGAAATAATGGCAATCATTTATATTTTTCATTAAAAGAAGATGAAGATATAATTGATTGCGTCATTTATTATTATGAAACTAGTGATATTAGACTTGACTTTAATGTTGGCATGGATGTAGTTGTTAAAGGTAATCTTCTGTTAAATAATTATTCCTCAAGAGTAACCATTGCTGTAAATTCTATAGACAAAGATGGTATCTCAGATCAATATCTACAATTTTTAAAAATGAAAGAGGAATTTAAAAATAAGGGATATTTTGACGAAAATAATAAAAAAGAGATTAAAGAATTTCCAAATAAAATTGGCTTAATTACATCGATTGATGGAGCTGCTATTGTTGATTTTATATCTGTTATTAATCAAAAACCTAGCGATATAAAGATAAAACTTATACCTGTAAAAGTTCAAGGTCAAAAAGCTATTAGTAAAATTTGTAAATCTATAGAATATTTAGATCAATTATCTTTAGATGCAATAGTAATAACTAGGGGCGGTGGCTCTGATATTGATTTGTCTGTTTTCAACAGTAGAGAAATTATTGAAGCTGCTTTTAAGGCGAAAACTCCGATCATCTCAGCTATAGGTCATAAAATCGATACCACTCTTATTGATTTAGTAGCAGATAAGTCAATGCAAACTCCTACGGAAGCTGGTTCTTTTGTAAGCAGGAATTATTTAGATATTGAAGTTGAATATAAAAAATATTTAAGGCAAATGCAAGCAACTGTTCAAAGAATCATAAATTTATATGATGTCAAGTTAAATAGCTTAAATAAAGATTTATCTTATAAAAATCCTTATAGAAAAATTTTGGAATTAAAAGATAATATTAAGGTCTTAAAATTACATTTTGATAGAGAAATACAAGATAGATTTAAAGATGAAAAATTAAAAGTTAAGCTAATCGAGGCTAGGCTAGAAGCCAGTAGAAATTTGATCGAACTTAGAAAAAAACAAATAAGTATAAAAAATGAAAATGGCGAAGAAATTTATTCGAAATTCTCTGTAAAAAATAGAGAAATAATTGAAATTATTTTCTCAGATGGAAGAATAAAGGCGGTTATTGATAATGGATAAATCATTTGATGATAAATATAAGCAGATGCAAGACTTGCTGGCAAAACTTGAAAATAACGAAGATAATTTAGAAGAAAGTATAAAAATTTACCAGAAAGCCCAAGATTTATACAAAGAATTGAGTGAGCAACTAGACGATTATAAGGCAAAAATTGAAGTGATAGATATAGATGAATAATATTGAATTTGAACAAAGAATTAATGAAAACAAATCAATAATCGATAATAAAATAAACACTTATTTTAATGGAAATTATAATCTTGAAACTCCCATGGATTATGCCTTGGAGGGCGGAAAAAGAATAAGAGCATCTATATTTTTAGAAACTCTTAAAATGCTTGGGAAAAAAATAGAAGATACTGATATTTTATTTGCTTTAGCTCTTGAAATGGTTCATGCCTATTCTTTGGTTCACGATGATTTGCCATGTATGGATAATGATGATCTTCGTAGAGGAAAAGCTACAGTACATAAAAAATTTGGCGAGGACATTGCAGTATTAACAGGGGATGCTCTATTAAATGAAGCAGCTTCTTTGCTTTTTGAAATTTCTCTAGAAAATAAGTCATATATAAAAGCATCAAAATATCTTTTAGATCATGCAGGATACAAAGCAATGTTAGATGGCCAAGTTTTGGATCTTAAAAAAGATATAAAAATTACAAAAGATTATATATTTAAAGTTTATGATAAAAAAACAGCCGATTTATTTAGGGCAAGCTTGGTTAGTCCTGGCCTTATAATGGATTTAACAGAAGATAAATTAATAAAATTAGAAAACTATGCCAAAGCTATTGGTCTAGGATATCAGATCAAAGATGATTTGCTAGAAGAAAATTATAAAGATGAACTAAATATTTTAAATATATTAGATAAAAAAGATGCTATAAATTTATTAGAAGAAGAAAATAAAATGGCAAGATTAAGTATCGTTGATTTTGATGATAACGATTTTTTGCTTAAGCTAATAGACTATTTAACTAAAAGAGATATGTAAGGATTGAAGATGAAAAAATACACAAGACAAAGATTAATTCTTGATATCATACAAAACAATGAAGTAAAAACTCAAAGTCAATTATCTAAAATGCTAAAAAGCCATGGAGTAGATGCAACTCAGGCTACAATATCAAGAGATATCAAAGAACTTAGAATATCAAAAGTACAAACAGATGATTATGAGTATAAATACACAGTAGTTGACACGGTTTATGATACATTAAATGAAAGAATGGAAAAAATTTTCAAAGAGTCAGTTTTATCAGTAGAAAAGTCAGCTCAACTTTGTGTAATTAAAACAATATCTTATTGTGCAACTGTATGCGGACAATTTATAACAAATGCAAAGTTGGAAAATGTTGGTGGAATGGTAACTGGTATAGATACTATTTTTATAAGTCCAAAAGATTATTCCAATTTAGATCAACTAATAGAACAAATTAGAGATATGGTTAAATAATGTTAGCAGAACTTTTTATAGATAATTTTATAATTATAAAAAGAAATCATATAATTTTTGAAGATGGCTTTAATGTACTCACAGGAGAAACTGGTTCAGGAAAATCTCTAATACTTGAAGCCATTAATTTGTTATTGGGCAAAAAAGCTAGTAAAGATGTAGTCGGTAAATTTTCAGATAAAGCAACCATAGAAGGCATCTTTATTTTAGATGAAAAAAACAAAAAAATTTTAGAAGATAATACAATAATATTTGATGAAGATGACAATAAACTAATAGTAAATAGAACCATAGGAAAAAAATCATCTACGCTTAGGATTAATGGAAGAATTGTAAATTTAGCTAGCTTAAGAGAAATAGCTCCAATTTTAGTAGATATTTATAAGCAAGGCGATTCGAATGCTTTTATGAACAAGGCAAATTATATTTACCTTATAGATAGTTATTCAAACGATAAAGAAACAATAAATTTGAAAAAAACCATTAAATCATTAGTTAGTAAAAGAAATGAATTTCTAGAAAAATTTGATCATTTAAACTTAAGTGATGAAGAAATTAGCAGGGAACGCGACTTAATAGAATATCAAATTTCAGAAATTGACCAAGTGGATTTATCAAATATTAACGAAGAAGAAATAGATGAAGAATACAGGAAATTAACAAGCATAAATGAAATTAGAGAAGCTATAGAAAATTCGAAAAGTATTTTAGATTCATCTGAATATGATACTATCTCTGCAACAGAAATGATAAATAAATCTATGACAGAATTATCAGCAATTACAGATCTTGATGATAAACTAAGTGTTTTTTACGATAGATTATCTTCCTTAAATGATGAAATAGGCGATATATATTCTGAAATGGATTTATACGAAGAAAATCTCATAGGCGATTCCTATAGGCAACAAGAGCTTGAAGATTTAATGGAAATAATTTTTAAGCTAAAGAGAAAATACGGTCGCAGCATAGAAGATATATTAGACTTCTACGATAATATTTCTAAAAGATTAGAAGAACTAAATGAAATTGACGATTTAAAAAATAATCTTGACAAAATCATAAGTGAGATTGATAGCAAATTAGAAAAAAATGCCCTTATACTGCATGAAATTAGAAACAATAAAAGTAAAATCATTGAAGA
The DNA here is from genome assembly GCF_900232825.1 of Anaerococcus sp. Marseille-P3625. Classification (GTDB taxonomy): domain Bacteria; phylum Bacillota; class Clostridia; order Tissierellales; family Peptoniphilaceae; genus Anaerococcus. The sequence goes on from NZ_OCTP01000010.1 coordinate 348,340, forward strand.
GAAGATAAATAAATCCATTAGAGAGTTAAATATAAAAAATGGATTATTTAAAATAAAAATTTCGCAAAAAAATAGAATCGATATAAATGGCTTAGATGACGTTGATTTTCTTATAAGAACAAATAAGGGAGAAGATTTAAAATCTTTGCAAAATACAGCATCAGGTGGCGAAATTTCAAGAATCATGTTGGCTTTTAAAGAAATTTTTGCCGATTTTGATGATGTCGATACCATGATATTTGATGAAATCGACACGGGAATTTCTGGAAGAACAGCCCAAATAGTAGGAGAAAAAATACTTGATTTATCAAAAAATAGACAAGTGATTTCAATAAGTCACCTACCACAAATAGCTGCACTTGCTAATAATCACTTATTGATAAGCAAAAAAGACGAGGAAAATTTTACTATTTCTAGCACAAAAAAAATTGAAAATAAGGATAGAGTAGAAGAAATTGCAAGGTTGATAGGTGGAGTTAATATAACGAAAACAACTATTGATTCCGCAAGCGAAATTTTAACTATGGCACAGGAGTTAACAAATGAGCGAAGATAAATTTTATGAGCAATCTATTAAATCTGAAACAATTTATGATGGAAAAATTTTAAAACTTAGAGTTGATACCGTTGAATTGTTTAATAAAAAATATTCCAAAAGAGAAATTGTTGACCATCAAAAAGGTGTAGGTATTATTGCCTTTGATGGAGATGATAAATTGTGGCTAGTTAGTCAATATAGGATAGCTATTGATAAGGTAACTCTTGAAATTCCAGCAGGTCTAGTGGAAAGTAATGAAGTTCCTATTGAAGCTGCAAAAAGAGAACTTCAAGAAGAAATAGGATATTATCCGGAAAAAATTGACTTCTTATTTAATATGTACTCATCACCTGGTTTTACCAATGATAAATTATCATTTTTTAAAGCAAGTGAACTAAGAGAATCAAAACTAGCAGAAGATGAAGACGAAAATCTCATTGCAAAATCATATAATATAGCAGATTTATGGGATATGGTATTAAATGGCGAAATTACAGATGCAAAAACTATAATTGCCATTCAATATGCAAATAATTTGAAATTAAAAAATGAATTTAAAGATTGAATTAGAGGGCTTTACTGGCCCTTTTGATTTGCTGGTAAATCTTATCGAAAAAAATAAAATAGATATATATGATATCAATTTAGAAGAAATTACTAATGATTATCTAAAAGAAATTGAGAATTTAGATCCTCAAATAGATGATTTAAGTGAGTTTATTTATGTAGCAGCTATTTTACTAAATATTAAATCAAGAAAATTATTGCCAAAAGAAGAAGACGGAGAAAATCTTGAGGAAGAATTCATAAGCTATCTTATCGAATATAAGAAGATAAAATCTGTTCAAGAAGACTTAAAAATCTTAGAAAATGAGGCAAACAAAATCTATTCAAAATATCAAGAAGATCTTAGTCAATTTTTGGATAATGAAGAGATAATAACAAGTGATGTTAAAATTTTAGCAAATCAATATGAAAAGCTATTAAAAAACTTTTCAAAGACTCCTGAAAGTAATGACTTATTATCAATTATTAAATTGCCTGATGTAAATGATTATGTGATAAATTACAGGAAGGCCTTAGAAATTAGAAATGATTTAAGATTAGATTTAATTATTAATGATATTCACAATAAAAGTGAATGTATAGCTAGTTTTTTGGCTTTATTAGAGCTTTTCAAATTGGACGAAATATATTTGATGCAGGATAAGGGAAACAAATTTTATATAAAAAAAAGATTGTAGGAAATAATGGAAAAAGAGTATTTAAAAGGACTTATAGAAGAAATCTTATATGTGCGGGGCGAACCTTTAGAAATTAGCGATCTATGTCAAATAATCTCTGAAGCAAGCAAAAAAGAAATAATAGAAGCCCTAAATGATATAAGCATACAAAGAGAAAAAAGTGCAAGTGGCTTGCTTTTAAAAAAATTTGGCAATACTTACCAACTAGTAAGCAGAAATAAGCACCACAAATATTTTGAGAAATTTGTAGAAAACACTCCAAAAAAATTAAGCTCTTCAGCTCTTGAAACTCTTTCCATAATTGCTTACAAACAACCGATTACTAGGGTCGAAATTGATAAAATCAGAGGTGTAAACTCGCAAAGGTCTATCGATAATTTGATAGAAAAAGGACTGGTTTTGGAAAATGGTAGGCTTGATAAAATTGGAAGACCAATAATTTATATAACAAGCGACTTGTTTTTAAAATATTTTGATTTAGAAGATTTATCACAATTACCAAAAATAGAAAATCAAGAAGAAATAAACAATGAGAATTAATAAATACATAGCAAAATCTGGATTTTGTTCAAGAAGAAAAGCAGATGAACTTATAAGTTCAGGCAAGGTCGTAGTAAATGGAAAGATTTTGGAAGATTTTTCTTACGACACAAAAGATGACGATATTATTACCGTTGACGACCAAATTTTGCAAATAGAAAAACATTTTTATTACAAATTAAACAAACCTATAGGCTTTATTACCAGCAATTTTGATCCTTATAACAAAAAAGATCTAAACGATCTGATTTTTATGGATCAAAGATTTTTTGCAGCGGGAAGACTTGATAAAGATAGCCACGGACTTTTGATAATTACTAATGATGGGGATTTTGCCAATGCATTAACTCACCCAAGTCATGAGATAAGCAAAGAATATATAGTAAAAGTAGATAGGGTTTTATCAAAAAAAGATGAAGAAAAATTTAAAAAGGGTCTAGATATAGGAAATGGTGAAATAACAAGCAATTCTTATCTTAAATTAATTGGAACAGATACCTACCGAGTTATGATAAAACAAGGTTATAATAGGCAAATACGAAGAATGTTTCAAACTTTAGGGTCAAATGTAATTGACCTATGTAGGATAAGAATTGGTGCAATTAATCTAGATGGACTTAAACTTTCTTCTTACAAAGCTTTTGATAAAAAAGAAATGGAATTTGTAAAACTTATTAAAAATAATATATGAAAAAAATTGGAATCATTGGTGCAGGAGCAAGTGGACTTTATTGCGCTATTAATTTAAAAAATGAAAATACAGATGTCACTATTTTGGAAAAAAACGATGAAATTGGGAAAAAAATTCTTATTACTGGAAATGGGAGATGTAATCTTACAAATACAAAAACTTACAAGGAATTTTTAGATAATATAGTTTCAAATAAAAAATTCCTTTATTCTTCTTTTGCAAAACATGATAACTTTGCTACAATTGACTTTTTTACAAAAAATGGTTTGGATTTAATTACAGAGGATGACGATAGAGTCTTCCCAAAATCAGAAAAAGCTAAAGATGTTATCAAATTTTTTGAAGATAGAATTAAAGAAAAATCTGTCAAACTTATTAAAAACCAAGAAGTTATAGATTTAATTAAAGATAAAAATTTTATTGTAAAAACTAAAAATAAAAGCTATGAATTTGATATAGTTATCATAGCCACAGGAGGACTTTCATATCCTAATACTGGTTCAACAGGAGATGGTTTTAAATTTGCTAGAAAATTTAATCATAATGTCACAAAAACATTTCCTTGCTTAGTTCCGATATTTTTTAAAGATAAGGATCTTTGCAATTTAAAGGCTATAACTTTGGAAAATGTGACGCTTACAATTAAAACAGATGAAGATATTTTTTCGAAAAAAGGCTCAGTTTTATTAACAAGTAAGTTTATTTCTGGACCAATAGTTTTAAATCTATCATCTTTAGCTATTTCTAGTAAAATAAATTCTATAAAGCTTGATTTATCTGAAGATGATTATAAAACACTGGATAAAAAATTTATAAAAGTTCTAAATGAAAATCCTAAAAAAGATATAATAAATATCTTAAAAAATTTTCTTATAGCTTCACTTGCAGAGATAATTTTAAAAAGATTAAATATCAAAGAAGATCTTAAAGCCTATGAAATAAACAAAGACCAAAGATTGGAAATTATAAATATTATCAAAAATTTCACTTTGGAATTTGATAGATTTGGTGGCTTTAACACAGCCATAATTACAAAAGGTGGCGTTGATATTAATCAAATAGATCCCAAAACTATGCAATCTAAACTTGTTAAAGGACTTTATTTTATAGGAGAAGTTTTAGATATAGATGGATTAACTGGTGGTTATAATTTACAATTGACATTTACAACAGCCTATCAAGCTCAAAGTTCCATAAAGGAGGACTTATGACATATATTATTGCAATTGATGGACCTAGTGGTTCTGGCAAATCTACAATTTCTCAAAAACTTGCAGAAATTTTAAAAATAGAATATTTAAACACTGGTTCAATGTATAGGGCAGTCAGTAAATATTTTTTAGACAATAATATTAAAGAAAATTCTACAGAAAATGAAATTTCAATAGCTCTGAATAAAATAAAAATAGATTTTATTAATAATGAAATTTACTTAAACGGAGAAAATATAGAAAGTCTTATAAGGACTGATTTAGTTACCAAAAATACGTCCTGGGTTTCAGCAAATAAAATTATTAGAGAAAACTTAGTAGCTAAGCAAAGACAAATAGCAAGCACAAAATCTTTTGTAGTTGATGGCAGAGATATTGGAACAGTTGTATTTCCTAATGCAAAGTACAAATTTTACCTAACTGCAAGCACTAAAGAAAGAGCCAAAAGAAGATTTTTACAAAAAGAATCTAATTTAAGTATTGAAGAAATCGAAGAAGCATTAATAAAAAGAGATTTATATGATTCTTCAAGAGCAATTTCTCCACTAAAAAAAGCTGACGATGCCTTAGAAATTGACAATTCTAAACAAAGTATCGAACAAACTTTACAAACGATTATATCTTATATGGATAAAGAAGATGTTTTATAAAATTTTACAAATAATATTACAAATAATTATAAAGCCCATTTTTAGGATTAGAATAAATGGTTATGAAAATTTGCCAAAAGAAAATGGCTATATACTCTGCTCTAATCATAAATCTAATTGGGACCCAGTTTTTTTAGCTATAGCTATTAAAGATCCTATTATTTTTATGGCAAAAAAACAAATATTCGATTGGCCAATTATTGGAAGTGCCGTAAAAAAATTGGGAGCTTTTCCTGTTCAAAGAGATGGCAGAGATATGGCAAGCCTTAAACACTCAATAAAATTGATAAAAGAAAATAAAATTCTTGGAATAATGCCGGAAGGAACAAGAACAAAAAATATTGATAGAGAAAATATGAAAGAGGGTGTAATATACATTGCTCTAAAGGCAAAATGTAACATAATCCCCGTTGAAATAATTTCAACATTCAAACCCTTTAGAAAAACTTATATAAATATTAATAAAGCAATTGAAGTAGAAAAATATCTGCCATTAAAATCAAAAGAAGCAATGGTAAAAATGACAGATGAATTATTTTATAAAATTTATCAAAGCCATAATGAAAAATTAGAAAGTAGTAAAGATGGAAATTATAATAGCAAATAATTCTGGATTTTGTTTTGGGGTAAAAAGATCGGTTGATTTAGCAAAAAAAGCACTTGAAAGCAAGAAAGATAAATATTGCATTGGCCCATTAGTTCATAATCCACAGCTTGTGAAATCCTTGGAAAATCAAGGAATCAATGTGATAACAAAAGAAGAAGCTTTGAAAATAAAAGATTCTCTTATACTAATTAGGGCTCATGGAGAAAGTGAAGATTTAAAAAATATTTTAATTGAAAATAACAATGAATTGCTAGACGCAACTTGCCCTGTCCTTAAAAATATTTACAAAAAAATAATTCAAAAAGAAAATGAAGGATATCAAATTGTAATTGTAGGAAATAAAGACCATCCTGAAATAAAAGCTATGGACTCTTATATAAAAAATGGTATAATAATTAAAGATGAGACTGAAGCAAAAAATATTAAAAGTGAGGAGCCTATCTATGTAGTCTCTCAGACGACAAATAGAGAGGACTTTTACTATTGTATTGCGAACTTCTTAAAAGAAAATAATGATAGTAGTGTAGTAATAGATAACACAATATGCAAGGCTACAAGATTAAGGCAAGAATCTTGCAAAAATTTATCTAGAGAAGTAGATTGCATGATTGTAGTTGGTGGTTTTAATAGTTCTAATACGAACAAGCTTTTTGATGTTGCTAGTTCATATAATAAAAATGTTTTTAGGATTGAGACTGTTAAAGATCTACCTTTGCAAAAGCTCTCTGAATTTAAAAAAATTGGAATAATCGCAGGTGCATCCACACCTGATGAGATTATTGAGGAGGTAGTAAGTAAAATGGACGAATTTACAAAAGAAGATTTTATGAATTCTATTGAGGATAGCTTTAAGAAAGTTTATCCAAAGGATATTGTGAAAGGAACAGTTATCGATGTTAAAGATGATGAGGTTTTTGTTGACATCCAATATCGTGCAGATGGAATTGTAAAATTAGATGAAATGACAGAAGAAGAAAAAGAAAATCCAAAAGATCATTTTGAAATTGGCAACGAAATTGACGTGTACGTTATTAAACTTGACGATGGTGAAGGAAATGTTTCTTTATCAACAAGAAGAGTACAAGGAATGAAAGCTTGGAAAGAACTTATAGATAAGTTTGAAAATAACGAAATAGTAGAAGGTCATATAGTAGGATCTAACAAGGGTGGATTAACTGCTGAAGTTAATGGCATTCAAGGTTTTATTCCAGCAAGTCAAATAGCTACATACTTTGTAAAAAATTTCAAAAAGTTTGTAGGTGAAACTTGGGAATTAAAAATTTTATCAATAGACGAAAGAAAAAATAGACTTGTTTTATCTAGAAAAGAAGTTTTAGAAAATGAATTAGAAGAAAAATGGGAAGATTTAGAAGAAGGACAAGTAGTAGAAGGTAAAGTTGCAAGACTTACAGATTTTGGTGCTTTTGTTGAAGTAAATGGATTAGACGGATTACTTCACGTATCTGATATTGCATGGTCAAGAGTAGAAGTTCCTTCTGATGTACTTAACGTTGGTGATAGCATAGAAGTTAAAATTCTAAAATTAAACAAAGAGAAAAATAGAATCTCTCTTGGACGTAAACAATTACTAGAAAAACCATTTGAAGCATTTGTAAATAGCCACGAAGTTGGAGATGTTGTAAAAGGTAAAGTAGTTAACCTACTAGATTTTGGTGCTTTTGTTGAATTAGCTGATAGTGTTGAAGGTTTGGTTCACGTTTCAGAAATCTCTTGGGATCATGTTGAAAAACCATCAGATGAATTAAATCTAAATCAAGAAATCGAAGTTAAAATTATTTCCATAGATAAAGAAGCTGAAAAAATTGGTTTATCAATAAAACAATTACAAGAAGCTCCAGAAAGACCAGAAAAGAAAGTTAGAAGAGAAAACAAGGCTAACAATAAACCAAGAAGAAAAGTTGAAAAAGATCACAGCCAAAACTTTAGTTCAGATGCTGACTTAAATAACAACTTAGGAAACCTTCTTGAACAAGCTTTATTTGAACAAGGTGGCTCTGATTTAATAGCAGCTGAATCCAATGAAGAAGCTATTAATCAAGAAGAAAAAGCTATTGAAGAAAATAACGAAGTTGACGAAAACAACGAAGAATTATAATACTGAAATGTTAATAAAAAAGGAAGATGATTCATGTCATCTTCTTTTTAAATGAGGAATAGATGGAATTAAAAGAAAAATATTTAGAATATTTTAAGGGGAAAAAATACAATATAACAACTTTTGGTTGTCAGATGAATGAGCATGATTCTGAAAGAATTTCATATATTCTAGAAGATTTAGGATATACTTATACTTCTGATAGAAATAGTGCAGATTTTATATTGTTTAATACTTGCTTAGTAAGAGAAAATGCAGAATTAAAGCTCTATGGTCAAGTCTCTTCCTTAAAAAAACTAAAAAAAGAGCACCCAGAAAAAATAATTGTAGTTTCTGGTTGTATGATGCAAACTTCAACTGCAAGAGAAGTTATAGTTAATAAGCATAAGGAAGTTGACATAGTATTTGGAACAAAAAATATAAATTCTTTAGCTGATTTAATATTAAGATTTCTTGAAACTGGTCAAAGAGTCATAGATATTTCAACAGATTATGGAAAAGATGATTTTGAAAAATATAATTCAACCAATTATTTTCAGGCTTATGTAAATATTATGAGAGGTTGCGATAATTTTTGCTCATATTGCATAGTTCCACAATCACGTGGTAGAGAAGAATCTAGAAGACCTTACTCAATAATAGAAGAAATTGAATATCTTGTGGATCAAGGCTATAAAGAATTTACACTTTTAGGACAAAATGTTAATTCTTACGGCAATAAGACTAACTATGGCTTTACTTTCCCAGAATTATTAAACAGAGTTGCAAAAATAAAAGGTGTTGAAAGACTCAGATTTACCTCAAGTCATCCTAAAGATCTTTCAGATGAGCTAGTTTATGTTATGCGTGATAATGATAATATATGTAATTTTTTTCACCTACCAATGCAATCTGGTTCAAATGATGTTTTAGAGAAGATGAACCGTAAATATACAATAGAAAAATACATCGAAAGAGCCAATAAATTAAAAAAAGAAATCCCCGGCATAGCGCTATCCACAGATATAATTGTAGGATTTCCAACAGAAACTGAAGAAGATTTTCAAAAAACCTTAGAAGCGTGCCAAATAGTTCAATTTGATTCAGCCTTTACCTTTAAGTACAGTCCAAGACCAAAAACATTAGCTGCAAAACTTCCGATAATTGACGATGAGATAGTGCAAGATAGATTTCAAAGACTCTTAGATGAATTATATCCAATATTTTATCAAAAAAATAATGAATATATAGGAAGAACCGTTAAAGTACTAATTGAATCAGAATCAAAAAACAACCCTGAAATAATGACAGGCCGCACAGATACTTTTAAGCTTTGTCATGTCAAAGCAAGCAAAGATTTAATTGGCAAATTTGTAGATGTTAAAATTACAGATAATACATCTTTTACGATAGCAGGAGATTTGGTGAAATAGTAAACAATTAATATATTAAAAATAAAAATTATTTATAATCCTTTATTTGTATTAAATACAGTGTTATCATTCTATTGTTAAAGGAGACGAAAATGAGAGATGTGGTAGTAAAAGCTAAGGCAAAGTTAGGAAAAATTCCTGATAATGAATTTTATCTAAATCTTGCTAGAGAAAATGACTATAATAAAAAAATTGATATCATAGCTAAAAAAAATCCTTCAATCGATCAAAACATGGATAAAAGAACAATTGAAAGGAGCAATTTTAGGTATATTTTTAATGAGTTAAAAAGTATCGACTATTTTCTACAAGGCATTGAAAGTGATTTATTTAACCTTTATTTTTCAAAGTACGAAATATTATTTTTACAAGAAATAATAGAAGCATTAGTAAATGAAAATTTTAAAAGAAATTATCTGGATTTTTTAGCAAATCCCCTTTCTAAGAATTTTGTTTTACAAGAAGATATGAATTTGGAGAAATTTGTAGAATTTAACAAAGAAAGTAAATATTACAGAACTCTTTTACCGTTTTTAAATAAAAATATGCAAAGGGAAAATTTGATATTTTTATTATCTAACTCCTTAATGAAATATTATTATAGATCATTAATTAAACTTGCCAAAAAATTCCCGGCAGATCAAAGAGATAAGATATTAAATTTTTTGGGAGAAGAGATTAATTTAGCTAATTTTCAAATGATTTATAGGTTGAAAAGTTTCTATGATATAGATGATAATGGTATATTTAATTATCTTATAGCTGGCGGCAACAAATTTAATGGCAAGAGATTAAAAGAATTATCGATGTTATCAATAGATGATTTGGTAAAATTTGTAAGTGCCGGCAAATATAGAAGAATCTTCAAAAATGAAAATAATATTCAAAAAGAATTTAGGAAATACCAATATAAGCTCTATCAAAGCGAAATAACTAAGGAAGAGTCAGATATATTATATGTCATCTCTGCTATGAATATTATTTTTATTAGTGGAGAGAATATCGAAGCTTTGATAGAAATGGACGATAGTTTTTCAATTGATGAGCGTTTAGAATATTTAATTGTGAGGTAATTATGGCAGTAGAAAAAATGTATTTAGTTAATATGGTTTCAAAGCTAAAAAATCTGGATGAATTTCTTGAAGATGTAATACAAATTGGAGATATTGAACCAGTTGATGCTTTTAACCAGGTGACTAACAGAAACTTTAATATTAAAGCTTCAGCAGAAAATGTCGATATAACTGAAGATATCAATGAACTTTCAGGTTTTGAAAAAGAAGATTCCGATGATTTTATTGAAAAACTCAAAGAATTAAAAGAATCTTTAAATTTAAAGGATAGTTCTAGTAAAAGGTTGGTTGACAGAAATAAAATCAACGAATTATACGAAAAATTGAAATCTTTATTAAAAGAAAAGGAAGAATTGGAAGAAAAGTCAAAAATACTTGATGTTTATTCTGAAAATGTTCAATTATTGAAGGAATACAAAATTGACATCGAAAAAGTAAAAAACTTAAAACATTTTGATTATAGGTATGGATCAGTTTCAGAAGATGGTCGTTTTATATTAAAAAATAATTATGAAAATATACCATCTCTTATAATTCACCTTGATGGTAGGATAGATAATGCAAATCTTAGAGCTTTGGATGATATATATTCGCTTGATCAAACGACCGATACTTTAGAAGTTCAAACACAAAAAATTCTTAACGATGAAATAATCAATACAAGAAATGTAAGTTTAAGGTTAGATCAAGACTATAATTCTAAGAATAAAGATTTATCTGACAAAATCTATAAGGAAATTTTAGATGCTGCAGATGTTAAGATTGAGAAAATCAACTTAGATTATCAATCAAAAATTGATTTTATGGATGAAATTTATGAGAAATATAAGGGAGAAGTTGTTGAAGATGTCGTTACTTCTATAATTGACGACAAGGATTTAAAACTTTGATTCTATAAAATCAAACTAAGAATTTAGTATAAAATATGTTACAAGTAACTTTAAGCTATAAATATAGATTTAAGTTATAAATGAAAAAAGGAAGTTAAAATTATGAAAAATAAATATCCAGATCAGGAAATGACTTCTAAAAATCAAATGCTTAATAATAAAGACAAAAAAGTGGATTCTAGGTCTAATATACAAGCTGATGATGAAAGTTACTTATTAATTTATCCGAAAAAAGTAAAAGAAGATGTATCTAGATCCATTAATACTCTCGGTTTTTTAGATAAGGATACACCTGATGATTCTTCTATGAATTCTATGGATTATGAGAAATCTTCTACTATAGAAAAACTTGATGAAATAAGCAAGAAAACTGAAAATTTAAAAAGTGACAATAAAGAAATTTTAGATAACCTTCCTTACACGTTGGATTACAATAACAAGGCTAAAGAACTAAAAAATAATATGGCTCATGGAAGCGAGTATTTTTATCTATCAGGGAAAGTTCCTGAAAGCAAATTGGGAGATTTTGAAAAGCTTGGAAAAAAATATCCCAACACTCTAATTAGTAGTAAATACGAATCTCAAGATGGAGAAAGTCCACCTAAAACAAACAAAAATAATCAATATGTAAAATCTAACGAAGAAAACTACTTATTAATTTATCCAAAGCAAGTAAGAGAAGATGTGTCAAGATCTATAAATACGCTAGGTTTTATAGATAAAGATATACCTAAAGATTTTTTGATTGATTCTATTGATGACGAAAGATTTAAAACAAGTCAAAGGCTTGATGAAGTTACTAAAGAGATTAGAAATATAAATGGCAACTATCAAGATTTATTAGAAAATATACCTTATTCTTTGGATTATAGTGAAAAAGCTAACAATTTAAAAAATGATATGGCTCATGGAAGTGATTATTTTTATCTTTCAGGTTGGGTTCCAGAAAGTAAACTTGAGAGTTTTCAAAAACTAGAAAGCAAACATAAAAACACACTTATTAATAGCAAAGAAGTTTCAGAAGTTAGTGAACAGCCGCCAACAAGGTTAAAAAACAATCCTTTTGTAAAACCTTTTGAATATATGGTAAATATGTACGGTCCTCCATCTTATAATGAGATTGACCCAACACCATTTTTTGCCATAACTTATATGCTTTTGTATGGACTAATGTTTGGAGATCTTGGTCAAGGTTTAGTATTTTTAGGACTTGGTTTCTGGCTATCAAAGAAAAATGAAACTTTTGGAGCACTATTAAAGAGAATTGGTATATCAGCATCCGTATTTGGGCTAATGTATGGTTCGTTTTTTGGTAGAGAAGATTTGATCCCTGCCTTGCTGATAAAACCATTTGATAACATTATGACAGTCCTAATTGCTTCAGTTGCATTTGGTGTGACTTTGATGGTGATTTCATATATAATCGGTATCTATAACAAAGTTCACCTTCAAAAAAACATTGAAGAAGGTATCTTTGGCAAAGAAGGGCTTGCAGGGCTTATGATGATGACAGCATTTATCATTATAGTTCTTGCAATTGTAAATATAGGTCCTATTCCAAAAACTATTGGCCTAATCTTGCTTATACTTTCTATAGTGATGATAATATTTAAACAACCTATAGCAAGAAAGTTAGAAGGAAACAAAAGATTATATGACCAAGCAAAGGGAGATTACTATCTCGAAGGTTCGTTTTCAGTTATAGAAGCTCTACTTTCGGTATTTTCAAATCTTGTATCCTTTACAAGAGTTGGAGCCTTTGCCATAAACCACGTTGGTTTGTATATGGCTTTTGAAGTTATGGCAAAACTTATTGGTGGTGGTGTCAAGGGCTTTATAATATTGGTAATTGGAAATATATTTATAATAGGTCTAGAGGGCATGATTGTAGGTATCCAAGGATTAAGACTAGAATTTTATGAAATGTTTAGTAAGTATTACGAAGGAAATGGTCGTTTATTTAGACCAATTAGTAAATAAATAATTTAAAAAAGGAAAGTAAGGAAAATTATGATAAAAAATATTGCATTTTTAGCACTAGCAGTTGTTGCTATAACAATTTATTCAGGTTTGTATCTATTAAAAACAAATGAAGACTCATCAAAAAATAAAATTAGAAAAGCGTTAAAAATTAACCTATTCACCTTTGTCCCAATAATGGCGATGATTATAGTATTGCTATTACCAGCAAATTCAATAGCTGCAGGAGGTGCTGCTGCCAGCAGTGCTGATGGACTAAAATATATAGGTGCCGCATTATCAACTGGTCTTGCTACTATTGGTACAGGATTTGCAGTAGGTAATGTAGGTTCTGCAGCACTTGGAGCAATTTCTGAAGACCAATCTATATTAGGTCGTACAATTATCTTCGTTGGTCTTGCAGAAGGTATTGCTATCTTTGGTGTTATAATCTCTATAATGATTTTAAACGCATAAAATGAAGGCAAGAATACTAACTAATGACCCTAGTCTATTAGTTATGTTTAGATTAGGATCTATTGAAGGGAAGCTTGTTAAAAATACAAGTGAAGCAAAAGAAATGTTTAAAAATTCAATCAAAGATGAAAACTTGGCAGTTTTAATACTAACAAGAACAATTGAAGAATGGATTAGTAAAGAGCTTAGCTTATATAAACAAAAAGAAAGCATCCCTTTAATTGTTGTAATAGATGGTTGATAGGAGGGTATTATGCTCGATTTAAATGCAAAACTTACAAGCTTTAGGAAAATGGTTTGGGGTGAAGCAAAAGCAAAAAGTGAAGATGAATTGTATAATTCAACAATTGTTAATAGTAATCAAATTGAAGATAAAAAAGAAAAACTAGAAAAAGATTTAGAAGAATCTTTGATAGCTCGAAGAAATTTCGCTCAAATTAGAGCAAATGAAAAAATTTCAAAGCTAGAAGAAGAACAAAAGACCAATTTTTATTCCCACAAAGAATTACTACTTAATGATTTGATAGAAGCAATAGAAGAAAAGTTAGAAAATTATACAAAAACTGATGAGTACAAAAATAAACTAAAAGAAAGCATTGATAATACCATAGATAATCTAAAAGAAGATCCAAATGATTATTTAATTTTGGTCAAAAAATTAGACACTAAATATCTTGATTATCCAAATCTTGGTATTATGGATGATAAATATCTTGGTGGTTTTATATTAAAATCAACTAAGGGCAATTACCAATATAACAAAACATATCTAAAAATGATCAAAGATAGAAAATATGAAATTGGTAAAACTTTGTACAAATTAATTGAAAGAGAGAGTTTTAATGAATCCAATAATTAAAACAATAAATGGACCTGTTGTTACAGCAAAAAACGCAGGAAAACTTAAAATTCGCGAGATGGTTTCAGTTGGTAAACTTAAATTAATTGGTGAAGTTATTTCTGTAGAAGGAGAGCTTGCTACAATAGAAGTTTATGAAGATACATCTGGATTATCTAGTGGCGAAGAAGTTATTTCTACTGGTAGACCTCTTTCTGTAAAACTTGGACCAGGTCTTTTGAAAAATATGTTCGATGGAATAGAAAGACCACTTCTAAAAATACAAGATAAGCATGGAGCTTTTATTCCGCAAGGAATTGGTTTTGAAAATTTAGACGATGAAAAAAAATGGGATGTAGAGATAAAAGTTTCTAAGGGTGATCAAATTCACAAGGGTGATATTTACGCTACCATTATGGAAACAAAAACGATAGAGCATAGGCTTATGAGCAGTTTTGATGGAACTGTAATCGATGTTAAAGCTTCAGGCTCTTATACTCTTGAGGATACTATTGTAAAATTATCTACAAAAGAAGGCGAAAAGGAATTAAAACTTTATCAATATTGGCCAGTAAGAGTTCCAAGACCAGTAAAAAAAATTAGACCACTTGAACTTTTATTAAATACAGGCCAAAGAGTTCTTGATATATTTTTACCTATAGCTAAGGGTGGAACTGTTGCTATACCAGGTGGGTTTGGAACAGGAAAAACTATGCTCCAACATCAACTCGCTCAATATTCTGATGCCGATATAATTATTTACATTGGTTGTGGAGAGCGTGGAAACGAAATGACCCAAGTACTTGAGGAATTTCCTGAATTAATAGATCCTAATACTGGTTATGGTCTAATGGAGCGAACAATTCTTATAGCAAATACCTCAAATATGCCAGTAGCAGCTCGTGAAGCTAGTATTTATACAGGAATTACAATTGCCGAATACTTTAGAGATATGGGTTACCATGTAGCTTTGATGGCAGATTCTACATCAAGATGGGCTGAAGCTTTGCGTGAAATTTCTGGTCGTCTAGAAGAAATACCTGCAGAAGAAGGCTATCCTGCATATTTAGGAAGTAGACTTTCTCAATTTTATGAAAGAGCAGGATATTTTACAAATCTAAATGGCTCAGAAGGATCAGTTACAATAATAGGTGCTGTATCTCCATCAGGTGGAGATTTCTCAGAACCAGTTACAGAAAATACTAGAAGAAGTGTCAACGTATTTTTAGGACTTGATAGAAAACTTGCTTATTCTCGTCATTATCCTGCAATAAACTGGTTGACATCTTATTCAAATTATCTTGATACTATAAAATCATATTATATTGAAAAAACAGGCATAGACATAATTGCTATTAGAAATGAGCTTATGAATGTTTTGTTAAAAGAAGAAGAAATTAAATCCATTTTAATGCTAGTAGGTAAAGATGCTTTATCTGATAGCCAAAAAAATATCCTAGATGTTGCAGAACTTATAAGAGTAGGATTTTTACAACAAAATGCTTACAACGATATTGATAAATATGTTCCATTAGAAAAACAAATTAGAATGCTAGAAGTTATAAATAATTACCTCAAACATTCTTCCAATGCTATAAAAAATGGAGTAAGCTATAAAGATTTATACAATTCTAATCTTATAAATGAAATTACACAAATGAAATATACTATAGCCAATGACAACTTGGAAAAATTCATAAATTTAAATAATGAAATTGAAAATTATTTTATTTCATTGGAAGGAGGGATTAACTAGTGAAAAAAGAATATACAAAAGTAAAAAAAATAGAATCCTCCATCATAGAAATAGAAAATGTTTCTGACGTTAGTTATAACGCTGTAGTATCAATTCGTGCTCTTGGCATGGATTTTGTAGGACAAGTAGTAAAAATTGATGATGAAACTATTTCAGTCGAAGTTTTTGGAAATACTGAGGATTTTTCCTTAGATGACATAGTCATTAATTTTGAAGAAAAGCCACTAGCAATTCCTTTAAATGAAAAAATTCTAGGAAGAACTTTTGATGGCCTAGCTCGTCCAATTGACAATGGTGGGGAAATTTATGCAGAAAAAAAATATTCCATTGAGGGAGAACCATTAAATCCAGTTGCTCGTGAATATCCTCGTGATTTTATCCAAACTGGTATTTCTGCAATTGATACTCTTACTACTTTAATTCGTGGACAAAAATTGCCAATATTTTCAGGCTATGGTTTAACCCATAATCAAATTGCAGCTCAAATTGTTAGACAAGCAAAGCTAAAAACAGATGAAGACTTTGCTTTTGTTTTTGCAGCTATGGGAATAAAAAAAGATGAAGCAATGTTTTTTGAAGATGCTTTTAATAAGGCTGGAGTTCGTGATAAGGTTGTAATGTATCAAAATCTTGCTGATAGTCCCATTATGGAAAGACTGATAGCACCTAAATGTGCTTTGACAGCTGCCGAATACTTGGCTTATGAAAAAGGCTATCACGTTTTGGTAATAATTTCAGATATGACATCATACTCAGAAGCCTTGCGTGAAGTTTCTTCAATTAGACAAGAAGTTCCTTCTCGTAAGGGTTATCCAGGATATTTATATTCAGATTTGGCGACAATTTATGAAAGAGCAGGAATGATTAGAGGTAAAAAAGGATCAGTAACACTAATACCAATTCTTACTATGCCAAATGATGATATAACACATCCCGTTCCAGATTTGACAGGCTATATCACAGAAGGACAGATAGTTATTGATAGATCCTTATTTAATAAGGGAATATATCCGCCAATAAATGTTTTACCATCATTATCAAGACTTATGAAAGATGGAATTGGAGAAGGTTATACCAGAGCTGATCATGAGGACTTGATGAATCAGATATATGAATCATATTCTCATGTTGGTGAAGTTAGAAATATTTCACAAATTGTCGGTGAAGAAGATTTATCAGAAATTGACAAAAAGTATCTTGAATTTGGTGATGAATTTGAAAAAAGATTCTTATCTCAAGATCCTACTGAAAATAGAGAACTAGAAAAAAGTCTTGATTTAGGTTGGGAAATTTTAAGCATTTTACCAAGAACAGAACTTCATAGAGTAAGTCCAGAAAATTTGGATAAGTTTATAGGTAAGTAATATGGAAATTAAATCTACAGCTCCTACCAAAGCTAATCTAATTGCCTCCAAAGATAAGCTTAAACTCCTTAATACTGGTTTAGATATTTTGGATAAATCAAGAAAAGCTTTAATAAAAGCTCACGATAGCAAAATTAAACAAAGAAATGAACTTAATGACCAGGTAAATGAAAGCTTAGAAAAAGTTAGGAAAAATTTCAAAAAATCGATGGTGACCATGGGAGAATCAAAGCTTGCTGATATTTCAAGACTTATACCAGTAGATAATAGTATTAGCTTAAAGGAAAGTGAATTTATGCAAACAAAAGTCTACGATATAGATTTTGTGCCATCAAAACTTTCCTTATCTTATTCATTTTATGAAACTAATCCTAGTTTTGATAGAGCTCTACTTTCTTTTAACGAATTAAAAGGGAAAATTTTAAAACTTGCAGAAATTGATACGACAATTAACAATTTAGATAGACAAATAAAAAAGACAAGTAAAAAAGTAAATTCATTAGAAAAAGTACAAATACCTAAGCTTGAAGATACGATCAAGGAAATTTCTTCGCTCATAGAGGAAAAGGAAAGAGAAGAATTTTCAAAGACAAAAATGGTAAAAGATAGAAAACTTACAAAAAACACCGACAACTAAATGGTCGGTGTTTTTATGTTTCTTTTACTTGATATTGAAATTTTACTTAAATCTACCAAAGAAATTGTATCATAATCTAAGATGTCAGGATCTTTTATAGATCTTTGCATGGATGCTGAAAGTGCTAATCCAATTTCAGCTAGACAAATTAGCTGGAAGGTTCCTCCAGAGGATAGAAAAGGTAAGGGAATACCCGTTACAGGCATAAGTCCAATTGTCATAGCGATATTTTCAAAAATATGGATAAAAAGCATTGCAGCAATTCCAGTTACCATATTGCTTACGAAGGTATTGCGAGAATTTTTTGCTATTTTTACTAATCTTAAAATAACTATAGCAAATAGAATTATAAGAATTACAGCTCCTATAAATCCCATTTCTTCTGCTAAAACAGAAAAGATAAAATCGGTTTCTTTTTCTGGAATATAACCATATTGTGATTGAGTTCCTTTCATATAACCTCTACCATTTAACATTCCAGATCCAATAGCAATAAGCCCTTGTTGTTGTTGCCAGTTAGATCCTGAAGTATCTCTGTTAGGATTTAGAAAGTTTTGAATTCTATCGGCTCTATAACCAGATAAATTTGTAAAAATTATAAATCCGACTGTTAAACCTGCAAATAACAAAATTAGTATCCATTTCCATGAAATTCCTGCCACAAATAGCATAGCAGCAATAAAAAATAAATAAACCATAGCCGTACCAAAGTCTGGTTGTAGTAAAATCAATCCAACTGGAAATCCAACAAAAATCAAACTTAAGATTAATCTTTTTGGCTCATTAATGGTCAATTTGTATTTGTCAAGGTAGGCAGCAAATGAAAATATCAATAAAATTTTTACTATTTCTGATGGTTGTATAGAAAATGAACCAATATAAATCCAAGATTTTGCTCCCCAGGCATCCAATCCTCTACCTATAAGCAAAGTTAATATCAATAGGACAATAGATATTCCGTAAATTACCCGAAAAGATCTTTTTATAACATCAAGATCCATTGTACATAAAATTCCTATGGTAATAAATCCAATTATAGTTGATATCAACTGAGTTTTAATTGCAGAAATATTTCCCCCATAAGCTGATAAAAGGACTACAAGTCCATATACACTTAAGGCAATTGTCGATATAAGCAAAAGTAAATCTATATCTTTAATATTTTTCTTCTTTAAATTAAACATTATACACTCCCTATTCTAAAGTATTATTATACCATTTAATCTAAAATTCATAAATATGTAATAACAATACAAGAAGAGTATAGTTTTTAATAAAGGAAAAGGTGATATTATTTTAAGTAAAAGTGAAATTAAAAAAGTTTTAAGTATTTTAGATAAACTTTATCCAGATCCTTCAAAGAATCTATTAAAATTTTCGACTGCTTTTGAAGCTCTAATTGCTACTATGCTTTCAGCACAAAGTACAGATAAAAGAGTAAATGAAGTCACAAATAAACTTTTTAAAGTGGCAAATACGCCAGAAAATTTTAATAATATGGAATTAGCTGAGCTTGAAGATTGGATAAAATCTATAGGGATTTACAAAACTAAAGCTAAAAATATAAAAAAAACAAGTGAAATTTTATTAAAAGAATTTAATGGTCAAGTTCCAAGAACAAAAGAGGAACTCATTACTCTACCTGGAGTAGGTGGCAAAACTGCAAATGTAGTCTTAGCTAATGCTTTTGGAATACCAGCTTTTGCCGTAGATACTCACGTTTTTAGAGTTTCAAACAGGATAGGTCTCGCCGATGGTAAAGATGTGATAGCTACTGAAAAAGATTTAATGGAAAATATTGATAAAAATCGCTGGAATTTGACCCATAAACAACTTATTACCCATGGCAGAGCAATTTGTAAGGCTAGAAATCCTCTTTGTCTTTCTTGCCCCATAAATGAATTTTGTATAGATTATAGGAGTAAAAATGATTAAATTATTTGCAATTGATATGGATGGAACCTTATTAAATAGCAATTCTGATATTAGCGAAAAAAATATTGAAGCTATCAAAGAATTAAATCAAGCTGGGATTAAAACAGTTTTGACTTCTGGAAGAGTTTCATCATCTGTCGATTACTTCAATAAAAAAATAGGAATTGATAATCCAATGGTTGCCAATAATGGAGCAGTTATAAAATTAAGCAATGATGAAGTATTGGCAACTCATCCCTTAGATGATGATGAATTAGTCAATCTATTAGAGTTTTGTGATGAAAATGAATTTTCTTTTAATTTTTATGATTCCAATACTTTTTACACCAATCGATTAATCATCGAAAGGCTTAATCATTTAAAAATCCAAAGTGATTATGGAATGAATTACCAATGCGACATTTATGTTTCTTCTAATCCTTATAAGGAGCTAAAAAGAAGGAAACATATGGCAAATAAGATGTTAATATCAGGACTTGATAGCCATCCTTATGGCCAAGAAAAAGCTGTCAAAATCATAGAAGATAGATTTTTAGACGAGCTTTATGTAACATCTTCTGGTTTTGGTTTTATAGAAATAATGCATAAGAATGTAGATAAATGGTCATCAATTTTAGAATTAGCAGCATTTTTGGGTATAAATAGTAATGAAATTGCAACAATTGGGGATTCTTTTAATGATCTTCCAATGATAGAAAATTCTGAAATTTCTTTTGCTATGGGAAATGCTAATGAATCTGTAAAAAATGCTGCAAGTCATGTTGTTTTGGATAATGATTCAAATGGGTTTGTTAATGCTAAGGATATAATAATAAATTACAATAAGGAAAATCCAAGTGTTTAATATTGTTCTTTTATCGCCAGAATATCCAGGCAACGTTGGAAATATTGGAAGAACTTGCGTTTTAACAAAATCAACCTTACATTTAGTAAGACCTTTTAAGTTTGATTTATCTGATAAATCATTAAAAAAAGCAGGAATTGATTATTGGGATAAGCTTGATTTAAAAATCCATGATAGCTTAGGAGAATTTGAGGAATTTATCAAGGATAAGAATTTTTATCTAATAGAAACTGGTAGTGATAAAGCATATGCTGATGTTAGATTTAAGGACAATGATTATTTGATTTTCGGTAGAGAAAAAGAAGGTATTGATAAGGATATTTTGGAAAAAAACAAAGAAAAAATACTAACAATACCAATGACAAAAGAAATAGATAGGTCTTTAAATCTCGCAAATTCGGTTAGTATTGTACTTTATGAAGCATTAAGACAAAATAATTTTAATTTTTAGGAGATGATAAGAATGTATGATTTAATAATATTAGGAGCAGGTCCAGCTGGCTTAAGTGCAGGACTTTATGCAGGTAGAGCTAAATTAAATTGTTTAATAATTGAAAAAGCAGTTCCTGGTGGACAAATATCTTCAACTGCATATGTAGAGAATTATCCAGGATCAATGGAAGATCCAACTGGAATGGCTTTAGCTGAAAGAATGAGAGAGCAAGCAAGTGAATATTGTAAAATTTTATCAGCAAATGTCACAAAAGTAGAATTGGAAGGAAAAGTTAAAAAAATCCACACAAAAGATGGTAGCATTTACGAGGCAAAGGCTGTAATAATTGCAACTGGAGCAAGCCATAGGAATTTAGATGTAAAAGGTGAAAAAGAATTTGCAAGTAGGGGAGTTTCCTATTGTGCAACTTGTGATGGACCATTCTTCACAGACCTTGATATATTTGTTGTTGGTGGAGGAGATAGCGCCCTTGAGGAAGCCTTACATCTTACAAAATTTGCAAAATCTGTAACTATTATCCACAGAAGAGATTCATTTAGAGCAAGCAAGATTGTTGTTGACAAATGTGAAAATAATGAAAAGATAAAATTCCAATATGATTCTGTAATTAAAGAGATCAAAGGCGACAATCAAGCTAAATCAATAATTATAGAAAATGTCAAAACTGGCGAAGAAAAAGAATTAAAAAGTGATGATAATCAACCAATTGGGGTATTTATATTTATAGGATATCTTCCTCAAACAGAAATTTTCCAAGATCAAATAGAAATGGAAAATGGATATATAAAAACCGACGAAGATATGAAGACAAATATAGAAGGAGTATTTGCAGTTGGAGATACCAGGGTCAAAAAAGTTCGTCAAATGGTAACTGCCACATCAGATGGATGCATAGCAGCAGTGATTGCTAATAGATATCTAGAAGGCGAAGCATGGTAACAATTTAATCAGGAAAACTTTTCCATGGATTAATAACTTGACAAATTCATAACAGATAGTTAAATAATTATGAATGAAAATTTTAGGAGGAACAATGACAACAAAAGTAGCGATTAACGGTTTTGGTAGAATAGGACGTCTTACACTTAGAAGAATTGCAGAAATTGAACAAGATATTGAAGTAGTAGCAATCAATGACCTTATTGACAAACATGGTCTTGCTTATGCCTTTAAATATGATACAGCACAAGGAAGATTCAAAGGTGATTTTGAAGAAACTGAAGAAGGATTTAAAGTTAATGGCAAAGAAATAAAAGTTTTTGCTGAAAGAAATCCAGAAGATTTACCTTGGGCAGATCTAGGAGTAGATGTTGTTCTAGAATGTACAGGATTCTTTACTGAAAGAGAAAAAGCAGAATCTCATATCAAAGCTGGAGCTAAGAAAGTTTTAATTTCAGCACCAGGTAAAGGTGATATGAAAACTATCGTTTTTGGTGTAAACCATGAAATACTTGATGGATCTGAAACAGTTGTTTCAGCAGCAAGCTGTACAACAAACTGTCTTGCACCAATGGTAAATGTACTATTAAAAGAATTTGGTTTTGTTACAGGTCAAATGTCAACAATTCACGCTTATACAGCTACACAAGCTATTCAAGATACTCTAGCAAGTAAGAAAGATCTTAGAGGTGGTCGTGCAGCAGCTCAAAATACAATTCCAGCATCTACAGGTGCAGCAAAAGCAGTTGGAAAAGTAATTCCAGAAGTTGAAGGCAAACTTGATGGTACAGCTTTAAGAGTTCCTACAATTACAGGCTCAGTTACAGAATTATATTCAATTCTAGAAAAGAAAGTTACAGTTGAACAAGTAAATGAAGCTATGAAAAAATACTCAAACGATGCCTTTGCTTATGAAACTGAAGATGTAGTATCAAGCGATATTATTGGATACCCAGCAGGTTCAATATTTGATTCTCAACTTACAAAAGTTGTTGAAAATGGAGATACTCAATTAGTTAAAACTGTTGCATGGTATGATAACGAAGCAGGATATGTATCAAACCTTGTAAGAACATTAGATTATTTAGCTAAACTATAAGAAATATTTGAGGGCAAGGGAAATTATTCTTTTGCCCTTTTTTGCGCATGGAGAAAAATTATGAATAAAAAAACTATAAAAGATATAGATGTTAAAGGCAAGAAAGTTCTTGTAAGAGTTGATTTTAACGTTCCTTTATCAAAAGAAAATAAGGGTGCAATTGCCGATGACGCTAGAATTAAAGCTGCAATCCCAACAATTGACTATTTACTAGACAATGGAGCTTGCGTAATCTTGATGAGCCACTTAGGTAGACCAAAAGGGGAAAATAACGCAGATTTTAGCTTAAAACCTGTTGCTAACTGGTTAGAAAATCACTATGGCGAAAAATTCCATTTCCTAGCTTCAGATCTTGTAGTTGACGATAAGGTAAAAGATGAAGTTAAGAACTTAAATCCTGGAGATCTTGCACTTTTAGAAAATACAAGATTTGTAAAAGGCGAAACAAAAAATGATGAATCTTTTGCAAAAGAATTAGCTTCACTAGCAGATATTTATGTTAATGATGCATTTGGCACAAGCCATAGAGCACATTCATCAAATGTAGGAGTTGCTAGTCTTTTACCATCAGCTGTTGGTTTGTTAATTGAAAAAGAAATTGACATTATGGGCAAAGCCTTAGAAGATCCTGAACATCCATTTGTAGCAATCCTTGGTGGTGCAAAAGTATCTGATAAGATTGGTGTAATCGATAATTTAATAAGTAAAGTTGATACCATTCTAATCGGTGGTGGTATGGCTTATACATTTTTAAAAGCTCAAGGCAAAGAAATAGGAAAATCACTTCTTGAAGAAGACAAAATGGATTTATCTTTAGACTTAATCAAAAAAGCTAAAGCAAATAATGTTGAAATTCTTCTTCCAATTGATGCAGTAATTGCTGATGAAATAAAGGCTGGAGCAGAAACTCAAATTGTTGATATCGACAATATTCCAGTAGATAAAGAAGCTTTAGACATTGGACCAAAGACAGCAGAAATGTTTGCTGAAAAAATTAAAAATGCTAAAACAGTTGTTTGGAACGGACCTATGGGAGTATTTGAAATAAAAGAATTCTCAAATGGAACAAATGAAGTTGCAAAAGCTTTAGCAGATTCTTCTGCTATAACAATTGTAGGTGGTGGTGATTCTGCACTAGCTATAGAAATGGCTGGATTAAAGGATAAAATAACTCACGTTTCAACAGGTGGCGGTGCTAGCTTAGAATTTTTGGAAGGAAAAACTCTTCCAGGAATAGCAGCAATTGAAGATAAATAAGGAGATATTATGCGTAAACCAGTAATTGTTGGAAATTGGAAAATGAACAAGACTCCAAGTCAAGCTAAAGAACTATTAAATGCAATTAAAGAAAAAGAACTAGATTCAGAAGTAGAAGCAGGCGTTTGCGTACCAGCTATTGACTTAACTTTAGCATCAGAAATATTAGAGGGTACTAATATCAAATTTGGTGGACAAAATATGTATTTTGAAGAAGAAGGTGCCTTTACAGGTGAAATTTCTCCACTAATGCTAAATGATATCAAAGCAAACTATGTAATATTAGGCCATAGCGAACGTCGTGATATTTTTGGCGAATGCGATAAACTTATAAATAAAAAAGTTCTATCTGCTTTCGCTCATGATCTTACACCTATTCTATGCTGCGGTGAATCTTTAGAAGAAAGAGAAGCGAATAAGCAAGAAGAAAAGGTAAAATCACAAATTACAGCAGATCTTAAAGATGTAAGCGAAGATTTAGTAGAGAAGATGATCATTGCCTATGAACCAATTTGGGCTATAGGAACTGGAAAAACAGCATCTGCTGATGATGCAGAAGCAATGTGTGCTTACATTAGAAACTTAGTTGCTGATTTATATACAAAAGAAACAGCTGAAAAAGTTCGTATTCAATACGGTGGATCAGTAAAACCAGCAAACGTTAAAGAATTAATGGCAAAAGAAAATATCGATGGTGCATTAGTAGGCGGAGCAAGCTTAAAAGCAGATGATTTTGCTGCTTTAGTAAATCATAGAAAATAAATAAAATTAATAAGGAGATTTTAAAATGAGTTTAATAACAAGTGTATATGCAAGACAAATTCTTGATTCAAGAGGAAATCCAACAGTTGAAGTAGAAGTTGAAACAGAAATGGGTGGCTTTGGTCGTGCAGCTGTACCTTCAGGTGCATCAACAGGACAATGGGAAGCAGTAGAACTTCGTGACGGAAACGATGATTATTATTTAGGTAAGTCTGTAATACAAGCAGTAGATAATGTTAACGAAAAAATAGCAGAAGAATTAATTTTAAACTACGATGTATTTGATCAAATTGCCATTGACAATGCAATGATAGAACTTGATGGAACAAAAAATAAAGGAAATCTTGGTGCAAATGCAATTTTAGGTGTATCATTAGCTTGTGCAAAGGCTGCTGCTGATGAATTAGGACTTCCACTTTACAATTATATAGGCGGAGTTAATGCAAAATTATTGCCAACACCAATGATGAACATCTTAAATGGTGGCGAACATGCTGATAACTCTGTTGATATTCAAGAATTTATGATTTTCCCACTTGGAGCAGATAGCTTTGCAAATGCTCTACAAATTGGTGCAGAAGTATTCCATAGCCTAAAGAAAGTTTTAAAAGATAAAGGTTACAACACAGCTGTAGGTGATGAAGGTGGATTTGCTCCAAACCTTAAATCAAATGAAGAAGCCCTTCAAATAATCGTTGAAGCTATAGAAAAAGCCGGATATAAAGCTGGCAAAGATGTTTATATAGCAATGGACTGTGCTGCAAGTGAATTTTACAACGCAGAAGATGGTAAATATCATCTTGAAGGAGAAGGCACAGTTTATTCTGAAGAAGAAATGATAGACTGGTTAGAAAGCTTAGTTGAAAAATACCCAATTATATCAATTGAAGATGGTCTTGACGAAAATGATTGGGAAGGTTGGAGAAAACTTACTGACAGACTTGGCAAGAAAGTTCAATTAGTTGGCGATGATTTATTTGTAACTAATACCGAAAAACTTGAAAAAGGTATCAAAGAAGGAGTTGCTAACTCAATATTAATTAAAGTTAACCAAATTGGTTCTCTAACAGAAACTCTCAATGCAATTGAAATGGCAAAAGAAGCTGGATACACTGCAGTAGTAAGCCACAGATCTGGCGAAACAGAAGATGTTACAATAGCAGATCTTGTTGTTGCAGTTAATGCTGGACAAATCAAAACAGGTGCTCCTTCAAGAACAGATAGAGTTGCAAAATATAACCAATTGCTAAGAATTGAAGAAGAACTTTGGGATAGTGCTGAATTTAAAGGATTGGACGCATTTTACAATCTTAAAAAATAATAAAAAAATAAAAATCTAAAAGCAGCTTAAATGCTGCCTTTAGATTTTTTTATGAAAAATAAGCCTATTAAACGTTTATAAAATAATTAAAGGAGTTTTTATGAAACTTATTTGCTATAAAAAATGTACAACCTGTAAATCAGTTGAAAAAATGCTAGAAGAAAAAGGAATTAGCTACGAATATAGAGATATTAAAGAAGAAAATCCTACTGCCAAAGAAATAAAAGATTGGCATGAAAAAACAGGTCTTGAGATAAAAAGATTTTTTAATACTTCTGGAAAAATTTATAGAGAAAATAACATTAAAGATAAATTAAAATCAATTACTTTGGACGAAGCATATCAATTATTATCAACAGATGGAATGCTTGTAAAAAGACCGATACTTTTTACTGACGATGGGAAAATTTATATAGGACCAGATGTTAAAAAATATATAGAAAATTTATAAAGCCAAGGATTTTGCAAATATTGACTATTACAATAAATTTTACTTGTAATGGTCAATTTTTTTTGTTTTATTTTTAATGATTTGATATAATTATCCAAATAAGAAAGGAATTATAATGAAAAAGAAATTAGATTTTAAAGAAATTCTACTAATAGGATCCTTGCTTTTTGGCTTATATTTTGGGGCTGGAAATTTAATTTTCCCACTAGAATTAGGACAAAAATCAGGCTATAACTTAACACCCGTAACGATTGGATTTTTAATATCTGGAGTAGGACTTCCTGTAATTGGAATTGTTGCAGCAGCACTTACAGATAGCGAATCTTTATTTGAAATGGTAAGGCCCGCTGGGGATAAATTTGCTTATTTTATGACGATTCTACTATATTTAACAATTGGACCTGGTTTTGCAATTCCAAGAACTGCCACTGTCTCTTACGAAGTTTCACTAAAGGGAGTGTTAAATATTAGCGATGGAATTACACTCTTGCTTTTTTCCTTAGTATTTTTTGCTTTATCTTTATATTTCGCCTTAAATAAGGGTAAACTTGTAGATACCATAGGAAAGTATATGACGCCGATATTTTTAGTTTTATTAGCAATTTTAGTAATATTATCTTTGATAAATCCTATGGGACCACTAAAAAGCATAGAGCCAACTAAAACTTATGCAAATAGTCCTTTTATAAAAGGAATTGTTGATGGATACAATACACTGGATGCACCAGCATCTTTGGCTTTTGCAGTAATCATTATTGGAGCAGTTAAAGAATTAGGAATTAAAGAACCTTCAAGAGTTGCATCAGAAACATTTAAATCTGGTTTAGTTTGCCTGGTTGGAATGAGCTTGGTTTATGCTATGCTTGCAATTTTGGGATCTGAATCTACAGCAATTTTTCCAATACAAGAAAATGGTGCCTTGGTTTTAGCAAAAATATCTCATTATTATTTAGGAAAATATGGACATATTCTTCTTAGTTTAATTGTGACTTTAGCTTGTTTAAAAACTTGCATAGGATTGATATCTGCTTGTTCTGAAATGTTTAATAAATTATTAAAATTTGACATTTCTTATGAGAAGTATTGCTTTATTTTTGCTGGAGTTTCGTTTTTAATAGCAAACTTAGGCTTAAATAAAATAATTTCCTTATCAATACCAGTATTAATGTTTTTGTATCCACTATGTATTGTGTTGATTATTCTTTCACTTTTATCAAAGAAATTGGGTAAAAACCAAATTATTTACAAGTGGACGCTAGGTTTTACATGTATAGCAGCATTTTTTGATTTTTTAAAAAATTCACCAGAAATAATTTCTAAGAGTAATATTGTAGAAAACTTTTTGGCTTTACCAAAGGGAATTTTACCAGGCTTTGATTTGGGATTTTCATGGATTAGTTTGGGATTAATAGGATTTATAATAGGCTTTATTATTGATAAATCAAAAAATAAAAGTAAAATTTGATATAGTGCTGGCAGCTAGACTGCCAGTTTTTTTAAGAGGAGAATTATGAGATTAAGATTTAAGGCAAATGCCATTCCAGAAATGAAAGAAAATCCAAAAATATTCTTCTATCCTAGAGATAAAAGAGGAAAGTGGAGTGAAGTTTTTGGCAATACCAATCCAATTTATCTAGAAGTGGGAGCTGGCAAAGGGGATTTCGTAATTGAAATGGCAAAAAAACATCCTGAAATAAATTTTATAGCTCTTGAGATGAATACAAATGCTTTTGTTATCGCTAGTAGGAAAATAAAAGAAGAGGAATTGGCAAATGTAATTGGATTAATAGATCACGCAGAAGATTTAAGAGATATTTTTGGTAAAAAAGAAATAGATAGGATTTTCATCAACTTTTCTACACCTTGGCCAAAAACCAAGCACCACAAAAGACGTCTAAGTCATCCAAGATTTTTAAATATTTATAAGGACATTATAAAAGATAGTGGAATTATTGAACAAAAAACTGATGATAAAGACTTTTTCTTAGATTCCTTAGAATATTACAAAGAATTCCCATTACAAATCTTAGAAATTGACTATAAATTAGATATGGAAAAATCAATAGTAACTGAATATGAGAAAAAATGGCGTGACAGGGGAAAAGATATTTATTATTGCAAAGTTAAATTATGAAATTAAATAATCTTTATAATTTATATTAAAATTTCTTAAGTATTGACTTTATTTTATTAAGAAAACCCGTATAGTAACATTAAAATATATATAAAGGAATTAATATGACTAATAAAAAAAATAAAACAAATAAAAAAGTTTTTGGATTTTTGATTGCAATTATTTTGATATTAGCTCTGGGAGCTTATATAATTTCTAATTTAAAATCCAAAGAAAAAATAAGCATATCTTCAGAAACTGTTGAATCTTCTTTAAAAGAAGCAAAAGAGCTAACAACTCTAAAATACAATTATAAAAATGTGGCATCTTACGAAAATAGTCAAGAATTTCACGGAATCACCCTTCCATTTACTACAAAAAAATTCTTGTATACCTACCAAGGAGAGATTAATGCAGGTGTTGATCTTGACAAGGCAAAAGTTGATGTAAACGAAGCTTCAAAAATTATAAGTGTAACTTTACCACAAGCAAGCATTTTAAGCCATGACATTGATGAAAATTCTGTTATGGTTTATGATGAGAAAAATTCTATCTTTAATCCATTGAAATTAGAAGATTACTCAGATTTTAGAAAAGAAGAAGAAGCAAAGGTCGAAAATGAAGCTATTGATAAAGGGCTTTTGGAAGAAGCCAAAGAAAAATCAGAAAAAGCAGTAAAAGAAATTTTAGAAATAAATCCTATAATTTCAAAAGAATATACTATCAATATAAAGTTTGAATAAAATATAAAACCTCTTTACTAATAAAGTAAGGAGGTTTTATTTTATTAAAGAAAATATGAATGTGACTAAAGGGTAGAGAATTATTTGATGACTTAGATAGATTGGCATAGCTAATCTGCCAATTTTTGCTAAAATATTATCTTTTCCTTTATTTAAAAGCAAGTTTTCCTTATTTAAGTATTTTCCAAGACAAAATCCTGTTAAATAAATAAAAATCCGAGGTAATATTGGGAAATAATCACTTGAATTGAAATTATTGGATGGGAAACCTAAAAAAAATAGATTTTTATCGTAAATGCTTCTAAAAAATTCAATATTATAGAGACTTCCCCTAGGAATATTGTAAGTTATTACAAATAAAATAAAAAACAAATAGAAAAAATTATTTTTAATATATTTTTGAAATACACCAGTAATTACCATAGAAATTCCTAGACCATTTAATACTCCCCACAAAATAAATTGCTCAGGAGCTAGGAGGTAGGTTGCAATAGTTATTGCAAAGCCAATTAAGCTTGTAAAAATTCCCCTTTTTATATTTTTTTCTGGACTTAAAAAATTAGAAGTTATGCCAGAAATGATAAAAAAAGAACCAGCTATTGAAAATTGCCATATTCTATTTAATAATGTCCCATCATACCAGGATACTTGATGGTAAAAGTTTATATTGTAAATTAGATGAAAAAGCACCATAGATATTATAGTAAATCCACGGAACTTATCGATATTATAATTTCTTTTCATGGTTTAATTATAACACTTTTAATAAAATATTAAATTAAATCCAATGAATAAAAATCAATAAAAAATACTGTTTAAAATAATGGTTTAGAAAAATATCATTATTTCAAACAGTTATTAGAATTATTTAGAAAGTTCTTCAATAATTTTTTTAATCTGTGCTGGTAGGTCTTTTGGAGTTCTTGCAGTGATTATTTTATTATCAACTACTGTTTCCTCATCAACCCAAATTGCTCCTGCATTTTTTAGATCGGTTGAAATTTGTTTTACAGATGTTGCTTTAACACCATCAAGAATTCCTGCTTCCACCAATAGCCAAGGACCATGGCAAATTGCAGCAACTATTTTACCATCATCGTGCATTTTTTTTACAAAATCAATTGTAGCTTGGCATTTTCTCATTGCATCTGGAGAATAACCACCTGGAACATAAACTGCTTCATAATCGCTAGCTTTTACTTCTGAGCTTGCAATATCAGATTTTACTTTTAGTCCACCAGATTTTCCTATATATTCCTTATCTTTTTCGCTTCCTACTAAATCAACTTCAAAATCTTCTCTAAATCTATGGTAAGGATAAAGTAATTCGCTTTCTTCAAAATTATTTTCAATTAAAACTGCTATTTTTTTCATTAAATTTCCTTTCTTTTTTATCTGTCTATTAATTCTTACCCATTATTGATTTCTTATATCTAAATAGAAAGGTGAAGCTTCTACTTTCTTACCAATTCTCTTTTTTAAGCTTAGTAAATAGAGATTTTCTTTAGCTCTAGTCATTGCCACATAAAAAACTCTTCTTTCTTCTTCAAGATTATTTTCATCATCTCTAAGCATTGGGAACTCATTTTTCACTAAATCTATAATAAAGACATTGTCATACTCTAAGCCTTTAGATCTATGAATTGTCGATAAAATTAAATTAGATGAAGTTAACTTTTGATTCATTTTTTCATATTTTCTTATTTTTTCGTGAAATTCGTCTAAACTTTTGAGATCTTTTGTAAAATTAATAAGACTTTCAATATACAAATCTTTGTTATAAATCAATTCATAATATTTTTTTGAGAATGTATCTATATAAGTTCCATATCCCAAATAAGTGTAAATATAGGATATTTTTTTATCTAAGTGAAGTTTTCGCAAATGAATTAATTTTCGTTTTACATTAGCTAGATGATAAGATTTTTCATCATCGACTATTTCTTCAAGATAAGAAAAAACATCTAGATTTTTTGGCTTGTAAACTAGTTTTTTTATTTCTTCTTTGTTAAGATAAGTATTTATCTTATAATAAATTTCAGAAAATAGGTCAACATTATAAAAATCATTAGAAAATTCAATAATATTTTCCAAATCTCTAATGATTTTGGAATTAAAATAATCATATGATGGAAAATTTATTGTAAAATCCCTATCATCTTCAATTAAAAAGCTTATTAAATTTAAGCAAGAAATATTATTTCTATATAAAATAGCATTAGATACTTTAGGATCCATATGATCAATTATATATTTGTAGGCTTCTTTGCTATCACTGAGATTTGCCAAATGGACTTTATTTCCCAAATCTTTTTTTGTAAAAATATTTTTTTCATATCTATTAGTATTTTGTTTTATAAACTTATGGCAAACTTCTACAATATTTCCACTAGATCTATGATTTTCATCCATACTAATAAATTTTGCATTGGGATAATTTTCTCTAAAATTTAGCAAATAAGATGGTTCTGCAGCTCTAAAGCCGTAAATTGATTGATCATCATCAGCAACTATCATTAGATTATTATTAGGAGCTACAATTTTTTCAATAATTTTAAATTGGAGAATTGAGGTATCCTGACCCTCATCTAATTGAATATATTTATACTTATTTCTGATTGATTTTAATAAGTTTGGATAAGTATTTATTAATTCTAGGGCTAAAGTTTGCATATCATCATAATCTATGTAAAAATTATCTTTTTTAAATTTTTCATAAGATTGATAAATTAAATTTATATTTTTTATTTGAGAATTTTTAAGATAGCTAAGGCCAGAAAGAGAATTTCTCATATAACCAACTACAGAAAAAAAGTTTTTCATATCTTCATCTGACATGATTCTTTTATTTGTCTTATAATAAATTTCTTTAATTAAATTATATTTGTTGTAAGAATCATCGGCTTCTAAAATTTTTAGCTCCAAGTTGTGTTTTTTGTAGAAATTTCTTATTACAAGATAGCAAAAAGCATGGATTGTCATAAAATTAGTATTTAACTTATCCCTTTGACTTTCTTTTAGATATCTATTTTTCATATCAACAGCTTGGCTTCTACTGAAAGTTAGATTTAGGATTTTATTTGGATCAATATCATTTGATAAATTTTTAATTCTTTCTAAAAGCATTGTAGTTTTTCCTGAACCAGGGACAGCAAGTACCAAACAAGGTCCATCTTTGTGATTAGCAGCAAGCTTTTGTTTTTCCGTTAGTTTCATATAATAATAATACCATAATAAAGAATGAAAATATATTACTTTTATATTAATAAAAAAATAACGTTTTTATTTTATTTAATTATAATATATGTTTACTTTTTGGCAATTCTTGGCAAAGTAATTTTTCGATGTATGATTATTAGGAAAATATTTTCTTTTATCTATATTATATAATCGTAAATAGGGGGATTAATTTGAATCGATTAGAACTAGAAAGTCTAAGCAAAGCTGATTTGGTTATTAACGATATTTACAATAACCTAGCTAGTCGCATAAAAGCAAGTCCACTTGGCTTATGCCCAGTTGAAGTAACTAAATCATTTCTTGAATTGTGTTTAGCTCAATCATGTGGAAAATGTATTCCTTGTAGAATTGGACTCTTACAATTAAAAAATTTGATGGATGATGTTTTAGAAGGTAGAGCAAATGACAATACTTTGGATTTAATAGAGCAAACTTCTAAAATGATTTCTGAAACAGCTGATTGTGCAATTGGAACTGAAGCCAGTCACATGGTTTATGTCAGCATAACAAGTGCTAGAGAAGAATATGAATATCATGTACATAATAATCGTTGCCTAAGCAAAACATCTACACCAGTTCCTTGCGTTGGATTATGCCCGGCTCATGTTGACGTTCCAGGTTATCTTGCCATGATTAAAGAAGGCCGTTACCAAGATGCAGTTAGAGTAATTAGAAAAGATAATCCGTTTCCAACTACTTGTAGTTTTATCTGTGAGCATCCTTGCGAGGCAAGATGTCGTAGAAATATGATAGATAGCTCTATAAATATTAGAGGACTAAAAAGATATGCCGCAGATAAGGCAGGATTTGTAAAACCGCCTGAAGTTGGGTCATCAACTGGTAAAAAAGTTGCTATAGTTGGAGGAGGACCAGCTGGTTTATCAGCAGCTTATTATCTTCAACTTATGGGTCATCAGACTACCGTATTTGAAATGTTACCAGAATTAGGTGGTATGCTTAGATATGGAATACCAAATTATAGATTGCCAAAAGAAAGACTTGATGAAGACATAAAAGCAATCTTAGATACAGGCGTTGAAGTTAAATATGGCATTAAGATTAGTAGAGATTTGACTTTAAATGATCTTAGAAATAATTATGATGCAACGTTAATTACAATTGGAGCGTCTACTGATAAGAAACTAGGCTTGGAAGGCGAAGATGCAGACGGAGTAATTTCTGCAGTAGATTTTCTTCGTGGAGTAGGTTTAGGCAAAAAAATGGACTTAAAAGGCAAAAAAGCTGCTGTTATTGGTGGTGGAAATGTTGCCATGGATGCTTTAAGAACTTTAGTAAGGCTTAATGCAGAAAAAGTAACTTGTGTATACAGAAGAAGAGTTTCTGACATGACAGCTTTGCCAGTTGAAATTGAAGGTGCCGTAGCTGAAGGATGTGAAATGTTAACCTTAAAATCTCCTTCAAGGCTAGAAATAGAAGATGGAAAATTAAAAGGCATTTGGGTAAGTCCTCAAATGATTTCAAATATTAAAAATAACAGAGCTTCAGTAAAATCTAACGGTATGGAAGATGAATTTATTCCTTGCGAAGTTTTGGTCGTTGCAATCGGTCAAGATATTGAAAGTTCTTATTATGAAAAAGAAGGCATACCAGTTGAAAGAGGAAAAATTTTTACCTTAGCTAATGGTGGTTTTAGAGGAATTCCTGGATTATATGCTGGTGGAGATTGCCAATCAGGACCTGCAACGGTTATAAAAGCAATTGCAGCAGCAAAAGTAATGGCAGCAAATATTGACCAATACTTAGGATACAATCATCAGATTACTTGTGATGTTGAAATTCCAGATGTTGATCTTGAGGATAAGTTTTCTTGTGGCAGAAGTGAACTACCAGAAAGAGAAGCAAGTATAAGAATTAGAGACTTTGAATCTGTCGAACTAAATATGGAAGATGGTGCAGCTATGCAAGAAGTTTCTAGATGTTTAAGATGCGATAAAAATGGATTTGGTATTTTTAGGGGAGGACGTATAGAACAATGGTAAAGGTAACTATAGATAATAAAAATATAGAAGTTGACGAAGGAACTACCATTATTGAAACTGCAAAACTTGCTGGAATAGAGATACCACATCTATGTTACTTAAAAGGCATAAATCAAATTGCGTCTTGTAAAGTTTGTTCAGTTGAAGTAGAGGGTATAAATAATCTAGTTACAGCTTGCAATACTCCTGTTAGTGAAAATATGGTCATTCATACAAATTCTCCAAAAGCTATTCTAAATAGAAAAAAAGCAGTTGAATTAATATTATCCGAACATGATGCAAGATGCCCAATGTGTATAAGAAGTGGAAATTGCTCTTTACAAAAATTATCTAACGATTTAAATATAAGGCAATTGCCTTTTACAGAATACATAATTAAACAAGATTGGGATGAGAATTTCCCACTAATAAGAAATTCAGCTAAGTGTATAAGATGCATGAGATGCGTACAGATTTGTGATAAGGTTCAGGATTTAAATATTTGGGAGCTTAGTGGCACTGGTCTTAGAGCTAACATTGATGTTTCTGGCTATAACTCAATAAATGAATCTTCATGCTCACTTTGTGGCCAATGCATAACTCACTGTCCGGTTGGAGCTTTGGTAGAAAGAGATGATACAGATTTATTACGGGAGGCAATTTTTGATCCTAACAAAACTGTGGTAGTACAAGTTGCACCAGCTGTAAGAACAGCTTGGGGAGAGGAGATGGGTCTAGCTAGAGAAGAGGCTACTGTAAATAAAATTTTCGATGGACTAAAACAAATAGGAGTTGATTATGTTTTTGATACAACATTTTCTGCAGACCTAACAATAATGGAAGAAGCAACAGAATTTTTAGAAAGATATACAAAAGGTGAACTTAAAGATAGGCCAATGTTTACATCTTGCTGTCCTGGATGGGTTAGATTCATCAAGGGTCAATATCCACATTTAGTAGGTCAATTATCCACAGCTAAATCTCCAATGCAAATGTTTGGTTCAGTAATGAAGTCATATTTCGCTGAAACATTGAACAAAGATCCTTCAGAAATATTTTCAGTAGCTGTAATGCCATGCCTTGCCAAAAAAAGTGAAAGAGAAAGAGATTTATATTACAAAGAATTTGCAGGTCATGATACAGATTGCGTTATAACAACAAGAGAACTTATAAGAATGTTTAAAATAGCAAATATCAATCCAAAGACATTAATAGATGCTGATCCTGACGATTTATTTAAAGATGGATCTGGTGCAGGTGTTATCTTTGGATCAACTGGTGGAGTAATGGAAGCAGCTTTAAGAACTGCCTATCATTCATTAACTGGAGAAAATCCTTCAGCCGATGCATTTAAAGTTGTAAGAAGAGATTCTGAAAAAACTGGATTAGTAGAAGCTAATTTCAAAATTAATGATATAGATTTACACATAGCAGTTGTAAATGGTTTGGCCAATACAAGAAAACTTATAAATGATCTAGAAAATAGTAAAAAACATTTTGATTTTGTTGAAGTAATGGCTTGCCCTGGCGGTTGCGTAGGTGGAGGAGGTCAACCAATTCATGATGGAGAAGAACTTGCTTTTACAAGAAGCAAGAATTTATATTTCTTAGATAAAAATGCAAATCCAAGATTTTCTCACGAAAATCAAGATATAATAAATCTTTATGAAAATTTCTTTGGAGAACCTAATAGCCATCTTGCTCATCAACTATTGCATACTGATCATTATAGTTGGCAAATGCCAAATGTTTCAAAAAACGAAGAACTATATTATTCAACAATTGACTAATAAAAATAATTATTACTTCTTAAAACTACCAGCTAAGCTGGTAGTTTTAATTTATACTTAATTTGTTGTATAAAAAGTCTTAGAAATATGATAAAATAATAGTAAAGTATAGATATACGGGGGTTATAATGCTTACAACAAATTTTTTAAAATCTAGAACATCTACTAGAGAGTATAAAGATGAAAAACTTGATGAAACAATTACAAAAAAAGTGTTTGACTTAGTTGATGAAGAATCAAAAAAATTAGGAAAAGAAAATCTTGACTTTATTTTTAATACAGATGGTAAGAAAGTTTACGATGCATTAAATGGTATTGCAGGATATAAAGGAGTAATGATTAAAGCTCCAGCTTATATAGCAGTTGATGCTAAAAATAATGACCCTATTACAATAGTAAAAGGCGCTTATGGAGTTGAAGAGCTAATAACTCATCTAAATAAATTAGGACTTGGTACTTGTTGGATAACAGTTAGTGATGTTGACGAAAAGATTAAACAAAGAGCTTTTGACTATGAAAAAGGAGATATTAATATTCTTCTATCAGTAGGTTATCCAGCTGATCCAGAAGTTAGAGAACATAAGTATGATGATAGAATTGCAACAGAAGAATTAGTATTCTTTGGTGATTTTGATACACCAGCTACAGATGAAGAATTAGAGCAAAGAGGCCTTAATAACATCTTTGATTATGCCAAATTTGCACCATCAACTAATAATGCTCAACCATGGAGATTTTTGATTGTTGATGATGAAATTCAATTGTATATAGAAAACTATAAGGGTTATATTAACCTTATAGATGCTGGAATTATGATGTATTATATAGATGAATTAAGCAGAGCTTATTCAATGCCAATAGGATTTGATATCGATCCTAAGATAACATCAACAGAAAAATATACTTATATAGGAAAGACAAAAATGTAGATAGGGCGCTTTGGCGTCTTATTTACTTAGAGAAGGTAATAATGATTAGATTATACACTGAAAATGATTTTGAAAAAATGAGAGCTGCTGCTGAAATATTATGTCAAACTCATTTAGCAATAAAAAAAGTTATAAAAGCAGGTATTTCTACAAAAGCTTTAGATGACTTTGCCAATAAATTTATAGTAGACCACAAAAAAGCAATACCTGCACAATTGGGTTATGGAGATTTTCCATACACTTTATGTATATCAGTAAACGATGAGATATGCCATGGATTTCCATCAGATTATATCTTAAAAGATGGCGATTTAGTATCAATTGATAATGTAATTAATCTAAATGGAGGTTTAGCTGATTCTTGTTGGTCATACAAAATTGGAGATTTATCTGATAGAAATCAAGAACTAATGGATACGACCCTCTTTGCCTTAAATGAAGCTATAAAAGAAGCAATTCCAGGAAATAGGATTGGTGATATTGGAAATAGAATACAAACTATAGCAGAAATCGACCATGATTTTTCTGTAATCCGTGACTTTATAGGCCATGGCATAGGTAAAGAAATGCACGAAGATCCACAAGTACCGCATTATGGCAAAGCTCACAGAGGACCACGAATTCAAAAAGGCATGGTATTTACCATTGAGCCTATGATAGCTAGTGGCAATTGGCAAAGTAAAATAGATGATAATGGTTGGGTAGCAAGAACTGTTGATGGCTCCACTTGTTGCCAATTTGAACACCAATTAATAATTCATGAAGATGGGCCAGAAGTAATTACAGATCAAAGTAAGTATCAACTAACTGATGATGATCTAGCTTTTATTGATGCTTACAAATTTTAGAAAAGGAAGTTTATGGATTTAGTTTCGGTAAATAATGAAAAAACTAAAGATTATTTTGAATATTTATATGATGAAGCCTTTCCAGAATATGAACAGGTTGAAATACAAAAGCTATACAAACTAGCAAATAAAGAACTAATAGACATTAATTTGATAGCTCACAATGATGAATACACGGGACTTGCAGTAATTTTCCTAAATGATGATATCAATCTATTATCATATTTTGCAATTGATCCGGAATATAGGGGAGAAGGACTTGGAAGTAAGTCTCTGGATGTGCTTTTAGATTCTTATGATGACTTGATGATAGAAATAGAAAGCACAAAAGAACACCAGGCTTCAGACATTATGACCAGAAAAAAACGCAAGAATTTCTATATTAGAAACGGATTTTATAATATGGATAAAGATATAAACTATTTTGGAACTGATATGGAACTTATGGTAACAAATGAAGATGCTTCAATTAATGATTATTTTAACACATATCAAAATATTTTTGATAAAGACTATATAAAAGAAAACATAAAAGTTCTTGCTTGATAATAAATAGATTTAAATTATATTTTAAATTATAAACATTGAAAAAAATTTAACTCAAAGTAAAGTGGCTATGTAGAAATATAATTAAAAAGGAGAAGTTATGAAAAATTATAAATCATTAATTTTAGGATTATTCCTAACGGGAGCTATTTTAACAGCTTGTGGTAACCAAAAAGAGGATGCAAAAACAGACGATTCTGCTAAAACTGAAACAACTGAAACAACAGAAGCTGATACAAGCAACGAAGAAGCTACAACAGAAGATAGCAAAGAAGAAGAAAACACAGAAACTGAAAATGCTGACGAAATCAAAGGCGTTAGCAAAGAAAACAATATAGTTGTTGACAAAGAAAATAAAACTGTAACTATTTACACAACATTCAACGGTAAATTCTTAACAGAATCAACAAGACACTTAGTAGTTTCTGAATCTGGTAAATTTGGTGATAAACCAGTATTTATTTCTTATGTATCACCAGCAGATTTCCACCAAGCACTATTAGATATTGGTGCTGAAGCAGGAAATAACATGACACCAGAAAATGCAGAAGAAACAACATCAGAAGGATCACACCTTGACATCACAGCTTATTGGGCTGGAAATGAAGATGGTAAAAATGTAAATGAAATTGTTAAAGATTCTAATGGAAAAGATTTAGATATTAGATTTACAGGAAACTTAGATCGTTCAAACGAATTTAAAACAGGTTGTATTTCTTGTCTAGATTCTTGTACAGTTGGAATTACTTCAAATGCTAACTATCCACTTGGTTCTGTTGAAAAAACAAAAATTGTAGAATATAGCATTGATAAAGACAATGCTCCAGAAGATGGAACACCAGTAGCTCTAGTATATTCAATTAGAGATTAATGAGGCTTATAGATAAAGTTTCCAGATATATCATAAGTTCGATCATACTATTTACGCTAGCATCAAGCTTAATAAGCCTAAGTGTCTGGCTTGATATGAGATTACACGCAAGGCATGTAGTTTATGTATGCTTTGCCATAATGCTCTTATTTATAATTTTAAAAGATTTTAAAAATCCAAAGCCATTATTAATTGGCGAGCTTGCTATGATTATCATATTTTTTCTAGGCAAGTTTAATAGGGTTGCTTATGAGTTAAGAGAAGCTTTTAAAATAGGATTAAAAATTTATGATTTTAAGATTGTTTTGATAGTAGTAATCATAATTACAAGCTTTATAACTTTTTACAATTACTACAAAAATCTTAGAAACATAGAAAATAGTTAATAAAAAGCAGATGAAAATAAATTCATCTGCTTTTAAATTTACTGATTTAGACCATCCATAGCTATTTGATTTTTGGTTTTTTCTCTTTCACTCATTTTCTTTGTATAACATTCTCTGCATAAGGGTTCATAAACGTCTTTTGATCCTATTTGAATTCTTGAATCGTCAGATGATTTTCTATAAGAAGCCCAAGCGTCTTCTCCACAGCTAGCACAAATTGCGTGGTGTTTTGTAAGTTCATCTGCTATTGGCATAATTTCTTTGATTATTTCAAAAGGTCTTGTTTTAAAATCCATATCCAATCCAGAGACAACTATTGTAATTCGTTTTTTCATCAACTTTGTAAATATATCTATAACTTCACTTGGGTCATTTGGGAAAAATTGGACTTCATCAATTCCAATAGCATCAAGTTCATGGTTTTCTGCGTAATCAACTATTTCATTTAAGTCTGATATTTTGATGGCATCTATCTCTAGCTTATCATGAGAAACAATTTTTCTTTCATCATCTCTATTATCAACTGACGGTTTAAAAGCTGCAATTTTATAATTTGCAATTTTCATTCTATAAAGTTCACGCCATAATGAAGTGGTCTTGCCAGAAAACATTGAACCAGTGTGAACAATTAATTTTCCTTGTTTTTTCATAATTAACCTAAACATTAAAGCGGAAGTTTACAACATCGCCATCTTTCATTATATAATCTTTTCCTTCCATCCTTAGAAGTCCTTTCTCACGAGCAGATAGAAGAGAACCTGAATTAATCAAATCATCATAGGAAACAATTTCTGCTTTAATAAAGCCTCTAGAAATATCACTGTGAATCTTTCCAGCTGCATCGACAGCTTTTGTACCAGCTTTGATGGTCCAAGCGCGTGATTCCATTTCTCCAGTTGTTAAAAATGAGATTAAATTTAAAGTTCTATAAGAATCTCTAATAACTTTATCTGTCCCAGATTCTTCAAGACCAATCATTGAAAGAAATTCAATTTTTTCTTCATCACTTTCTAAATGAGAAATTTCCTCTTCAATTTTTGCAGAAACTACAGAAACTTCCGCATTTTCATTTTTTGCATATTTTCTTACATCACTTACATAAGAATTATTATCACCATCATTTGCAGCGTCTTCTTCGTTGACATTGCAAACATAAATTATAGGTTTTGAAGAAAGTAACTGATAAGATTTAAGTAATTTTTTTTCATCTTCTGATAAATCAAGACTTCTGGCTGATTTTCCACTTGCCAAAACATCTCTTACTTTATCTAGTACTTCAACTTCTTTTAAAATTTCTTTGTCATTTCTCGCCATTTTTCTGCGTTTTTCTAAAACTTTATCAATCATATCAAAATCAGCGAAAACTAATTCCAAATCTATAGTTTCAATATCACGTAAAGGATCGACAGATCCATCAACGTGAGTTACATTTGGATCATCAAAACACCTTAAAACTTCAACAATCGCATCAGTTTCTCTTATATTTGACAAAAATTTATTTCCTAGACCTTCGCCCTTGCTAGCTCCCTTAACCAAACCAGCAATATCATAGAATTCTATGACAGCTGGAACAATTCTTTTTGAATTATTCATATCACTTAATACTTTTAATCTTGGATCAGGAACATTAACAAGGCCAACATTTGGATCGATTGTTGCAAAAGGGTAGTTCGCTATAAGCGCGCCAGCCTTAGTTATTGCATTAAATAAAGTGGATTTTCCAACATTTGGCAAACCGACTATACCAAGTTTCATAAACTATTTCACCTCAAATTTCTTTTCTTAACGATGTTAATATTATAATTGTTTTAAGATAAAAATCAATTGAAAAATTTCCTACCAAATATTTGCCAATTAAGTATAGTTATTTTAAGTACATTTTTACTTAAAAAATATATGTAAAAAGGGAGAAGTTATGAATATTAACCAAAGAATAGAAAATTTAAGAAAATTAATGAAAGATAGAAAAATTGAAGCTT
Organism: Anaerococcus sp. Marseille-P3625; assembly: GCF_900232825.1. Lineage (GTDB taxonomy): Bacteria > Bacillota > Clostridia > Tissierellales > Peptoniphilaceae > Anaerococcus. Next base: position 390,829 of record NZ_OCTP01000010.1, read on the forward strand.
ACATTGTACCAACTTCTGATCCGCACCAATCAGAATATTTACCAGACCATTACAAAGAAAGAGAATTTATATCTGGATTTACTGGTTCTGCCGGAACAGCAGTTGTGACAATGGATCAAGCAAAATTATGGACGGATTCTAGATACTTTCTTCAAGCTGCTAGTGAATTAGAAAATTCAGAGTTTGAACTTATGAAAATTGGAGATGAAGATTATCCTACAATTGAAGAATATCTTGAAGATGTAGTTTCTGAATTTGGCAAAATTGCCTTTAATGGAAATTTGTTTTCCGTAAAAGAATATAAAAAACTTAGCGAATCTATGGGAGCTAGAACTTTAATTTCTGATTTAGATTATATATCAAAACTATGGCATGATAGGCCAAGTCTTCGCACTGATAAGGTTTGGCTTATGGATGAGAAATACACTGGTGAAAGCTGTAGTTCAAAAATCACTCGTCTTCGCGATATAATGGAAGTAAATGACTACGACTACTATTTTCTTGGAGCAATTGAAGATATTTGTTGGTTATTAAATATAAGAGGTAATGATATTGACTATTGCCCAGTAACCCTATCTTATATACTAATAAGCAAAGATAAAGTAAATCTTTGTATAGACGAAAATAAACTTGATGATAAGATAAGAGCTTATTTGGAAGAAAATGAAATAAAAGTTTATCCTTATGATCATATCTTTACTTTAATAAAAAATATTCCAGGCAAAAATAGAATTTTCCTAGATCCAGAAAGAACAAATGTAGCAATTTATGACTCAATTAATTCTAATGTCAAAATTTCTATGGGAATTAATATAACAGAAAATATGAAAGCCATAAAAAGCCAAAAAGAAATAGAAAATAACAAAAATGCTTATATCAAAGATGGTGTTACTTTGGTTAAATTTTTCAATTGGCTAGAAATTGGAGCTTCTACAGGAACTCTTAATGAATATGTGGCAAGCAAGAAATTACACGAAATGAGAGCGGAAAATGAAGGATTTATCGATGATTCTTTTGAAGCGATCATCGGTTATAAAGATAATGCAGCAATAGTTCACTATGAGCCATCACAACTAGGATCAAAAACTTTTAAAAATGAATCAATGGTATTAATAGATTCTGGAGCTCATTATATGGAGGGAACTACTGATATTACAAGAACAATTGCTTTGGGAAATTTAACCGAAGATGAAAAAATAGATTACACTCTAGTTTTAAAATCTCACATAGATTTATTCCTTGCAAAATTTAAAAATAAAACAACTGGTCAAAGACTAGATGCCATTGCCAAATATCCATTGTGGAAAGCTGGTAAAGACTTCTTCCATGGAACAGGTCATGGAGTTGGTTATGTCCTATCTGTTCATGAAGGACCACAAAGAATTGCCCAAGGGTCAAGCATTGAATTTAAAGAAAATATGTTTACATCTATCGAGCCAGGACTTTATATAGCTAATAGCCATGGAATTAGGATAGAAAGCCAAGCACGTGTTAAATTTGCATTTAAGAATGAATTTGGAAAATTCTTAGAATTTGAAAATTTAACATATGTGCCAATAGATACTAGACCTATAAAAGTTGAAATGCTAACAAATGAAGAATACGAATGGATAAATGCTTATAATAAAAAATGCCAAGAACTACTAAGTCCTTACTTAGAAGGCTCTGATCTTGAATATTTGAAAGAGAGTTGTAAAGAAATTTGAGCAAAAAAGAGCTTAAGGAAAAACTAAAAGAACTTCCTGACTTGCCTGGCGTATATATAATGAGAGATGAAGAAGATGAAATAATTTATGTGGGAAAAGCCATATCTCTTAAAAAAAGAGTACGCCAATATTTCGATAATAACAAAAACAAGGGAGCCAAGGTACTTGCCATGGTCTCCCATATTGATCATTTTGAGTATATCATAGTTGAAAATGAAGTAGAGGCCTTAGTCCTTGAGTCTAATCTCATAAAGAAAAATAGACCAAAATATAACATCGTATTGCGTGATGATAAGCAATATCCTTATATAAAAATTACTAGTGAAAAATTTCCAAGAATTCAAAAAGTTAGACAGATTATAGATGATGGTGCCTGGTATTTTGGACCATATCCTGATGCCTATGCAGTAAATGACTCAATTGATTTATTTCACATCTACTATCCTTTTAGAACTTGTAATTTAGATTTTTCTAAGGGTCAAAAATTAAAAAGACCTTGTCTGAACTTTTTTATTAGAAAATGCAAGGGACCTTGTATAGACAAGGAAGATGAAAAAATTTATGACCAAGCAATTCTTGATGTAAAAGAATTTTTGGAAAATAAATCAAATAAAATCCCGGATTGGATTTCACTAAAGATGAATGAAGAAAGTGGAAAATTAAACTTTGAAATGGCAGCAATCTATAGAGATTATTATAAGGCTTTACAAACTATAGCTCAAAGGCAAAAGGTTACAGATTCTACTAAAGAAGATATGGATATAATTGCTATGAGCAAGGGTTCAAGTCTAATAATTATGCAAGTTTTCTTTATGAGAGATGGGAAAATTGTAGATAGGGAGCATTTTGTAATAAAAAATGACTATAGAGAAAACGATAATGAAATTTTTTCATCATTTTTAAAACAATTTTATCTTGATATCATCTATGTTCCAAAAGAAATATTAATTGAAAGCGAGCCAGATGATTTGGATACCATTAACGAATTTCTTAACCAAAAAAAGAAAAGCAAAGTTTATATTCACAAACCAAAACTTGGCAAGAAAAAAGATCTGATCAATATGGCCTTTACCAATGCTAATGATATGCGAGTTAAATATGAAAAACGCTTAGAAAGAAAAGATCGTAAGAAAAATGCAAGCGTGAATTATCTAAAAGAGATGCTTGGATTAAAAGAGATTAATCGAATAGAAGCTTATGATATTTCTAATACATCCGGGGTTTTATCTGTTGGATCTATGGTGGTTTTTGAAGATGGTTTTCCAGCAAAAAAAGAATATAGGAAATTCAAAATAAAAACAGTAGAAGGACCAAATGACTACGAATCTTTAAAGGAAGTGATTAGTAGAAGATTTAACCAAGGTCTTAAACAAAGAGAAAATTCAAATACCACTACTGGTTTTGGCAAATTTCCTGATCTAATATTGATGGATGGGGGAAAGGGTCAAGTAAATGCGGCAGAAGAAATTCTTAATAAACTCAATTTGGATATTGCAGTAGCTGGTCTTGTAAAAGATGATTTTCACAAGGTAAGAGGCATTATTTATAAAGATATAGAAATTCCTATAAATGCACGTCATCCTTTGTATAAACTAATTTATGAGATTGATGAAGAAGCTCATAGATTTGCTATAAATTATCATAGAAAACTAATGAGCAATACTATGAAAACTAGCCAGCTTGACCAAATAAAAGGTGTTGGAGAAAAAACAAAAACAAATCTATATAAGCATTTCAAAAGCATTGAGAATATTAAAAAAGCTAGCGTAGAGGAACTTATGGAAGTTCCATTGGTAGGCAAGAAACAAGCACTTGAAATTTATAAATACTTTAAGCTGAAAGGTTAGGTTTTAGATAAATATGGAAGTTAATGAAAATCAAATATCAGAAAATAATATAAAAGAAATAAAACTACTTAAAGAAATAAGAAGTTTAAAGCTACAAACAGTAGTTGAAAATTTAGGTTTGGAAGTAGTTCATCAATCATCTGATTATCACGATATAACTCTTACTAGCGCAGATGTAAATAGACCTGGTCTTCAGTTAACTGGTTATTTGGTGGAATTTCCTTACAAAAGATTACAGATAATTGGGGCGGTTGAATATACCTATCTTACAAGTCTTGATAGTAAGCTCCAGTATGAAAGATTTAGAGGAATTTTGTCATATGATATACCAGCATGTATTTTTTCCTATAATGCTGATATAAATCAAGATATACTCGATCTAGCAGATTATTATGATAAGACACTTCTAAGATCTCCTGCAAAAACCACCAAGTTGATTTCTGATATATCTGATGAGCTAGAGTATCAGCTAGCTCCAAGAAGCAATGTCCATGGAGAATTGTTAGAAGTATTTGGATTAGGAGTTCTAATAATAGGCAAATCATCAATAGGAAAATCAGAAACAGCCTTAGATTTAGTAAATAGAGGCCATAGGTTGGTAGCCGATGATATGGTAGATATAGTGGCTATTGATAATAAAATTACTGGAGCATCTCCTGACAATATACGCCATTATATGGAAATTAGAGGTCTTGGTATTGTAAATGTGCGTAGGCTTTATGGAACAGGTTCTGTAAAAAAATCTACGGAAATAGATTTAGTTATTGAATTAGAGCAATGGAAAGAAGATTATGAGTATGATAGGCTAGGTATTGATGATCATTATATTAAATTACTAGATGTAGCTGTTCCACATATTGTTTTGCCAGTTAGAGCGGGTAGAAACTTAGCTTTAATAGTTGAAGTTGCAGCAAAAAATCAAAGAGAGAAGAATTTTGGTTATAATGCTGCAAGATATATGACAAATAATATATTTCACAAAGAGTTAGTAAAGCCAGAAGATGACTTTATTTAGAAGTAAAAAGAATGTTAAAAATTTTACATATTTTTCCGTAACTATTGACTTTTTAAGCAATTTTAATTATACTTAAAATAGTGTTAACGATAATGTTATTATTAATTTTAGGAGGTCTAAATGACAATTACTAGAGCAATGAAGACTATGGATGGTAATACAGCTGCAGCTCATGTATCATACGCATTTACTGATGTTGCAACAATTTACCCAATTACCCCATCTTCACCAATGCCAGAAGCTGTAGATGTTTGGGCAGCTAATGGTAGAAAAAATGTTTTCGGAAGAGAAGTTATTGTAAAAGAGATGCAATCTGAAGCAGGAGCAGCAGCAGCAGTTCACGGTTCACTTGCAGCAGGAGCACTTACTACTACATATACAGCAAGCCAAGGATTATTATTAATGATCCCAAATATGTATAAAATTGCTGGAGAAAGATTACCTGGTGTATTCCATGTTGCAGCTAGAACTATAGCTACTCAAGCACTTTCTATCTATGGAGATCATTCAGATGTTATGGCAACAAGACAAACAGGTTGTGCTATGCTATGCTCAAACTCTGTTCAAGAAGTAATGGACTTATCACCAGTAGCTCATGCAGCTGCAATCAAAGGTAGATTACCATTTGTTAACTTCTTTGATGGATTTAGAACAAGCCATGAAGTTTCAAAGATAGAAGTTTGGGACTACGATACATTAAAAGAAATGGTAGATTTTGATGCTGTAGATGAATTTAAAAATCATTCACTTAACCCAGAAAGACCAAAACACATGGGTACAGCTGAGAAAAATACTTTCTTTCAAAGAACTATTGCTTCAAACAAAGCTTATGAAGAAATAGTTGGAATAGTTGAAAGCTACATGAACCAAGTAAATGAACTAATCGGTACAAACTACGGACTATTCAATTACTACGGTGCTGATGATGCAGAAAATGTTATAGTTGCTATGGGTTCATTCTGCCAAGCAGCAAGAGAAACAATAGATGTATTATTAGAAGATGGTTACAAAGTAGGTTTAATAGAAGTTCATCTATATAGACCATTCTCAAATGAACATTTACTAAAAGCACTACCAAAAACAGTTAAGAAAATTGCTGTTCTTGATAGAACAAAGGAAAAAGGTGCTGAAGGACAACCTCTATACTTAGATGTCAAAGCAGCGTTCTACGGCAAAGAAAATGCACCAGAAATATTCGGTGGTGTATATGGTTTAGCTGGAAAAGATACAATTCCTGCAGATGTTAAGGCAGTATTTGATAATCTTGCTAAAGAAGATACAAAAGATAACTTCACTCTAGCAATTACAGATGATGTTACAAATTCTTCTTTAGAAAGAGAAGATTTCAAAGTACGCCAAGAAGGTACATCTAGATGTAAATTCTGGGGCTTTGGATCTGATGGTACAGTTGGAGCTAACAAACAAGCAATCAAAATTATCGGTGACAATACAGATATGTATGCTCAAGGATATTTTGACTATGACTCTAAGAAATCTGGTGGTCTAACAGTTTCTCACTTAAGATTTGGTAAATCTCCAATTAGATCAACATATTTATTAGACGAAGCAGACTTTATTTCTTGCTCAAAACAAGCTTACGTTCACCAATATGATATTCTAGCTGGTCTTAAAGATGGCGGAACATTCCTATTAAACTGCGTATGGAGTGAAGAAGAATTAGAAGAACACTTACCTGCAAGTATTAAAAATTATATAGCAAAACATAACATTGATTTCTATATTATTGATGCAAGTCACATTGCTCAACAATTAGGACTTGGTTCAAGAACCAACATGATCATGCAAGCAGCATTCTTTAAACTTTCTGAAGTACTTCCAATTGACGATGCTGTTAAATATCTAAAAGATTCTATTGTTAAATCTTATGGTCATAAGGGTGACGATATTGTAAATATGAACTACTCAGCAGTAGATTCAGGTTTGACAGCTGCAAAGAAAATCGAAGTTCCTGAAAGCTGGGCAAATGCAACAGATCCTGTTAAAGAAGAAAAAGAATTACCGGAATTTGTAAAGACAATACTAAAACCAATGATCGAACAAAAAGAAGATCAAATCCCAGTATCTGCATTTACAAATCTTAATCTTGAAAATGGTGAATTTCCATCAGGAACAACTGCTTATGAAAAACGTGGTATAGCACTAAATGTTCCACAATGGCAAATTGAAAATTGTATACAATGTAACCAATGTTCATACGTTTGTCCTCATGCAGTAATTAGACCATTCTTAATAACAGAAGAAGAAAAAGCTAAAGCTCCAGAAGGATTTGAAAGCAAAAAAGCTATTGGTAAAGGTATGGAAGGCTATGAATTTAGAATTCAAGTTTCACCACTTGATTGTACAGGCTGTGGAAACTGTGCTGATATCTGCCCTGCTCCAAAGAAAGCTCTATTAATGAAACCTTTTGAAGAAGAAATAGCAAAAGAAAAAGATAATTGGATATTTGCAAATGATGAAGTTGGATACAAAGAAGATGTTATGGATCCAATGACACTAAAAGGCAGCCAATTTAAACAACCATTACTAGAATTCTCTGGTGCTTGTGCAGGCTGTGGAGAAACTCCATATGCAAAACTAGTTACTCAATTATTTGGTGACAGAATGTATATAGCAAATGCTACTGGTTGTTCATCAATTTGGGGCGCTAGTGCACCATCTATGGCTTATACTAAAAATCTAGCTACAGGTAAAGGTCCAGCTTGGGGCAACTCATTATTTGAAGATGCAGCAGAATACGGATATGGTATGAAACTTGCAGCAGATTCTAATGCTCTATTACTAGAAAATCACATGAATGATTTCTTAGATCTAAACATCGAATCACCATTTAACGAAGCATTCAAGATGTGGATTGATGGAAAAGATGATGTTAAATCATCTAAAGAAGCAACAGCAAAGATTTTAAGTCTTAAAGATGAAAAAATCGATAACGAACAAGCTTCTGATTTGGTAAATAAAATTCTAAACTTAAAAGATTACATGATCAAAAAATCATTATGGATCTTTGGTGGTGACGGTTGGAGTTACGATATAGGATTTGGTGGAGTAGACCATGTTCTTGCAAGCGGTGAAAACATCAATATTTTAGTATTTGATACTGAAGTTTATTCAAATACAGGTGGACAATCATCTAAAGCTACACCACTTTCAGCAGTAGCACAATTTGCTGCTTCAGGTAAGAAAGTACGTAAAAAAGATTTAGGATTAATGATGACATCTTATGGTTATGTATATGTAGCACAAGTTGCTATGGGTGCTAACCAAAATCAAACTCTAAAAGCAATCAAAGAAGCTGAAAGCTATGATGGACCATCTCTAGTAATAGCATACGCACCATGTATCAACCACGGTATTAGAATGGGTATGGGTAAATCTCAATATAGAGAAAAACAAGCAGTAAATGCTGGTTACTGGCACTTATGGAGATTTGATCCAAGACTAGCTGATGAAGGAAAGAATCCATTTACTTTAGATTCAAAAGAACCTAGCGAATCATTCCAAGAATTTATTCAAGGAGAAGTTAGATACTCATCACTTAAGAGATCATTCCCAGAAACAGCAGATGAATTATATCAAGAAGCAGAAAAAGCTGCTAACGATAGATATGAAACATACAAGAGATTAGCTGGAAAATAAAAAAGAAAATTAAATCGCCATAGTACTATGGCGATTTTTTTTAAGATTAATAGAGAAAAAATGGACAAATTAATATTTTTTACTAAAGCACCTAATCTAAATAATTGCAAGACTAGAATGAGTAATTTTTTATCCCCAAAAGAAAGATATGAATTAATGCTTACATTAATTAATGAAAATTATAAGAAAATAAAACGAACAAATAAAGATCTTATAATTTATTATGATGGGGATATTAAGGATATTGAATTTTTAAATGAAAAAAAACATAGGCAAAATGGAACGGATTTAGGCTATAAAATGAGAAATGCCATTTTTGACCACTTAGATGGTGCCAACAAAGTCGTTCTTTTAGGTTCAGATTTAGCAAATTTAGAAAGCTCTCACATTATTGATGCTTTTAAGAAACTAGATGATTATGATTTTGTTATTTCTCCAACATTTGATGGAGGATTTGGCTTAATAGGGATGAAAGAAAAATTTGATATTTTCACAGGAATAGAATATTCTAATGAGTCAGTACTTAATAATATTATTGAAAAAATTAAATCTTTTAATAAGTCATATTATTTACTTCCTAGAATTAGAGATATAGATAATATGCAAGATCTTGTTGCCTGTGAATTTTCTGATGATAGTGTAAAACTATTAGGAGCTGGTGAATATAACTTAAATTACAGATTAGACGATAAAGTTATTAGAATTAACTTAGCAAGTCAGATAAATTTAGCTGGTAAACAGTTAAAATATGAATATGATGCCCTAAAAACTCTAGAAAAATCAGAAGTCACACCAAAAGTTTTCGATTATTACGATATGGGAAGACTAATACCTAAAAGTTTTTTAACCATGGAATATGTTGAGGGTCAAGCACTTGATTATAGTAAGGATATGGAAATTGCAGCAAAACTTTTAAGCTCAGTTCATAATCTAAAGGCAGATTTTTCTAAATTTATTTATGCTAAAAAACCCTTTCAAGCCATGTATGATGAATTTGTTAGTATGTTTAGCCATTATCAAGCCTTTGAAAAAAAAGATAGGAATGTTGAAGAGAAAATTTTATATTTCTTAACCTTTGCAAAAAAATCTGGATTAGATGAGAATATTTCAAATCCATGCATAATAAACACCGAATTAAATAATAGAAATTTTATTATTGGAGAAAAGTCCGTAATTATTGATTGGGAAAAGCCGATAATTGGAGAATGCGAGCAAGATTTAGCACATTTTCTTGTTCCAACAACCACTAATTGGAAAACAGACACAATTCTTAGCGAAGATGAAATGTTAGAATTTTTAAAAATCTATGAAAAATATCGAAAGATTGATTACAATAAATTCTATAAATATTTGATGTTTAATTCTCTTAGAGGAGTGACCTGGTGTTCTATGGCAAAAGTTCAATATGAAGAAGATAGATTTATCAAAAATGCTGATACTTACAATAAAATCAATAAGTTTTTATCTTATGATTTTTTGAATATGCTAGAAAAATTTTATAGGAGATTTGATGGATGAAGAAAAATTAATAGAATACGGAAAAAAAGGTTATAATTGTTCCCAAACAGTTTTTTGCTATTTTGCAAGCCTTATGGGTATGGACGAAAATACTGCAGCAAAAATAGCAACTCCATTTGAGATGGGCATGTATAAGTCAGATATATGCGGAGCATTAACAGCATCATATATGGCCTTAGGCTTAAAATATGGATCAACTGATATGGAGGAAAAATTAGAACTTATAAAAAAAGTACTTAAGCTTGATAGTGAGTTTGAAAAAAGAATGGCTAATACTAAGTGTGCCGAACTATTAAAAGTCGATGTAAATACTGATTCTGGTATGAATTATGCCATAGAAAATAACTTATTAACAAGCGTTTGTGGGAAATGTATTACAAATGCAATAGACATTACTGAAGAAATTTTGGGAGAAAGTAATGAAAATTAAAAATTTATTTATTACTGGAGCTTTATGTTTAGGATTATTAACTGGATGTGGGAATAATTCAAATGTAGATACCGATAAAGATACCAAAGAAGAAACAAAAGTTGAAACTAGTGATAATACAGACGATACTGCAAAAAATGAAGAAAGCAAAGTGGAAAAATCAGAAGAAACATCTAGCGATGATTTGTCAAATCTTTCCTTTGAAGAAATAGCTGAAAAAGCAAAAGGTTCCAGCGTAAACTTCTACGGTTGGGGTGGAGATGATAAAAGAAATCAATGGATAGATACTTATGTAATTCCAAAAGTTAAAGAACAATATGACGTTACTGTAAATAGAGTTCCTATGGATATTGATGAGATTAATAACCTTATGCTAGCAGAAAAAGATTCAACTGACGGAAATATTGACGTTGTTTGGATAAACGGAGAAAACTTTGCTAATGCTAAAGAAAATGGAATGCTTTATGGACCATTTACTAAACAATTGCCAAATTACAACGATTATGTAGATGAAAATAGTTCATCTGTTAATAGCGATTTTGGTGAGCCTGTTGAAAATATGGAAGCTCCTTATGGTGGAGCACAATTTGTATTTATTTATGACAGTTCAAAAATAGATACACCACCTAAAAATGCTCAAGAATTACTAGAGCTTGCAAAAGCTAATCCTGGTAAAATCACCTACGCTTCTTTACCAGATTTTACAGGCTCTGCATTTATTAGAAATATAATCTCTGATATCCAAGGCTATGAAGATTTTATGGATAAAAATTTAACCAAAGATCAATTAAAAGAAATGCTAAAACCAACAATTGATTATCTAAATGAACTTAAACCTTATTTGTGGAATGAAGGAAAATCTTACCCACCAGATAACCCAACACTTGCAAATATGTTTGCTGATGGAGAAGTAATAATGGCTATGAGCTATAATCCTAACAACGCTTCAATAGGTTATGCTGATGGACTTTATGACGAAAATGTAAGAACATTTGTATTTGACAAGGGAAATATTGCTAATACACACTTCTTAGCTATAAGTAAGGGGGCTAAAAATAAGGCTGGTGCTATGGTTTTAATTAACTTTATTTTATCACCAGAAGCACAAATTTCTAAGGCTTACCCTGAAACACTCGGCGATCTACCAATCATTTCTTATGATAAATTAACTGATGAACAAAAGAAGATGTATGATGAAATTCCAACAGGTGAATTAACTTTATCAAACAAAGTTTTAGAAGAACACAAGATTCCAGAAATGCCAGCTCAAATAGTACCATTAATTGAAGAGATATGGGAAGAAGAAGTTCTAAATTAGAAAGTTTCTTAGCCTATCAAGGATTAATTTTAATTATAATCTTAATCCTTATAGGCTTAGGAAAATCTTTACTTATAAGTTTTGGAATTTATGATGAAATTGGCATAAACACTTTTACTACAAGCTATTATTCTAATATATTTAACGATAAAACTTTTATTGAAAGTTTAATTTTTTCATTAAAAATATCCGTAATTTCTAGTGCAATAGCTTTGGTATTAGGTGTTTTTTTATCTTATGGAATCTTTAATAGCAAAATATTTGACATTTATCTTAAAATACCTGTAATAATCCCTCATATAATTATTGCGATTAGTCTTGTTAATTTGTTTAGTCAAACTGGAATAATTTCAAGAGTTTTATATAATTTTGGACTTTTATCTAATAGCAGTGATTTTTACCAAATGTTTTATGATAAGAATGCTATAGGAGTTATATTTACCTATGCCTTCAAAGGAGCAGCTTATGCTGCTATGGTATTTTTGGAAATTTATAGAAAGATTTCGATAAATCAACTCTATGCTGCCAAGAATTTAGGAGCTAGTGATTTGAAAGAATTTTATTATGTAATTTTTCCTTATATTAAAAGAGAAATGTTAGAAATTTTCCTAATTTTATTTAATTTTTCTATTAGTTCTTATGAAGTTCCACTATTGATTGGGCCAACGGTACCAAGAACTCTTGCCATAAAGTCTTACGTTGAATTTTCTAAGAATAGTTTTATTTATAAACCTAATGCCTTTGCTATAAATATAATACTAACTTTAATTGGCTTATTATCAATTATTTTGTTGTTAGTTTTTGGAGTAAAAAATGATGAAAAAGATCTCTAAAATTTTATTATATATCTATATTATCCTATTAATTTTAGGTGGAATTGACATTATTTTTACAAGTTTTAGGCAAAATTATCCCTATCCAAACTTAATTAATGCAAATTACTCTTTAAGAAGCTATTCATATTTATTAAAGGAAATGAAACTAAGAACTGGCACTATTAATTCTTTTATTATCGGCATTGGATCTTCCATTTTTTCCTTGATATTAGCTTATCCTATAGCAAAAAAAATTTATGACAAGGATAAAAATTATAAAGCTATAAATTTTTTGGTTTTTTTGCCATTTTTGATTGCTGCAACGACAATAGGCCTTGGTTTGCAAACTTTTTTATTAAGCATTGGCATAAAAAATTCAAAAATAGTCATTGGTTTGGTTCAATCTATATATATAATTCCTTATTGCGTTAGAATTATAAAACCTGGTTTTGGATTTCTTTCAGAAAATATTTTATCATCAGCTTATATGCTAGGAGCGAATCACAAAGCTGTTATAAAAAATATTGCCTTACCTATTATGGCTCCTTTTATAAAAACTGCTTTTATCATGGGCTTTATTTTATCTGTTAGTCAATATTATATTACCTTGGTTTTAGGATCTGGATTGGTTGATACATTTATAACCGTTGCTTTTCCTTTCTTTGCATCAAGAGATAGAGCTATTTCATCAGCTTTAATTATATTATTTTTATTGATAAATATTTTATTGATTTTGTTTGTAGAACTTATTTTTAGACAGATATTTAGGAGAAAAAAATGGCAGATATAAAAGCAATTGACATTAGTAAGAAATTTAATGATAAGCTCATTTTAGATAATATAAGTTTTAAATTAAATAAGGGAGAAGTTTTATCAATTGTAGGTCGTAGTGGATCTGGTAAAAGCACTTTGCTTAAAATCCTTGCAGGAATTATCAATAATTATGAAGGTGATGTATTTTTTGATGCTAATAATATAAAATCTTTAGATATTAGAAAAAGAAAGTTTATTTTAATGTTTCAGGATGCTGAATTATTTCCTCACATGAATATCCTTGATAATGTGGCTTTTGGCTTAAAAATGCAAGGTGAAAAATCAGACTTTATAGAAAAAGAAACAAATAGATATCTAGACCTTGTAGGACTTATTGATCATAAAGATAAGTATCCTAATCAAATATCTGGAGGAGAGAGGCAAAGAGTTTCACTAATAAGAAGTCTTATAGTAAAGCCAAATATGCTTTTGTTAGATGAGCCTTTTTCTGCCTTAGATGAAAGTCTAAGAGCAAATTTAAGAAATGAAACCTTTAAGATTATAAAAGAGCATAATATTCCAACTTTATTTGTTACCCACGATATTAATGAAGCTGTTGAGGTTTCTGATAAGATGGCCATATTAAAAAATGGAAAATTTATTGCCTATGATAAGCCTAGAAACATTTATGAAAATCCAAAAAATCTAGCAACTGCTAAATTTATTTTTAAAGATAATATCATTGATAATATGCTAATAAAAAAATCCGATATAGATATAGTTGCTGGTGATTCTTATCAAATACTTGAAAAGATTTATAGGGGAGATTATTACTCCTATAAAATTCATGGTAAATATAGCCTAATTGTCGATTCAAGGGATGAATATGATATTAATGATAGAATAGATATAAGAATTAAAAATAAAATAATTTTGGAGGAAGAGTGAAAAAAGTAATAATTGATACAGACTGCACCATAGATGTTAAGGGCTGTGACCTAGACGATGCCTTTGCAATCTTATATATGATTGCTAATCCAAATATAGAAGTAAAACTAGTAACAACAACATATGGAAATAACAACGAAGATGTGACTTATAAGGCTACTAAAAAAATGTTTGATGATCTATCCATAGATATTCCGCTGGTAAAAGGCGGTCTTTACACTAATGATGGGGGAGCTGCCATAAAGAAAACAGCTGAAGAAAATGAAGATATGACTATTCTTTCTTTAGGTTCAACAACGAATACTCAAAAGGCACTTTCACTTGGCCTAGATACTAAAAAAATAAATTCTTTTGTAGCCATGGGTGGAATAACTGAAGAACTTAAGTTTAAGAAAAAAAATATGCGTGAATTAAATTTAAGTATAGATTATCTTTCAACAAATTATGTATTAAATAAAGTTAAAAATGTCGATATAATAACAGGAAATAACTGTATGAGCCATACTTATAGAGTTAACGATCATCCAACTTATAAAAGTCCATATATGAATTATCTAAAAAAATCTTTAATTCGACTTACTGATGAATTTTTAGATGAATTTGGTCAAAGAGAGCTTGTAGTTTGGGATGCTTTAGCTGCTTTGTATATTACAAATCCAGAATTTTTCATAGACCATAAAAAAAATATTTGCCTTGATGAGAATCTTTTGAATGGATATTTAGTAAAGGGAAATGATAAAAAAGTTAATTTACCTGAGCTTAAAGATGGTATTGATGCAATGGATTATATTGTAAACGTAATTGAAAAAGAGGCTTTTATCTAAAAGATAAGAGCCTCAAATTTTTTTGTAAATTTCTGCGATTTTTTCTATATCGTAGCCTTCTCTGTATTTTTTTTGTAGTTTTTTCATCCTATAACCTGTAATAAATTCCTTGCCCAATAATTTCCTTGATGAAGTATAAATTGGATAAGAAATTTGTTTAATAGGATTTCCACTTTCTATCAAATCTAAGGAAAGTTGGTAATCTTCCATTAGTGGTATGGATTTATAACCTCCAATTTTTTCAAATAAATCTTTTTTTATAAAAATCCCTTGATCCCCAAAAGCTATATTTCTTTTTCTAACTCTCTTATTTGAATAATAAGCGATAATTTTAAGTTTTAAATTATTAGGGGTAAAACTCATTTTAAAGCAACCAGCTGCAAGCTTTGAAGAATTTATAATATTTATACAATCAGGGCCAATAATAGAATCTGCATGGAGAAAGAATAGATAATCTCCTTTGGCATATTTTGCAGCTCTATTCATTTGATTTGCCCTAAATTTGCTTTCTCTAATTTTAGGATATTTTATTAAATCAAAGGTATCATCTGTTGAAAAACCATCTGAAAATATTACCTCAAAATTACCTTTGATATTACTAAGAACTTCTTCAATTTTGCTAATATTATCAGCTTCATTGTATGTCGGAATTATTATCGTTACCATGTTTTTTATCATAAATTTTCTTTGCTAACAAGGTTAATACTGTAAAAGCAAGTAAAAGGATGACAGAAAAAATAAAATTTTCTTTATTTTGACTTCCAATATTAGTACCAACATTTAAATATATCATCATTCCGGGAATAACGCCGATAACGGTAGTTAGTACATAAGGCAACAATTTGATTTCAGTTAGCCCAGCTAGATAATTTTCAAAAATGTATGGTATAGCAGGGATTAGCCTTGAAATGAAGAATGTTGTTATTAGTTTTTTTTGATTCTTAGTGTAAATCAAATTAAAATATTGTGGAGATAATTTATCTTTTAATCTATCATATATTTTATCCTTAGCAAATTTATTAGAAATAAAATACATAAGTGTAGTATTTGTAATTACTCCGATTAAAGTTAAAGTAATACCTTCATAAAAACCAAATAAAGTACCTGCAACTACAACTATTGTTAGAGTTGGTACAAATATGGCTGGTAAAATAGTAAAACTAATTATATATACAATTGGAGCTAAAGAGCCAAAAGAGTCGATTCTTGCTTGTAGAGATTCTATATTAATAGATTTATTTATCCAAATTATAAAAGCTATCACTAGGATAGCTTTTAATACATTAAAAATTCGTTTTGTGTTTGGCATTATATCTTTTCCTTAACAATGCTACAATTACAGCAAGGACTGATATACCAATTACAAAGAAGAATATTCCACGAATTCCTCCGTCGAGTTCTCCACCTGTGTAAGAATAAACTATAGTAGCTGGTAATTGTCCAATTCCTGTGGCTATAAAAAATCCCCAGAAACCCATTGATGTTAGACCAGCTGCATAGCTTACAACATCAAAAGATACAAATGGAAGCAAACGAGCAATAAGTATTGTGTAATTACCATACCTATTGAAAAACTCTTCTATACTTTCTAAGGCTCCCTTGCCACTTAATTTTATAACAACATCTCTTCCCAAAGCTCTTGCAATGAAAAAGCAGATTGCTGCACCAACCATAGCTGATGACCAGGATAATATTGCTCCTTTTACCCAACCAAATATTGCAGCATTTGCAAGTGTTATCATAACCGCTGGGATAGGTGAGATAATTGATTGAAGGATCATTAATAGAAATGAAATTACAGCAGCTTGTTTACCATAACCTCTAATGTATTCAATAACTGAATTTATACCACCAGATTTTAGTGCTGTAATAGCGCTATTAACACCATTTTTAAATGGTGGAATTAAAAAGTAGGCTAAAATCAAAGCAACAAGTGGTATCAAAACAATTAATTTGGAAGATTTATTTAGTTTTTCCTCGTTAGGATTTGTTTTATCTACTTGTGTATTTTTCATTTATTACTCTTTTATTTTTCAGATAGGTCAAATTCTTCGTATTCTTTTGTTCCGTCGAATGCGTTTATAACTTCATGACCGTCTTCAGCAAGTTTATTTGCTATTACAAAAGATTTATTACCAGAATAGCAGTAAGTTAAGAATTGCTTATCTGTTGGAAGTGTTGGATAAATTTCATCAATTTTATCAGATGGAATATTTATTGCTCCAGGCATATGTCCTGCATCATAATCTTTAGCATCTCTTGCATCGATTATTGTATAATCTCCACTAGCTGCTAAATCTTTAAATTCTTTTCCTAAAACTGTTTTTACTTTTGTAACTGTTGTATATGTGAAATCTTCTAAACCAGCTGCGTTATAAAGATCTGTAAATCCATTGGCAGCTAATGTTTTGTAAGCTTCTTTAGAATCATCTGCTTTATTTGCATATACTACAACTGATTTATCTTTCCAGCCTTCAATTTCAGCTAATCTTGATTCAAGATCTTCTGCTGGAATAGAAATTGCGTGTTTAATATGACCATTTTTATAATCATCTTCACTTCTAACATCGATTACTAGATATTTTTCTTTTTGCTTGTTATCTTCTTCTATTTTGTCAAGATCCTCACCTGTCATTTCTTTTACTTCAACTTCTTCAGTTTCAGTTTTTTCTTCAGCAGGTTTTTCTTCTTTATTATCTTCTGTTGTTGCAGAATCTTCAGTTGTAGTTGCTGGTTCATCTTTTTTTGTTTCATCAGTTTTGTTGCCACAAGCTTGTAGAGCTAATGTACCTACTAATAATAGTGCCAATAATTTATTTGATTTTTTCATTTACTTTCTCCTCTTTAATAAATTGAAGTATATTAATAATGCTAAGCATTACGAATATAGCATACTTTGTTAACTTAAATTTTTGAATATCTAAAAATAATAATCCAATAATTACCGTAGTAATTATAAAAGAAATAGGGGGTATACTCTTAGATTTTCTTAAATTTAAGATGATCCTTAAAAGAAACAATATAATTAAAATTATAAAAACTAATTTGTATTTGTTTTCTATAAGGTAATTATAGTACATGAGAGTTCTTTGAACGCCCATTTTTTTATTTACAAAGTATTGAATTAGAAAAATTCCTAATAGTCCAATACTCTGTATTATATTGATTGTAATAATTTTATTCTTTTTTTGCTTTATCATTTGATAATTCGCCAACTGTAGTCATCTTAACATCAGTTTTTGGATCGCCTAATTGAACTGGAAGTTCATCATGCATTTGCCATTCGTTCCATCCGCCATCAAATAGCTTTACATTAAATCCTTTTTCATAGAATTTTAATAGAGGAATAGCAGCTCTCCAACCAGTTCCACAGTAAAATATCATTTCTTTTGATAGGTGAACACCTTCTTTTTTCAACATTTCAACCATGTCATCATAGCTAATATATGTTCCATCTGCATTCTTATAATCAGCTTCATCATGGCCATAAATTGCACCTGGAAGTTCTCCTGCTTTTGGAATATAAGTATAACCACTAGTTTCGCCAATATATTCTTCATAGGTTCTTGTTGTTATATATTGCTTATTTTCGTCTTTACTTTCTATATCTTTTTTAGCTTGTTCTAGACTAACTATCAAATCAGGATGAGCAGGATATTCGCCTTTAAAATCAGTTTTTGCAACTGCTTTGTTAGCTTTGCTTTCAGTTTCATAACCTTTATCCATCCAAGCTTTTATACCGCCGTCGATAATTTTAATGTTTTCGACACCTTCTATAAGATAAGCCAAAGCAACTCTTGCAACACCAGAATTAGGTCCATATAAAAATACTGTTGTATCTTTATCTATTCCATAATTAAGGATTGACTTTACAATTTCTTCATCACTTTTAAAATTCCAAACAGGACCTTCTTCCACAGTATCAGTATTTATGTGGATAGCTCCTGGAATGTGATTTTTAAGATAATCAGGACTTGCATCGTCCTCACCCCAAGTAACTTCAGCTATGACATAATCTTTTATATCGTTTTTACCATCAATTACATCCTTTAGATAATCGGCAGTAACAAAAATTTCCTTGCTTATTGGACTACAACAATCACCGACTGGTTTAGCTTCCTCTTTAGAATCAACTTTGTCTTGATCCTCTTTGTCAGCATCAGTGTTTGTTTTACTAACTTCTTTTTCATTATCGCTTTTTACTTCTTCACTTGCCTCGTTATTAGCCTTTGTATCGGAATTTTCATTTTTACTTTGGCAGGAAGCAAAAGATAAGCTTATCAAGATAGCAAATAATGAAAAGCTAATTTTTTTTGTTAATTTGTTTAATTTAAACATTTCTTACCTCTAATTTAAGATAAGAATTTTCCTTTGACCGCATTTTTAAAGAAGTTATTATTAACTTCTTCATCCATTCCTAAAAAAGCAGAAATTAGGTGGTGAACCTTGTTATATTTAGAAAAATTCATTGAGCAAGTTGCACAATATGTGTAAATCTCATCATCTTTTATTGAAGATATCATATCATTTGCAAGCTTACTTTCGCACTTGCTTGCAAGACCTCCTGCACCACAACAATTAGTAGATGTAAATTTGTCATTCCATTTTGGAGCGTGCTTTTTAATAACTTCGAAGATTTCTCGATTATATCTATCTGAACAGGGGAAGAAAATATTTATAGGTTCATTTATATCGTTAATATAATCGTACTCTTCAAGCCACTGAAAAATAGATATTACATCTGCCATGTATTTGTTTTTTAAAAAATGGTAGCAATTAGGGCAAGCTGTTACTATTCTTTTTATATCCTTATCTCTAATTTGCTTTTCTAAACTTTTACTTGTTGTTACATCAAAACCTGTACTTGCAACAGGTTTTCTACAACAATCTATTGAAAAATCAAAGTCTTTAGAACTAAATATCTCTACTAATTTCCTTGAAGTTTCAGGATAAAATGCTGGAAAATTACAGCCTAAATATAACAAATCTTTTGAATATTTATTTTTTCTAGCTAAATTTCTATAGGGGTAGAAATCTTTAGTTATTTTTATAAATTTATATTTAGGATTCTTTTTCCTCAAAAGTTCAGATACATATTTTCCATTTAAGTCTTTAGGACATACACTTTGACACTTGTTGCATTCAAAGCATGAAAATGCTAAATCTTCTCTTTTTATAAAATCTTTTAGATTTATGGAATATTTTTCTAAGAACGTACAATTTTTAGTACAAAGTCCACATTCTATGCAATTATCTTCTACGTTTTTAAGGTAATCCATTTAAAATCCTTATCAATAATAATTTTGCTAATTCTAAGTGTGTACTAAAGCTAAAAGGCTATCTTAGAATTGTGGTTAATTTATTTTATATATGTATAAATATTTCATAGTGTACTTATTGCATTTGCAAATATGAAGCTATCTTACATATATACTTGCAATATATCATAAATTTATTTTTTGTCAATTTTAATATTTATTTCAATTTATGGTATAATATTAACATTTGTTATAGTATAATAGATATGATATAACATTCCAAAAATCAATGGAGGAAGATATGCCAGTTAAATATGTTAATAATTATGGAAAAGTAACTATTGATGATTCAGTAATATCAAATATTATTGCAGCAACAGTGATGCAATCTTATGGTGTCGTTGGTCTTGCTAGTAGATCAACCAAAGATGATATCTACGAACTTTTAAGACTTGAAAATATGAACAAGGGTGTAGAAATTTATAAACGTGATAATGGCACCATAGATATTTATGTTTCAATATTTATTTTATATGGTATTAGAATACCAGTAGTAAGTCAAAATATTATAGACAATGTAAAATACAAAGTAGAAAAATCCTTAAATGTTAGAGTAAATTCAGTTAATATTTTAGTCCAAGGAATTGGTAAGTAGGTGAATATGAGAGAAATTGATGCAAATAAACTTCAGCAAATGATTGTTGGGGCTTATGAATTGTTAAATGAAAATAAAGAATTAGTAAATGAATTAAATGTTTTTCCAGTACCAGACGGTGATACTGGGACAAATATGACTATGACAATGAGATCTGGAGTTGATAGAGCTAACGAGATCAATACTAATAATGTAGCTGATATAACTAAAGCCTTATCTCAAGGAACTTTAATGGGAGCTCGTGGTAATTCCGGTGTAATTTTATCACAACTTGTAAGAGGCTTATCCAAAGCAACTAAAGACAAAACGTTAATCAAAGTTTCCGATATTAAAGAAATATTTAATCTTGCTAATAAAACTGCATATAAAGCAGTTATGAAGCCAACAGAAGGAACTATTCTTACTGTTAGCCAAAAGATGACTGATAAAGCAAGTGAAATTTATACTGATGAAATTGAAATAGATAAGTATTTATATGAAATAATTTCAGCAGGACAAATAGCTTTGGATAATACGCCAAATCAATTACCAGTTCTAAAAGAAGCTGGTGTAGTAGATTCAGGTGGACAAGGCTTGATGATTCTTCTTAAAGGGGCTTTTGCTGCCTTAAATAGTGATTATCAGATAGAAAATATAAAAAGTGAAAGCAATAAAAAAACTGATGATTTGCCGTACACTTTAAAAGCAGAATTAGCACTTAGTGAAGATTCGTATCAAAAATCAATAGATTCAATTAAATCAATGGCAGAAATTATTGACCAATCTTATGAAGAAAATATCTTAAAGATCAAAGTAAGAACTGACTCAGCTGTTGGTCTTATTCAAATGCTTTCTGTAGATGGAATAATATTAAAATTAGATTTAGAAAATACAAAAGCAGATCTTAGTTTGATAGAAAAAGCAAGCGAAAAACCTCTAAAAAAATACGGTTTTATTGCTGTTAGCCGAGGGGAAGGATATGATGCAATTTTAAAAAGCATGGAAATAGATGAAATTATTTCAGGCGGTCAAACTATGAATCCTTCTACTGAAGATATATATAATTCTCTAGATAGAATTAAAGCTGAGAATATAATAATCTTCCCTAATAATAAAAACATTATTATGAGTGCAAAACAAGCTTGTCAAATCACTGATAAAAATGCAGTTGTAGTAGAAACTAGATCAATACCAGAAACTTTTTCTGCAATGCTAGAATTTGATGAAGATAGCGACATTAATGAAAATGTCAAAAATATGAATCAAGCAATAAAAGACTTGCATATAGCTGAATTTTCAATTTCTATAAGAGATACCTCAGTAGGTGGAATTGAAATTAAAAAAGACGACTATCTAGGAATTCTTGATGGAAAAATTGTAAAGTCCGAGAGAAAACTAGAAGTATCTGTAATTGAGACTTTAAACAAAGCTATCGAAGAATACGATGATATCTCCTTAATGACCATATATTATGGTAAGGATATAGATAAAAAAGATGCTAACAACTTAGCAAAAAAACTTGAGAAAAAATTCAAAGACATAGATACAGAATTAATTTATGGCGGTCAGCCAGTATATTATTACACAATAACTTTAGAATAATGGATTTATTAGATCTTAAAGGGGTTGGTCCTAAGAAAAAAGAACTTTTAAATAAATTGGATATAAATTCAATTTCTGATCTTTACAATTATTATCCAAATTCTTTTGAAGATAGGAGAAATAAAGCCATATGTTCTAAGGCCAATATTGGTGTTAAGTATTATTTCCAATGGATAATTACTAGTAAAGCCAAGCTCATTAGGACAAAAAATGGATTAATTACTTATCTTTATGCTAAAGAAGAAAATTCTCTTGATAAAATTAAAATAATTTGGTTTAACGATAGATTTTCAGCTAGCAAACTTATTGTGGGTAAAACTTATAAATTCTATACAAAAATTGATTATGAAAATGGCATTTATCTTGCCTATAATCCAATGTTTGCAGAACTTGATGATGAATCTATTGGCTCAATAATTCCCGTTTATGGACTCACAGCAGGTTTAAATCAAAAAAATATCTCGAATTTCATAAACGAAGCACTTGATTATTATGATAAGAGCGAAGAAATATTTGACAAACTCTTGCTTGATAGATTTAACTTAGAAAGTAAATATGATAATTTACTAGAAGTTCACAAACCTACAAGCAAGGAAAAGCTCCTAAAAGCTAAATCTCAGCTTAAAATTCTTGATTTTACCAAAGAATTAATTTTTCTTGATTGTTTAAATAAAGAATATAATTATAAGGATGATATAAATTTGATCTACAATTTGGATGAAATTTTAGAAAAAATCCCCTTTGAATTGACCAGATCACAATTAATTGCCCTAAAAGAAATTTTAGAAGATGCAAATGATAGTAAACTTATGAATAGGCTATTAATAGGAGATGTAGGTTCTGGCAAAACAATTATTGCTATTATAGTAATGATTGTTTTTGCTATTAATTCTTATCAATCTGCTATGATGGTACCAACAGAAGTTTTAGCAATCCAACAATTTGAAAAAAATAGAGAATTTGTTGAATCTTTTGGATTAAAATTAGAGTTACTAACAGGATCAAGTAAAAATAAAGATAAGGTAAAAAATGATTTGCTCAATGGAAAAATTGATATAGTCATTGGAACTCATGCCTTAATTCAAGATGATGTTAAATATAAAAATTTAAAGCTTGTTATTAATGATGAGCAACAGAGATTTGGAGTTTTTCAAAGACAAGATTTAGCTTTAAAAGCAAAAAAAGTAAATTATTTGTCTATGACAGCAACTCCAATCCCTAGAACTTTAAGTTTAAAAATTGCAAAAATTTTGGATCTTTCAATGATAACAGAACTTCCAAAAGGAAGAAAGCCAATAAATACAAAAGTTATTAGCATTTCTTTAGAAAAATTACTTGTTGAAAAACTTAAAGAAAATATAAAAGTAGGAAGACAAATTTATATTGTAACCAATAATATAAATTCTTGCGATAATAATAGCTTGGAAAATTTATTTAAGAGATATAAAGAGTACTTTAAAAATTTTACAGTAAAAAAACTTCATGGTGAGATGAAAGCCGCAGATAAAGAAAAAACTCTAAAAGATTTTTCTGATGGAAAAATTGATATTTTGATTTCTACAACTGTAATTGAAGTAGGGATTGATATTAAAAACGCAAATACCATGGTAATTTATAATGCCATTAATTTTGGACTTTCAACTCTTCATCAACTTCGAGGTAGAGTTGGCAGGGGAAATTATGAATCTTTTTGCTATCTTGTAAGCAACGATACTAATAAAAATTCTAAGTTAAATATTTTAGTTAATAGTCAAGATGGATTTGAGATTGCAAGAAAAGATTACGACCTAAGAGGTGGGGGCAAAATATTATCATCAATTCAACATGGAAGAAATTTAGATCAAATAGAATATTTAACTATGACAAAAAAAGAAATCGATAAAAGTTTTGAGATACTAGATTTCACTAAGAAAACTAATTATGAAAATGTTAATTTATCAGAAATTGAAAAGTTTTTTGATGAAGATAAAAGGATTATATTAAATTAATGAGAGTTGTATCGGGAAATTTTAAGGGTCTAAAACTAAAAGCACCAAAAAATAATTTAACTAGACCTACAGAAAATAAAGTAAAGGAAGCAATCTTTGACATGCTTTATCCAATAAACCCTCAATCAACAGCCCTAGATTTGTTTGCTGGTTCTGGTCAAATTGGTATAGAATTTTTGTCAAGAGGATTAAAAAAAGTTTATCTTAATGATTTTGATAGAGCAAGTTTTAGAATTCTAAAAGAAAATACATATAAATTCGACAAAAACACTTATATGCTAACTAATAAGGATTTCAAAAAAGCTCTTAAATTTTATAAAGAAAATGATATAACATTTGATTATGTATACCTAGATCCACCTTTTGATTCAGATTATTATAAAATTTCAATTCAATTAATAAATGATTATGAATTATTAAATGAGGATGGTATAGTAATAACAGAATCTGATAAAAAATTAAACTTAGATGAAAAATACAAGCTTTTTTTGATAAAAGAAAAAGTCTATGGAAGGAAAATTGTTAATATTTACCAAAAATGAAAGTAATATATCCGGGAAGTTTTGATCCACTGACTTATGGGCATATTGATATAATAAAAAGATTAAATGATATGTTTGATGAAGTGGTTGTAGCTATTCTAATAAATGAAGAAAAAAAATCTCTTTTTACTTTAGATGAAAGAGAAGAGATGATTAGAGAAGTAATAAAAGAAAATAATTTAAGTCATGTTAAAATCAAATCTTTCGATGGTCTTTTAGTAAATTTTGCGAAAGAAGAAAATTGCAAGATAATAGCAAGAGGTCTAAGGCTTGTTGCAGATTATGAATATGAAAAAAATATAGCAAGGATTAATGCGTCTTTATTTGAAGGCTTAGAAACAATTTTTTTATTAGCAAATTCTAATTATTCCTTTATAAGCTCAAGTGGTGTAAAAGAAGTAGCTAGTTTTAAAGGTGACATATCACCATTTGTAAGTAAGAATGTTGAATTAAAATTAAAAGAAAAATATAAATACTAGGGGGAAAAAATGGCAAGTACAATAACACAATTGATCAATGAAATGGAAGATGTAATGGATGAGGCAAGCGCAGTACCTTTTTCAAGAAAAGTATCAGTAGATCCAGATGAAATTTACGAAATTTTAACAGAGATGAAAGACTCACTTCCTCAAGAAATCAAACAAGCAGAATGGACAATAGCAGAAAAAGATAGAATAATCGGAGAAGCAGAAGCTGCTGCAAATCAAAGACTTGAAAATGCAGACAAAGAAATTCAAAAGTTTAAAGAACAAGCAAAAGATCAATATCAAAGAATGATTTCTGAACATGAAATAACGCTACAAGCTAGAACAGAAGCTGATAGAATTTTGCAAGAAGCTGCAACAGAAGCAAATAAACTTCGCCAACAATCTTATGAGTATATAGATAAATTATTCTCATCTTCATCAGAAAATTTCTCACAACTAGCAAGTCAGTTAGAAAAAAACAGAAGATCTATATTAGAATCTAGATAAAAATATTTAAAGTAGGTAAGTAATTTACCTACTTTTTTTGCAAAAAAATATGTTATAGAAAACTATAACATATAAGAAAATACTATTAAATAATAAAAAATATTGGTGCACCATCAGAGACTCGAACTCTGGACACCCTGATTAAGAGTCAGGTGCTCTACCGACTGAGCTAATGGTGCAAAACAATACTTTGTTATTATATATTATAAGCATGTGTTTGTCAAGTTAATAAATAGACCAAATATGTATAATCTGATCCTTTATTTCATCAAAAGACCATTCTCTTTTTGAATTTTTTATGCTATTTGGATCATTAATTAAGAATTTACCATCTTTATAAGAATCTATAACAAATAAATGTCCATACAAGGTAAAATAACCCTTTTTTACAGATACAAGTAAGGGACCTTTTTCTAGAGCCTTCTTCATCAAATTTTCATCAAGGTTTACATTTTCTATGTTGTAATTATACTTATTTTTGTAGTCATTAAAGAAATTCCAAGAAATTCCTTCAGCTACCATATAGGTTTTAGCATCTTCTGCTACCTTATCTGGCGTAATAGAAGGATCATCTTTTAGTCTTGAAAGGATCATGGCCATAGAAGTAGGACCACAACCGTTAACTCCAATATTCCTATCACCTAATTTATTATAAGCCCAGCGATTATCCCATTGAAGATACATAGGAGTTTTCCTATTTAGCTTAAGTGATTCGCCTTCTGAATAAGGAAATTTAGTAATGTTGTTATTCATGTTATAGACAAATTCTATTGTATCTAAATCGTTTCCAGATAAGTAAGCATCAACATCATTTATTTTATAAAAGTTATCATAAACCCATTTTGCTTTTGGATTATTATTTATTTCTTTTTTAATATTAAGAATTAGTTCTGATTTATTATCTGATTTGTAATTAGTAGACAAATCTGTCTTTAAATTATCATTACTTACAGGATTATCTTTTGCCTTTGCAATGAAAGTATCTATAGCTAAGTCATTGATGTTTGTTAAAATATTCAAATTTTCTTCATTGTCCAAACCTTTTTTTAACTTTTCTTTTTTGCCAGTGCAAGAAGTAAGAATTAGGATAATAAGTATTAGACATAAAAAATTCTTTTTCATAAGGATATTCTACGCTTAAAAAAATTTGCTTCAATATGGGGACACTTATTAATTTTGTGGTATAATAACTTGGTAATGTTTCTTGGCACCCATTATAAAAAAATCAAGGAGAGTAAAATGAATAATAACTATTTTAAGGACACTAATTTTTTAGTAAAATCCGCAGCTATAGCAGCTTTGTATGCTGTATTAACTTTAGTTGTGCCAATGCCACAATATGGACCAATTCAATTTAGGTTTTCAGAAATTTTGGTACTATTGGTTTTCTACAACAAAAAGTATATACCAGGTCTTTTGCTAGGCTGTGCAATTGCTAATATTTTTAGTCCTATGGCATGGTTTGATGTTATTTTTGGAACTTTGTCTTCATATATTGCTTTTAGGCTAATGAGAAAGACAGATAATATTTTTATAGCATCTTTATTTCCAGTAATAATGACTTCTGTTCCAGCTTTAGGAACCTATTTTATTTTAGATAATTCCACAAGCTTTATAATGATGTTAGCATCATTTATGGCTAGTGAATTTGTTATGGTTAGCATAATTGGAATTATAATTTTTAAAATAATCGAAAAAAATTCTTTCTTAATTAATTTCATTAAAGAATTTTAAAAGCTCCCTAGTAAACGGATTCATAATCTTGGTAATACAATTTTATGAAATCCGTTTAAAATAGGAAGCTTTTTTTATATTTTATTTAATTTATCCATAATTTGTTCAATTTCTTTTATTTTTTCTATTTTTTCATCTTTTTTGCCATTTTCAAGGGCATCATAGACACAATGCTCAAGATGAGCTCCTAAGATATCCTTGTTAATATTTTTTAAAATTGAAATTGAAGCCATAAGTTGATTACTTATATCGATACAATATCTATCATCTTCAATCATTTTTATCAAACCGTCAATTTGCCCGCTTACAGTTTTTAATTTTCTAATTGTCTTTGCCTTATCAGCCCTCATTATTTATAGTCAATTCCTTTAAATTCGTAGCCTGCATCTTTTATTGCATTCTCAATTGCTTCTTCATTAGCTAAATCAGAATAAGTTACTTCTGCTATTTTATTTTTCAAATCAACTTCTGCTTTTTCAACAAAGTCTAGAGAATTTAGTGCCTTTTCTACATTAGCTTTGCAATGTTCGCATGACATACCATAAACATTTACGATTAATTTTTTGTTTTCTTTCATTGATTTTTCTCCTTTTATATTTTCTTCTAATTTTTCTTCAATTGAATCTTTAATAATTTCTTGGTTCTCAAATTTTGCTTTAAATGATCTAAGTCTTAATGAGTTAAGGCAGACAAATATTGAAGACATACTCATAGCAAAAGCGGCAAACATTGGATTTAATTTTATTCCGAAAGCTGGGTATAAAATTCCACTGGCAACAGGGATTAAAATTACATTGTAAAAAAATGCCCAGAATAGATTTTCTTTTATAATTTTTATAGTTTCTTTGGAAAGATTTATTGAATTAACTATGTCCAATAAAGAATTTCTCATCAGTACAATATCTGCAGAATCAATTGCAACATCAGTTCCATTTCCTATAGCAATTCCAATATCACTTCTAGCTAGGGCAGGGGCATCGTTTATTCCATCTCCAACCATCGCTACTTTTTTACCCAAATCTTGTAGATTCTTTACAACCTTATTCTTATCTTTAGGTAAGACTTCGGCAAATTTTTTGTCTATGGATAATTTTTTTCTAATTGCTTCAGCAGTTTTTTCATTATCACCAGTTAGCATAATGACTTCATAAGAAAGTTTTTTTAACTCTTCTATGGCTAATTTTGAGGTGGATTTTGGAGTATCCATAACTGCAATAATACCTAAAACTTTTTTGTCGTCAGAAAAATACATAGCAGTTTTTCCATCAGAAGAATATTTTTCAGCTAAATTTTTGTAAGAATTTAGATCGATATCATTATCTACCATCAATTTTTCATTTCCTCCATAATAAGTTGTGGAGTTTAGTTTTCCAATAATTCCCTTGCCGGAAATTGCAGAAAAGTCATCAATTTTTTCAAGATCTATATTTTTCTCTTTGGCATATAAAACTATTGCATTACTTAATGGATGTTCTGAAGAATTTTCTATGCTGGCTGCAATTTTAATAAATTCATCTTCATCTAAAATCGTATCAATATCTGTGACAATAGGTTTACCATTGGTAATGGTTCCTGTTTTATCTAGTAAAATGCTATCAACTTTGTGTAAATTTTCTAATGCTTCCGCATTTTTAAATAAAAGACCAAGTTCTGCGGATTTTCCAGTTGCGACCATTATTGCCATTGGCGTTGCAAGTCCTAAAGCACAAGGACAAGAAATTACAAGTACTGAAATCATCATATTTAGAGCAAATTCAAAGTTATAACCCAATATTTTCCAAATTATAAATGTAATAATCGAAATTATTATAACAGTAGGTACAAATATTGCGGCAATTTTATCGGCTATCCTTGCAATAGGTGCTTTGGTTTCATTAGCTTCATTAACAAGGTTAATTATTTGAGAAAGAGTTGTATAATCTCCAACTTCAGTTGCGATAAATTTAAAACTACCTTGTTTATTTATAGTAGCAGAAATAACTCTGTCATTTATATTTTTTGCTATAGGAATTGATTCTCCAGTTATAGCAGACTCATCAACTAAAGAAGATCCTTCTATGACTTTTCCATCTACTGGTATAGAGTCACCTGGTTTAATTAAAACAATGTCTCCTTTTTCAATTTGATCTACACTAACAATAATTTCTTCATTGTCTTTAATAATTGTTGCTTGTTTTGGTGCTAAATTTATTAAATGTTCTAAAGATGCTTTAGTTTGTCCTTTAGATCTTGCTTCAAAATATTTTCCCAAGGTAATTAGGGTTAATATCATAGCTGAGGATTCAAAATATAAATTGTGCATGTATTGATTAATTATTTCTTCATTGCCAAAAGAAAAACCATAGGCGATTCTTAAAATTGCAAAAACTCCATAAATAAATGCCGAACTGGAACCTAAAGCTATAAGCGTATCCATATTAAAAGCTCTATTAATCAATCCTTTAAATCCATTTATAAAAAACTTTCTATTAACTATAAGAACTGGCAAAGTCAATAAAAATTGAACAATTGCATTAAGTAAAGATCCCTTATAACCAATTAAATAATAGGGAAGTGGTAGTCCAAACATGGGACCCATAGATACATACATCAAAGGAATTAAAAATAAAAATGATATTTTTAATCTAAATTTTGTATTATCTTCATCTTTTGCTAATTCCTTATCTTCAGGACTTTTTGTAATTATTTTATTCTCATCAGATTTTAGTCTTGCGCCATAGCCAATTTTTTCAACGGCAGTAATAATATCTTCATCAGAAATCATATCTGGATTATAATCAACACTCATGCTTTGACTTATGAGATTTACATTTACTTCGTTTACTCCAAGTTTTTCAACGGCTCTTGTAACATTGGCCTGACAAGCTGAACAAGACATTCCACTCACGTCGAAACGCTTTTTCATATTACCTCCTTAACACCCATAGGGGGTGTCAATAATATTGAACTTGAAAGCTTTAAATTGTCAAGTAAAACTAAAATAAGAGGATACTTTTATGAAGCGATATAAATTGATATTTAAAGGCAGAGTCCAAGGAGTCGGATTTAGGTACACAGCAAGAATTTTGGCCAATCAACTTAATTTAACTGGAAGTGTAAGAAATCTTTATAATTATGATGTAGAATGCATTGTTCAAGGAAAAGTCAATGCTATAGATGGATTTATAGAAAAATTAGAAAATCAAAGATTTATTAGAGTTGATCATGTAGAAAAATATGAGCTTAAAATTGTAGACGATGAAGATGATTTTATAATTACATATTAATCATTGGATATAATAAAAATTTATGATATATTAAAAATATGAGTTTAAAAAGTAAAATTACAAAAATTATAGCTAAAGCCATAAGAGGAGGTCTAAAAATTACCAACCATAATGCGACCTCGCTTCCTGGTTATGTAGCTTACAAGTTAGATAAAAATATACTAGATGAGTTATCAAAGAATACAAAATTTATTTTCGTTACAGGTACTAATGGAAAGACAATGACAACTCATTTTCTAGTAAGCATACTAAAAGAAAAATATGATAAGGTATATACCAATGAATCTGGTTCTAATATGGTTCAAGGAATTATTACTACTTTGTTAGACAATCCAAGTAATGAAGAAACTATAGCAGTGCTTGAAGTCGATGAGGCCAATATTTTACGAATTGGAAAAAACATTAAAGCAGATTATATAGTTTTTACCAATATTTTTAGAGATCAAATGGATAGATTTGGAGAAATATATAACATATTTAAAAAAATAATTTCTGGTGTAAAAATTATGCCTAAGGCAAAAATTATAGCAAATGGCGATTTGCCGATTTTCTCTTACCCACAAATGGATGAATTTGATAAAGTCTATTTTGCAATTAGAGATAAAAAAGATGAGGCTTATGATTATTCTCTAGATCCTGAATTAAATTCTGATGGGATACTTTGCCCTAAATGCCAGCATATATTAAAATATAAATTAAATAATTATTCTTCTTTGGGAGATTTTGCTTGTCCTAATTGTGACTTTAAATCTCCTAAAATAACTTATAAATTAGATAAAAAAGATAGATTAGAAGCAAATTATTCTAGCTTTTACTTGGGAAATGAGTTTTATGAAATAAATGTTGGTGGACTTTATAACATCTACAATGCTCTTGCAGCAATAAGTTGTGCTAAAGAATTAGGTCTTTCTTATGATGAAATTTATAGAGGATTAAAAAATCAAAAAAACGTTTTTGGTAGACAAGAAAATATACAAATCTATAATAAAAATTTAATAATCAATCTTGTAAAAAACCCTACTGGATTAAATCAAATTATAGATCTTATGCTACTCGAAAAAGAACCAATAAGCCTTATATGTCTATTAAACGATAATTATGCTGATGGGACAGATGTTAGCTGGATTTACGATTCTTATTATGAGAAACTAAAAGATTTAGATATTAAGGATGTATATGTATCTGGGAAAAGAAAAGAAGATATGAAAAGAAGGCTAGAAATAGCTGAAATATTTAAGGGCGAGATCAGTGAATTTGATTACGAAAATGATATTAATGATATTATTTCAAATACAAAATCCAATAATATATACATTTTATCAACCTACACCGCAATGCTTAGATTAAGGGAGTTACTAAAATTATGAAAAAATTAAAAATCTGTCATCTTTATGGGAACCTCCTTAATACATATGGTGATGTAGGAAATATAATGGCCTTTGCTCATGAAGCAAAGAAAAGAGGCTATGAAGTTGAAACTGAGATTATAAGTCTTGGAGATACTTTTGATGAGAAAAAATATGATTTTGTATTTTTTGGAGGTGGTCAAGATTACGAACAAAGTATTGTTCAATTAGATTTAAAAGAAAAAAAAGATGCAATACAAAGGTATATTGAAAATTCAGGTTTATTTTTAGCCATTTGCGGAGGTTATCAATTATTAGGTAAATATTATTATGATGCCTATAATAATAAAATTGAAGGCTTAAAAATATTTGATCATTATACGAAAAATCAGGAAGAAGGTAAAAGATTTACAGGTAATATTAGGATAAAAGATTCTATTAATGGTTCAATCTATAATGGATTTGAAAATCATGGTGGCGTTACATATTTAGCAGATAATCAAAAGCCATTTGGAATTGTAGAAGAGGGTAATGGCAATAATGGAATCGATAAAACAGAGGGATTTCGTTATAAAAATACTATTGGTACTTATTTGCATGGTCCGCTTTTAGCTAGAAATAATGAATTGTGCAATGAATTTTTGAATATCTTAGAAAGGTAGAAGTAATGAAAACAGATATAGAAATAGCAAAAGAAGTTAAACTAAAAGATATTGATGAGATTTGTAAAGATCTTGGGATAGAAAAATACGAGAAATTAGGAAACTACAAGGCAAAAATTGATTTATCATACGCCAATCAAAAAAAAGAAAATTCTAAACTAATCTTAGTAACAGCAACAAACCCTACTCCAAGTGGAGAAGGAAAAACAACCTTAAATATTGGTTTATCAATGGCTCTTAATAAAATTGGCAAAAAAGCTATCACGGTTTTAAGAGAACCTTCTATGGGTCCATCCTTTGGTAAAAAAGGAGGAGCAACTGGTGGAGGATATAGCCAAGTTCTTCCTATGGAAGAAATAAATCTTCACTTTACAGGAGACTTTCACGCTATAACTAGTGCAGTAAATCTCGTAGCTGCTATTTTAGATAACCATATTTATCAAGGAAATGAAAAAAATATCGATCCTAAACGTATAGTTTGGAGAAGATGCTTAGATATTAATGATAGAGCTTTAAGAAATATAGTAATTGGTTTGGGAAATAGAACTGATGGTGTGACAAGAGAAGATAAATTTGATATAACCGTTGCAACAGAAATGATGGCAGTTTTGTGTCTAGCAACAAGTGTTGAAGATTTCACAAATAGAGTAAGTAAAATGATAGTTGCTTATGACATAGAAAATAATCCAGTAACTATAGAAGATATAAAAGCAACAGGATCTGTTGCAGTAGTTATGAAAGAAGCTTTAAAAGCAAATCTTGTACAAACTATAGAAAATACGCCAGCACTTATCCACGGTGGTCCTTTTGCAAATATTGCGCATGGTTGTAACTCCTTGCTAGCAACAAAAACAGCCTTAGGATTAGCTGATTATGTTGTTACAGAAGCAGGTTTTGGTGCAGATTTAGGGGCTGAGAAATTTAACGATATCAAATGTAGATTAGGTGGATTAAAACCAGATGCAACTGTAATTGTAACATCTATAAGATCCTTAAAATATCACGCAGGAATGCCATTATCAGACCTTCAAGAAGAAAATTTAGAATATTTAAAAACTGGATTTAAAAATTTGAGAATTCATATAGAAAATATGAAAAAGTTTGGTAAAAATATTGTTGTTGCAATAAATAAATTTGCTACCGATACTGACAATGAAGTTAAATTATTAAAAGAATTAACTGAAAAAGCTGATGCCAAAGCAATTGAAACATCTGTATTTAGCGATGGTGGCAGTGGCGCGATTGAACTTGCTAATTATGTAGTAGAATTATGTGAAAAAGATAATGAATTCAAATTCTTGTATGATACTAATTTATCTATTAAAGAAAAAATAGAAATTATTTGCAAAGAAATATATAGGGCAAAGGATGTTGTTTATACAGATAAGGCCAACAAAGAAATAAAAAGAATAGAAAGTTTATCTTATTCAAATTTACCAATCTGTATAGCAAAAACTCCATATTCTCTATCAGACGATCCTAATGTTAAAATAACTGATGATGATTATAAAATTACTATTAGAGATATGAG
Organism: Anaerococcus sp. Marseille-P3625; assembly: GCF_900232825.1. GTDB lineage: Bacteria > Bacillota > Clostridia > Tissierellales > Peptoniphilaceae > Anaerococcus. The sequence continues at coordinate 425,197 of NZ_OCTP01000010.1, forward strand.
AATAAACGCTGGTGCTGGATTCTTAGTAGCTTACACAGCAAATATTTTGACAATGCCGGGTCTTCCAAAATCACCTATGGCTTATGAAATAAAATTAGATAACAATAATAATATTGTTGGTTTATCTTAGTATAATAATTTAATTAATTAATAGTAGAAATATATAAAGTAATGAAGTAAAATATACCATAAGAACAAATATAATAAAAAATATTCTTATGGGGGTAATATGTCAGAATCAAAATTAAAAAATGCGCAAATTGATGAATTATTTGAAGCAATATTAATGCTAGAAGATATAGATCAATGCTATAACTTTTTTACAGATATTTGTACAGCTAGAGAAATCCAATCTATAGCTCAAAGACTTCACGTTGCAAAATTACTAAAAATTAGAAAAACTTACAACGTTATTGAAGAAGAAACAGGTGCATCTACAGCTACTATATCTAGGGTAAATAGATCTTTAAATTATGGTTCAAGCGGATATGATCTTGTACTTGAAAAACTTATCGAAAAAGATCTAAAAAAACAAAAAAAATCCGAAAAGTAATTGTTATTTAATAATAAAAGGATCTGTTGTAAAATAAACTAATAGTTTATAGATTTACAACGGCTCCTTTTTTTGTATGGTATAATATTTAGGTAGGAAGGATGTATCAATGATACTTGACGGATTAAACGATAAACAAAAAGAAGCAGTTTTACATAATAAAGGCCCCCTATTAGTAGTAGCTGGAGCTGGCAGTGGCAAAACTAGAGTTCTAACAACTAGCATTGCTAATCTAATAGAAAATGAAAGCATCGATCCTAGAAATATACTAGCTATAACTTTCACCAATAAAGCAGCAAATGAAATGAAACAGAGAGTTAACAAGCTACTAAATTTCGACACAAGTAATTTATGGATTGGAACTTTTCATTCAATTTGTGCTAGAATTTTGCGATTGAATATAGAAAAAATCGGATATTCCAATAATTTTACAATTTATGATACCAATGATCAAAAAACTCTTCTTAAAGAAATAATTAATGATTTAGGTTACAAAGAAGAAATAAGTCCTAAAAATGCACAAAATATTATATCAACCTTAAAAAATAAAGCTATTGACCCAGAAGATTTTCTTAATATGGATGAATTTTATCAATACCATAGAGAATTTTATAATATTTATAAGCTTTATGAAAAAAGAAAGTTTGAATATAATGCTCTTGATTTTGATGATTTAATTGGCAAAGTATTGGAATTATTAAATAAAGATTTAGAAACATTGGATTATTATCAAAGAAAATTTGAGTATGTATTTGTTGATGAATACCAGGATACAAATGCTAGCCAGTATGAGCTTATAAAGTTATTTGCTGGTTTTCATAAAAATGTTTTTGTAGTTGGAGATGCTGACCAATCTATTTATAGCTTTAGAGGTGCTGACATTAATAATATCTTAAATTTCGAGAAAGACTTTAAAAACGCACAAATAATAAAATTAGAGCAAAATTATAGGTCAACTTCAAATATCTTAGATACTGCTAATTCTCTAATAGCTAATAATGTTCAAAGAAAATATAAAAATCTTTGGACAGAAAATGAGAAGGGCGACGAAGTAATCTATAAAAACACTTCTACAGAAAGTGAAGAGAGCAAATTTGTAGTTGATGAAATAAAATCTCTTAAAAATCAGAGATATTCTTACAAAGATATGGCAATTTTGTATAGGACTAATGCCCAATCCAGACCTTTTGAAGAAAGTTTGATGAAAAATTTGATTGATTATAAGGTTGTTGGAGGTCTTAAATTTTATGATAGAAAGGAAATTAAAGATTTAGTTTCTTATCTAAAAATTATTGTAAATCCAAAAGACGACCTTGCCTTAAAAAGAATCATTAACGAGCCTAAAAGAGGGATAGGATTAAAATCTGTAGAAAAACTAAGCGATATAGCTTCTGAAAATGATATTTCTATCCTAGAATTAATCACAGATAATAATTATAACAAACTTTTAACTGATAGAATGAAAACTTTGGTTAATAAATTTTATGACCCTCTAAAGGAATTATTTGAAAATCCTTACGCTTATACCATAACAGACTTGATCAAAGTAGTTTTGGAAAAATCTACCTACATAAAAGCCCTAGAAGCTAGTTTTTCAATTGAAGATAGATCGAGAATTGACAATATCAATGAATTTATTTCTGCAGCTAGTGAATACGAAGAAAATAACCCAGCTGATAATATTTTTGATTATTTGGAAAATTTAAGTTTGATGTCAGAGATGGAAAAAACTGAACAAATTGATGATAGTATATCTCTTATGACTATTCATGCTGCAAAGGGTCTTGAGTTTAAGGTTGTCTTTATTGTAGGCCTTGATGAAGGACTCTTTCCAGGAAAAAGATCAATCGATGAAGGAAATATAGAAGAAGAACGAAGATTATTTTATGTTGGAATTACTAGAGCCTGCCAAAAACTTTACCTAACAAGCAGTAAATTAAGAAGAGCATATGGCATTCCGATTTATTATAAGCCTTCGAGATTTATTGAAGAAATAAAATCAAATATAAAGGAATTAGAAAATTACTCATATTCTTACTTTTCATCAACTATAGATGAAAAAATCTCAAATGAAGATTATATGAGAGAAAAAACCAGAAGATCTGTTTTAGATACAAAGCTAAAAGTAAGAGAAGATGGTAGTGAAGATTATAATATTGGAGATAAAATCATGCATTCCAAATGGGGAGAGGGAATGATTGTTCAAATAAAAGAAAGTGAAGACGGAAATGAATTAGTCGTTGCTTTTGATAAAAAAGGTTTAAAAAAATTAAATCAAAAATATGCCCCAATTTATAAGGTGTGAAATGGATATAATAAAAGAAATAGATGAGCTTGCAAAAAAAATCGAAGAACTAAACTATAATTATTACACCTTGGATGCACCTTTAGTTTCTGACGGTGAATATGATAAGCTCTATGATAGATTAAGAAAGCTTGAAAAAGAAAGTGGCTATAGACCTGAAAACTCGCCAACGCAAAAAGTTGGAGGAGAAATTTTAGAAAAATTTGAAAAGCATAACCATATATCAAGATTATATTCGCAAGATAAGGCTCAATCTTATGAAGATTTAGCAAATTGGATAGATAGGTCAAAAAGACTTGTAAATTCCTATAATGATCTTAATTCTCAAAAATTGCCTCCATTAGAATTTATCATGGAATATAAGTTTGATGGTCTAACAATAAATCTAACTTATAATGATGGGAAACTTATCAATGCTGCAACTAGAGGAAATGGAATCCAAGGCGAGGAGATTTCTGCTCAAGTTAGGACAATAAGATCTATCCCGCTTCAGATAAAAGAAAAGTCTCTTTTAGAAATACAAGGTGAGGCATTAATGCCATTATCCGAATTAAAAAAGTATAATAAAAATAATGAGCTTCAACTTAAAAATGCAAGAAATGCTGCAGCTGGAGCTATAAGAAATTTAGATACCAGTGAAACTAAAAAAAGAAATCTAACAGCGTTTTTCTATAATATTTCAACTACTTCGTTAGATTTTAATAATGAGGAAGAAAAGCTTGAATTTCTAAAAAAACAAGGATTTAATGTAGATACTTATCATAAAAAAGTTAAAACTTATGAAGAAATTATTGACGAGCTAAAAATAATAGAAAAACAAAGAGAAACTTTGGATATATTAACCGATGGAGTTGTAATAAAAATAAATGATAAAAAAACTCAAGATGTTTTAGGATATACCAATAAATTTCCTAGATGGTCAATAGCCTTTAAATTTGAAGCTGAAGAATATACGACAACTTTATTAGATGTAGTATGGAATGTAGGTAGAACTGGCAAAGTTACACCATCTGCAATTCTAGAACCAGTTGATTTTTCTGGCGTTACCGTATCAAGAGCAACACTTAATAATTATGACGATATTAAAAGAAAAAAAGTAAAAATCGGGTCCAAAGTTTTTATTAGACGTTCAAACGATGTAATTCCTGAAATTTTAGGAGTAGTTGATGAAAATCAAGAAGGAACAATAGAAATTGAAAAACCAAAATATTGTCCATATTGCCACACAGAACTAATCGAAGGAAATGTTCACATTGTTTGTCCTAATTCTATTTCTTGTACCCCACAATTATTGGCAAGAATGCAGCATTTTGCATCAAGAAATGCCATGGATATTGAAGGTTTATCAGAAAAAACTATCGGTCAATTGATGGATGAATTGGGGATAAAAGAAATTTATGATCTTTATGACCTAACCTACGACGATCTAATAAATTTGGATAGATTTGCCGATAAAAAAACTAGAAATTTACTTGACGCAATAGAAAAAAGCAAAAATACAAATCTTAGCAATTTTATTTATGCAATTGGAATACCTAATGTTGGCGAAAGAAGTGCAAAAGATTTAGCAGAGAAATTTAAAACATTAGATAATTTAAGAGCTGCAAATATTGAACAATTACAAGAAGTTAATGATATTGGAGAAATTACTGCAAAAGAAATCGTTAAATTTTTCAAAGATGATGAGATTAAAGAATCCTTAGACTTATTGCTATCAAAGGGAATAATAATAAATAGAGAAAATAATAAAAACACTAATAAATCTCTTGAAGGTTTAACTTTTGTTATTACAGGTACTGTTGAAAATTATAATAGAGATCAGATTAAAGAATTGATAGAAGATAATGGTGGAAAGGTAACAGGATCTGTATCAAAGAACACAGATGTCCTTATCTGTGGCCTAAAGCCAGGATCTAAGCTTGATAAAGCAAAAAAATTTTCTGCTGAAATTTATGAAGATAAAAAATTATATGACTTTTTAGAAAAGTTAGAAGGGAAGTAAGATGAATCAAAAAGAAGTAGAAAAAATATACAATCTTTCAAATCTTAGCCTCGAAGGTAAAGATATTGATGTTTTGACCTACAAATTTAATAAAGTATTGGATTTTGTTGAAGATATTTTTGATATTGATACTGATGGTGTTGAAATAACTGAAGAAATTTTTAACCATAAGGCAATTTTTAGAGATGATGAAGTAGAAGGATCAATAAAAAGAGAAGAGGCCCTAAAAAATGCTAAAGATACTGAATTTGGTTATTTCAGATTGGATTGGAAATTATAGGAGTTTTTATGAATATAGAAGAATTAGTAAATAAATTTAAGTCAGGTGAAATTTCCGTAATCGAATATACAAAAGAAACTCTAGCAAAAATCAAAGCCAATGAATATAACGCTTATATTAGTTACAACGAAGAAGATAGCATTAAAAGAGCTGAGTTTTTGGAAGAAAAGTTAAAAAATGGCGAAAAATTAGGAAAATTATTTGGATTACCAATTTCTGTAAAAGATAATATTTCTTATAAAAACATGAGAATGACTTGCGCTTCAAAAATGCTAGAAGATTTTACGCCAGTTTATAATGCAACTGTAGTAGAAAATCTACTAAATGAAGATGCAATAATTATTGCTAAAACCAACATGGACGAATTTGCCATGGGATCAAGCTCCAGAACATCTTACTTTGGCGTTGTAAAAAATAATTTGGATACAGAAAGAATAGCAGGTGGTTCATCATCTGGGTCAGCAGTTTCAGTTTCCAATGGTGATGTTTTAGTTTCTCTTGGTACAGATACAGGTGGTTCTGTAAGAGGACCAGCTTCCTATACAAATATACTAGGCTATAAACCAACTTATTCTTTAATGAGTCGATACGGTGTAGTTTCAATGGCAAATACCCTTGATCAAGTATCAATATTTGCTAAAAACATTGAAGACATGAAATTATTAGCTAGTATCACTTCATCAACAGACTCTAAAGATATGACTTCGATTTTGGAAAATTATGAATTTAAAAATGAAGATTATGATTTTGCCGGCAAAAAAATTGGTGTTATTAGTACAGATGCCGATATATATAAAGGTATAGAAGACATAGTAAAAGAAGATTATAAATTAGCCATAGAAAGATTAGAAAAATTAGGTGCTGAAATTCACACTGTTGATTTTAAATACGCCAAATTTGCCAACCCAGTTTATAATGTAGTTATGAGTAGCGAAGTTTCCTCAAATATGAGTAGATTTGATGGTATAAGATTTGGTCATCAAACTGAAAATTATGATAACTTAAATTATTTATTTATAAAATCAAGATCAGAAGGTTTTGGTGAAGAAGTTCAAAGAAGAATTGCTCTTGGAACAATGTATTTATCAGCAAGTGATAACCAAAGAGTTTATAAAAAAGGTCTGCAATTAAGAACACTAATCAAAAAAGAACTTGAAAGCTTATTAGAAGAATACGACTTAATTATTACACCAACTACTACAAATTTACCAACTAAAATCACAGAAAATAACGATAATCCACTTAGTGATTTTAAAGCTGATGGTTTTAATGTAATTGTAAATCTTGCCGGTATGTGTGGAATATCTGTACCTGTAAGAGATGGCATATCAGGATCTGTTCAATTTATAGGCAATAGATTTGACGATAATAAAATATTAAATGCAGCACAAAGATTTATCAAGGAGGCAAAATGAACACGAAAACTATAATAGGTCTTGAAATCCACGTTGAATTAGCAACAAAAACAAAAATGTTTTGTGGATGTGCTAATGAGTTTGGAGCAATACCAAATACGAATGTTTGCCCAGTTTGTTTAGGCCATCCTGGAGCATTACCAGTAATGAATAAAAGAGCAGTTGAACTAGCTTTGACAGCTGGTATGGCTTTTAATTGTCAAATAGATAGAAATCAAAAAATGGATAGGAAGAAATATTTTTATCCAGATCTTACAAAAGGCTATCAAATAACTCAATATGACAAACCATTTGCAAAAGAAGGTTACATAGAACTATCAAATGGCAAGAAAATTGGCTTAATAGAAATTCATATGGAAGAAGATACCGGTAAATCTAACCACGATGAAGATGGAAAAGTTTTGATGGATTATAACAGAGCTGGCGTCCCTTTAATAGAAATAGTAACCAAACCAGAAATGAATTCACCAGAAGAAGCGCGTGAATTTGTTGAAACCTTAGCATCAAATCTAAGATTTTTGGGAGTTTCTGATTGCATTATGGCCGAAGGATCTATGCGCTGTGATGTAAATATAAATATAGTTGATTTAGATAATAATATCAAAACCAATATAGCAGAAATTAAAAATATAAACTCCATCAAAGCTATCGAAAATGCCTTGGAATACGAACAAAAAAGGCAAATCGAATTATTAGCTAAGGGAGAAAGAGGAGTAAAAGAAACAAGACGTTGGGATGATGAATTGCTTGAAACTGTTCATATGCGTTTAAAAGAAACTGGAAATGATTATAGATTTGCAATCGAAGGAGATATTCCAGAAATTTCTATTAGTGAAGAATATTTAAAAGAAATTAAAGATAAAATCCCAGAACTTCCAAAAGATAAATTACAAAGATATATAAATGACTATAAAATGAGCGAATATGATGCAAGTCAACTAGCTAATGATAGAGAACTTGCAGGATTGTTTGAAAAAACTAACCAGATAGTAAATGATCCAAAAATTACAGCAAACTGGATATTAAGTGAATTATCAAGAAGATTAAATGAAACTGAAAAAACTCCTTCAACAATGCAATTATCAGTAGAAAATTTTGCAAAACTAATAAATCTAGCTAAAGATAATAAAATTAACAATAATGTTGCAAAAAAACTTCTTAGAGATATCTTTGAAAGTAATGAGGATCCAGAAAAATTAGCCAAAGAAAGAAATTTATTGCAAATTTCTGATTCTAATTTTTTGGCAAGTATTGTTGATGAAGTTTTAAGCGAGAATAAAGAATCTATTGATGACATTAAAAATGGAAAAGATAGGGCTTTCGGATATCTTGTTGGTCAAGCTATGAAGAAAACAAAAGGCAAGGGAAATCCACAAGAAATTAATGCTTTATTGAAAGAAAAAATAGGAGAATTGGAGTGAATTTCACTCCTTTTTTAAAAAATGAATATATTAATTAAAAACACTTCTATTTTGTCTATGGAAGATGAAAAAATAAATATTTCTAATATTTACATAGAAAATGACCTAATAAAAGCCATAGGTCATTTAGATGATTTTAAGGCAGATAGAATAATTGACGGGAGCAATTACTTAACCATGCCAGGCTTCATTAACTCTCATACTCATGTTGCAATGAGCCATTTTAGAAATTATGGCAATGATACTGATTTGATGACCTGGTTAAATGATTATATCTTCCCAGCAGAAGAAAAATTAAATGAAGACATAGTTTACAGTGCTTCGCTTTTATCTTTTGTAGAAATGATAAAATCTGGTACTACAAGTTTCGCTGATATGTATTTTTTTGAAGAAGAAACTATAAAAGCTTTAGAAAATTCAAAACTCAGAGCTCTAATTGCGAGAGGTTTAACTTTTCCTGATGAAAATTTTTCAAAATTAAAAGAAAACATTGATCTTTTTAAAAAATATAATGGTAAAGATGATAAATTATTTATAGCTTTAGGCCCTCATGCTATTTATACAAACACTATAAATTATCTAAAGGAAATTAGTAAAGTAGCTAAAGAATTTAATATGCCTATTCATATTCACCTATCAGAAACAAAAATAGAAAATGATGAATGTATAAAAAAATATGGCAAAACTCCAACAGAAGTTTTTGATGAATGTGGTATATTTGATCAAAAAACAATAGCAGCTCATGGCGTTTATCTTACCGATAATGATCTTTCTATACTAAAAGAAAAAAATGTTTCAATTGTTCATAATCCATCTAGCAATTTAAAATTATCTTCTGGAATTTTAGATGTTACAAGACTTTTAGATTATGGAATTAACGTGTGTTTAGGCACAGATTCTGCGGCTAGTAATAATAAACAGTCTATGTTAAAAGAAATTGAGATTTGCGCTCTCTTATCCAAATTAAAAGATGCTTCTAATTTAAAAGCTTTCGATGTATTAAAAATGGCTACAATTAATGGTGCAAAGGCACTTGGAATTGATAAGCTTGTTGGCACAATAAAAGCTGGCAAAAAAGCAGATTTAATTATGATAAATACTAACAATGTACATCATTTTCCAACTGATGAGCTTATTGCTTCAGTATGTTATTCGACATACGAAAGAGATATAGAATATGTTTTTGTTGATGGCGATTTATTACTTGATAAGGGAAAATTGACCTATTTAGATGAGGATGAAATACTCAAAAAAGCAAAAAGTATTCATAAAGAGTTATTATGATTGGTATAGATATTGTAGAAATAAAAAGATTTTCTTTTAAAAAAAATATTATAAAAATTTTCACTAAAGAAGAATTAGACTATGCAAGTTCAAAAGCAAACTATTGTCAAAGCTTAGCTGGTATTTTTGCTGCCAAGGAAGCATGCCTAAAAGCTTATGGACTTAAAATTTCTAGTATTATTAGAAAAAAAATAGAAATTAGACATATAAATAATATTCCAATTCTTTATATAGATTCAGTCAAAACAAATGCCTCAATTTCAATAAGCCATGATGGAGATTATGCAGTAGCAGTATGCCAAATCAGTGACTTATATTCTTTTGATATAGATAAAAATATTAGGTCTTTATTGAAAAAAAGAAAGTCTGATACTCATAAAGGAACTTACGGAAGGATTGGCATCTTAGGTGGAAGTCCTGGAATGGCTGGATCAATTTATCTATCAAGCCTTGCATCAATGCGCTCTGGTGCAGGGCTGAGCTATCTAATTGCACCTAAATCCATAAGCACTATTTTGCAAATAAAAGCAAATGAACAGATTATAAAATCTATTGACTGTGAAAATTTTTATTATAGCAAAGAAATATTTAATGAGATTTTAGAAAAAATCAAAGACTTAGATGTATTAGCGATCGGCCCTGGTATGGGCAAAGGCGATGGATTAAACAAACTAATAGATGAAATAATTCAAAATACAAAAATAAATTTAGTCATAGATGCTGATGGATTAAATGCTTTAAGCAAAGATTTAAGTATAATAAAAAAAAGAAATAATATTATCTTAACGCCACATTTTGGAGAATTTTCACGACTTACCAATATGAGTATCGATGAAATAAATAAAGATAGGGAAAATATTGCAAAAGAATTTGCAAAAGAGCATAAAATAGTTTTAGTTTTAAAGAGCAATCATACCATTGTTACTGATGGCAATAAAATTTACATAAATAAAATTGGAAATCCAGGTATGGCAACAGCAGGAAGTGGTGATGTCCTAACTGGAATAATAGCTTCATTTATGAAAAATTTAGATCCTTATAATGCTGCAATTTTAGGAGTATATATTCATTCTTTAGCTGGAGATATAGCAAAAATTAAATTGGGAGAAGAATCTTTAATGGCTAGCGATATAATAAATAATATAGCAGAAGCAATAAAACTTTTGAGGTGATAGATGGAAACATATTTAACTATTAATTTAGATGCTATAAAAGAAAATGTAATAAAAATAAAAGAATTAAATAAAAATTCTATGTTTTGTGCTGTTGTAAAAGCTAACGCATATGGTTTAGGATCAGTTGAAATTGCTCAATATATAGAAAATGAAGTAGATTATTTTGCTGTAGCTAAAGTTAGTGAAGCTTTAATTTTAAGAAAAAACGGAATAAAAAAACCAATTATTATCCTAGGCTATGTTTCTTATAAAGATGTTGATTTATGCATAAAATATCATATTGATATTCCTATTTACGATCTAGAATATGCTAAAAAAATAAATTTAAACATAAAAAATAAAATAGACGTTCATATAGCTTTAGATACAGGCCATTCTAGGATAGGATTTAGAGACTATGAAGTTGATAAAATAAGAGAGCTAAAAAATTTAAAAAATATCAATGTAATCTCAGCTTTTAGTCATTATGCAAGTGCAGATGAAGAAGATGAAACTTTTATGAATTTGCAGGCTCAAAGATATGATAAAATAATTAATCAAATTAAGAACGATTTTAACTTTAAATTTTTGCATTTATCAAATAGCGCTGGAGCAATAAAGCAAAAAACTGTAAAAGATATGGTTAGAGTTGGAATTGCCATCTATGGAATTTATCCTTCTAATTATCTTAGAGAAAACTCGAATGTTGATCTAAGTCAATGCTTTAGCTTAAAATCCAAGGTTTCTTTTGTAAAAAAAATTAAAAAAGGAACTCCGATTAGTTATGGATCAACATTTATTTCTCCATCTGAAATGAAGGTAGCAACTGTCGCAATTGGCTACGCAGATGGATTTTTTAGAGCATTTTCAAATATAGGCGAACTTAGCATTAAGGGTAAAAATTGCAGAATATTGGGAAGAGTTTGCATGGATCAGCTTATGGTTGACGTAAGTACTTTAGATGTTAATATTGATGATGAAGTCATTATCTATCCTGATATTTATAAGGAAGCGGAAAAGATCTCAACTATTACTTATGAATTAATGACCTCAGTTTCTATGAGAGTGCCAAGAGTTTACATAAAAAATAATTCAGTTGTGAAAATCGTAGATTATTTAGGTATTAGCCATGAAAATTAAAAGAGGAGATTTGTTTTATGCTGATCTATCTCCAGTTGTAGGTAGCGAGCAAGGTGGAGTAAGACCAGTAATTATTGTACAAAATGATGTGGGAAATAAATACTCGCCAACCATTATTATTGCACCAATCACTAGCCAACTTAATAAAGCTAAACTTCCTACTCATGTAAAAATAAGGGGAAATGAATTTGGTCTGCCTAAAAATAGTGTGGCTTTGCTAGAACAATTAAGAACAATTGATAAAAGGCGCCTACGTGAAAAAATTGGAAGCTTTGATAATGCAATTATGCAAAAAATAGATGAAGCTATGGCAATTTCATTAGATATTGAATGTGACTATTAAAAAAGCTGACAGCAAATATTTATCTTTAAAATTTTAAAGTATATAAATGTTGTCAGCTTATTTTATTTATCGTTTTTTATATAATCATTTACTATCATCTTTGCAAGGACATCTGGATTTCCACAACCTGTTGTAATTATTAAATCAGAAGGTTTAGCAATTTGATAAACATAATCACGAGCTTCTTCAAAAGTCCCCAAATATTTGGCGTTTACTCCTTTTTTTACCAAGGCATCAACCACATCTTTTGAATGAATTGTAGGATCAAATTTTTCTCTTGCAGCGTAAATATCAGTAACTACAACTTCATCAGCTCCATCAAAGCATTTCAAAAAGTCGTTAAATAAAGTTTTGGTTCTGCTGTAAGTGTGAGGTTGCCAAATACAAACTAATTTTCCATCGGTATGTTCTCTTAAAGCTTTTAGGGTAACATCAATTTCTGATGGATGATGGCCATAATCAGTCATAATAGTGGCATCATTAACATGTCCTAAGATTTGCATTCTTCTGTTTAGCCCTTTGTAAGCTTTGATGTTTTTTCTAATAGTTTCGATATCAATTCCGTTTTCATAGGTTGCAATAATTGAAGCCATGGCGTTGTTTATATTGTGTCTACCAATTACTCCAAGTTCAAAGTGTTCAATAGAACCATCTTTCATTTTTAAATCAAAATTTGGTCTACCGATTTCGTCAAATTTTATATTTTTTGCAACATAATCAGCTTCGTCATTTTCTTGAGCGTAAGTAATGAGTCTTCCTTGAACAGAATCAAAAATCAATCGGTTGTTAGCTTCATTTAAATTACTAATAGTAATAGAATTTTCATCTTGATTTCTCAAATATTCTTTGAAAGTATCAACAATATGATCTAGATTTTTATAATAATCTAAATGATCTTGGTCAATATTAAGAACAATTAGAGTTTGAGGAAAATAATATCTTATATTTCCCTTATATTCGCAAGCTTCAGTTACCAAGAATTTCTCATCTCCAACATGAACGTTACCTTCCAAATCTTCAAGTTCGCCGCCTAAAAGAACTGTTGGATTTTCCTTAGAATTTAGAAGAATTTTTGATATCATACTTGTAGTTGTTGATTTTCCGTGAGAACCGGAAATAGCTATTGAATTTTCATAATTTCTCATCAAGGCTCCTAGAAAAACTCCTCTGCTTATAACAGGAACATCTAGATTTCTTGCAGCTATTAATTCTTCATTATCATCCAAAATAGCATCAGTATAAATTACTAAATCTGGATTATTTATATTATTTTTACTTTGACCAATATAAATTTTTGCACCGTGATTTTCAAGATTTTTAACTATATCACTCATTGATCTATCAGATCCAGAAACATTATATCCTTTATTTAACAACAAAGCAGCGATACCGCTCATTGAAATACCGCCTATTCCTATAAAATGAACATTAGATACTTCATGTTCATCTAATTTAAATTCAAACATTATTACTCCTAATTAAGTTATTCTTTTAGCATTATTAAATATATGATATGCTTTTTTATCAAACTTGTAAAGTTTAACATCCTATGATACCATAATTTTATACTATAATAAGAAAAAATGAAAGGAAAATTTTATGAAATATGTTATAGGAAATGATCATGGTGGAATCGATTTATATGAGTCTGTAAAAGAAAAAATTGAGTCTATGGGGCATGTTGTTATCCACGTAGGGACAAATGGTCATGAAAGTGTAGATTATCCTGATTATGCGAAGCTAGCTTGCGAAAAAGTTTTATCAAAAGAAGCTGATTATGCTATATTAATATGTGGCACAGGCATTGGAATGAGTATGTCAGCAAATAAGATTGATGGCATTAGAGCAGCTTGCGTTTCTGATACATATTCTGCAAGAATGAGTAGAGCTCATAATAATGCAAATTGTCTATGTATTGGGGCAAGAGTATTAGGCAATGAATTAGCTAATATGATTGTAGAAGAATTCGTCAAGACAGAATTTGAAGGAGGAAGACACCAAAAAAGAGTAGATAAGATAAATAAATTAGAGATAAGATAAACTATTCTAATACTTTAAAATTTGTATAAAAATGATAAAATATAGGTGTAAATTTTAGTTTAAGGAGAAAAATATGAATATACCAACACCCCATATATCGGCAACAAGTCCTGATGAAATTGCAAGCACAGTACTAATGCCAGGAGATCCACTCAGAGCAAAATTTATTGCAGAAAATTTTTTAGATAATGTTAAACAATTTAATAAAACTCGTGGAATGCTCGGATTTACAGGATACTACAAAGAAAAAAAAGTTTCTGTAATGGGTTCAGGAATGGGCATACCATCATCTATGATTTATTACAATGAGTTATTCGCTTTCTACGATGTGGACACTATAGTTAGAATTGGAACAGCTGGTTCTATGCAAGAAGATATCAAACTTCATGATATTGTTATAGCAACAAGTGCTTGCTCAGAAAGTTCAATAAACGATAATTTATTTGAAAATATTAATTTTTCACCAACACCAGATTTTGATCTTTTGCTTAAAGCCTATAACAAGTCAAATGAATTGTCTTATACAACTCATTGCGGTCAAGTTCATAGCTCTGATCAATTTTATAATAAACTACCAGATGGAGTATTTGATAATTTAAGAAAATATGGAGTTTTGTGCGTAGAAATGGAAACTTATGGACTTTATATGACTGCTAGAAAATATGGTAAAAAAGCCCTTGGTATATTTACAATTAGCGACTCTTTGGTTGAAAAAGTTGCAGATAGTGCCGAAAATAGAGAAAAATCATACACAAATATGATGAATTTAGCTTTAGAAATAGCTTAGGAAAAAATATGTTAAAAGTAATTATAATGGCAGCTGGAGAGGGAACAAGAATGAAATCTTCAACCTCAAAAGTTTTACACAAATTATTAAATAGAGAAATGATTAAATATGTTGTAGACGCTTCAAGATTTGAGGATTCTAAAACCATAATTATAGCTGGGAAAAATAAAAATCAAATTGAAGAATTATTCCCTAATGATCTTGTGATAGAGCAAAAAATCGGAGAAAATTACCCTTATGGCACAGGATACGCCGCATCATTAGCTTCAAATTATATTGAAGATAATGATCAAGTATTGGTTCTAAACGGCGATATTCCTCTTATTACAAAAGCCTCAATTAAATATTTCATCAATAATCACGTGGAAAATAATAACGATGCTTCAGTCTTATCTACAAAAGTAGTAAATCCGATTAGTTATGGACGAATTATAAGAGACGATAAGGGAGAATTTATAGGGATTGTCGAGCATAAGGACCTTAATATCAACCAAAATAATATTGATGAAATAAACACTGGTATTTATATTTTTAAAGGTTCAAATTTTAAAGAATCAATCAAAAAACTAAATTCTTCAAACAATCAAAATGAACTATATTTAACTGATTGTATCGAAATATTATCAAACGAAGGGAAAAAAGTTATGGCATTTACAGCTGATCATGCTGATGAGTTTTATGGAATAAACACAAAAAAAGAATTAGCAGAAGCAAGTAAAATAATCCAAAAAAGAGTAAATGAAAATCATATGTTAAACGGTGTAATAATAGAAACACCTGATATGGTATACATCGATCCAGAAGTAAAAATTGGGAAAGATACAATAATAAGTGGACCAGTAAAATTATTAGGAAAAACTATTATTGATGAAAATTGCATAATTGAAGGATCAAGTAGAATTGTAAATTCAACCTTAGACAAAGGCGTAAAAATAGATAATTCTGTTATTGAAGATTCCACCATTGGTGAAAATACAGATGTTGGACCATATTCTCACTTAAGACCAAAGGCAAAACTTGGTAAACATGTACACATTGGTAATTTTGTTGAAGTTAAAAATTCTAACGTTGGAGATAATACAAAGGCTGGCCACTTAGCCTATGTTGGAGATTGTGATCTTGGAAGTGGAATAAATATTGGCTGTGGCGTGATTTTTGTAAATTATGATGGTAAATTTAAACATAGATCAATTGTAGGAGATGATGCATTTATAGGTTCTAATTCAAATATTGTAGCTCCAGTAAACATTGAAAAAGATGCTTACATTGCCGCAGGATCTACAATTACTAAAGATGTTGGCTCTGGTATGCTTTCCATTGAGCGTGCGGAACAAAAAAATATAGCTGGCTATACTGAGAAAAAAAGAAAAAGAGATTTAGAAAAATTAAAGGAGAATTAATGACATCAAGTAATGCAAAGGCTTTTATCCAAAGAGGCGAACTAAAATTATTAAGTGGTAATGCAAATTTAAATTTAGCAAATTCTGTTGCAAAATCTTTGGGAATCGAATTAGGGGCTTCAGAAATCGAGAAATTCAGTGATGGAGAAATTAAAATCAAAATAAACGAGTCTATCAGGGGCAAAGATGTCTATATAATGCAGCCGACTTCCTATCCAACTAATGATAATTTGATGGAATTATTAATAATGATAGATGCTTGTAGACGTGCTTCAGCTGGCTACATAAACGCAATAATACCATATTATGGCTATGCTAGACAAGATAGAAAAACTCGCGGTCGTGAGCCAATAACAGCAAAGCTTGTAGCTAATTTAATTACACAAGCTGGTGCAGATAGAATTATAACAATGGATTTACACGCTGGACAAATTCAAGGATATTTTGATATACCAGTAGATCACTTCTCTGCAATCAAACTTCTTTCATCATACTTTATTGATATGGCTTATAATAAGGGTGATCAATTTGTAGTGGTAAGTCCTGATCTAGGTGGAGTAAGAAGAGCAAGAGCATTTTCAGATTATTTAAAATTACCAATTGCAATCATAGAAAAAAGAAGACCAGAACCAAATGTTTCTGAAGTTATGAGTGTAATAGGCGATTTCAAGGGCAAACATGCAATTTTAGTTGATGATATGGTTGATACTGCAGGAACTATAACAAATGCTGCAAATTATCTAATTGATAATGGAGCTAAGGATGTTTATATAGCTGCAACTCATGGAGTATTTTCTGGCAAAGCTATCGAAAGATTATCAGATTCCTCAGTTAAAGAAGTAATTATAACTGATACTATACAGCTACCAAAAGAAAAACAATTAGATAAAATCAAACAACTTGAAGTTGGCCCACTATTGGCTGAAGCAATTCATAGAATAAATACTTACGAATCAATTTCTGGTTTGTTTGATGATGGAGAATAGATGTATTTTATAGTGGGATTAGGAAATCCTGGTGATAAATATGAAAACACCAGACATAATATGGGATTTCTAACTATTGATTATCTTAGTAGAAAATTTGATATCAAAGTAAAAAAATTAAAATTTAAGTCTTTGTATGGTCAGGGAGAAATCTCTGGCCAAAAAGTCATGCTCATAAAGCCACAAACTTATATGAATTCATCAGGTGAAGCTATTAGAGAATTGAGGAATTATTACAATTTTGATATGGATAAGCTAATTGTAATAGTAGATGATATAGATATAAATTTTGGAACAATTCGTATTAAAGCCAAAGGTTCTTCCGGAAGCCATAATGGTATGAAATCAATAATTTATAACTTAGTCGATGATTCTTTTCCAAGAATAAAAATAGCTGTTGGTAAAAAACCTGAATATATGGATTTGGCTAATTTTGTTTTAAGTGGATTTACTGAGAAAGAAGTAGAAATTATAAGAGATGAAATTGCTTTGGCAAGCGATGCTGTTGAAATGATTTTAGATAGTGGAGTTGAAAAAGCAATGAATAAGTTTAACTCAATTAAATTAATAGATGAATAAAAATCATAATTTCCTAATTAATAGGTTAAATAATTTAGAACAATTAAATATTATTAAGGAGAACATCACTAAAAAATCTCCTATACAAATTCATGGACTTAGCGATGGAGTAAAAGCGCATTTAGTTCTATCGATTTTTGAAAGTTTAAATAAAAATCTGGTACTGCTTGTAGAAAATGAAAAAATCGCTAAAGAATATTTAAATATAATCAATAGCATTGAGGATGTTGCATTTTTTTATCCATCTAGAGAAATTAATTTCTACAATATAAAATCCATTGATGAAAAAATTTCTGCAAATCGACTAGAAATTTTAATTAAACAATCTAAAGGCGAAAAGTTCATTACTATAACGACCTTAGAGGCCATAAAAAATAAACTAACTACTTTATCTCAATTTAATAATAACTTTGTTAAAATTAGCTCTGAGGATGAAATAGACCAAGATGAATTCATAAAAAAATTAATAAATTTAAACTACTCTTTATCATCTCTAGTAGAAAATAAAGGCGAATTTGCTAAACGTGGTTCTATTATTGATATTTGGCCTATAAATTATGAGAATCCTATAAGAATTGAGCTTTTCGATAATGAGATTGATTCTTTAAGGTTTTTTGATAAGTCTACCCAAAGGACGATAGAGAAAATTAATGAATTTACTATTTCTCCTACAAATGAGCTTTCTTATGAAAGTAAAGATTTTGAAGAAATAACCAAGTTAATCACTGATGAAATTAGCAAATTATCTAAAAATATCAAAACTAGCTCTGATCAAAAATTAAAAGATAAGTATATGCAAATATTAGATTTTATTAATGACAGATCCTATATTTCTAATCTTGATCTTATAAATCCATACAGAGCTACAAATTATCAAAACTTTTTAGATTATTTATCAGAAGACACAGTATTTATTTTTGATGATGTCAATAGAATTTATGATCAAAATGAAAAATCTGATCTTGAATTTTTGGAAGCTGTAACCTATCAAAGAGATAGGGGGGAAGTCTTTACAAGTTTTAAAAATTTGTTTGTAGATATTAAAATAATTTATGAACATATACAGAAATTTAACATTATAAATTTTACATCACTTTTAAAAAAATCTAAATTATTTTACCCTAAACAATTAACAGAACTTAAAACCATAGAAGTTGAGCATTTTAATAATAATTTAGGTCAGTTTATAGAAACAATTTCTAATTTGCCTGTAAATAGTAAGGCTTATGCACTTTTGCCAAATTCTATCAAAAGCCAAAATCTATTAGAAGAATTCAATAATAGAGAAAATTTTGATGTTTCTTTTTCTGATGACACAAAATTAACTTTGTTAGATATCCAAGCCAAAGATGGTTATTATATTAGAGATGCTAATTTATTTGTTTTTAATGAAAATAACATTTATAAAACAAATAGGAAAAATTTTCATAAAAAAACAAAATCAAAGTTATCATCATCTGATATTATAAACTATTCAGATCTTACAATTGGAGATTATGTAGTTCATGAAAATAATGGAATTGGTATATACAGTGGACTTGAAAAGATAGTAGTTAACAATATACAAAAAGATTTTATTGTTATAAATTATAAGGGTAATGATAAAGTTTTTGTTCCAATTGATCAAATGGATTTAGTTTCAAAATACATAGGTAATAGGGGTGAAAAACCAGCTCTTTCTAGTCTTGGAAGCCAAAGCTGGATAAAAGCAAAACAAAGAGCAAAAAGAGCGGTAGATGAAATTGCTGATGATTTAGTTAATCTTTATGCTAAAAGATCCAAAGAAAAAGGTCATGCCTTTAGCAAAGATTCTACTTGGCAAAATGAATTTGAAGATTCATTTTTTTACGAGGAAACCATTAGTCAACTTAGAAGCATAGAAGAAATTAAAGAAGATATGCAAACTGATAGGCCTATGGATAGGCTTTTAACAGGAGATGTTGGTTATGGAAAAACAGAAGTAGCTTTAAGAGCAGCTTTTAAAGCAATACTTGATGGATATCAAGTTGCTTTTTTAGTGCCAACTACAATATTAGCTAATCAGCATTATGAAACAAGCAAAGAGAGATTTAAAAATTTCCCTGTGGAAATTCAAATGCTTTCAAGATTTGTAAGTAAAAATAAACAAAAAGAAATACTTAAAGACTTAAAATCTGGTAAAGTCGATATGGTAATAGCTACTCATAGATTGTTATCAAAAGATGTAAAATTCAATAAACTTGGTCTTTTAATAATAGATGAAGAGCAAAGATTTGGTGTTAAAGATAAGGAAAAATTAAAAGCATTAAAAACTAATATTGATGTATTAACTTTATCCGCAACACCCATTCCAAGAACACTACAAATGTCTTTGGCAGGAATAAGGGATTTATCTACCCTTGATGAGCCACCTGAAGAGAGAATGCCGGTAAATACATACGTTTTGGAATATGATGAAAACATTATAAAATCTGCCATAGAAAAAGAATTAAATCGTAATGGACAGATATATTTTGTTTATAACAGAGTTTACAATATTACCAGTATTTATAATCATCTAAAAACCTTAATTCCTGAAGCAAGAATAGAAATAATTCATGGAAAGCTTTCTCCTAAGCAAATAGAATCAATCATGAATGATTTTATATTAGGCGAAATAGATATTCTTCTTTCTACTACTATCATTGAAACTGGTATGGATATTGCAAATGTCAATACTCTTATAGTTTATGATGCTGATAATATGGGGCTTGCTCAACTCTATCAGCTTAAGGGAAGAATTGGTAGGTCTAATCGTTCATCCTACGCTTACTTCACCTACAGAAAGGGCAAAGTTTTATCAGAAGTTTCTGAAAAAAGGTTAAAATCAATAAGAGATTTCTCTGATTTTGGAAGTGGTTATAAAATTGCCATGAAAGATCTGGAATTAAGAGGAGCGGGAAATCTTTTGGGAGAAAGTCAAAGTGGCCACGTTAGCTCCATAGGGTATGATTTATACGTAAAATTTCTTCAAGAGGCTGTAAGTAAAGCATCAGGGAAAGAAATTAAAGAAAACAAGAGCAATGATGTTTATATCGACATAAAAGTTGATGCATACATTCCAAATTCCTATATAAGTGATCAATCACAGAAAATAGAAATATATAAAAGAATAGCTAAAATTGAAAATTCTCACGATTACGATATATTAGTAGAAGATTTGATAGATATTTATGGCGATATTCCGATAATGGTGGATAATATAATGTATGTATCCTTAATAAAATCACTTGCTAGTAAAACTGGTTTTAAAGAAATTAGAGAAAAAAATTCAAGTATTAACTTGTTTTTTGATAATAGAGATTTATTTTCTATTGAAGAATTAAAAGAAATCAGCGAAAATTATAAATCTGAGATGAAAATAAATTTATCAACTAATCCATCATTTATTCTACCAGCAAGCAAAATAAAATTATTAGATACTTATGAATTTTTAAATACAATAAGAAAAATAAGGAGTAAAAATGAAAAAATCAAGTAAATTAATAGCATTATTATTGACAAGTTCAATGATATTTTCAGCTTGTAATAATGCAAGTAACAAAACAGACAAAAAAGAAAATACAAAAACAGAAAGCACTGAAACCTCTAAAGAAGCAAGTTCTAAGAAAAAACTACCTGATAATGTAGTTGCAATAGTAAATGGAGAAAATTTAAGCAAAGATGAATATAAGAAAGAAATCTCTTTTTACGGAGCAATGTTAGCTAGTCAACAACAACTAAAAAAATCAATAGTTCAAATGATGGTTCAAGACAAACTAATATCTGACGACTTGAAAAAAAATGACATCAAAGTTACAGATAAGGAAATTTCAGATCAATTCATGCAAGCTGTCCAAAGAATGGGTGGACAAGAAGCATTTGATAAAATGTTAGATGACTATAACATGGACGTTGAAATGTTTAAAGAAACAGTAAAGAAAGATTTAATGTATCAAAAACATAAAGAATGGTTTGAAAAAAATAACGAAGTTACTGATGAAGAGATAAAAAAATATTATGAAGAAAACAAAGATCAATATAGTAAAGTAGATGCTTCACACATATTAGTAGAAGATGAAGCAACTGCTAAAGAAGTAAAATCTAAGTTAGATAAGGGCGAGGATTTTGCAAAACTTGCAAGTGAATATTCTAAAGATTCTCAAAACAAAGATAATGGTGGAAAACTTGGCGAATTCACTAGAGGTCAAATGGTTAAAGAATTTGAGGATAAAGCATTTTCAATGAAAGCTGGAGAAATTAGCGAACCTGTAAAAACTAAATTTGGATATCATATAATCAAAGTTGATAAAATCTTAAATTCAATTGATGATTTTAAAGATGAAATAAAGACAGCTGTAGCCAATAAAAAATATTCTGACTATATAAACGAATTAAAAGAAAAAGCAAATATAGAAACAGAAGATTCAACCAAGGCACAGGATTCAACAACTGATCAAGCTGGTAAAGAAGAAGAAAATAAAGATACAAATTCAACTGAGAAAAAAGAAGATGCTGACGATTCTGAAGAATCTAAAGATGAAGACAAAAACAAGTAAAATATTTTTGCTATCGGCACTAATCTTTGTATCCATTTCTTCTTGTAATAATAAAAATGATTATAAAGGAAATGTAGCCTTAGTTGACGACGTAGCAATAAGCCAGGACCTTTATTCAAAAGAACTAAAATTTTACCAAAATTTTTATACAAAAATGTACGGTGAAAATTATTTAGATCAAGAAGTTGAAAAAGGTAAAACAAATAACAAGGTTTTAGAAAAAGAATTAGTAGACTCTCTAATAAAAGATCAAGTTATGCTTAATGATCTTAAAGATAAAGATATTAAAATTGATGATAATAAAGCATCTGATCTAAGAACTAAGCTTGAAAATGAGTTAGGAGGTAAGGACTCATTAAAGGCAAATCTTACAGCGTTAGGATTAAGTGAAAAAGATTTTAATGATATCTTATTTAGAGACTCTATAAGAAAACAACATTATGACTATTTTCTAGCCCATAATAATATTAAAGATTCTGATATTTTAAAATTTTACAAGAAAAATCAAAAATATCAGAGAATGTATAAATACAATATTTTAGTTTTTGATAGCAAATATGAAGCTGACAAAGCCAAAGCAAAGATAAAATCAGCCAGTGATTACAAAACTTATCTTGATAAGTTAATAAAAAATTACGAAGTAATTAATAGTAAATTTGTTTATATTGATGATCCATATTTATCATTAGCTAAAGTTAAAAAATTAGATGAAATTAGTGAAGTATTCGAAAAAGATGGAAAATTCATGATTTTGAGAGTAAATTCTTATAATGAAAACGAAAATGAATTATTAATCAACTTAAAGGATATCTATTTAAAAGAATCTTATACAGATTATTTAAATAAATTAACAAAAAAGTCTAAAATTAGGCTTTTTATCTAAGTTTACTCTTGAAAAATAGTAAATTATTTTGTATAATCAACATTAGAGTTAAACAGAATCATATATTTGATTTATAGGAGGAAATATGAATAAATCAGAATTATTAGTAAGCATTTCAGAAAAAAGTGGTCTTAAGAAAAGCGAATCTGAAAAAGCTTTAAACGCAATGATAGAAACAATTACTGAAACTTTAGCAAAAGGCGAAAAAGTTCAATTAGTTGGTTTCGGAACATTTGAAACAAGAGATAGAAAAGCTCGTGAAGGAAGAAATCCTAGAAAACCTGACGAAGTTATTAAAATTCCAGCTAGCAAAGCACCAGTATTTAAAGCAGGAAAAACTTTAAAAGAAGCTGTTAATAAATAAAAAATTATATTAGACAAAAAAACCGGAACTTGAAATAAAGAACCGGTTTTTATATTTCTCTATAATCTTCATCGATTTTTT
Source organism: Anaerococcus sp. Marseille-P3625 (assembly GCF_900232825.1). GTDB lineage: Bacteria > Bacillota > Clostridia > Tissierellales > Peptoniphilaceae > Anaerococcus. The sequence continues at coordinate 448,770 of NZ_OCTP01000010.1, forward strand.
TCACATAATCTACAGTAACTGTTTTAAAATCTTCATAGTAGACCATACCAACAGCTGCACCTTTTGCTTTTTTCACATTTTTCTTATAAGTATAATCAACATCAACTTTATTTTCATTTCCTACAGAAGAATTTTTATAGGCTAGAAAAGCAGCTATTTTTATATCTTCATCTTTATAATTATTTGACCTTAATATAACATGGCTACCTGGAAAATTTTTAACATGAAACCACAAATCATCCTTATTAGCTAATTTTAGTGTGATATAGTCATTTTGCTTGCTATTTTTTCCAACATATATGTCACAATCATTTTTTGTAATAAAGTGTAGTGGTTTTGATTTTTTGTTTTTATTAATTTTTTTGCTCTGTTTTTTAATTAAATTATTATCTGCCATCTCTTCTTTTATTTCGTTAAGATCATCGATACTTTTTGATCTTTCAATAAAATCTATTAGTTGATTTAAATATAATAGTTTTTCTTTTTGCTTTGGCAGATCTTTTTTAGCAAAATCTAAAGAATTTCTTAACTTCTTACTTTTAGAATAATAGCTTTCAACATTTTCCCGTGAATTTTTTGTAGGATCAAGGCTAATGGTTATTGGATTATTATTCTCATAGAAATTAATAACCTCAATACTTTTGGCACCTTTTTCAATTAAATGGACATTTGCGGCTAATAAATCCCCGTACGACTTAAATTTCGCAATTTTTTCTTCATTTAGTAAATTATCATTTAAGATGCTTATCTTTTTTTTGCTTTGTCTGATGTGAGCATTAACTTTTTTAGTCAAATCTTTTTTGATTTGATTAAGTCTATCATTTGTTTTGTTGGATTCATAAAACTTTACAATTGCATCACTCATCAAATCACATTCAATTTTTTTATATGCTAAATTTTTTAGCTCTATTGTGTGAAATTCTTTAATTTTGCCTTCGAATTCGTAATAATAGGATTTTAGATTAGCATTTCTTATATTTTCTCTTAGTTTTAAAAAAATGTCATTTAATTTTCTTTTTTCATCCTCACTTACTAATCCCCATTTAATATTAGGATCTATATTAGCCTGATATATCAATTCTTTGCCCACAATAGGAGAAAATCCAGTATAATTTTGGTTGAATATTTTGTAAGGAATTGCTGTGTCAGGCAGTTTTTGATCTAATTTTAATATATCAAATGAAAAGTCATCTGCACTTATATCGTATTTAACATCATCTATAAATTCATATCCTAAGTTAGGAAGTATTTGCCTTACTGATGACATTGATTGGTTGATTCTTTTAATAGAATCTATAATATTAAAATCATCGTCAGTTAGAACTATATTTGAATGCTTTCCCATTATCTCTACTATAAGTTTTTTTGATTTATTAAATCCCATTTCATCAATAGAGCTTATAGAAAATATTACAACTCTATCTAAACCTTTTTGCTCAATATCTACTATTTTTGCTTGGTTAATATGTTTTCTTAAAACAAAAGTAAAATTAGGTGGTACTTCTGGGTTTTCATATTTTTTATTAGTTAAATTTATTCTAGCCTCATTATTATTGGCACTAATTAATAGCTTATAACTTTGGCCCATTGAATATATATTTAAAATTACATCATTTTTTGAAGGTTGGGTAATTTTTTGTATTTTTCCACCTAAAAGCTTATCTTTTAATTCATTTACTACTTTTCTTGTAACTATTCCATCGTAACTCATAAAATCTCCTTTTTTTTACTATACTATAAAATCAACTTGTAATAAGCTTTCATAAAAGTAAAATACATATGATAAGGAGGCGTAATGAATAAAGGATTTTTATTGGTTATATCAGGCCCTTCCGGAGTAGGAAAGGGAACTGTTCTTCATGATCTTATGAATACTCAAGAAAATTTAGTTTATTCAGTTTCAGCTACGACTAGAAAAAAAAGAGATGGCGAAATTGAAGGCGTGAGTTATTTTTATAAGAGTCATGAAGAATTTGAAAAGATGATTAGCGAAGATAAGTTTTTAGAATATGCTTATGTACATAACAATTATTACGGAACTCCTAAGGATTTTGTAGAAAAGAAAATTAGCGAAGGCAAAATAGTAGTTTTAGAAATTGATGTTCAAGGTGCTGTAAATGTAAAAAACAATACAGATAATGCTGTATTTATTTTCTTAGCTCCTCCTAGCCTATCAGAATTAAAAAATAGGATAGTAGGAAGGGGTACTGAAACAGAAAATGACATAAATCTTAGAATGAATAATGCTAGAAAAGAACTTCAATATATAAAATATTATGATTATTTAGTAATTAATGATCATATAAATTCAGCAATAAATTCAGTAAATGAGATAATAAATGCCGAAAAACACAAGGTATTTAGGGAAGAAGATTTTAACATAAAGGAGATTTTAGATGAATAATCCATCTTTTAAAAAACTTTCAGAAATTAGCTCTAGCAGATATGACATTTGTATGATGGTAGCAAAAAGAGCTAGAAGAATAGTTAGCGGATCAGCTCCATTAACTAAACATATTGAGGCTAAACCTGTTACACAAGCATTACATGAAGTAATCGAGGGAAAAGTTACAAAGAAATGATTAGAGGGAAAAATATCTTACTAGGCATTAGTGGTGGAATAGCTTGTTATAAAGATTTGGAACTTTGCTCAAGATTAATTAAAAAAGGTGCTAATCTAAAAATAATAATGACAAAATCTGCAATAGAATTTGTCAGGCCCTTAGCTTTTGAAACTATGGGCAAATGCGAAGTTTACGAAGATATGTGGCAAGGTCATCACAAGGAAGTTTACCATATAGAACTTTCCAAATGGGCAGATGTTTTTTTAATTGCTCCAGCTACAGCATCTACTATAGGGAAAATGGCAAATGCTATAGCTGATAATTTTTTAATAGCTTCATATTTAGCTTGTTCAAAAGATGTTATAATAGCTCCATCAATGAATACTCAAATGTTAAATAATCCTGCGACCCAGAAAAATATTGAAACTTTAATTTCCTATGGTGTAAAAGTTATTAATCCAGAATCTGGAATACTTGCTTGTAATACCATAGGTGATGGTAGAATGGAAGAGCCTTCAAATATTGTTGAGTATTTGGAATACTATTTTACAACAAAAGATTTATCAGGCAAAAAAATAATAGTTTCAGCAGGTCCAACAATAGAGCCTATTGACTATGTAAGGTATATAACCAATCATTCTTCAGGGAAAATGGGCTACAATATAGCAAGAGAGGCTAAAAAAAGAGGAGCAGATGTAGTTTTAGTATCTGGTCCTGTAAATCCTTTTGAAATTAAAGGAATTACAAAAATAAATGTAAAAACAAATATCGAAATGAAAGAAGCAATTGAAAAGCATTTTGCTAGTGCTGATGGTCTAATAATGGCTGCAGCTCCTGTAGATTATAAGTGTAAAGAAGTTTCTGATAAAAAAATAAAAAAATCAGGAGAAAGCTTGCATCTAGAATTCATAGAAAATTTGGATATTTTAAAATATTTTTCTAGTAAGAAAAATAATCAAACTGTAATAGGCTTTGCTGCAGAAACTGACGATTTAATAGCAAATGCCAACAAAAAACTTACTAGTAAGAATGCTGATTATATAATTGCTAACGACCTTAAAAGAGAAGGTGCTGGTTTTAACACAGATACAAATATTGCAAGTATTATTTCTAAAGATTCTGTAAAAAATTTAGAACTAATGACTAAAGCAGAACTTGCAAATGAAATTTTAAATTTAATAAGGTGATAGTATTTACGCAAAAGTAATTATCGATAGTAAAAGCAGATTTTTAAATAGAGCTTTTACTTATCAGATACCAAAAAAATTTAATAATAAATTAGAAATAGCAATGAGAGTTTTAGTTCCTTTTGGCAAAGGTAACAAAACTAGCGTTGCTTTTGTTTATGAAATAGTTGAAAATATTGATGCAGATTATGAGATTAAGGATATACTTGCAATAATCGATGAAAGACGAATTATTTCAAATGAGTTGATGAATATGGCATTTTTTATGACAAAATCATATATGTCGCCAATACAAGCTTCTTTAAAACAAGTAATGCCGCCTACCGAGATAAAAAACATTCTAACTTATTATAAATCTGTATGTGAAGAAGAAAATGATCTTTTGAAATTTCTAAAATTTCCTAAAACCATGGATGAAATAAGAGCAAAATTCGGAAATAATGAAGATCAAGTTTTAAGCAAAGTCGATCAAGGTAAAATAAATGTAACTTACGATGTTAAAAAAACGCAAAATGATACTTATGACGAATTTGTTAGCTTAAAGTCAAATACAAACTTTATCCTTAATAAAAACGCAAAGAAACAATTAGAAATTCTTGAGTTTTTAGAAAAAAATGGAAAGACTAATTTAAAAATATTATTAGCAAAAACAAAGACAAGTAAATCAAGCTTGATATCTCTTTACAATAAAGGATATATAAATATTGAAAAAGTCGAACAAAATAGAGAATTAAACTTAAATTGTGATATTTATAAAAAGCACAACTTATCTACAGAACAAAAAGAAGCCTTTGATAAAATTAAATCCAACTCCTCTGGACAATTTCTATTATTTGGGGTTACAGGTTCAGGGAAAACTGAAATTTTTTTGCAAATAGTAGAAGAAGTTATAAAAAATGGAAAAGAAGCGATAATTTTAGTTCCTGAAATCTCACTTACTCCTCAAACCATAGAAAGATTTAAGGGTAGATTTAAAGAAAAAATAGCTATAATACATTCTGGATTGACCCCAAAAGAACGCTTTAATCAGTGGAAAATGATAAGTAATAAGGAAGTAAAAATTGCAATTGGAGCAAGATCTGCAATTTTTGCACCTTTTAATAATTTGGGAGTAATTATTATTGACGAAGAGCATGATAGCTCCTACATTTCATCAAAAGATCCTAAATATCATACAGAAGATCTAGCAAGATTTAGAGCAAGCTATAATAACTGCAATTTAATCCTTGCCTCTGCAACACCCTCTATTAGCACAATGAAAAAAACTGAAGATGGGATTTATGAATTAATTCATCTAAAAAATCGTATTAACCAGTCTATGCCAAAAATAGAGATTATTGATCTAAGAGAAGAGCTTAAAAAATCAAATTATTCAGTGATTAGCCATAGATTGCGTGAAGAAATTGAAATAAATCTAAAAAATAAAGAACAAAGTATTTTGTTTTTAAATAAAATTGGTCATGATTCTTTTACTTTTTGTAGAACATGTGGCTATGTAGTAAAATGCGAAGCTTGTGATGTTGCTATGACTTATCATAAAGGAATAGATAGGTTAGTTTGCCATTATTGCGGAAGAACTAGTAAACAAGTTAAAATTTGCCCTAATTGCCATTCAAAAAAAATTAAAGAATTTGGTGCTGGTACTGAAAAACTTGAACAAGAGGTAAGAGAAATTTTCAAAGATGCTAGAATAATGAGAATGGATAGCATGGTAGCAAATAATAAAAAAAAATATCAAGCTATGTATGAGGGAATGAAAGATAATAAAATCGACATTCTATTGGGAACTCAAATGATTGCTAAAGGTTTAGATTTTAAAAATGTTACCCTTGTAGGAATTATTTCTGCAGATCTTAGCTTAAATGTTGGAGATTTTAGGGCTCAAGAAAATACATTTCAACTTTTAACTCAAGTTGCTGGTAGAAGTGGAAGAGCCGAAAAATCTGGAAGAGTTATAATACAAACTTATAGACCAGATAATTTTGTAATCCAAGCTGTAAAAGAAAATGATTATATGAGTTTTTATAAGAATGAATTGGCTCAAAGAAAGGCTTTCTCATATCCACCTTATAAAAATATCATAAGTTTAAAAGTTGTAAATAGTGATAGAAATAACACAATAGAAATTTCTAAGGAATTTGTTAATCAATTAAGAAAATATTTAAAAAATGATAAAGATGTTGATATAATAGGTCCTAATCCTTGTAAGATATCAAGAATTAACAATAAATACAGGTATAATATAATTGTTAAGTCATTTGATAAAGACTTAGATAAACTAATAAAAACAATTAATTTTATACGCAATGAATTTATCAGTAAATACATTGAAACTAGTTTTATACCAGCGCTTAACCCAACTAATATAAATTAAGGAGCTAAAATGTTTGATTTTTTTAGACGAAAAAAAGATATTAAAGATGAAATAGAAGAAGTCGAAGAAAGCTTAGAAGATAATACAAGTAAAGATGATAATTCTAATGAAAATATTGTAGAATTAGAAAATTTCGAAAATTTAGAATCAAATCCAATCGATGAAACACACGATTATTTGGAAGTAGATACTGATCTAAATAATGCAGAAGAAGAAATAGAAGAAAATATAAAAAAAGTAAGTTTTTTTGATAAGCTAAAAGATGGACTTATTAAAACACGTGACAAATTTTCATCTCAGGTTAAAAATCTTTTTACTGCCAATGTAAAAATCGATGATGATTTATTTGAAGAATTAGAAGAAATCCTTATATCAGCAGATATAGGAATGGATAGTACTTTAGCAATTGTAGATAGTCTTAGAGATGAAATAAAAGAAAGAAAAATCAAAGATACAAATGAAATTTATCCTCTACTTGAAGAGATAATGATTAAACATTTGGATAAGAATAATTTAGACAATGAACTAAATATTAAAGAAGATGAGCTATCTATTATATTAGTAATCGGAGTAAACGGTGTTGGCAAAACAACGACAATAGGAAAACTTGCTTATGATTTAAAACAAGAAGGAAAGAAAGTAATGTTAGCTGCAGCAGATACTTTTAGAGCAGCAGCTATAGAACAGCTTGGAGAATGGGCAAATAAGGCAGATGTAGAAATGGTAGCTCTTGATCAAGGAGCTGATCCGTCAGCGGTAATTTTTGATGCCATAAGATCTGCTAAAAGCAAAGATATTGATGTCTTAATTTGTGATACTGCAGGTAGACTTCATAATAAGAAAAATCTAATGAAAGAATTAGAAAAAATTAATAAGACAATAGATACTCACGCTGGTAAAGCTAACAGAGATAATTTATTGGTCTTAGATGCTACAACTGGACAAAATGCAGTAAGTCAACTTAGGGAATTTAAAAATGTTACAGACATTACCGGCCTTATTTTAACAAAACTAGATGGAACTGCAAAAGGAGGAATAATATTTCCTCTACAATCAGAGCTTAATGTACCTGTAAAATATATAGGTCTGGGTGAAGGAATAGATGATTTAGAAAAATTTGATTCTAAATCTTTCGTTAAGGCTTTGTTTTAGTATTGAATTTTAATAATTATATAGTAAAATAAAAGGGTACTACAAAAATATACACATCCTTGGATAAGTATTTCGTTGCCTTACTATTGGGTTAAATATTTATAAGAAGAGGATGGAAGAAGAAAACGGAGGAATTTATATGGCAGTAGTTTCAATGAAAAAATTACTTGAAGCAGGTGTACACTTTGGACACCAAACTAGAAGATGGAATCCTAAAATGTCTAGATTCATCTTCACAGAAAGAAACGGAATCTATATTATAGATTTACAAAAAACATCTAATCAAATTGATCAAGCTTATCTAATGGTTAGAGATATTGTAGCTGATGGTGGAGAAGTTTTATTTGTTGGTACAAAAAAACAAGCTCAAGATGCTATAGAGTATGAAGCAAAAAGAAGTGGACAATACTACGTTTCTAACAGATGGTTAGGTGGTATGCTAACAAACTTTAATACAATTAGAAAAAGCATTGACAAACTAAAAAGATATGAACTTATGGAAGAAGATGGAACATTTGACCTTCTACCAAAAAAAGAAGTTTTACAATATCAAAAAGAAATGGATAAACTTGAAAAGAATCTTGGCGGAATAAAAGAAATGGAAAAACTTCCTGATGTTTTATTCGTAGTAGATCCAGGTGAAGAATCAATTGCAGTTCACGAAGCAAAAATCTTAGGAATCCCTGTTGTAGCAATCGTTGATACCAACTGTGATCCAGATGAAGTTGATATGGCAATTCCTGGAAACGATGACGCAATTCGTGCCGTAAAACTAATCACATCTGTAATTGCAGATGCTGTTATAGAAGCTAATCAAGGTAGTGAATTTGCCCCAAGAGAAGATGATTTAAACGATCAATTAGAAGAAGATATAGAAGAAAATGATGATGAAGCTGATAATATAGAAGTATCAGACGAAGAAATAAAAGCAGCTAAAGAAGAAATCGAAGCATCAGCTATCGAAGATAGTGAAGAAATCTAAGGAGAATAATATGGCTATAAGTGCAAGTTTAGTAAAAGAATTAAGAGAAATAACCGGTGCAGGAATGATGGACTGCAAAAAAGCTTTAGAAGAAACAAATGGTGATGTAGATCAAGCTGTAAAACTCTTAAAAGAAAAAGGACAAGCAACACTTGATAAAAAAGCTGGACGTATAGCAGCTGAGGGTGTAATTGGTTCTTATATTCATAACAACAAGATCGGTGTTATAGTAGAAATAAATACTGAAACAGATTTCTCTGCTAATACCGATACAGTTAAAAATTTTGCTCGTGATATAGCTATGCATATTGCAGCATCTAATCCACTTTATATTTCTGAAGAAGATGCTGATGAAGCTGATATAGCTGAACAAAGAGAAATTTTAATCAAACAAGCAATCAATGAAGCAAATGCAAATATGCCTGAAGATAAGAAAAAAATGATTGCTGAGAAAAAAGTAGAGGGAAGACTTAAAAAATATATGTCTGAAGTTTGCTTATTAGATCAAGCTTACATCAAAAATCCAGATCAAACTGTTGAACAATACTTAAGAGATACTGCAAATAGTGTTGGTGAAAACATAAAAATTAGAAGATTCGCAAGATTTGAAGTAGGTGAAGGTCTAGAAAAGAAAGAAGAAGATTTTGCTGCTGAAGTAGCATCACAAATCAACGCTTAATAAAAAAATTTCAAACTATAGGGTCGTTGCTAATAAAACTATTTACTAGTTTAGCAACGACCCTTTTTTAGTAATTATAGGAGGGGATAATGTTTAAAAATTTTAAATGGTTTTTAAAATATTCCAAAAAAAATTATTTGATAGGATCTATTTCTTTGATTGTAACTGATATTATTTCTTTATTTTTACCTTACATTACTGGAAAACTTATAGATATTGTTTATAATAATTCACTTGATTCTGTCACATTTAGAAACTTAATCTTATTTGCACTATTTATGGTATTTTTAAAATACATTACTGCTATTGCTTGGTCTTATAATATTTTTAAGGCATCAGCAAAGATGGAATATATATCAAGAGATAAATTAATGAATAAGTTTTTAAGGCAATCTCAAAGATTTTTTGAAAAGAATCCTACTGGATCTTTAATGAGTAAGTCAACTCAAGATGTTAGCCAAACAGCAATGTATGCTGGTTTTGGAGTTTTGGCTTTTTTTGATGCAATTTTATTCCCTATTTTTATAATAATAATGATGGTTATAAATACTGGATTTCAAATAACTGTATTTTCAATTTTACCTTTAGCTTTGCTGGGCCTTGTTTTAACTAAAATAATGGAGAAAATTTACTCAAAGAGCAAAGCAGTTAATAAATCTTTTGATGACCTTACAGATAAGGTTCTTGAAGATGTTGAAGGTATTAGAATTATAAGAGTATATAATATAGAAAATATTAGAGAAGAAGCTTTTAAAGAAAAAGCTAGAATTTTAGCTGATAATAACGTATCGCTTGCAAAAACGGATGCCATAATAGAACCTGTTGAAAGATCTCTAACAGCTTTGTCTTTTGTAATTGCAGTAGCTTTTGGTTCTTATTTGATATCTAACGGAAAACTTAGCCTTGGACAATTAGTATCTTTCACTTATTATTTGAATATGCTTATTTGGCCAGTTTTTGCTATTGGAGAATTTTTAAATCTTCATCAGCAAGCTAGTGCGGCCATGGATAGAATTAATGAAATTTTAGTTTATAGAGAGGAAATTGAAGATTCCAGCAAATTTAAAAGAGTTAATGATAATCCAGATATTATTTTCAAAGATCATAATTTTTCATATCCTACAAGCAAAGATGATGTTTTAAAAAATATTAATCTTTCTATAAAAAATGGAAGTTCTCTAGGAATTATTGGAAAAACTGCCAGTGGGAAAACAACTATAATTAGACAACTTTTGGATTTATATAAAGTTGATAAGGACACAATAATTATCGGAGATCAGTATTATAGCGACGTTTCTAGCGCTTCTCTAAAGAATTTAATTGGTTATGTTCCTCAAAAGCATATGATTTTTTCTGATACTATAGAAAATAACATTAAATTTTCAAATCCTTCTGCTAGCTATGAAGAAATAAATGAAGCTATAAAAATAGCTGATTTTACAAAAGATATAGACGAATTTACAGACGGACTTAATACAATGACTGGTGAAAAGGGAGTTTCCTTATCTGGTGGACAGAAGCAAAGAATTTCTATTGCTAGAGCTGTTTTAAATGATCCTCAAATTCTAATTCTTGATGATGCCATGAGTGCTGTAGATGCCAATACTGAAAAAAACATTATTAATAATTTAAAAGAAATTAGAGATAATAAAACAACAATAATTATTGCTCATAGGATCAGTCAAGTTCAAAATTGCGATAAAATCATAGTTCTTGATGATGGAAAAATTGTAGAAGAAGGCAATCATGATGAATTGATGAGTAAAGATAGCTGGTATAAAAGGCAATATGAGAATCAAATCATAGGAGGTGCTATAGAATGATAAAGAAAAATAAGTATCAAATCAAAACATTAAAATCTTATGCAATTTCTGAAAAAATTGATTTTATTAAAGGATTTATATTTTCTGTTCTTTGTACAATTCTACAAATTATATCACCTTTGATAATAGCTAATATAATAAATAATTTGATCAAGAAAAATATGTCAGTTGATGAATTTACGAAAATAATCTTATTTTTGCTATTGTATTTAATTATCAATTTTTTGGCTGGATTTTTCTTAAATAAAACTTTGATTTCATTTTCTATTGCGGCAAATAATGTTGCTTACAATATACAAAAAGATGTTTATAAAAAAGTGAATTCCTTTCCTATAAGCTATTTTGATAGCCTACCTGCTGGGAAGATTTCTTCTAGAATAACAAATGATACAAATAAAGTTAAAAATATGTTTAAGCTCTTGTTTTCAGATCTTTTAACTTCACAAATTCAGATTATAGGATTGATAATAATTATATTTGTCACAAATTATAGGGCAGGTCTGATGCTTCTAATATTAGCTCCATTAGTCTATATTATCTTTAAATCTTATACGACTTACACGAGAAAATACACTGGTGAAATTAGAAAAAACACATCTGAAATTAACGCACAAATTAATGAATACATTCAAAACATGGAAATAATACAAGTCTATAATAAAGAAGATTATATAAAAGAAAAATTTGACCGAACAAATAGCAAAATTTTTGAACTTTCTTCAAAACTTGCAAAAATCAGATCCTATTCTGGTTTTAGAGCCATGGATATTGTATCTTACCTTGCATCTATAATAGTATTAATTTACTTTGGCTTAGGACAAGTGACCGATTGGTATAAGGTAAGCATTGGAAGTTTGTATGTGATTTTTGATTATACCAGTAGACTTTTTAATGAAATTAGATTTTCAATTATGAGATTTGGTGAAGTAGAAGAATCTATGGCTTCTGCCGATCATATTTTTGAACTCTTAAAACTTGAAAGTCAAGAGAACTTGACTAAAAACATTGATTCAATTGATAAAGAAATAGTTTTTGATGATGTAAGATTTTCATATATAGATGGTGAAGAAGTAATAAAGGGAATTTCTTTTAAAGTTGATAGGGGAGAATCTGTTGCTTTTGTTGGACAAACTGGTTCTGGTAAATCAACACTTATAAATTTACTTTTAAATTTCTATCAAGTTGATTCAGGCAAAATAACTATTGGTGGAGTTGATATAGCTATTGTAAATAGGCAAAGTTTGAGAAAAGACATGGCGGTTGTTTTGCAAGATTCTTTTTTATTTAAATCTGACATAGCAAGAAATATTACTTTAGATCAAGATTTCACCGATAGAGAAATTAAAGAGGCATTAAGAGCCGTAGGTGGTGAAAATTTAGTAAAAAAAGGCATCCATACTCTTGTTATGGAAGGAGGATCTAATTTATCTCAAGGAGAAAAACAATTAATCTCATTTGCCAGAGCCTATATAAGAAGTCCAAAAATTTTAATTTTAGATGAAGCAACAAGTAACATTGATACTGAAACAGAAAAAATAATTCAAGATGGGATAAATAAATTAAAAGAAAATAGAACAACATTTATTATAGCTCATAGACTTTCTACCATAAAAGATGTAGATAAAATAATAGTTTTATCCTACGGGACAATTGTTGAAATGGGGAATCATGATGATTTGATGAAATTTGATGGTTATTACAAAGAAATGTACAAAAAACAAATGAAAGATAAAAATACTTATAGCATTTAAAAGTAATTTATAAATAATCAAAAAATAAGTTTCGTATAAATATCAAAATATGGTATAATTATAAAGGAATTATTATTCCGATAAATCAAATAGGAGGTGATAATAAATGGATAATCCAATTGTTATAATCATTACTGTCGCCTTCGTATTGTTAGCTTTTATTTTGGGCTTTATTTATCAAAAAAAATCTAGTGAAAAAAAGATCGGCAAGGCTGAAGAACTTAGCCGCCAAATCATTGAAGATGCAAATAAGCAAGCTGAGACTTTAAGACGTGATACACTTAAAGAAGCTAAAGATGAGATATCTAAAATAAAACTAGAAAACGATAAAAAGTTTAATAAAAAAACAGATGAGCTAGATAAAAAAGAAGCTCGTTTGTTTAAAAAAGAAGAAAGTCTTGACAATAGAGCTTTATTGATTGACAAAAAGGCTGATCAAATCTCTAGTGATCAGAAGAGGTTAAAACAAAAAGAAGACAGCATTGATAAACTGATTGAAAAACAACAATCAGAATTGCAAAAAATCGCTGGGCTTACAAATAGTGAAGCTAAAGAAATAATCTTAGAAAATGTAAAAAAAGATACTATTCACGAATCTGCAAAACTTATTAAAGAAGCTGAGGAAAGAATAAAAACAGAAAGCAAAAAAATTGCAACAGAAATTCTTGCTACTACCATACAAAGATATGCATCAGATCAGGTAGCAGAAAATACCGTTTCAGTTGTAAATCTTCCAAATGATGAAATGAAAGGAAGAATTATTGGTCGCGAAGGTAGAAATATAAGAGCTTTTGAACAACTTTCAGGAGTTGATCTAATAATTGACGATACGCCAGAAGCTGTTGTTATATCTTCATTTGAACCAGTTAGAAGAGAAGTTGCTAAAGTTGCTTTAGAAAGATTAATTTTAGATGGAAGAATTAATCCATCAAGAATTGAAGAAACTCTATTAAAAGCAGAAGAAGAAGTTGAGCAGAGAATAATAGAAGATGGAGAAAAATCCGTAGATGCTGCAGGAGTTCGTAATTTACATCCACAATTAGTTAGATTAGTTGGTAAAATGAAATTTAGAACAAGCTATGGGCAAAATGTTATGAAACATTCTGTAGAAGTAGCAAACTTAGCTGGAATGTTGGCTGAAGAAATCGGCGCGGATGCGCAAATTGCCCGTAGAGGCGGTTTATTACACGATATAGGTAAATCTATAGACCAAGAAGTATCCGGAACACATGTTGATCTTGGAGTAGAAATGGCTACTCGCTATGGAGAGAATAAATATGTAATCAACGCCATAGCATCACACCACGGAGATGTAGCTCCAAATTGTGTGGAATCTATTCTAGTACAAACTGCTGATGCAATATCAGCTGCTAGACCAGGTGCACGTCGTGAAAGTTTGGAAAATTATATTAAGAGATTAGAAAATCTTGAACAAATAGCTAATACTTTTGATGGAGTTGATAAATCGTTTGCTTTACAAGCTGGTAGAGAGCTAAGAATAATGGTTAAACCAGAAAAAATAAGCGATGATAAAATGATTGTAATTGCTAGAGAGATTGCAATGAGAATCGAAAGTGAATTAGAGTATCCGGGAGAAATTAAGGTTAACGTTCTAAGAGAATCAAATGCGATAGAATATGCAAGATAAGTTTTAAAATTAAGAGCTTAGTAAATAAATTTATTTACAAGGCTCTTTTTAAATTATTTTTGACTGAAAAAAGTATAATTTAATAAAATTAGAGGAATTTTATTTTGCCGATTTATTGAAGCAAATAAATATAAGAGAAAAGAGAGCTATAAAGAAAAATAAATTATTGCACAAAATAGTTATTTTGTGCAATAATTGCAATTATCAAAACTAAGAAGTAAAATAACATTAAGATTATTAGAATACTGGAGTTTTTAACAATATGACTAAATCAATCATACTAAAAGACTATTTAAATTTTTTAAAATCTGTTAGAGGTCTTTCTACAAAAACAATTAAAGAATACTCTTATGACCTAGAAGGATTTTTAAAATTTCAAATTATTAGAAAGATTTATTTTGGAGACGAATTAGATTTTGAGAAGAATTTCAATTACAAGGATATTAACAAGATTATAAATCCATCTTTTCTTGAAAATCTAAACATAACTGATTTTTACGCATATCTTTCTTTTCTCGATAATGAAAAAGATGATAATCCAACTACCAGATCAAGAAAAATTTCTGCTTTGAAGTCTTTCTATAAATACCTATATCAAGAAATTGAAGTTATTGATAAAAATATCACAGAAAAACTAAGAAACCCTAAAATAAGTCAAAGACAACCAGTATATCTTACCCTAAACGAAACGGAAAGACTTTTGGATGTTATAAATACCGAAAAAAATACTTTTTTAAGAAATAGAGATATGGCTATCGTTTTTACATTTTTAACAACTGGTATGAGGCTTTCTGAGCTTGTAAGTATTAACGTCAGTGATATCGAAGATGATCATTTTAAAATTATCGGTAAAGGAAATAAAGAACGCACTATTTATTTGACAGATAACGCATTAGTATTGATCCATCAATATCTAAAAATAAGAAATGAATATTTAGAAGGCCAATATGTTGATGCTTTATTTATTTCAACTAGAAAAAAAAGAATCAGCAATAGAGCTGTTCAAGCTACAATTGAAAAATACTTACGAAAAGCTGGTTTTGACACTTCTATATATTCTACTCATAAATTACGTCATACAGCAGCTACATTGATGTATAAGTATGGTAATGTCGATATTAGAGCTCTTAAAGATATACTAGGACACGCTAATGTTTCAACTACGCAAATATATACACACTTAGATGATGAAGATTTGAAAAATGCAGTTAAAAAAAATCCTTTATCAAATTTGGAGATTTAAAAACAAGGGTACTTATATGTATCCTTGTTTTTTAAAATTGCTTAAAACGAGTTTTAGAGCGAGCTTTCCTTGATAATAATTTAAGCCACCTTGTAAATATGCTATATAAGGACTTCTTAAAGGTCCATCTGCTGATAATTCAGATGTTGCTCCTTCGACAAAACCACCGGAGGCCATTATTACAGGATCTTCGTATCCTGGCATAGGAAATGGTTCTGGTATCAAAAATGAATCTACGGTTGAGGCTTCTTGGATAGATTTACAAAAAGTAATCACCTTATTAGGGTCTTTAAATTTTATTGCTTGAACCACATCACTTTGAGGATCGTTTATTTTTGGAATTACTTCATAACCAAATGAATCAAATATTTTAGCAAATAGCATTCCTACTTTGATAGCTTCCTTTACTATGTGTGGAGCAAAATATAAGCCCTGCAAAACTGATCTACTTGTTCCAAAGCTTAAGCCTTCATCTTTGCCAATTCCTGGTGCAGTAAGGGTATTTGAGCAATATTCTATAAGATCTTTTTTTCCACAAATATAGCCACCGGTAATGGCAATTCCCCCACCAAGATTTTTTATTAAAGATCCTGCCAATATATCTGCCCCAACTTCTATAGGTTCCTTATCTTCGGTAAATTCTCCATAGCAATTATCCACAAATACAATTGTTTCAGGATTTGCTTTTTTTATTTCGATTATCGCTTTTTCAATTTCATCAATAGTAAAAGCCCTACGTTCAGTATAACCAGTTGATCTTTGTATTAAGGCAAGTTTGGTATCTTTATCTATCACTTGTGAAATATTTTTATAGTCTATAAGTAAATTATCATCCAAGGCCAATTTTTCATACTTTATTCCTTTTGATAATAAATTTCCTTTTTTATTTCCTACAATTCCAATTACTTGTTGCATAGTATCATAAGGATCATCAGTTATGGCGACCATCTTATCACCATAATTTAATAGAGAAAATAAAACTAAGGACAAGGCGTGAGTTCCAGCAACAATAGATGGTCTTACAAGAGCATCTTCAGCTTTAAATATATCAGCAAAAATTGCTTCAACTTTGGCTCTTCCGACATCAGCGTAGCCATAACCAGTTGCTGAAATAAAATCTTGGGTAGAAAGTTTATTTTTATTAAAAGCTTTTAAAACTTTTAATTGATTAAATTCAGAAATTCCTTCCAAACTGTCAAAATTATCTTTTAGTTCATTTTCTTTACTTTTAATTAAATATTCAAATGATTTATCTAAATTAAAAAAATTATATATACTATCAAAATTCATAAGTATCCTTTATAATGCTTGTAACTATGTCGGAAGCATCTGTTTTATTTATATTATCCATAAATATTTCGTGGCAGAAACTATAATCTAAGTATCTTTTCATCCATGTAACTTGTCTTTTTGCGTAATGTCTGGTATTTTTTTGTATATTATCTATTAATTGATCTATACCAATATCCCCACTAATATATGGAAAGATTTCTTTATAACCTATTGCAGCCATAGACTGACTATAAGTATTCAATTTATATATCTTAACTAAGTCTATAAATTCTTCAATCAATCCATCATCCATCATAGAAGTTACTCGATTGTTAATTTTTTCGTAAAGTCTACTTCTATCCTTGTAATTTAGAAAAAATAAAATTGGATTGATATTTTCATTTAATTTTTTATTTCCTCTTCTTGCCTTAGAAGGAATTTCTCCTGTTGTTTCATATATTTCCAAGGCTCTAATTATCCTGTTTGTTTCATTAGGATGATATTTTTCTGCAGAAATCGGATCGATTTTTTTTAGCTGATTATATAAATAATCATTACCTTTTTTATTTACAATTTCATTTAGTTTATTGCGAATATCGTCATTTCTTGGACTATTTCCAAAATTCATATCAAATAAAATTGAATCTATATAAAAACCAGTTCCTCCAACTAAAATAGGAATTTTTCCATAATTATTTATATCCTTAATTAAATTTCTTGTCATGGTAGAATAATCATCAACAGAAAAGTTATCATTAGGGTTAATTATATTTATCATGTGATGAGCTATATTTTCATAATCTAAAACTTTATTAGTTCCTATGTCCATATATTTATAAACTTGCTGGCTATCTGCTGATATTATTTCTCCATTAAAATTTTTAGCAATATTAATAGCTATATCACTTTTACCGCTTGCTGTAGGACCTGTAATAATAATTAAATTATTTGTCAAAATATTTCTCCAATTCTTCATTTGTCAAAATTAGCATGGTCTTTTTACCTTGCTGAGTTTTATAAGGATTTTTTAGGCTAAATAACTTATCAAGTAGTTCATTTGCTTCTAAAGCACCAATAGAATGACCTCTTCTAAAGGAATTTGATTTAATTATCTTATTGATATGATCAAAAAGAATATCTTTTTTATTATCCAATTCAATGTCCAACAGATCATAAAAAAACTGATCGGATTCTGGATTTTCAAATATTTGAGGGATAGATCTTATTATGATTTTATCATTTGCAAAATCATCTATTTCAAAGCCTAATTTTATTAATAAATCTTTATTATTTTTGTATTTTATTCTATCACTAGCTTTTAAATTCACAATAATTGGATCTAATAAAATTTGACTATCTATATTATCCTTATCAAAATTTTTTAAAAAATAGTCATATTTTAAAGCTTCGTCAGCTCTTCTATGATCAAGAATTAGAACTTTGTTATCACTAGTCAAAAAAATTGAGTATCTATTAAATATGCTTGTTAAATATCTATAAGTTAATTTTTTTTCAATAAAACTTACATTTTCTTCTATCTTATTATTATCTAATAATTCTTCATCAATAGTGTTTATAGGCTGATTATTATTTTCTAATTTTTTATTAACATCAAAAAAATCATCATTTTCATAAGAAGCTTGATCTTCGCCTACTTTTGATAGAGATTTATATTTATCTAGCAATTTTTCATAATCACTTAAATCTAATAAGGAATTATCTCTCGCTTCTGGAGCCTGTATTTGTGCTGGACTTATCTTATCTCTCAATGCATTAGCAACTGTAGCCAGAATTAAATCTTCTAATTCATCTTCGTAGACAAATTTTATTTCTCTTTTATTTGGATGAACGTTGATATCGATATTTTTAGGATTAGTCTCAATATATAAAAATAAAGCGGGATACCTACCACTAGGTATTAGGTTTTTATACTCATTTTCAAAAATATTAATTATAAAATTACTAGATATAAGTCTTTTATTTACAAAGATATATTGTAAAGCTCGTGTGCCTCTATAATAATTAGCATCTGAAATGTAACCATGTATTTGATATATATCATTAGAATTTTTTATATTTATCAAATTATCCTTTAATTTATCGTCTAATAAATTTGTAATTCTTAAATAAAGATTTTCATTTGCACGAGTTTGAAATTCTAGTCTACCATCTTTAATATATTTGATAGAGACATCATTATAACCAAAGGCTAGAGAATACATAAGCTTTGAAATTGCATTTGTTTCAGAAATATCTGACTTTAAGAATTTTTTTCTAACTGGTAAATTTTTAAAAATATCTCTAACTTCAATACTTGTACCAGTGTTTGTAGCTATAGGTGATTGACTTATTTTTTTACCATTTAAAAGTATTTTTTGACCTATTTTTTCTTCTTTTGTTTTAGAAATAGCAGTCACTTCGCTTACACTAACTATGCTAGCTAGAGCCTCACCTCTAAAACCTAAGGAATAAATGCTATATAAATCTTTAAAATCTACTATTTTTGATGTAGTATGTTTGTCAAAAGCTAATTTTAATTGATTACTTTCAATGCCAACTCCATCGTCAGTTACTCTGATATAGGTTTTCCCGCCGTTTTTAATTTCTACAGTTATATTTTTTGCCTTTGCATCTATAGAATTTTCAAATAACTCTTTGACAACTGAAAGAGGTGACTCTATCACCTCCCCTGCCGCTATTTGATCTATTGTATATTTATCTAATTTTACAATCGGCATTATAGCTCACTAATCCTTTCAACTAAGAAATTTAATTTATTTATTGCTTCTAGAGGAGTAAGATCATTAACATTTATTTCACTTGCTAATCCTTTAATATACTTATAATTTTCATCTTCTATTGTTTTAATAGTTTTTTTAATATTATTTGCCTTACTATCTTCAAAATTTTCGTTGTCAATTTTATCCATAAATATTCGTGCATTGGCAATAAGTTCATCTGGTAAACCACTTAATTTAGCAACTTCAATTCCATAAGATCTATCAGACTTGCCATAAGAGATTTTTCTAAGAAAAACCAAATTTTGCTTATCATTTAAAATCTCAATTTTTAAATTTTTGACATTATCTAATTCATTTTCTAATTCGGTAAGTTCATGGAAATGTGTTGCAAAGACTGTTTTAAATTTCTTTTTTTTGGAAATATAATTCACTAAAGCCATAGCAATGCTTAAACCATCATCAGATGAAGTTCCTCTACCCACTTCATCTAAGATAACAAAAGATCGTTCGCTAGCATTTTCTAAAATATTGCTAACCTCATTCATTTCTAACATAAATGTAGATTCACCCTTTGATATGTTATCACTAGCACCAATTCTAGAAAATAATTTATCGCAAATACCAATACTAGCAAAGGATGCAGATACAAATGAACCCATCTGTGCCATAATTATTATTATTGCAATCTGTCTCATGTAAGTAGATTTGCCAGCCATATTTGGGCCGGTTATTATTTGAATAATGTTATTATCTTCACCGATATCTGTGTCATTTGCTATAAATTCATTTTCTTTTAATTTTTGTTCTATTACTGGATGTCGACCATCTTTTATTATTATTTCATTATCATTAGTTAAAATAGGTCTGGTGTAATTATTTTCTACGGCAACCTTAGCCAAAGTATTTAAGGTATCAATATTTGCAATCATCTTAGCTAAGGCTTGCAAATGTAAAGTTTCCCCTAAAATTTTATCTCTAATTTCGTTAAAAATTTTGTATTCTAATTCATTTTTCTTATCATTGCCATTAATTATTAAATTTGCTAATTCTTCTAGTTTTTCGGTAGTATATCTTTCTTGGTTTTTAAGAGTTTGCTTTCTGATATAAGAATTTGGCACTTTATCGATGTTTGTTTTAGTTATTTCTATAGAATATCCATTATTTTTGTTATAAACAATTTTGTAGTTTTTAATTCCAGTTCTTTCCTTTTCGGACTCTTCATAAGATTTTAAATCATTAATTGCATGATTTGATTTTTCTACCAAATCATCTAAGGAATCATCATAATATTTTTTTATTATTCCTCCTTCAGTTATTGAAATAGGAGGATCGTCCACTATTGAATTTTCCAATAAATCGTACAATTTATCCATATCTGGTAAATTAATTCCAAGATTTTTCATATCTTCATTATCTAAATTCAATAAGTAAGATTTTAATTTAGGAATATCTTTTATGGAATTTTTTAAAGAAATAAAGTCTCTGGCATTAGCTCTTTTATAAGAGATTTTTCCAAGTAATCTCTCCAAATCAAAAATATTCGATAAGTAATTTGAAATATTTTGAGATTCAATCCTATTTTCTGAAAAATATTCAACTATATCTAGTCTTTTGTCTATTTTTTCTTTATCTATAAGAGGTCTTTCCAACCATTCTTTGATAAGCCTTGAGCCCATAACAGTATCGCATTTGTCGAGAATTTCTATAACTGTATCAGCTTTTGAATTATTGTTTAAATTTCTGAGTAATTCGAGATTTTTGCTGGTATTTGCTTCTAGTTCTAAAAAATCATTTATTTCAAGTATTTCAACACTATTTATGTGACTAAGCTTATCATCGTAAAATTTGTAAATATAATCTAATAAATTTGCTAAGGAAATTATAGATAATCTTAAATTTTTTATCTTTTCAAAATTTTCGGCTCCAAGATATGAATAAACGCTTTGGCTTCTACTATCGTAGTCTTTGTCATCTTCTATGTAGTTTACAAAAATATTAGATTGATAATTAAGATATTTTTTTAGCTCATTTAGATCAAATTTTTCGTTAATTATTAATTCTGAAGGATTTATTTTTTCTATTTGATCAATTGTCCTTTTTTCTATAAGACTAGTAGATCCTTTTATTTCAAAGCAAACAAGCTTACCAGTAGAAATATCACAATAAGATAAGCCTATGCCATAAATATTATGAAAAATTGATAATAGATAGTTATTTTCAGTATTTTCCAAGGAATCCATATCAGTTATTGTTCCAGGAGTAATAACTCTTGTAACTGCCCTTTTTACTAAGCCCTTAGCATCTTTAGGATCTTCAATTTGATCACATAAGGCAACCTTATAACCTTTTTTTACAAGTTTAGCAACATAATTGTCAATAACATGGTGAGGAACTCCACACATAGGTGCTCTATTTTCATGGCCGCAATCTTTACCAGTAAGAGTAAGTCCTAAATTTTTGCTAATAATTATTGCATCATCAAAAAAAGATTCAAAGAAATCTCCTACTCTATAGAGCAATAAAGTATCTTTTAAATTATTTTTAACATTAACGTAATGTTTTAACATTGGAGAAAGTTTCTCATAAGTGAATTTATCTTTCATTTCATCCTCCATAATTAATCTACAGTAAAAATACTCACTTATTGTGAGTATTATCTAATATCAAGCGTTTTAACATTTGTAATCCAAGATGACGAAGAATCAGAAGCTATGTCTATTAAGATGACTTTTCCGTATTTTGGATTAACATCGTACACTGGAGTGTCACTTAACTTATAAACTAAATAGACTCTATCTGGTTCTAGAGCTTGCGACATAGAAATTTTCTTAGAATTCCCCTCATCATCTTCAACAGCTATTACTGAACTATCTTTGAAATTATAATCAAGCTTTCCTATTATCTTCTCAAGAGAGACCCCTTCGATTGAAGTTTTTTCTAATCCTTTATTAATTGAAACATTCTTAACTTCAGAACCAATTTCTCTAAGTTCTTTTAAAGTTATAGCTTCTAATTGATCTCCATTCCCTTTAAAAATTATTATTTCATTATCGTATTTTGCAATTTCTTTTTCTTTAGAAACTTTAAAAAATATAAGACTTAAAATTAATATTGTTACAATAAAAGCCATAACTAGCGCTATTCTATATTTATTTTTCTTTATACCTTTATTAAATTTTTTTCTAATCATTATTGCCCAGTTGATCCAAATCCATCTTCACCACGTACTGATTGGGAAAGTTCCTCAACAAATTCAATATCACATCTTTGATATGGTTGTATTATTAATTGCGCTAACCTGTCACCATTTTTTATTATTTGTTTATCTTGACCGTAATTATACAAGAATATAACTATTTCTCCCCTATAATCAGAATCTATTACCCCAACAGTATTTGCTAGCATCAAAGATTTTTTTACTCCGGTTGAAGATCTAGGATAAACTGCACCAAAAAATCCTTCTGGTATTTGAACTTTTACTCCTGTGTTGATTTTTTCTGTTTTACCAGGATTGATAACTATATCCTCATCAGTTAGGCAAGGTAAATCAATCCCTGCTGCTCCTGATGTCTGATATTCTAAATTTTTAATTTCTGAGATCACTTTTAATTTTTTTAACATTTTACCACCTTCATATGCTTAATATACCAATTTTTTACAATAATTACAAAATTTTTAGTTCGATAAAGTTGTGGTCAATTATATTGTCTTTATTTTAAAAGAATTGCTAAAGAAATTTAACTGTTATATAATAATAATATAGTAAATTAAAAATCGATAAGGAGGAATTGCTATGAGTAAAAATGATAAATTACTAGATCCTACCAGTGGAGAAATTAAAAAATCTAGCCAATTTGCTGGAAATGAGGAACTTGATAGAAAAACTCGTCAATCAGAAGCCACCAAAGGTGGAGAGGATATTGATAAAAAATTAAGTCCTGATCAAGAAGAGCTTAAAACCGAAGTAGACGAAGCTGATCAAATTTCAAATGTTGGTGTTGAAGCTAGAAGAACAAGAGAAGATGATTTATCAGAAAATCCTTCTATGGATTAATTTATAAAAATATTTTACATAAATATTATAAATTTAGGATGTCAATATTGTAAATACTACAAGTTGACATCCTTTTATTATAACATTTAAATATTATCATCTTCTAGGATTTCTCTTCTTAACATATCACCTTTTTCAAGAGGTAAATCAATATATATCAGAATTTTTTCTTTAGGTTTGTTAGCTACTTCTATATTTTCACCCTTGGTATTTTTCATATTATCGATTTTAAATTTGTAAAAATCTTTAGAATTTCCAAAAATTTCTATTTCTTCATCTAAAAAAAATCTATTTCTTTGCTCTATTGTTGCTATTTTACTATTTTTATCGTAATCTAAAACCGTACCTATAAAATCATAATTTCTAATATAAGAAGAATTTTCGTAAATTTGATCGTTGCCATCTGGTTTTTTATGGAAAAAGCCTTTGGTATAATGTCTGTGACTTGCTTTTTGTAGTTCTGTAAAATATTTATCTATTATTTCTTTGTTATAATTCCCCTCATAATAAGCATCTATTACTTGTCTATATGATCTTACAACGGTTGCTACATAAAAAGCTGTTTTCATTCGTCCTTCAATTTTAAAACTATCTATGCCAGCTTCTATAAGCTTATCAATCTCATCAATTAGGCAAAGATCTTTCGAATTCATAATAAAAGTACCAGATCCATCTTCTTCTATTGGATAATATTCGCCAGGTCTAGTTTCTTCTTGTATGCTGTATTTCCACCTACAAGCTTGGGCACAATCTCCCCTATTTGCATCACGACCTGTCATGTAATTACTTAGTAAGCACCTTCCTGAATAAGAAATACACATAGCTCCATGAATAAAGACTTCAATTTCTAGATCTTTTGGAGTATTTTTTCTGATTTCAATAATCTCTTCTAAAGATAGTTCTCTAGCAAGAATAACTCTTTTAGCACCCATTTTGTACCAAAAATTTACTGTAGCAGTATTTGTAACTGAGGCTTGAGTGCTTACATGGATATCTATATCTGTTAGTTCTTTTGCTAATGAGAATATTCCAGGATCTGATATGATAAGAGCATCTACTCCTATCTCTTCCAAAAACTTCAAATAATCCTCTATTCCATCCAAATCTGAATCGTGGGGTAAAATATTCATAGTTATATGAACTCTCACATTGTTAGCGTGAGCGTAATTTACAGCCTCTTTCATAGCTTCTCTATCAAAATTTTTAGCATTAGCTCTAAGTCCAAAGCTATCGCCTGCCATAAATACAGCACTAGCTCCAAATTTTACTGCAGCTTCTAGTCTTTCCATATCTCCAGCTGGAGCAAGTAATTCTACTTTTTTTTCTTGCATTAATTCTCCTTAACACTTAAAGTTAGTCCATCGCCAATAGGTACGATAGTGCTTCTAAAATCAGCTCTATCGACAACATAAGCCAAATAGTTTCTTAGTCTTTTAACTATAGTTATCATTCTCTTATCGACTAAATCATCGTTTAGAACCATGCCTCTAAATAATACATTGTCGGCAATTATTATTCCATTTTTATTTAATAACTTCGAAGTTATCTTAAAATAGTCAATATAATGCGCTTTATTTGCATCAATAAAAACAAAATCAAAGCCTTGGTTTATTTTACTCAAGGCTTTAATTGCATCATCATTTATTAAATTAATCGGTGCATTATATTTTTTGAAATTATTTTTTGCAATATCAGAAGTTTTTTCATCAATTTCTATTGTTGTGATCTTTGCCTTAGTATATTTATAAAATACTAAGGAAGAATAACCAATTGCGCTTCCAATCTCTAAAATAGTTTTCGGAGTATTTATTTCCAATATTGCTTTTATAAACTCTTTTGTCTCAATATTCATAATTGGAACATTGTGTTTTTCAGCATAAGCTCTTAATTCCAAAAAATCATTGTCTTCAATAATATTTTTTAGATAAGCTGAAGTATGTGGATAATTAATATATTTCATTATTATCGACTTCAGAAATAACTGGAAGAATCATTGGATCTCTACCTAATTCATTGTAAAGGTATGATTTTAAATCCTCTCTAATCTGATATTTGATTTGACTTAAAGCTCTGATTTCTTCTTTTTGGCATTTTTCTATTGATCTTAATACTACTTCCTTTGAATTTTCAATGATATCTTGATTTTCTTTAACATAAACAAAACCACGTGATACAATTTCAGGACCTGCCAATAAAGTTTGACTATTTCTATCAAAAGTTATTGAAACAACCATCAATCCATCTTCAGATAAATGCTTTCTATCCTTTAGAACTATATTACCAACATCGCCAATACCAGAACCGTCAATTAAAACTTTACCTGCTTGCACTTTTCCAGAAACTTTGGCAGATTTTTTTGTAAATTCTAATATATCTCCATTGTCTAAAGTGAAAATATTCTTTTTTTCCATTCCCATATCTTCAGCAATTTTTTCATGGGTTTGCAATTGTCTTGCTTCTCCATGGGCAGGAATGAGGTATTTTGGTGTAGTTAATTGATACATAAGCTTAATTTCTTCTTGACAAGCGTGTCCTGAGGCATGAACTTTGGCAAGTGAAGCATATATTATATTTACACCTATTCTTGTTAATTTGTTTATTGTATTGTTAATAGAAATTTCATTTCCAGGAATAGCTGATGAGGATAAAATTACAGTATCTGTTTCATTTAGATGAATTTGCTTATGCTCACCATTTGCCATTCTAGTTAATGCTGATAAAGGCTCTCCTTGTGTTCCAGTAGAAAGAACAACAACTTGATCATCAGAATATTTTTTGATATTCTTCATATCAATCAAAGTATTGTTATTAATTTTTAAATAGCCTAAATCACTAGCAATTTTAACGTTGTTTATCATACTTCTACCAGAAAGTGCTACTTTTCTGTTGTATTTTTCTGCAGCATAGATTACTTGTTGAACTCTATGAAGATTACTTGCGAAAGTTGCGACAATAATTCTACCAGTAACTTGTCCAAATATTCTAATAAATGTATCACCAACCTCTTTTTCACTTATTGAAAAACCGGGTCTTTCTACGTTTGTACTATCAGCATAAAGAGCCAATAAGCCTTTTCTACCAAGCTCTGCTATTCTTTGGATATCAGTTGGATCGCCATCTATTGGCGTAAAGTCCATCTTAAAATCTCCAGTAAATAATATACTACCTACAGGTGATTTTAGAGCAATGGCACAAGAGTCAGGTATTGAATGGCTAACTCTAATAAATTCAAGACTCATTTCTCCAACTTTGACCTTATTATTTACGTTAACCATTTTTATTCTATTAGGATTTAAGCCATGTTCTTTAAACTTACTTTCTAATAAACCCTTAGTTAATTTGGAACAATAAACGTTTGTATCTATATTTTTCAAAAAATATGGGATTGCACCTATGTGATCTTCATGACCATGGGTTACAAAAATTCCTTTTAATTTCTCTTTATTTTCTTCTATATAAGTAAAATCTGGAATTACTATATCAACTCCAAGCATATCTTGGTCTGGAAATGTTAGACCGCAATCTATCATTACCATATCATTACCATATTCTACTACTGCACAGTTTTTACCAATTTCCTGCATTCCTCCAATTGGTATCAATTTTAATTTTTTTTCATTTGTCATTTTTACTCCTTGATTTCTGACATTCGGAGCAAGTACCATAGATCCTAAGTGAATAGTAATTTAAATCAAAGTCATATCTTTGTTTCAATTCTTTTTTTAACTGATTTGTTGATATACATTCATCTTCGATAATTTTTCCACAATTTGTGCAAATAATATGATCATGATGGGAATTAGAAGAATCAATCAACTCGTAAGTATAAGCATTATCAGTAAATTCTTGTTTATTTACAATTCCTAATTCGTCGAATATATTAAGCGTTCTATATATAGTTGCAATGCCAACTTGTTTATTTTTTTCGCGCACTATAGAAAAAAGTTCCTCTGGGGTAACATGTTTTGGTGAACTTTCTTTTAAAGCTTTAAATATTATTTCTCTTTGTTTAGTATATTTTTGATTATTTTTTTCAAAAATTTTTTTTATATCACTAGTTTCCATCTGTTTCATCTTTCATTTGTTCATAGAGTTCGATAATTTCATCTAATTCTTTTTGGTCACTGATACTCTTAAATAAAACTTCTTTATCGTTATTTATTACTTCCATGATAAGAATCATATCATCATTATCTTTTTGTAATGCACAATAATTTTTATCATCAACTCCGAAAGTGTCTATTATATTAAATTTGACTTCATTATTATTTTCATCGTATAAAATGATATTATCCATTGGTTCTCCTATCTAAATAGGTTTGCAATATAAATGTTGCAGCTATTTTATCAATATATTTTTTTCTATTCTCACGCCTTACATCCATGTCTATAAGAACTCTCTCAGATTGTAATGTGGTCATTCTTTCGTCTTCATATACAATTTCTTTATCAGTTTGTTTTCTTAATAAATCTACAAAGCTCATTACTTTCATTGATTGAGGCCCAATTGAATTATTCATATTTTTAGGTAAACCTACAACAATCTGGCTAACTTGATTGTCTTCGATAATTTTAAGTAACTTTACTATGTCTAAACTTGCTTTCTTTCTTTTTATTGTTTCTAATGGATTAGCTATCAAAAACATAGGGTCGCTTAATGCAACCCCTATTGTTTTATCTCCTATATCCAGGCCCATGATTCTAGTCATTGATATAGCTATTTAATAATTCTTCAATTATTTCATCACGATCAACGGCTCTGATTAGTTTTCTAGCCCCATTGTGAGCAGTTATATATGTCGGGTCTCCGGATAATAGGTAACCGACAATTTGACCTGTAGGTTTGTATCCTTTTTCTTCAAGAGCAGAATATACAGTATTTAAAATATCTCTAATATCTTTTTTCTGATCTCTTTCAGGTTTAAATGCAATAGTTTCATTTAAGTTATTATTATCAGTCATTTTAACTCCCTTTATATTAATTGACGTGCTTTCTCTAAAGCAAGATCAATCTTTGAAATATCTTTTCCACCAGCTTGGGCGAAGTTCTTTCTTCCTCCACCGTTGCCACCTGTAATTTGACTTATTTCTCTTACAATTTTACCTGCATTATATTTATCGGTAAGATCTTGATCAACTGATACTGTAAATACAATTTTTCCATCTAAAACACTTACAAAAACAATGATTAATTTATCAAATATTTGTTTTAACCTATTTTCGTAATCGCGCATTTCATCAATACTAGCATCATCAAATTTGTATATCAATAAATTGAAATTTTCTTTTTGAATAACATTTGATTTTAAATTTTCAAAAACATCTTTGCTTGATGTGGATTTCAATTTTTTAATTTCATCTTTTTGATTATTAATTTCTGATTTTAGAGATTCTATTTTCTGTTCTATAAAATCTGGTCTAGAAGAAATTAAATTTGCTATCTCATCGATTTTTGAAATTTTTTCTTGGAGTAAATTGTAAACTTTATTGCCAGTTATTGCTTCAATTCTTCTAACTCCAGCTGATACTGATGATTCGCTTACTATTTTAAACATTAAAATATTTGATGAATTATCAACATGACAACCACCACACAATTCTTTTGAGTAATCACCAATAGAAACAACTCTTACTTCATCCCTATATTTATCTTCAAATAATCCAATTGCTCCCATCTCCTGAGATTTTTTAAATGGAACAATTTCCTTATTTACTGGTAATTGTTGGCAGATTTTATCATTAATAATATCTTCTATTTGTCTTTTTTCTTCTTTAGTTAAAGATTGGTTGTAGGTAAAGTCAAATCTTAATTTTTCTTCATCAACTAAAGAACCTGCTTGTTTTACTTCGTTACCTAAAATATCTTTAAGAGCCTGGTCTAAAAGATGTGTTGCTGAGTGATTGCGTGTTATAGCTAAACGTCTGTTTTTATCAATCTGGAATAAATACTCCTTTTCTGTTTCTAATGTCCCTTCTAAAACTTCAACATAATGAAAATAAATATCATTTTTCTTTTGAACATCATTTACACGAACTTTTGTATTTTCTCCTAAAATAAAACCAGTATCTGCTACTTCGCCGCCACCTTCAGCATAAAATGAAGTCTTATCACTTACTACTATACCTTCTTGACCTTCTTTTAGCGATACCAATCCGCTATTTTTGTCAAATAAATTTAAAATTTTAGCTTTTGTTGTGAAATTATCATAGCCAATAAATTCAGTTATTTTAATTCCATCAGTTACTATATTATCTAAAGACCAACCAGCATCTTTTTTTCTTGCATTTCTAGCTGTTTCTCTTTGTTTTTCCATTTCTTGATCAAAAGTTTTTATGTCAACATCATAATTAGATTCGTTTAAAATTTCTTTTGTAAGATCTATTGGAAATCCATAAGTATCATAAAGTTTGAAAGCTTCTACTCCATCTAGAATTTTAGATTTTTTCTCTCT
Organism: Anaerococcus sp. Marseille-P3625; assembly: GCF_900232825.1. Taxonomy (GTDB): domain Bacteria; phylum Bacillota; class Clostridia; order Tissierellales; family Peptoniphilaceae; genus Anaerococcus. The sequence continues at coordinate 478,692 of NZ_OCTP01000010.1, forward strand.
AATTTCATCAATTAAAGTGTTAAGTCTTTCAAGTCCTTGCTCGATAGTTTTTTGGAATCTTTCTTCTTCTTCTATAACTACATTTAGAATATTTTCTCTATTTGTAACTAGCTCTTCATATTCTACTTTATAAGAATCTATAACCTTATCTACTATTTTTGATAAAAATTCACCTTGAATGCCCAATAATTTTCCGTGTCTATAGGCTCTTCTTATGAGTCTTCTAAGTACATAACCACGTTTTTCATTAGATGGTAAAACACCATCGGAAATAAGGAATGTCATTGCCTTAGCGTGATCTGTTATAACTCTTATAGAAACATCATCCTTAGGATTTTCTTTATATTTTTTATTAGAAATTTTTTCTATTTCTGAAATAATATCTTGAGCTATATCAACTTCAAAAATATTATCTTTATTTTGAACTATCATAGCAATTCTTTCAAGACCCATACCAGTATCAATATTTGGATGAGCAAGTGGTGTGTAGTTTCCTTGGCTATCTTTGTTAAACTGAGTAAATACTAGATTCCAAACTTCCAAAAATCTATCTGAATTATCATTGCCAGGCTTATTGTCGTTACTGTCAATGGCTTTTGATTGTCCTCTATCTACAAAAATTTCGGAGCATGGTCCGCAAGGGCCAACTTCTAGTTCCCAGAAATTATCCTCCTTACCTTGTTTTAGGATTCTTTCTTCTGGCATTCCAATATCATTTTTCCATATATCAAATGCTTCTTGGTCATCCTTGTATACAGTAACCCAAAGTTCATCTTTAGAAATTTCTAATTTTTGAGTTAGAAATTCATAAGCCCAAGATATAGCTTCTTTTTTGAAATAATCTCCAAAAGAAAAATTTCCTAGCATTTCAAAATATGTTCCGTGACGTTCAGTTTTTCCAACTCTTTCAATATCAGCAGTACGCACACATTTTTGTGAAGAAGTAGCTCTATTATTTTTCATTTTTTCTTCACCAGTGAAATATTTTTTAAGAGGAGCCATCCCTGCATTTATCAATAGTAAAGACTCATCGTCTTTTGGTATTAATGGAAATGATTTTAAAATAGTGTGATTTTTCTCATTGCCAAAAAAGTCAATATATAATTTTCTTAACTCGTTTACTCCTAAATTTTTCATTTATTCTCCTAAATCATGTTAATTTATAATTTCATCTATAGTTAAAGAATCTATAGTATTATTTATAGCTTCATCTATTTTGTTAAAAGCTAAAAAAGCGTTGCACTTATTATCACAGTGATCTTTATTATCAAAGCAACCGCTAATGCTAAAATCTCCCTCTAAAATCCTTAAAACTTCGCCAACCGTTAATTCTGATGGATTTTTGATTAGTCTATAACCGCCTTTTGGACCTCTAATAGATTTTACAATTTTTTCTTTTTTTAGTATTCTAATTAATTGTTCTAAATAATTTTCTGACAAAGATAATTGTTCGGATATTTCTGATACTGGTATGTATCCTCTAATTTCATTTTCTGCTAAATAACAAACGGCCCTTAAACCATACCTACTTCTAGTTGATAATTTCATAATACCACCTATACAGTTATCAAATCTCTTAATGATTGATAAAATTTTTCTCCTATGCCAGTTACATTTTTAATGTCTTCTATTTTTTTAAAAGGAGTATTTTCTCTATATTCTATAATAGCCTCAGCTCTTTTTTCACCAATATTTGGTAATGTCATAAGCTCTTCTTTGCTTGCTTTGTTGATGTTTATTTTCTCTATTTCAGTAGATGGCTTATCTAATATCAATAGATTTTCATTTGTAGTTGATGGTTCATCTTCAAAATCATAGATGCTAGGTATGTAAATTTTCATTTGATCTTCTAATTTCATAGCTAAATTTATTTTTTTGCTATTAGCATCTTTAGTTAAACCACCAGCTCTTTTTACCAAATCATCTAATCTATCGCCATTATTTACTTCATAGACTCCTTCTTTGTTTATCTCACCAGCTATATGTACTTTTATTGTTTCATTAGCTTGTGTTTGATTAGAATCTTCTTTTGTTTCTTCTGTTTCTTCGAATTCATCATCTGAGCTAAACAAGGAGATTTTTGAGTCAGAAAAACCATCTTCTTTATGATCTATAAAATTATTTGCTATTAAAGCCACTAAAGCTATTATTAGTCCAATTATAAGCTTATCTTTAATCTTATCTTCCATTTTCACACCTAGATATTATTGGCAAAGATTACTCACTCAACAAATTATCTATGCCATAAAATTCTCTTTGCTTTCTTGTGAATATATGTACAATAATATCATTAGCATCTATCAATATCCATTCGCCTTCTCTAAATCCTTCTTTAGAAATTAAAGAAAAACCATTCTTGATTAATTCTTCTTCAATGTAATCAGCCAGAGCTTTAGTTTGTATAACTGAAGTACCTGTAGCGATTACAATTGTATCTGCAATTGAAGAATTTTTCAGATTAATTACATTTATATCTTCTGCTAATCTATCTTCTAAAACTTTTAATATTATCTCTAATTTACTCATTATGCTCCCTAATTAAATAATTATATGCTTCTATAGTTAATGGATGAATAAGAATAGATTTTTCCACCAAGTAAGTGATATTGCGACTTAAGCTATATAAAATAGCCTTATCCATATCATTTTCAGCAAGTTTTCTAATCTGATCTACTCCTGGATAGTTTCTTTTACTTTCTATGGCATCTGCAAGATAAATAATTTTATCAAGCTTTGTCATACTAGCTCTCCCTGTAGTATGAAATCTTATTGCATCCAATATATATTCATTATTTATATTATACACTTTTTTGGCAACTTCTGCTCCAAGAAATGAATGAATTACATTTTTAAATTCTAAATCTGATTTATTAATATTATCGCCATAAAGTTTTAAATATTTCTTTTCATTATATTTAGCACAATCGTGTAAAATCGCAGCAGTCCTTACAAAATCCTCATCTAAATCATTGTTTAATTTAATAGCTGCATCCATAACTCTTTTGGAGTGTTCAAATCTTTTTCTTCCAATATCTTCAATTAAATTATTTTCCCATTTTTTAATGTCATACATAAAGTTTATTCTCCATGATAAAGTCATAAACATCGTCTGTCACTAAATATCTAATACTCTTTTTATCTCTTACTAAATTTCTAATTAATGTTGATGAAATGTTAATATTTAGATTATTGATAAGATAAATATTTTCTTTGTTAGTTTCCTTAACTTTTTTTACTAGACTACTTTGAGAATCGATGCTTGATCTTGCAAAAACTATTAAGTTTTCTTTTAATAAATCCTTATAATTTTTCCAACTTTCTATGTTCATAAAAGAATCTTCGCCCATAATATAATAAAATTCATCAGATGGATATTTTTCTTTGAAGTAATTTATAGTCTGATAGCTATAAATTACTTCGTTATTATCTGCTTCAAAAGTGGAAAGAATTATTCTATTATTATTTTCTATAGCTTTTTTGACCATATCAACTCTAAGCTTCACATCAGTTTTATCTTTATTTAGCTTATGGGGAGGATTTGAACTTGGCAAAATAATAATTTTATCTAGATTCATAAAATTTAGAACATTTTCCATAACTATCAAATGCCCTAGGTGAATTGGGTCAAAAGTTCCACCAAAAAGTCCGATTTTCATAGTTATACCTGATTATAATTCGAATTTATTATCATCACTTTTTCTATATATTGTTATTATACTTCCTAAGTGATTTACAAAATCAGCATTTAAACTATTTAATATATTTTCAAGTATTTCATCTTGATCGTCTAAATTATTATTTAGTATTTTAATTTTTATTAATTCTCTAGAACTAAGAGCTTCATCTATTGCCCTAATTACTTCATCGGTAATAGAATTTTTTCCTATATTTATTACTGGTTTGTAATCGTGACTTAAAGATTTAAGCTTTGCTCTTTCTTTAGCATTAATCATATTTCCTCCTATTCATAATATTCAAAGACAATATCGCCAATTGCTACACTATCTCCTTCTTTTATTCCCATTTCTTTTAATTTATCAAAAACTTCCATTTCTCGAAGTTTCTTTTCAAAAAACATCCTTGAATCGTAATCTTCCATATTTATTTTTTCAAGTAAATTATCAACTCTTCTACCTGTAACAACAAAAACGTCGTTTTCTTTAGAAAAATTAAGATCAAATTCAATTTCTTTATTATAAAATTCTTCCAAAAAATTCTCATCAACTTCTTCTAATAAATCAAATTGTTTATCCTCAGATTTTGATAATAAATCATAGGCTCCATCTAATAATTCTTTTATACCATTAGTTGTAGCTGCAGAAATTTTATAAATTTTATAATCATTTTTAAAAGTTTCTATAAATTTACTTGCATTGTCATTAAAGTCTAAATCTATCTTATTTAGGGCAACTATCATTGGTTTATTAGCAAGTTCCTTGTTATATAATTCTAACTCTTTATTTATAAGATTAAAATCTTTTATAGGATCTCTTCCTTCTATGCCAGAAATATCAACAAGATGAATTAAAACTCTACACCTTTCTATATGCCTTAAGAAATCGTGACCTAAACCCTCTCCCTCATTAGCACCTTCTATAAGTCCTGGTATATCAGCTACAATAAATGACCTTTCTTTGTCAATATTTACAACCCCTAAATTTGGATTTAGTGTTGTAAAATGGTAATTTGCTATTTTTGGTTTTGCTTTTGAAATAACAGATATTAGTGTTGATTTTCCGACATTTGGAAGACCAACTAGTCCTACATCGGCAAGTATTTTTAATTCTAATATAAGATTTATCTCTTGACCTTTTTTACCATTTTCTGCAAATCGGGGAGCTTGTCTTACGGAGTTTTTAAAATGAACATTTCCTCTTCCGCCCCTGCCACCTTTTGCAATTAAAAATTCTTCTCCATCAACTTTAAAATCTTTTATAATTTTATTAGATGTTTCTTCTCTTAATATTGTGCCTACAGGAACTTTTATAATTAAATCTTCGCCTTTTTTGCCAAATTTTTTGCTCTTGCCACCAGCTTCTCCATTTTCAGCCTTAAAAATCTTTTTAAATTTAAAGTCATCTAAAGTAGAGAGATTTCTTGTAGCTTTTATTATAATACTGCCACCATCTCCTCCATCTCCACCTGCAGGACCACCGGTTGGCTCATATTTTTCACGTCTCCAAGCTATAGCTCCATTTCCGCCATTGCCTGCTTTTAGACTTATTTTTGCCAAATCTATCATGATAAATTCCTCTCACATAAAAAAGCTTGCCGAAAAGCAAGCTTTAGTTTCTTAAGCAATATCTTGTTTTGGATAAACAGAAACTTGTTTTCTGTCGCGTCCTTTTCTTTCAAATTTTACAATACCTTCATTTAAAGCATAAAGTGTATCATCTCCACCTCTTTTTACATTGTTACCTGGGTGGATTTTTGTACCTCTTTGTCTAACAATGATAGTTCCAGCATTTACAAATTGACCATCAGCTCTTTTTACTCCAAGTCTTTTGCTTTCTGAATCTCTACCGTTTTTAGAAGAAGATACTCCCTTTTTACTTGAAAATCTTTGTAGATTAATATTTAATATCATTTCATATCTCCTATAATATATTTGTATAAGCTTTTACAAAGTCATCATAACTTTGCGTTAGTGTCCAAATTCCTGTAGAAAAAGTATTTAAAATCACTTCTGAATCGTGAGATGGATTTTTAACTAATAATTTCATAGTTTCTTCATCATCTTTAAATTCAAAATCATAATTATATGAATCGAGTGAATTAACTGTAGTATAAGCAAGCATTGATACTGCAGCACAAACTATATCTTTACCAGATTCATCATAATCTGCATGACCAGTAATTTTAAAACCTCTTATAAGATCATCAATATAGATTATCTCTACTTTAATCATTAGTTAGCTTTGATGCTATCGATTTTTACTAAAGTATAAGGTTGTCTATGACCGTGTTTTTTTCTATACATTTTTTTAGGTTTATATTTGAAAACCACAATCTTCTTTGCTTTGTTTTGATCTTCTACTGTTGCAGAAACTTTTGCGTTTTCAACTGTTGGGCATCCAACTTTTACATCATCATCGTTAGCTACTAGTAGTACATCTTCAAATTCAACAGTTTCTCCTACTTGGTAAGGTAGTTTTTCAACTCTTACTAAGTCACCTTCTGATACTTTATATTGTTTACCACCTGTTTTAATTATTGCGTACATAGGTGTCCTCCTAACTTAAAATTCTCGCCAGTGTGGGTGATCAGTACCTAAACTGAGCGGTTTACCTTTAAATGATACTATTTGTATTATAGTTTGTCAACTATAATATTTAAATTTCAATAATTTCTAAAGTTTCTAAAGCTTCATTAATTAAATTTTCTATGTCTAAATTATTTTCATCATTTTCTATATATTTTAATCTTGGTTTTGTAACTGGTTTATCTGGTGCAAATATTGAACAACAATCATCAAAAGGTTCGATGGATTTCTCATATGAACCGATCTTTTTTGATAGATCGACTATATCTTTTTTATCCATGGCAATTAATGGTCTAAATATTGGTAAAGCTGATGCATTTTCTACAACAGTAAGAGATTCTAAAGTTTGACTTGCTACTTGTCCTAGACTATCACCTGTTACTAAAACTTGAAAATCGAATTTATTAGCTAATTTTTCACAAATTCTAACCATAAATCTTCTTGAAATAATAGTTGTATTTCTTCTATCACAATTACTTGCAATAGCCTTATATATTTCAGATAGATTTATGATAAATAATTGCATTTTTCCTGTATAATTAGACATTATTTTAGCAAGATCTATGGCTTTTTCTTTAGCTTTTAGTGAAGTATAAGGGTAGGAATGAAAATGTATAGCATTTATTTTCATTCCTCTTTTTGCCATCAAAAATCCTGCTACTGGAGAATCAATTCCACCAGATAATAAGAGTAGCCCATTACCGCTACTACCAATTGGAAGTCCACCAAGACCTGGATATCTTTTTGTATAGACATAGGCTGAAGTTTTTATATCTATGAAAACTTTAAAATCTGGTTTGTGAATATCTACTTTAAGATTATTAAAATCATCTAGGATCTTATCACCAATTATCACATTCAGCTCAGGTGAAGTGTATTTAAAAGATTTATCGACTCTTTTTGTAATTACCTTAAAAGTTTTATTTTCATTCCCATAGTTTTCTTGGATTGATTTTTTTACAGCTAAATAAATATCATTCTCATCTTTATTTACTTTATAAACTTTATCAATATATGCTATACCAAAAACTTTTTGTATTTGTTCAATTAGTTGGTCAAAATTATCGATATTTGCATCAATATATAATTTCCCACTTTCTAAATAGAAATTATCATAACCAATTACTTTAATGTTATTTTCTATATGAGCTAAAGCATCGTTGAAGAATTTTTTTCTATTTGCACCCTTTAAAAATAATTCTCCAAAGCTTACTGCTAATAAAGCTTTCATATCATAACCTTTCTAATTTCTTCTATCTTCTCTTTTAAAATACATATTGTTTGATCTAATTCTTCCTTTGTATTTGTATCTGTAAAAGAAAATCTTATTACCCCATCTTTATACTTATCATCAACTCCAAGAGCTTCAAGAATTCTATTGTTATTTCCCTTTGAGCAAGCAGAACCACTTGTTACATAAATTTCCTTATCTTCTAGCATATGTAAGAGCACTTCTGATTTTATCTTAGCAAATCCAATACTTAATATATTAGGGCAAAAATTTGTATCAGGAGTAACAATGTAGTAATCCTTTATATTTTCTTTAATTAGATTTCTAAAATATAAATTTAATTCATTTATATAATTTTTATTATAAATCTTAACCTGTTCATCTAATGCTATTCCCATGGCGTAAATAGCTGGATGATTATTTGTTCCTGATGAAATAATCTGTTGCCTACCTCCAAATAAAACTGGAGAAATTTTGCCTATTATTTTACTATTTACATACAAGGCTCCAACGCCCTTTGGGCCGTGAAATTTGTGAGCTGAAAAACTCATTAAATCAACGTCTAGTTTTTTTACATCGCAAGATACTTTGCCAAGAGCTTGGGTTGCATCAATATGGAAAATGATATTTTTATCAAATGCCTTAATGATTTTAGAAATTTCTTCTACATTTTGTATGGCACCATTTTCGTTGTTAACATAGATAATAGAAACTAGTTTAACTTCATGGGTTAAATTCTTTCTTAAATCGTCCAGATCAATAAAACCATGTTGATCATTTTTTAAGTAAATAATTTCTTTATAATCATTGTTTTTAAAAGCGTCAAATACTGAAGAATGCTCAATTTTACTAGTAATTGCTATTGAATTTGGACTTGAAAAAGATTTAATTACAATATTATTAGATTCAGTTGCTCCCTTGGTGAAATAAATTTCATTTGGATTAGAATTAATAATTTTTCCTATAATTTCTTTGCTCGTTTTTATCAATTTCTCAGATTTCATGCCAAAACTATTTAAAGATGAAGAATTTCCAAAACAATATTCTTCTGCATAATCTCTGGCTTCTTGAGCTTTTTTATAAATTTTTGTTGTTGCTGCATTATCTAAATATATCATCAATACTCCTTAATTATATAATTATATTACTAAGAATAAATATGGCAAATCAAGTATAATGGATTTATGATTAGCTTTAAAAAATTATATGCACCAGAAAATCTAAATAAAAACGAAATCATTTTAGATATCGAAACAACAGGCTTAGATAAGAGTGAAGACCAATTAGTTCTCCTTGGATTAATCACTTACGAAGATGATAAGTGTTATATAAGGCAATATTTTGCAGAGGATGATTCCGAAGAAAAAAGACTATTACAAATTTATTTAAAAATTGCAGAAAACAAAAAAATTATAAATTTTAACGGCAATAAATTTGATATTCCTTTTCTAAATTATAGATTGGAAAAATATAAGTTGATGCCAATCTTTCCTGAATCTTACGATATTTATAGTATTATTTGTAATTATAGAAAATTTTTTACTTTTGAATCTATGAAATTAGTCGATATAGAAAAAAATATAGGAATATTTCGTAATGATCCAAGCAGATATAAGACAATTAGCAAATTAACTGATGATATCTCTAAAAGAGATAATCCAAGACCTATAATGATCCATAACGAAAATGATTTGATAGCTACAGAAAAATTGGCAAATATAGAAAAATATTTTCTAAAAGAGCTTACTATTGATTCTAAAGCAAATAAACTTACTTTAAATTCAATTTGGATAAATAATGATTTGGCCAAGATAAATCTTATAAGTAAAACTCCACTTATAGAATCTTATTTTACTTCCGAAAATTATGAATTAAGAACAAATGGAAATTCTATAGAGATTATTCTTCAGGTTATTTACGGGCGATTTGATAAAGAAAATAAGGGTCATGTAACTTTAAATACTTTCAATATAGAAAATGAAAGTGACACTATAATAGATCCAAAATTATTGATTATAAGAGAAAATCACAGATACAATTACAAAAACATCTTAAAATTATCAAAAAAAATAATAGAGAACCAGCTATAAGTTCTCTATTTGCCAATCTATTGGCTCAAGGCCATTTGATATTAGAAAATTATTTGTCTTAGAAAAAGGTTTAGATCCAAAAAATCCTCTAGATGCTGAAAGTGGAGAAGGATGAACAGATTTTATAATCAAATGATTTGCATTTGTAATTAATTTTTCCTTACTTTGAGCATTTCTACCCCACAAAATAAATACCATAGGTTTTTCTCTATCATTTAAAATCTTTATTATATTATCCGTAAGGATTTCCCAACCGATATTCTGGTGTGAATTAGCCTCTGCTTCTCTTACAGTTAAGGAAGTATTTAATAACAAAACTCCTTGATTTGCCCACTTTATTAAATATCCATTATTTGGAATATAAGTTTTGATATCATCGTGCATTTCCTTATAAATATTTAATAATGAAGGTGGAATTCTCACACCTTTTTTTACTGAAAAAGCATAACCATGAGCTTGTCCCTTACCATGATAGGGATCTTGTCCTAAAATTACTACTTTGCAATCTTTATAAGAAACAGATTTTAAGGCATTAAAAATATCGTACATATCTGGATATATGTTGTAAGTTTTATATTCCTTTATAAGATATTTTCTTAAATTTTGATAATAAGCCTTATCCCATTGGTCAGCTAAAAGCATATCCCAATCATTTCCGATATTAACACTCATTTAATTTTCTCGCCTTGGTCAAAAAATATCATATATATTATGAGTAGTCCACTACCTAAAGTAACAAAAATATCAGCAACGTTAAAAACAGGGAATTTTACAAAGGCGAACTCTATAAAATCTACAACATATGCGTTAAATAGTCTATCGTAAAAATTTCCCAAAGCTCCTGCTATAATAAATGCTATTGCAATATTTAAAAATTTGTTATTTTTCTTATAATTTTTAATAAAATAATAAATTAAAAATCCTACAATAGCAATTGTAAGTATTAAAAAGAAAAATCTATTGTTTTGTAAAATTCCAAAGGCTGCTCCCCTATTTTCTAAATAAGTAAAGTTTAATATCTTTCCAGATATTGGATTTTCTATAAAATTATTTATAGCATAAATTTTACTAACTCTATCTAAAATTAAACCAAGTATTATAATTAATATATATATCATCTAATTTCCTTGTAAGTAATGTGAAAATTACCTTTTTTACTTTTCCCAGTTATTTCTTCGAAGATGAAACGTCCATATTTTCTAATTGAAATCATAGAATTTTCATCTATTATCCTTGATGGATTATCGATCATTTCAAAATCTACTTTGACGTTTTTGTTTTTTATAATTTCTTTTGCCTTAGATCTTGATAAATTTATAAATTCAGCTACCAAAATATCTAATCTAGTTGATGCCACAAATCCTCTATGGTCAATATATGTTAATGGCGTTATTTCAAGATTTTGTATCTCTTTAATTCTAATATTAATAGATTCTCTTTTTATTTTATTTAAGTTAAATCTTATAAAATTAGAAATCTTATTTAAAACTGCCATCTGGCAAATATTGTCATTGATTACTATATCTCCAATATTTTCCCTATCAATATTAAGACTCATTAAAGCTCCCAATACATCAGGATGACTTAGATTTTCATGGTCAAATTCTAAAATACTTATATAATTAGATTGGTCAAGTTCATAATAAGAAGAGGAAACAAATATTTTTCTTTCAGCCAAGTCATTGCCGCCAATGAAATCTATCTTTATATTGTTTTTTTCAGCTATATTTGCTATAACTTTTTGCTCAAATGGATCCAAAAAGAAGCTGGATTCTTCTGAATCTCTAATATAAGATCTTTCAAGTATTGTCAAAGCTTTCCTTATAGAAGATTTTTTACTTTTATCACTTATAAAATTTAAATTATATTCTAATTTCATACAAATAAAATAAGCTGCTAGCTAATAAATAATTATAAGTAAGCAGCTATTAATTGAGATTAAAGTTGATTATAATTGCCTTCAGAAATTTGATCTGTTATAGCACTATTTACTTCAACGCCTTTTGGAGAAATCACAAAAATTCCTTTTGTAACTTTTTCTACAGTTCCTTCTAGGGCATAAACAGCTCCAGATACGAAGTCAAATATTCTTCTTCTCATATCGGTATCAACCATTTCGAGATTTAAAACTACTACTTTTTTATCTAAGATATCATCAATTACACTTGGTGCATCTTTTTCATAATCGAGTGGTTCGTGGATGCTAATTCTCATAGTTGATCTATTTGCAAAATTATTATCATTCATTTTTCCTATACTATCTCCTCTTTTTGATGGTCGTTTATAATTGTTTGACAAACCATAATCACTGTTTTTATAACTAGAATCAAAATTGCTAAAACTACTTGATGATGAGTAATTAAAAGAGCTATCAAAAGTGTTACTATCGGAATAATCACTTTCATAAGTTAAAGATTTATCTTTATTGTCAGTATAATCACTATCATCTAGTAAATTAGTGTAATTTTCCTTAACGGTTGATTTAGATTCATCTTCATTTTTTGGATAATCATCGTAATAATCTTCATCATCTTCGTAATTATCGTCTATACCAATAAATTCTTTAAATTTTTCAAACATAACATTCCCTTTACTATATTTTCTTACTTATATTATATCTTATAATATCAATTAGTAAAAATTTTTTTAAAATTCACTTTTTAAGTTTCTACCCATTAAATCACAAGCAGAATCATTTGCGGATTTCCCTTCGAATAAAACCTTGTAAATTTCATTGGTTATCGGAAGCTCAATATTATTTTCATTAGCTTTTTCATAAATTGCACGTGTTGTAGGAATACCTTCGACTACCATATTTATTTCGTTTGTAACTTGATCAATTGTACATCCCTTGCCAAATAAGATACCAGCTCTATTATTTCTAGAATGTTTGCTAGTTGCAGTAACTATTAAATCACCAATTCCAGCAAGTCCGTTAATTGTTTTTGGATTAGCGCCAAAGTTTACGGCAAATTTAGTCATCTCGTGAATTCCTCGAGTCATAATTGCAGCTTTTGTATTATCACCATATCCTAAACCAGTAAGCATTCCTATGCATAGGGCTAAAATATTTTTAATTGCACCACCTAATTCAACTCCTACTACATCAGTTGAAGAATAAACTCTAAAGTAATCAGTATTAAATATTTTTTGAACATCTTTTGCTAATGATTCATCTTCGCAAGCACAAACAACGGTTGTAGGCATTTTTATTATTACTTCTTCAGCATGGCTTGGTCCAGATAAAATAATATAGGGATTATCTCCTATTACTTCTTTAAATATTTGAGATATTCTATAATGAGTTTTAAGTTCTAGGCCCTTGGATAAGTTAATAAATATGTGATCTTTATTTACAAAATTTTTGCAATTTACCAAAACTTCTCTAACTGCTTGAGTTGGAATTCCATTAACTATATATTTATTTTTAAATAAATCGGAAATATCATTAGTAGCTCTTATACGTTTTGAAAGCGAATAATTATTTAAATATTTTCTATTATAATGCTTGGCATTTATATAATTTACATCTTCTTCATTTCTGCTATAGATTAATACATCAAAATTTTCCGATAAGACACTTGCAATGGCTATTGACCAAGAACCTGCACCAATTATTGAAATTTCCATAAAATCCTCTTTTTTGTTAAAAAAGTTTCTTTTCTTGTCCATGAATTAATCTATCAATATTTGATCTGTGTCTAAAGACCACCATAAAGCTTAAAAACATCATTACCCAACAAATAGGTGTAAATCCATATCTAAAAAGGCTTGCTAGAAAAACAGTTATCGCAGATAGGATTGAAGCTAAAGATACGATATGACTTAGCAAAAAAACAAGAGCAAATACAACAACCAAAATCAAAGCATACTTGTAGTCTATAAATAAGAGTCCACCAAAGGTTGTAGCTACTCCTTTACCGCCTTTAAAATTTAGGAACACACTGTACATGTGACCCATTACTACAGAAATATAACATATTAGCATGCCATTATATCCTGATAACTTTTCCCCGATGAGCACTGCCAAAAATCCCTTTAAAATGTCTATAGCAAAAGTTACTCCACCAGCTTTTAATCCAAAGTTCCTTAAGGCGTTAGTCGAACCTACATTCCCTGACCCTAATTTTCTTATATCGGTATTAAACCAAGCTTTGCCAATAATATATCCTGAAGGTATAGAACCTAAAATAAATGCAATTACTGCAGCTATAATTATCATTTGCTTGCTCCTCTCTCATTTAGTATAAAGCTAAATGGAACACCTATTAAGTTGTAATTTTTCCTAATTTGATTTTCTAGATATCTCATATATGAAAAATGCATCAAGTTTCTATCATTAACAGAAAGCATAAATTTTGGTGGTGCAGTAGATACTTGTGTCATATAAAATATCTTTAATCTTTTTCCTTTATCTTGTGGTGGTTGATTAAGCATTATAGCATCTTGTAAGATTGTGTTAAGGACTCCTGTGGAAATTCTGGTATTATAATTGTTGTCTACAACTTCTATCATATCTAGAAGTGTATCTATTCTTTGATTTTTCAAAACAGATACAAAAACTATAGGTGCATAAGGAGCAAAAGATAATGAATTTCTAATTTCTTTTTCAAAATCTTTCATTGTATTGGTTTCTTTTTCAACAATATCCCATTTATTAACGACTATTATAATGGCTTTTCTATTATTGTGGGCATATCCAGCAATTTTTGTATCTTGTTCTGTTACTCCTACAGTTGCATCAATCAAAAACAAACATATTTCAGCACTATCAACAGCATCAAATGTTCTTTGATTTGCATAGTATTCAACATTTTCTTTAACTTTATTTCTCTTGCGTAATCCAGCTGTGTCTATTAATACATAATTTTTATCATTATAGGTCCAGTTTGTATCTACAGCATCTCTAGTTGTACCAGCAATATCTGTAACTATCATTCTCTGATCGTTAACAAGCAAATTAACAAGTGAAGATTTGCCTGCATTTGGTTTTCCTATAATTGCAATTCTTGTCTCATCTTCAATATTCTCAAAAGAATCAAAATTTATCTTTTCTATTATTTTATCTAATAAATCTCCCAATCCCTTTGATTGTTCTGCTGAAATAACTGCTAAATCATCAAAACCCAATGCATAAAAATCATAAATATCATCAGGAATTTTATTATTATCAATTTTATTAACAACAATAATTACCGGCTTATTATATCGTCTAATAACATCAGCGATTTCGTTATCATAAGGACTAAGACCTTCTTTTCCATCGACAACAAATAAAATTAGATTTGTCTCTATTAGAGCTTTTTCAACTTGAGATTTTATTTCTTGATTCATTATTTCCTTATTAGAAATATCAAGACCGCCTGTATCAACAAGACTAAATTTTTTGCCCAGCCAATCTACCTTATCAACAACTCTATCGCGAGTTACGCCACTTACATCTTCTGTGATAGATTTTTTCTTGCCAACAAGTCTATTAAATAAAGTACTTTTCCCAACATTAGTTCTACCTACTAATGTAACAATAGGCATTGCCATTATTTTTCTCCATAATTAAAATTATTTCTAAGATTTGATTTTTTATTAGTAATCTTTTTGAAAAGTCCATTTAATTTTTTACTCATTAAATTTTTCTCACTTTCATTATTTTTTTACTTTTTATCTTAGAATCAAGTTTTTTTACTAGTAAAAATGAAATTAGTAAAAAAATCGCAACAAATAAAAGTGTCATAAGGTTTAAATCGTAATTAGTATTTTTAAAAAATACATTTGCTAAAAATGCTCCCAAAACCATCATAATAACTGGAAAGATATAAACATATATTGAATATTTATTTATATCTGAAGCTTTTGATTCAAGTATAACCTTATCTCCTACTTTTATATCATCTGGACTAAAGACATTTATTAAAGTCTCTTGCTTTTGACCACAAGTTCCATTAGCCGCACAAGATCCGCAAGCTTCATTTCTCATGACACTTACTAACAAATTTCCTTTATTATTTTCGACAACTACACCTTCTTTAGTCATTGTTGACATCAATATCACTCCTTATATAAATTCCCAAATCATTCAATGTTTTCTTATCTACAATTGTTGGTGCTTCACTTAGTGGGCAAGAGGCTGATTGAGTTTTTGGAAATGCTATAACATCCTTTATATTATCAGTCTTAGCAAATAACATTAATAGCCTATCAAGGCCATAAGCAAGTCCAGCATGAGGAGGTGTTCCATATTTTAATGCTTCAATGAAAAATCCAAATTTTATTTTTATATCTTCTTCTGTAAGATTTAATGCTTCAAAGATTTCTTTTTGTAGATCAGAATTATTAATTCTTACAGATCCACCACCCATCTCATCTCCATTTATTACAATATCGTAAGCTTGAGTTCTTACCTTTTCTGGATGAGTTTTTAATAGTGGAATATCTTCTTCATTAGGCATCGTAAAAGGATGGTGTTGAGAAACATATCTTTGTTCTTCTTCACTGTATTCAAACATTGGGAAGTTTACTACCCATGTGAGTGCATAGTCTTTTTCGTATAGATTGTTATCTCGAGCAATTTTATTTCTTAGTGCACCCAAAGCTTCTAAAACTTTTTTATCCTTATCAGCTGCTATTAAAATTAAGTCATTATCTTCGATTTCTAATTGAACTTTTAAATTGTCCATAATATCATCGGTTAAAAATTTAGATATTGAAGAATTGATTTCATCTGCATATTTAATATATGAAAGACCCTTTAAGCCATAATCTTTTACAAAATCGCTTAGCTTATCAAGAGCTTTTCTAGAATATTTATCAGCAAGATTCTTAAAGTTTATTGCTCTAACTGATTTTCCATCACTTGTATTTTCGGAGAAAGCTTTAAAATCAGAATTTTTCCATATTTCAGAGATATTTTTTATTTTATAGCCAAATCTTAAATCAGGTTTATCTGAACCATAAGATTCGATTGCTTCAGAATAATCCATTCTAGGAATTGGTAATTTTAAATCATAATCTGTGTATTTATCAAAAAGTTCTTTTAATAAACTTTCGTTAACTTCGATTACGTCATCTTGGTTAGCAAAAGATAATTCTAGGTCAAGTTGGGTAAATTCTGGTTGTCTATTGGCTCTTAAATCTTCATCTCTAAAGCATTTAACAACTTGAAAATATCTATCAAGAGATCCTATCATCAAAATTTGCTTAAATAGTTGTGGGCTTTGAGGAAGGGCATAAAATTCACCTGGTTGTAAACGTGAAGGTACTATATAATCTCTTGCCCCTTCTGGTGTTGGTTTTGTTAAAAATGGAGTTTCAACTTCGGTAAAACCATTTTCATACATATGCTCTCTTATTGTTCTAATAATATCTGATCTAAGTTTTAAATTCCTTTGTACGGATGGTTTTCTCATATCAAGATATCTATATTTTAATCTCAAATTTTCTGCTACATCATCATCATCTTTGATGTAGATTGGAGGAGTATTTGCCTTATCTAAGACATTTATTTTCAAAGCTACTAATTCTATATCGCCTGTTGCAATATCAGGATTTTTGCTTTCTCTTTCTCTAACAATTCCTTTTACTTCAATTACATATTCACTTGCCAAATGACTTGCTGTTTCGTGATTTTCCTTGTCATCTTCCCTAACTACTATTTGAGTTATTCCTGTTTTATCCCTAAGATCAACAAATACTAGAGATCCAAGATTTCTTTTTTTGGCAACCCAACCCATCAATACAACTTCTTTACCGATATCTTCTTTTCTTAATTCGCCACACATGTGGCTTCTTTTAAATTCCATTATTACTCCTTATTTTAAAAACGGATTATTTTCTATTTCATAACCAATCGTTGAACTTGATCTATGTCCTGGATAAACTTTAATGTCCTTATCCAAAACGCAAATTTTATTTTTTATTGAATCAATTATTGTATCATAATCTCCACCTGGAAAATCATATCTTCCAATGGATAATCTAAATAGACAATCACCAGTAAAAATATCATCATCTACTAAGAAACTCATAGAATCAAGAGTATGACCTGGAGTTTTTATAGCATTGATATGAAAAGGTTCGATAATTTCTCCATCTTTTAGATATTTATCTATTGGAACATATAGATCGTGATAATAGGACCCTAGGTTATATGTTGGATCATTTGCTATATCTTTTGCATCTTCGCTTGCATATACATCTACATCATACAAGTTTTTATAATATTCTAAGCCCATTACATGGTCAAAATGTGTATGAGTTTGTAAGATAAATTCTATTTTTATATTATTATCTTTAATGTATTTATCAACAGCTTCATCTTTATCTGCACAATCAACAATAAATCCATGGCCATCCTTGCTAACAACATATAAGTTTGCCAATGCTGGTCCTATAGTAAATTTTTTTACTTCCATCAAATTACCCTTTCACTATCTATAATTATTGTCACAGGTCCATCATTTGTAAGATTTACTAGCATATGAGTCTGAAATTTTCCCGTTTGAACTTTAAATCCGTCATTTACTAATTCTTCTTTTAATATTTCATAAAATTCATTAGCCTTATTTGCTTTTGCAGATTCAATGAATGATGGTCTATTTCCTTTTCTTACATCTCCATACAAGGTAAATTGCGAAACCAAAAGTATTTCTCCACCAACATCTTCCACTGAAAGATTCATTTTGCCTTCTTCATCTTCAAAAATTCTTAATTTTTCAATTTTTTTCTTGATATAAGCAATGTCTTCTTTATCGTCAGTTTCTTTAACTGCAAGCAAGACCAATAAACCCTTATCTATTTTTCCTACTTCTTCATTTTCTACTATAACATTTGCTTTGCTAACTTTTTGTATTACTGCTCTCATTAATTACTCACCCTAAATACACTATATACTGTTTTTATAGACTTTAACTTACTTATTACATCGTTAAGCTGATCTGTGCTATTAACCTCAACTGATAAATCTATAATACCCTCGTTATTATCATTAACTCTAGCGTTCATTCCAACGATATTAACATCTAAAGATGATAAATTTTTTGTAACATCGTATATAACAGAAGGAGTATTATGTGCAATTATTTGAATTTTTACTGGGAATTTATCAGTAGATTCGTTTTGCCAGTAAACATCAATAAGTCTTTCTGGCTGTTTATTATTAATAATGTTTGGACATGATTTTGTATGAACTGATATTCCATTACCTCTTGTTATATAGCCGATGATTGGATCTCCAGGAACTGGTGTACAGCATTTTGCAAATTTAACATCGATATTTCCTTCTAAATCACTAACTCTTACTTCTTTTTTAGAGCTTTGATTTGAAGCGTAAGTTTTATGAACTTCTATTGGTTCATTTAAAAGTTTCTCTTTATTTTCAAGATCTTTTTCTTTTTTTATCAATTTTTGAATTACTTGTTCACTTGTAATTCTACCATAACCAACTGCTGCATACATTTGCTCGTCACTTGGAAATCCCAAGCTGTTAGCAATTTCATTAATCCATTCATCTTTTAAGAGATTTTTATAGCCTTCTCTTTGCTTTTTAATATCTCTTATGATAAGATTTTTGCCAATTTCTATGTTATCTTCTTTTTCATGTTTTTTGAAAAACTGTTTTATTTTGTTTTTCGCTTGAGAACTTTTAACAATATTTAACCAATCTTTACTAGGTCCTGAAGAATTTTTTGATGTTAAAATTTCAACCACATCTCCGGTTTTTAGTTGCTGGGTTATTGGAACTATAGATCCATTTACCTTTGCACCAATACATTTATTACCTACTTCAGTATGTACTTTGTAGGCAAAATCTATTGAGCATGAACCTAATGGCAAAGAATATATTTCACCTCTTGGTGAATAAACATAAACTTCTCTTGAGAAAAAATCATTTTTAAGCGTCTCCATAAACTGCTTATTATCTTCATGAGCTCCGCCTTCTCTTTGCCATTCCATAATTCTTCTTAAAAATTCCATGGCATTGTCAAAGTCTGTTTCTTTACTATTGTTTTCTTTGTATCTCCAATGGGCAGCAACACCATATTCACATTCTTTATGCATTTGCCTAGTTCTAATTTGAACTTCAAATGGTTTTGAATCTTCTCCAAAAACTGTAGTGTGTAAAGACCTATAACCATTTGGC
Organism: Anaerococcus sp. Marseille-P3625; assembly: GCF_900232825.1. Taxonomy (GTDB): domain Bacteria; phylum Bacillota; class Clostridia; order Tissierellales; family Peptoniphilaceae; genus Anaerococcus. The sequence continues at coordinate 498,410 of NZ_OCTP01000010.1, forward strand.
TTTGGTTGGCCAATATAATCTTTGATTCTATTTGGTATTGGTTTCCACAAGGAATGAACTTTTCCCAAAACAGCATAACACTCAGCTATGGTATCTACCAAAACTCTAACGGCTGTAAGATCGTAAATTTCTTCAAATTCGATATCATTTCTAATCATTTTTTTATAAATTGAATAAAGAGATTTTGGTCTGCCACTTATTTCAAAATCTATACCGCTATTTTTTAAGCTATTAGTAAGAGCTTCAATTATTTCATTAATATAGGCTTCTCTTTCCCTTCTCTTACTTGCTACCATTTGTGCCAATTCATAGTATTTTTCTGGCTCCCTATATCTAAAACATAAATCTTCTAGTTCCCATTTTATAGAATAAATCCCTAGTCTATGAGCTAATGGCACATATATCTCAATAGTTTCTGTAGCAGTTTGAATTTGTTTTTCACGAGTCTTGTATTCTAAAGTTCTCATATTGTGAAGTCTATCGGCAAGCTTTATTAGGACTACTCTTACGTCGTTACTCATAGCCATTACCATTTTACGGATATTTTCAGCTTGCTTTTCTTCTCTTGAACTGTAGTTTAAATTTTTAAGTTTGGTTACTCCATCAACTAAAAAGGTTATCTCTTCGCCAAATTCATCTTTCATCTGCTCATAAGTTACATCAGTATCTTCCAATACATCATGCATAAGACCAGCACAAATTGTTTGATCATCAAGCTTCATTCTCGATAAAGTTTTAGCTACAGCAATTGGATGGATAAAATAATCTTCTCCAGAATTTCTTTTTTGTCCCCTATGATTAAACTCTCCGAAATAAAATGCTTTTTTAATGAGGTTAATATCTGCATTTGGATTATTTTCAAGTATATAATCTTTGAATATTTCAAATTCTTTTATAAAATCAGTTGTCATAATTCCCTCATCTCAAATCTTTTATCAATATTTGTAGCTTTCTATTGCCTCTAAATTCATTTATACTTGTGTAATATGCTATATCAATCTTGCTACCGAGGATTTTATTGGAAAATTTGTTTCTTAAATAAGAAAGACTATCTTCTCCATTAAATTTAATGGCATTTATTCTTTGACCATTTTTATTTAATAGCAATCTCATAGTTTTTCTATTAGCTCCTATCATTTCCAGATTTTCAATTATCACACCTTTATCAGCAAAAATCGGCTTTTCAAAGTTTTTGCCAAATGGTTGTAAATTATCAATGCTTTCAGCTAATTCTAAGGACAGTTTATCAAGAGTAATGACCGTATCTATATTTACAACTTTTTGCATATCAGATTTTTTTAAAGTTGAATTTTTGTTAATTAAATTTCTAAATTCATCTATTTTTGAAATGTCAATTGATAAGCCACAAGCCATAGGATGACCACCAAAAGACTTTAACATATTTCTAAGTTGGTCTATTGATTCGAATATATTAAAACCATCAATTGAACGACCCGAACCTTTTGCAATATCATCTTCTTTTGATTTGGATAAAACTATAGTAGGTTTGTAATATTTTTCCTTAATTCGTCCTGCAACTATCCCGCAAATAGACTCGTTAATTGAATCATCATATACTATAATTATATCATCTTTATATAGCTTTTGGTCTTTGATTAGATTCAAACATTTTTCTAAAGCTTTATCAGTTAAAAGTTTACGTTTATTATTTAAGTCAACTAATTGTTTTGACATATTGTAAATATTATCTATATCTTCTTCCATAAGTAAATCTATGGCAAGTTTTGCTGAAGCGAGTCTTCCACTAGCATTCATAATTGGACCAATAATAAACCCTAAAGTATATTCGTCAATTTTCTTATTCCACGAACTTTCTTCTAATAAAGCTTTTATTGCAAATTTTTCTGTATAATTTAATCTCTTTAGCCCTTCGATTACGAAAATGCGATTTTCATCAGTTAACGAAACCATATCGCAAACTGTTCCCATGGCTACATATTCTAATAAAGAATAGAGATATTCTAAATCCCCTTCTAATTTTTCATAAAGGGCGGAAATTAATTTAAAACAAACTCCTGCTCCACACAAGTCTTTAAAAGGGTATGAGCTATCAATTCTTTTGGGATTTATTACAGCATCAGCTTCCGGTAATTTTTGGCTTTTCCATTGGCCATCAGTTTCAGTTTCAATTTCATGGTGGTCAGTTATTATTACTTTGATACCCTTAGCCTTTAAAGCTTCCACTTGATCAAAACCAGTTATGCCATTATCACAAGTGATAATTAAAGAAACATTATCATAAATGGCCTTACTAACCATCCCATCACTCATGCCATATCCCTCATCAACTCTATGAGGAATATCGTAACTTATATTATCATAATAAAATAAAAGTCCGTCCATAAGTGTCATTACAGATGCAATTCCATCTTGGTCGTAGTCACCAAAAATTCTTATTTCACCATTGTTTTGCATAGTTTCTATTATCAAATCAACTGCCTTATCCATATCTTTTAATAAAAATGGATCGTGTAATTTTGATAAGCTTGGATTTAAAAACATTTCTACAATCTTTGGATCGGTAATGTTACGATTTGCCAAAATTAGAGCTTGTAATTTTGTAATCCCTTCATTTTTTAGATTAATTTCATAATTAGATTTTTTATTATATATAAACCAATTTGTCATAACATCACCTTTCATATACAAAAAATTATACCATTTTTAGAAAGTTTATAAAGAAAAAAGGCCCTTAGGCCTTAACTTAAAATACTTCTTATATCAGAATCTAGAATTGTCATATACGAATGTTTTTCATTAGTACCACTTACTATGAGTAATTCATCATTATTTATTTCTTTTACATAAGCTATCAAACCATTTTTGCAAATTATTTTAGAGCCGACTTCAAGATGATTTTTGATATATTCTCTATTCTTTTTTTCTTTTATATAATCTTTTAGAGAAAACTCATAAAAGGATATTAAAAGTATTATCAAAATTATATATTCTAATTTCATTTATATCCGTATTTTCTATAAAATTCTTCTTTATATTCCAAAAATCTATCTTCCATAATAGCTTTTCTTATATTTTCACAAAGCTTAATTAAAAAATACAAATTATGGTAGGTTAGTAATCTTGCTGCTAAAATTTCATTTACATTTACTAAGTGTCTTAGATAAGCTCTTGAATAATTTTTGCAAGTGTAACAACCACAATCATGATCTAGTGGAGAAAAATCGTCTTTGTAGGTCGCATTTTTTATCACTAATCTTCCCTCAGATGTCATGGCACTACCATGTCTTGCCATTCTTGTTGGCAAAACACAATCTGCCATATCAATACCAGCTTGATAAGATTCAAATAAATAATCTGGAGAACCTACTCCCATATTATATCTTGGTTTATTTTCAGGTAACAATGGTGTGGTGAAGTTTAAGATATCTATCATAGTTTCTTTACTTTCACCAACTGAAAGTCCACCAATAGAAAATCCATCAAAATCCATTGCACTGGTTTCCTTAACTGAAATTTCTCTTAAATCTTTAAACATACCACCTTGGATTATGCCAAAAAGAGATTGGTCAGGGTGTGAATTTTCTTTATGGTAATCAAGTCCTCTTTTGGCCCATCTTATGGTTCTTTCCATAGATTTTTTTACATAATCATAATCAGCATTTGCATCTACACACTCATCAAAGCTCATCATTATATCTGAATGGATGTCATTTTGGATGGAAATAGATTTTTCTGGGGTGAAAAAATGTTTTGAGCCATCTATATGAGATCTAAATTCTACTCCATTTTCAGAAATTTTTCTCATATCTGATAGGGAAAAAACTTGAAATCCACCACTATCTGTAAGAATCGGCCTATCCCAATTCATAAATTTGTGCAAGCCACCAGCTTCTCTCATAATTTCCATGCCTGGTTTTAAGTAAAGATGATAAGTGTTACCCAAAATTATTTTTGCATCAATTTCTTTAAGTTCATCAACAGTCATAGCTTTTACTGTTCCTAAAGTTCCTACTGGCATAAAAATTGGAGTAGGTATATCTCCATGGGCTGTGTGGATTACACCAACTCTAGCATTTGTATATTTATCTTTTTTTAAAACTTCAAATGTTAAACTCATACTTCTCCTTAGTGAATAAACATCGCATCACCAAAACTGAAAAATCTATATTTTTGTTCGACTGCATATTTGTAGGTTTCTAATATCATTTCTTTTGATGTAAAAGCTGCAACAAGCATAATCAAGGTTGATTTTGGTAAATGGAAATTAGTTATCATTGCATCAGCAACTTCATATTTAAAGCCTGGATAGATGAAGATATCAGTCCAACCTGATGATTCACAAAGTTTGCCACATTTTTTATAAACTGATTCAAGAGTTCTAATAGTTGTAGTCCCTGTAGCTATAACTTTGTTGCCATTTTCATGGGCTTTATTAATAATGTCGCAAGTTTCTTTAGAAATCGTATAAAATTCGCTATGCATTTTATGATCGCTAACATCTTCTACACTTACTGGTCTAAAGGTTCCCAAACCAACATTTAATGTTAGATAGGCAAGTTTTATCCCTTTAGATTCTATTTTTTCTAAAAGTTCCTTGGTAAAATGTAAGCCAGCTGTTGGTGCTGCAACTGATCCAGGATTTTTTGAATAAACTGTTTGATAATCTTCAGCTTCCTTTAATTCTTCCTTAATGTAAGGAGGTAGTGGAACATTTCCTAATTTGTCTAATATTTCGTTAAATATCCCCTGATATTCAAATTCAACTATTCTATTTCCGTCATCTTTTATGTCTTTTACTGTTAGGGAAAGATCATCAGAAAAAATTAGTTTTGTTCCTATTTTCATTTTTTTGCCTGGACGAACCAAACATTCCCAAGTTTTTCCCTCGATATTATTTAATATAAAAACTTCTATAGTTTCTTCTTTATCTTCCCTATGACCAAAAAGCCTTGCTGGTATTACTCTAGTATCATTCATCACCAGAACATCCCCAGAATTTAGATAATCGATAATATCATAAAAATACTTATCTTCGATTTTTCCAGTTTTTTTATCTAAGACAAGCATTCTTGCATGGTCTCTTTTTTCAGTTGGGTGTTGAGCTATTAGCTCTTCTGGTAAATAATAATCAAAATCGTCTGTCTTCATTCATTCCTCGTATTTTAGTCCATAATGTTTATAAGCATTTCTCGTTAATATCCTACCTCTTGGAGTTCTTGATAAAAAACCAATTTGCAAAAGATAAGGCTCATAAACATCTTCTATAGTTACATTTTCTATTCCTGTAGATGCTGCAATTGTATCTACGCCAACAGGTCCACCGTTAAAATTTTCATACATAGTCATAACTATTTTTTTATCCATAGTATCAAGACCCATCTCATCAATTTCAAGCAAAGAAAGTCCCTCTTTGCTAGTTTGATAATCGATTTTTCTATCTTTTCTTACAATTGCATAGTCTCTAACTCTTTTTAATAATCTGTTGGCAATCCTCGGTGTGCCTCTAGATCTTTTGGCAATTTCATAAGCTGCATCATCTTCTATTTCAATATTTAAAATCCCAGCAGATCTTTTTATAATTGTTGTTAAATCATCTGCTTCATAAAGATTTAATGATAGCATAACACCAAATCTATCTCTTAGTGGTGCAGATAGCATACCAGATCTTGTGGTAGCTCCGACAAGGGTAAATTTTTCCAGATCAATACGAATAGATTGTGCGTTAGGACCTTTACCTACAATGATATCAAGGACAAAATCTTCCATGGCAGAATATAATATTTCTTCTACAGACCTATTAATTCTATGAATTTCATCAATAAAAAGCACATCGCCGTACTTCAAATTTGTAAGAATACTTGCAAGATCAGAAGGTCTTTCTATGGCTGGACCACTTGTAACTCTAATATTTACACCAAGTTCGTTTGCTATTATTGTAGATAGGGTAGTTTTACCAAGTCCCGGCGGGCCTTGCAAAAGTACATGATCTAGTGGTTCTTTTCTTGAAAGTGAGGATTTAATAAATATATCAAGTTTTTCCTTAACCTTATCTTGACCAATATATTCTTTAAGCCACTTAGGTCTTATTGAATTTTCATTAGTCAAATCTTCCACTAACTCGTTAGATCCAACTATTCTTTCATTTGCATCATACATTACATCCACTCCCTACAAAAGTCTTTTAAGACTTTCTTTAACAAGCTCTTCTAAAGTTAAATCTGAAGTCTTTAATTCATTTAAGACATGATTGATATCGTTTTGTGCATAGCCAAGATTTATTAAAGCTTCTCTAGCAACCTCAATATCTTCATTAACATTAGTAAGTGTTTTCTTGGAATCAGTTTTAATATTTGGCATTTGTTTAATTTTATCAATAAGTTCTAAAATTATCCTACTTGCAGTTTTATTTCCAATTCCCTTAGCCTTGGTTAATTTATCAATATCACTTTCTATTATCGCTAGTTTTATATCATCTACTTCAAGAGATGATAAGATTCCTATGGCATTTTTTGGTCCTATTGATGAAACAGATGTTAAAAGTAAAAACATCTCAAGTTCATCTTTGGAGTAAAAACCATACAGACTCATATCATCTTCTCTAACTTGCAAAGAAGTATAAATTTTGTATTCATTATTTAATTCTATTAAAGAAAGTGTTGAAAGAGAAGACTTTATCAAATATCCAATGTTATTATTTTCTATAACAAATTCACTTTCGCTTATCGATCTAACATCTCCGATTATATATGAAATCATTAATTCATCCTAAAATTTTCTTTATATTTTTGACTTAAAGCATGACAAAGTGCAACAGATAAGGCATCTGCTGCGTCATCAGGTTTGGGTATTTGTTTTAAATTTAAAAGAGTAGTAACCGTTTTTTGCATTTGACTTTTACTAGCTCTGCCATAACCTGTAATTGATTGTTTAATTTGTAAGGGTGTATATTCATAAATTGGAAGAGCATTTTCTTCTGCACATAGAATTTGTATTCCTCTTGCATGGCCAACTGTTATGGCTGTTTTTACATTTTGATTAAAAAATAACTCTTCAATGGCAAACTCATCAGGTTTAAATTCCTTTATAATATCATTTAAATTATCATAAAGTACCTTTAACCTATGGGGAGTTTTACTCTTACTGGATGTAGTAACTACACCATTTTCTATTACTTTAACCTTGTTTCCATCAAATTCAACCACGCCATAACCCATGATTGCAATCCCTGGATCTATTCCTAAAATTATCATAATTCCTAATAAAAAAGAGCTTTTAAAGCTCTATTGATATCTTTCTAATACTTCTCTTATGAGTCCTCTGAAATAATATTCTGCATAAACATCTACTACGGATTTATATAAATAAGAAACAGATTTCTCATATATTTTTTTCATTTGCTTTAAGGTAATATCTTCCGCATAAATAGAATTTGAATCGTCAAACTTCAATTGCCTATGGGTGCTTTGATCCAAAGTTAATATATTAGCCTTTATCTTTAACTTGCAATATTTTCCCATATCTCTTGTAAGATTTGATACAAGTGCCTTATCAGAATATATCTTTTCCTTAAAATTCTCACCAATTTGTAAAATTTTGCTTTCCCTTTTTGAACTTGGATAAGACAAAGTATCCATCATGTAAGAAACTCCAAAAGTCTCAATTAGTTCATATTCAAGTTTATCTATCATTTTTTTATCTCTAAAAGCTCTGTATTGAGCTTTAATTGATATCAAATATTCATAACGATTCAAATCATTTGAAATAAGATTTTCTAAATTATTAATAATTTGATCAATATTAGATAAATCGTAAAAAAACTTTTTTATATTTTTTATGACATAATCTTTCATATAAAAATCATTTTTTGAAAATTGTACAAAATTTCTATCATATAATAAAGACATAAGCGTATTAAATGAGTATATATCTTCATTAATCAAAAAGTTATATTCAAGTTTTTCAATTATTGGATATTGTTCACTAGCTTGTGCCTTCATCATTTCTACCTCGTTATTACATTTTAACACAAAATTTAATATATTTATTTAGATATATTTCCAAGAAAAATAAAAAAAGCTAAATTTTAAGTAAAAATATGCATTATGATTAAATATTTGAATAATGCTCTAAAAATTTAGCTTATAAAATTTTTAAAATAAAATTTTATTCATTTAAAATTTTTTAAAATTTGTTTTTAAATTGGAAAGATTAAAACTATAATTTACATCCTTGCGTTCAATATCAATTACTGTTTTTTTTCTTAATTCCTCATCTTCAAAAAGTTTGTCTATTAGTTCAAAAGATGGATTTATAGCATGTGGGAATCCCACCATTTGAAACATGGTTATATCACCATTTGTGTCGCCATAAGCATAAGATTTACTTAAATCTAGTTTATAAGTTTCTGCCAGTTTAATTACTGCTTGAAGTTTATTTCTTCCATCCCGCATCGGTCTTACGGTCCCAGTAAATTTATCTTCATTATCAAATTCATATTTTGTGGCAATACTTAGATCGGCTCCATAAATTTTGGCAAAATTATCTACTAAAAATTCTGGAGATCCTGAAATAAAAAATATCAGATAACCATTTTTTTTATGAAATTCCACAGCTTTTTTAGTAAACATATAAACTTTATTTTTATTTTTTTCTATAACTATCTTAGAGTACTTATCTATGGTTTTTCTATCTATACCTACTAGCTTTTGTTGGTAAACTAGAGAAGCCTTATCCAGATAGTCTTCATAAGCTCCTAGCCTATTTTGGTATTTTTCATACAAGGGGCCAATTTCATTTTCCCGTGCAGTTTTAGGAATTATTCCATCATTTGTAAGTAGCAAAAAATGCTCTATTAATAGACTATTTCTAAATAAAGTACCGTCAATATCAAAAAATGCAGCTTTATTTTCATGCATAGCTTTACCTTTATTTATCTTTTTTGTTATTATTGAAATCGTGATTTTCTTTTTTAAATTTATAAGCTTTAATCTTGTTATTTATACTTTTAGTATCAATTTTTTTTGTGACGAATTTACTTTCGATTGAGTTTTTTTGCTTAAACTTTCTATTTTTTTTAGCAACTCTTTTAGGATTTGCTAGAAGTTTTTCTGGTTTTTTATTGGATGATTCTTTTTTTCCTACAGATTTATCTTCATCTATCTCTTGTGAATTTTTAATTGATTTTATTAAATCTATAATTAATGATACAAATATTCCAACAAGTCCAGCTGAAGCTAAAAATACAGCAATCCAACTAAAATTAAGACCTTTACTCGTGGTAAAAATAGATAAAGCGTATACAAAAATTATTATAGCTGCTATTAACATTACAAAAGAAGGTAAATATTTAGTTATTTTCTTTTTTGTTAGAAAATGTATGAGTATTGTTACAATAATATTCATAACAACTATTATCGGTAAAATATTAAGTTTTGAGGAATAATTTGATATTAAGTTTATAATTCCTGTCATAGTACCTCCTTTATAGGGAAATTCTCTCTAAAGAGAATTTTTCATTTAATATATCCATAATCATAAATCCGGGATTTCCATCTCTTGGCAAAGACACAGAACCTGGATTTATAAATAGAATACCATCAATATAATTATTATAATATTTGTGAGTATGGCCAAATATAGTTATATCTGCTTTTAAACTTTTTGATTTTTCGAGAATTTTATCAAAATAAAAATCTATTTTGTACTTATGACCATGGGTTATAAAAATTTTCTTATTTAAAATCTCTATTATTTTATCATAAGATTCATTTGAAAAATAGTCGTTATTTCCCTTTACTGTGTAATAATTTATTCCAGTTTCATAATATATATTTTTAACATCTTCGATTCCATCACCAGCATGAATTAATAAATCAATATCATCATGAGATAGAATGTATTCACTTATAGGAACGTAATATCCGTGTGTATCACTAGTTATTAGTATTTTCATATATATTCTTTTTCTAGAAAATCAACAAAATTTTTTATAGCTTTTGATCTATGAGAAATTTCATTAATTTGGCAAGCGTTCATTTGACCTAGGGTAAGGTTTGAATTATCAGGCTTAAAAATTTGATCATAGCCAAAATCGTAAGGTCCAATTTCTTCTTCTGTGATTACTCCATTTAATCTTCCCTCAAAATAATGGGCTTTGCCATTATTATCTACAAAACAAATCGAAGTTTTAAAATAAGCTTTTCTATTTTTCTTGCCTTTTAGTTCATCTAATAGTTTTATCCTATTGTCTTTATATGTCGCATTTTCTCCTGCATATCTATGAGCAAATACTCCAGGTCTATTATCCAATGCTTCAACGAATAATCCAGTATCATCAGAAAATGTAGGAATTTTAGTCAAATTATAAAAAGTTATTGCTTTTTTTAAAGCATTTCCTTCTAATGTATCCTTATCTTCATCAACTTCAAAATCTTCATAGCCAAAATCTTTAGGAGATTTTAGTACAATATCTTTTAACATTAATTCAACTTGTTTAAGCTTATCTTTGTTTCCCGTTGCAAAAACAATTTCCATTATATTCTCCTTTTTAATAATAACATTTTAACAAAAATCTTTCAATAAAACTAATTACTATCAATTATCTCATTGTTGTTTATATAACTTTCCTCTATATTTTTTACGTTTGCACCACTTTGTTGATCTATAGATATTAATGTAGTTGATTTATCTGTTGGTATTGAAAATATCGGTTTTTTTTCTATATATTTTTTATTAATTTTGTGAATCAATATTTCATCAGCAGTTTGAATTAAAATATATTTTCCGTCATTAAAAATATAGTAGTCTTTAAATTGTGAGTTAATATTTCTTACTTGATCTTTTGAAATATCTATAGGACTTGCAGCTGATTTTTCAATATGATTTCTCATTGGAATTTGCGTACTTGCTTTTATTTGTTTTCCTTTTGTATAAATAGATGTTTGTATTATCCAATTTCCAAGATCTCTAACCAACCCAAAATTTGTGTTATCTATTATTATATCTTTAGGTTTTATTTCGGAATCAGCAGAAGTTGCTTCATTTAACACCATATATTGAAATTGATCAGTTGCAGCATTTTCACCTGTAAATTCATCTATTGAAATTAATCTATTATCTTGCAATTCGTTAGTAGCTAAGAAGCCATATTTATTTATAGTATTTTCTGCAAATAATTTAGTATAAGAAAATGATATATAATTTATATCTACAAAGTTTATCCTTAAATCCATATCATAATCTTTAAAGCTATATCTATTGATATTATCTTCTAGATCCATCTGATCTTCTAATCTGGCTGGATAAGCTTCAATATTATCATATAGACCACTTAAATTATTTTTTTTGCTACGTACTTTCCAATAATCATCTTTTCCTCTTATGAATATGTCTTCTGATTTTTTATAAGTGATTTTATCATTTTGGGCAATCTTTATTAAATAAGTGTAATAGTTGTATTCTACCTCTTTATCAGCTAGATCATCTCTTTCTCTTACTGATAATAATAATGCTTCATCTTCATCATTTTTTGTTGGATTTTTATCTTTGCTTCTTTCAAATATTGCTAGAACTTTAAATGAATTTATTACTTCAGAGTCAACATCATCCGATACTTTTGATAGAAATATCATATTATCATCGGCTATATAAAAAATTTCATCATCAGATGTTTTAATAAAATCTCTTGAAAAATATTGACCTTGTGAGGCGTTTACAACCACAACATTTTCATCTATTGCTACATTGTCAAAATTATAACCACGATTTACTAAATAATCACTTAAATTTACATATTTAGAAGTGAAAGTTGGAGGAAAAGCATATTCTTTATTTATTGCCACCAAGTTATTATTAATATACAATTTATCGCCAATTTTAGGTGAATTTGTATTGTTAACGCCAGTTATATTATTAACTTTTGTTACTTGCCAAGTTCCTTGTAAAACTGGACTATCAAGTTCAGGAGTTAAAATTAGATCGTTTAATTCATCATCTGATCCCTTAGAACAAGATACTAAAAATATACTAAAAATAAAAAACAAACAACATCTAATAATCTTTTTCATCTTGCATCCTCGGTATTTCTATAATTACTGAAGTTCCAGAGCCATATTTGCTTTTAATAATCATATTTCCATCATGAGCTTTTACGATTTCTTCACATATTGATAATCCAAGACCTGTTTGTGATTTGGAAGAAGAACCCTTATAAAATTTACTTGCTACAAAGGCAATTTCATCTTCTTTAATACCCTCACCATCATCTTTTATAGTTATTGTTACATAATCATTTAATTGCTCTATGAGTATATCGATATTACCATTTTCATCTGTAAATTTTATGGCATTATCTATTATATTTATAAAAACTTCTTTCATTCTATTTTTATCAGCAAAAACATAGATAGATTTATATAATGATGTTAGAGTAAAATTTATTCCCTCATTTTCAGCTCTAGGACTTAATTGAGCATGAACTTGCTTTACAAGTTCTACTATGTCAATTTTTTCTTTCTCATATTTGAAATTACTTGATTGTAACCTAGAGAAATCTAATAAATCCTCTACCATCATAGATAATCTATCACCTTCACTTTCGATGATGCTAAGTCCTTGATTAAGCATATCTTTATTTTCCTGAATTTCCTTAGACTGTAAAGTAATAGCCCATCCTTTGATAGATGTAAGTGGTGTTCTAAGCTCGTGAGAAACTGAAGATATAAACTCGTTTTTCATATCCTCTCTTCTTATAATATTCTCGCTCATAAAATTTAAAGTTTGACCTAATTCTGATAATTCATCAGTTCCATTAATTTCAGCTTTTGCATTGAAATTGCCTTGGGCTAATTTTTCTGAAACATTTATTAATTTAAGAATTGGAGCAACAAGACTTTTTGATGCGACTAAAGCTAGTATAAAAGCAGAAATAACAACAAATAGACCAAATATAACATAAATAACCATATCTGCTCTAATTTTTTGGTTAACTTTAGACATTGAGCTGGTTAATCTTAATATTCCAGCTTGTTTCTCATTTGAACTTAAAGGATATGATAGAGAAATTATCTCTTCCTTAGTTTTAATATTTTTGCGTCTATAAATTCCTTGCTTACCTTCTTTGGAAGCTTTTACATCTACATTTTTTAACTTTTCCCCAACTTCAACAGACGCTTGAGAATCAAAAAGTACTGTCCCTGAATTATCTAATATTTGAACTTGAGTTGTATTACCTCTATAAAAAGCGTTTTTATCTCCAATAATTATATCGGCAAGATCATATTTATTTGAATAATTGTTAAACTGTAATTGATCTATTTTTGCTTGGTTAAGCATTGATCCTATCAAGGTGGATTGATAGTAATTTTTAATGCTATTAAAGGCAAATATTTCAAAACCTATTACAACGGTTATAACAAACATCATTATGAATCTAACTATTGTTATTCTATAAGAAGAATTTAAATTCAATTTATTATTTATTAATTCCATCTATAACCTGTACCCCAAACAGTTTCAATATATTTAGGCTTTGCTGGATCTTCTTCGATTTTTGCTCTAATTCTTCTTATATTAACGTCTACTATTTTAGTATCGTTGCTATAATTTTCTCCCCAAGTTTTCTTCATGATTTCATCACGTGTCATTGCTTTGCCTTTTGCGTTAATAAAAATTTTAAGTATAGCAAACTCTGTGGGTGTAAGATCAATTTCAATGCCATTTTTGTAAAAAGTTTTTGCATATAAGTCTAGAGTAAAAGGACCATCGTTTATAGAATTTGTCTTCTCTCCTTCTGCCTTATCATTAGTTAAATTAACTCTTCTCATAAGAGATCTTACTCTAAGTATTAGTTCTTGTGGATTAAAGGGTTTGATAATATAATCATCTGCACCTCTTTCAAGTCCTAAAATTTTATCTATATCTTGGCTTTTGGCTGAAACCATGATGATACCTGTTTTAGGAGATTTTTCTCTTATTTTTTGGCAAACTTCAAATCCATTGATACCAGGAAGCATAACATCTAGTATTGCAACTGCTGGATTTTCTTCTTCAAACACTTTTAAAGCTTCCTCACCAGTAGATGCTTCACAAGTTTTATAGCCTTGATATTCCAAGTTGATTTTCATAAATTGTCTGATTGAATTTTCATCATCTAATATTAAGACTTTATTATTTTCCATTATCTTTCCTTTCAAAAGCAATTTTACCTGCTCCAATAACTCCCGAATCATTCATAAATTTAGCAGGAATTACGCTTATATTTAAGGTATTATTGCAAATTTCGTTAAATTTTTCAATCATACCATCCCGCCAAATATCTTTTGAATTTATAACTCCACCGCCAATAACTATTACTTCTGGATCAAATATATTTCTTAGGCTTGTCAAAAAATATGCCAAATCTTCTTGATAGGTATTTAAAACTTCTTTAGCATAAGGATCTATTTCAATTCTTTTTAGGATTTGTTCTCCACTTAAATCTTCACCTGTTAGTTTTTTGTAATTTTTAGATATAGCAGCTCCTGAGCAATAGGCTTCTGCACATCCATGTTGACCACAAGTGCAATAATCGCCAGCTGGATGAAGAATTAAATGACCAAGCTCTGCTCCTTGGAAATGTGATCCTGTTAACATCCCTCTTTTAGAGTTATAAACCGCACCACCTACTCCAGTTCCAAGTGTTATCATTACAATGTCATCTGCATTTTTGCAAGATCCTAACCATTTTTCTGCAAGTAAGGCAATGTTTGCATCATTTTCTACATAAACAGGTATATCTACAAATTCCTCTACAGCTTTTTTTAGATTTAAACCACTCCATCCTTCAATATTACCAGCAAATGTTACAATTCCATTTTCTGAATCGATAAAACCAGGAGTTCCAATGCCTATTGCTATGGCCTCTTTGTAATCTAAGCCATAAATAGCTTTTTTGATATTATTTAAAACTACATCACGACCCTCTTTTGCTTGAGTGTCGATGCTATTTTTATCTATTATTTTCCCGTTTCTATCAATAAGACAAGCGTTTATTTTTGTTCCACCTAAATCAATACCTATGACTTTATCCATTAGCAAATCTCCTACAATTTAAATACTTTATTTTTTAGGCTTATTATATTGTCTTTTTTCTTTGAAAAAAATTCTCTATCTTTAAGATATTCTAAACCTTCTATCTGTCCAAATTTTAGTTTATAAGCCAATAAAACTTGATTTTTAATTGATAATTTATCATATAGAATATTATTTATTTCTTTATTTCCATATTTACTATCACCAATTATTGGAGTCTTATTCTTTTTTAATGAATATCTGATTTGATGAGTTTTCCCTGTTAATAGTTCACACTCTATAAGACTAAAGTTTCCATTACTTTCAATAGGTCTAAATTTTGTAATTATCCTAGAACCTTGTTCTGATTGTTTCACTTTATTTCGATTTTCATTTTTTGATATATAAGTGTCTACGGTAAATTCTTCTTTTATCTCGCCTTTTACTATAGTCAAATAATACTTGGAAATTTTATTTTCTCTTATGGCCTTATTTAGCTTTCTCAATGCCATAGCATTTTTAGCACCTATTACCAAACCTTCGGTGTTTCTATCTAGTCTATTTACGACGGCTGGTGTAAAAGTTTTATCTCTACTATCGACTTTATTAGTTTTTATAAGATAAGAAATCATTTGGTCAACTAAGTTGTTACCATAATCTTTTGAATCTGATGAATGTGTTAATAGACCACTTTTTTTATCCAAAATTATTATATTTTCATCTTCATATATTATGTCCAAATCAAAATCGCTGGCTTTATAATCAGTTTTTCTTATCCATTTATTATAGTCGTTTTCAGAAATGTACATATTTATAAGATCACCTTCATTAACAAACATTTCTGCTTTGGCTCTTTTACCATTAATTTTAAAGTTTTTCTTTCTTATGTTTTTTTGTAATAATGAAAGTGGTGCATTAGAAAAATATTTTCTTAGAAATCTATCAAATCTTTGATTGGCATCATTTTTATTTATAGTAATTTCTATCATATTAGTAAGATTTATTTACATAAGAATCAATTAAAGATGGCTTAGAATAGTCCAAAAATACACCATGGTTTTTTAATTCATTTAGGATTTTCTTGTTTTTTGAATGTAAAATTAATTTTTCTATGGATTTTACATTTATTTCAAAAATTTCGCCTCTTAATCTTTTTGAATTAAGGATTATAAAATAACTTTCTACAAACTTATAATCTAAAAGTTCTAATATTCTTTGTGTTGCAACATCTTTTAGGTAATAATAATTTTCTCTTTCATTTATTAGCCTTGCATATAATTTCCTTTTTTTATAATTGTTTACAATTATTTTTGCTTCCGCATTGGATTTTTTAGCCAAGAGATTGTAATACTGGTAATTATAGATTGCTTCTTCTACATTTTTAATATTAGAAAATGGTTTTAGATCAAGTTTTTTTATGTAATCTAAATTTGATTGTAAAAATTTATCTTTATCTATTTTAGATTCTTCTAATAAATCGATGGCTTCCTTTCTAAAATTTTCAAACGACTTTAGTTTATCTACTTCTTTTATCATAATAAAAAACCGCCTCTTAGGAGACGGTCACATAAATCTTTTAATTAACTTCTATTATTTCAGCTTTAATAGATTCAGGTATATCTTCTTTTGACCAGTCTAAACTTAGATAAATATCTGATTTTGCATATTCTGATAATTTCATTAAACCGTCAGTAAGTTTTTCTAAGTTGTCTTTGTTTATATCTGCTATCTCATAAGCTCCATCTACATAAATTTTGCCGATATCATAATCACGAGCTAAAATACCAGCTATAAAACCTCTGAGTTGGCCTATGCAATTAATGTTATATGATTTTGCATTTATTACTCTAACTTTATGATTTAGAATTCTTGTTCTATCATCTTCAGTTGTTACAAAAGCGACGTTGTTTACGTCTTTTTCCTTTTCTTTTGTTGCCTCATCTACTAAATATTGAGTCTTTCCTGAGCCTGATTTTCCAATTACATAGTATAACATTTACATGTCCCCCTTTATTTTTTTGTATATTTTTTCATTGGACTTATCGCCTTGGACAAATCCATTTTCAACCATTATTTGCACAATTTCATCTCTAATAAGCCACCAAGATGTATTCCGGTTGCAAAATACAGTTTTTTCGCTTGGAGCTCTGCCAACTAATCTAGAAATTGCTACATCCTTCTTTAATATTCTTAAAAATTCAATAACATTTTTCTCGTAATCTTCTTTGCTTGGCAAGATAAATTCATTATTTTCATACATTTGGCAAAGCTTAGTCCCTTTTATGATAAATAAGGAATGAATTTTTACTTCATTGACATTTAGCACATTAATAATTCTAGCCGTTTCTCTGACATCTCTTATATCATCCCAGGGTAGGGAAAGTATTACATGAGCACAAATTCTAAAATTATACTTATTTATCAAAATACAAGCTTTTATGAAATCTGCCAAGCTTTCGGCTCTATTTAATATTTCTAAAGTTTTATAATTGGCAGTTTGTAAACCGAGTTCAAAAATTATATCCTTGCCAGTTTCTTTTTTCCATTGTTTTAAAAAGCTAAGCTTATCTTCGCTTATACAATCAGATCTAGTTGATATAGCAACTGCAACTATATAATCCTTATCACAAGCTTTTATTATTTCTTTAAAAGTTTGTAAATCCATATAGGTATTAGTGAAGTTTTGAAAGTAGGCAATAAATTTTTTTATTTTGTATTTTTTACCTATATAAGCTTTGTTGCTAGCTAATTGTTCATCAACACTTAAGCAGGACGGTAAATTTTCAAAACTTCCACCATCTTCCGAACAATATATACATCCGCCGTAAGAAGCTTCACCATCCCTATTTGGACAAGTAAGAGATAATTTTATTGGTAACTTATATATTTTTTCACCATATTTTGTTTTATAATATTCACTGACTGAATAATATGCATTATTCATCTTTATCTTCTAAATCAATGTCCTCTTTTTCGTATATAATTTCTTCATCGATTATTACATCTTCAGTATTTTCACGTATTTCCAAATCAGTATTGTAATCTTCTACTAATTGATCGATTGCATCATCATTCCAATAATGACTAAATAAGTGGAAAACTTCTTCTATTTCATCATCATCTTCTATTGTTTTTAAATCTATTTCATTTTCATCATTATCAAAAGAATCTTCGTAATAAAATAAATAAATTTCATTACTCATACTTGATATTAAGGCCACATAATCAACATCATCTACTGAGAATATATCAATTAAATAGCACTCTTCAGAATCTTCCCCAAAATCTAACTGAATTACAGCTTTGCCTTCATTTTTTAAAAATTCTAGCTCATGACCATGTATTTGTAATTTTTCGCTCACACATGTCCTCCTCAATTTTCTTCTAATTGGGTAATAGCATTATCTATTAGCATTGTTTCACTAACAATATCAGCTAACTTACTATAATAATTACCATCATCCCCTTGTTTATATTCTACCCCTAATGATACCAAGTTAACATTTAAATTGTTAAATATTATACTAGAATCTAAAGAATATTGGGTTTTAATAACTTGCAAATCTTCATTGAAAATATTTGTATATGCTCTTCTAAAAGCGTTTACTAAATTATCATTCGTATTTTTCCATTTTGGTATTACAAGATTTGTAATTATTTCTCCATAACTTATTTTAGCAGCTATTGATGTCTTATTTTGCATCTCATTCATTATTTCTTCTGACAGAGATCTATAAACTATGACAAATGCGAATAAATCTTCAAAAGTTCTAGCTGTCGATAAGTTGATAGAGCTAATAAGTTCATTGGATATATTATCCACCTTATAGGCTCCAGAAGGAATTAATTCCACAAATGATAAAAGATGATTAAAACTTGTTTGAGTAATTGGTAAATAATCGATTTTATCAATTTCTTTAATTGACAAATCCATTTCAGGCTCGTGTTTTAAATTTTTTTCTATATATTTATTTTTAATTATCTCGAAAATATCTAATAGTTCATTTTCATATTGGCTTTTTACCACAAAATCGATGAAACCACCGCTTGGTATATTATCATATCTTTCTCCAGCAGTAATATTAGTAATATCAATATCTACCTTAGATTTTATTTTTCTAATAAATCCTATCAGAGTTTTTATTGAATTTAGTCTTAGTTTATCCAAATCTTCGCCTGTATGACCACCAATCAGATTACTCAATGAAATTCTAAATTTCTTATAATCATATGTAATCTCAAATCTTTCCACCGGTATATTTATCCTAGATAATATTAAGGAACTAAATTGATCTGCTAGGCAAAAACTTTTATTTAGATTTAAATTTATAATGTTTTGACTTCTAATTATATTTGCTAAAGTTTTAAAACTCTTATTTTCACTTTGTATAACATTATTTGTGATAAGTATATCAAAATTGGCATCTTGATCTAAAACCAATAAGGAAATTATCAAAATTGCATTTATATATGTACTTTCACAAGTAGATACTAATTGTGAAGGATTATTTTCATCTAAAGAAAGATTGTAATTTCTATTTTTATATTCCAAATTTAAATGAATTATTGCAGATGGCTTATCTCCTCTTTTAAAATAAATCGCATCATTGACACCAGTAACTTCAAAGCCATTTTCTACAGCAATATTACTCATATATTCTAATACAGGATTTTTTGCTTGATTATTTATAATGAAATCCGATAGATTTTCGATATTAAATTTTAGCTTATCCGTTAATGATTCATAATCCATAAACTCACCTAGTAATATTTATTTATTTCTGCCTTTTTTGTAAGATCTTTTATCTTTTCTATATATTTTTCTTGTCTTTTTACCATTTCGTATGTAGATTTTACTTTATCTTTTATGTCATCGTAGGTATTTGATGAATCCACTTTGTTATCAAGTTTAATAATGTGGTAACCAAATTGTGTTTTTATTGGTTTAGAAATTTCGCCAATCTTTAGGCTATCTAATCCTTCTTGAAATTCTTTGACCATTACTCCTCTTGGGAAAGATCCTAAAGAACCACCATTATCTTTTGTAGGATCAAGTGAATATTTTCTTGCTGCGTCCTTAAAATCTAGTCCCTTATTTATTTCATCCATAACCTTATCCGCCATTTCTTCATTTTCTAATAAAATATGGCTGGCGGTGTAGGTTACTGGTGAAAATAAAGCGTCTTTATTTTCTTCATAATAATTTTTGATTTCATCTTCACTTACACTAACTTTTTCAAAAATCTTGTGCATTGCATAATTTTTTAGCATATTATTTTTTACTATTTCAAGTTCTTTTGCAAATTCTTCTTCATTGTCAAGTTTGTTTTCTTTTGCGTCTTGTAACAAAAGTTCTTGGTTAACTAATTCATCTGCCAAGATATTTAGGCCTTCTTTAGAGTTAAATCTATTCTTATCTTCTATTGAAGATAGAAGATTAAACAAATCTTCTTGATAAATTTTTACCCCGTTTACTTCAGCAATTAATTTATTTTCAGACATTTTTACCCTCAATTAATTCTATTTTATTAGTGTATATTTTAATATCATTATTTTTATATAGTCTACCGATGGCTTTTTTAAAAGATGATTTACTAATTCCAAAGAGTTTTTTTATTTTTTCTGGTGATGACTTATCAGAAATGTAAGCAACTCCATCATTTTCATATAAATAATCTAATATTTTATCTGAGTCATTATCAATTTCTAGATAAGCTCTTTTTCTTAATGATAATTCTATTTTTCCGTCACTTTTAACTTCTTTAACTCTTGCTTCTATAAGCTCGCCTTCAATATGAATGCCTTGCAATTCATTTAGTCTTAGTAAGGAATCATATTTATTGTCTATGGCTATGAATGCTCCAATAGATTTATTTATTGAGTAAATTCTGCCGCTTACTTCGTCATTTTCTTTAAAATCGTGATCTAAGCTAAGTAAATTTCTAATTTTTGAGGAAAGTATTATAAAACCATTTTTATCAATTTTAAATGTAACAGGATAAGTCATTTCTTTAATTATCCTATAAGTTCTTTCTGTAAAAGGCATAAAAATGTGGTTGTTGTTTATTATTTCAAAATAAACACCGTCTTTATCGACCTCAACCGCCTTAAGATCATAAATTTTATTAAATTCGTAAGGAAAGTCTATTGTCGCCTTAATTACTTTATTTCTATCGTAATAAAGATATGCGCTTATTAAATCACCTTGTCTTCTATCTTTGACTTCCTTCTTATCAATAGTTGCATCCCCAAATCGGGTTGCTAAGTAGGCTTTGTTTTTTGTAAATCTTTTTAATCTATATTTATTTATAATTTGCTCCTATCGTAATTCTTTAATTGTAAAACCTTCTCCAAATACTTCTGATATTGTATGAGAGAATATAAATGCTCTATCATCAACAGATAATATATCATCTTTTATTATAGGATATTTTCTAGTTGCACAGATTGTAAAAACCAATCTTTTTTCTCTACCTGTGTATCCACCTTCAGCATGAATTAAAGTTACACCTCTATCATGTTTTTTAATAAGTAAGTTGTTTATTTCTTCATATTTATCGCTAATTACAAATATAGCAATTTTTCTTCCTAGACCTTGAATTACATAATCAATTGTTATATCTTGAATCATTATTACTAAAATAGCGAATAGACCTTTATCTAAACCTATTACAAATGTGGATGATAATACTACAATAAAATCTGTAATAAATAAGCTAATATGTATAGGAAAATTTGTGTATTTATTAATAATAGCTGCTATTACATCCGTACCACCAGAAGAACCACCGTTGTAAAATATAATACCAATACCAATTGCAGCCAATAGCGGTCCAAATATAACATTAAGCATTATCTCTTCTGTAAGAGCTTTTTGTGGTAAACATTTTTCTAGAACTATCAGTACAACTGATACAGTAGCTGCCGATAAAATAGATTTTTTTGTGAAGTCAACATTTATGAAAATCACTCCCAAAATTAGAACAATAACGTTTAAAATAAGGTTTAAAACACCAAGATTTATTCCCGTCACCTTTGATAAAACAAGTGATAGACCAGATACTCCACCAGCCGAAATATTATTTTGTAATAGGAAAAAATGTAAACCACAAGCAAGTATAACAGATCCTATAAAAATATTAATGTTTTTTTTCATCCTCTTCCTCCATCTTTTGCTTATTTAAGCTTACCACAAAAATCTTATTTCGTAAATTACCTATATAAAAAAAAGAGAGCTAATTGCTCTCTTTAATCCGTCTAGGAATAATATTATTAAAATGATCATAAGTTTTTAATAAATATTCAAATTCATCATCAGTTAAATATCTATCACTTCCATCTCTTTTATTAACAATATCTTCTAAAATTATATATGCTTGATACATTGCTAATAACCTAAAAAACTTTATAGGCGCTTTTTTGTCTAAGAAATAGCTTTTGTAACAAGCTTTTGAGAAATCTTCGCTAATTTTAGATATTTTGTTAATATTTGTAAAATCAAAAGTAGGGTCACCGTAAAGAAAATTTTCTTTATTTATTATTAGAAAATTATTATCGTCATCAAGTAAAATATTTTCAAAATTAACTTGCCCAATTATTCTTTTGGATTCAATATTTTTTGTTAGATGCTTGTTTTGATTTATATAATCCACTAAAATATAATCATTATCTCCAATATCATCGCTTAAACCATGTCTATAAAAAAGATAGTTAGATTTTGTGTTAAATAAATCGTATGAATTTATATTATTTTTTGCTTTATTTTGATGAATATTTCTTAGGTATTCCCCAAATTTTAGACCTAATTTATAATTTTCTTCTTTTGTATGACTAGATAAATATTTTTTTAAATTATATTCTTTATCCATAGATTAAAAAAACTTCCAATCTAATCATTGTTATGAGCTTTTACTTTTTCTTCTATTTCATCAGGAGTTTCAAGATCTAATAAGCTAATGGCAAAATCTTCTTCCTTACTAAATTCAGAATTTATTATAATATCTTTAATTTCTGCAACTTTTGATGATGCTGCTGAAAATTCATCCAAACCTAGACCTAATAACAACTTTGTAGCTTGAGTATCAGATGCAAATTGACCGCACATACCTGTCCATTTGTTAGCCTTGTGAGATTCATCAATTACATGTTTTATTGCACGAAGTACCGCAGGGTTGTAGTTTGAATATAGATAAGAAATATTTTCATTACCTCTATCACAAGCTAGGGTGTATTGAGATAAATCATTTGTTCCAATTGAGAAAAAGTCAACGTATTTTATTAATTTATCTGCCATAAAAACAGAAGCAGGTGTTTCAACCATTATTCCGATTTCAAGATCTTTATTATAAGATATTCCATCTTTATCAAACTGAGATTTTATTTGATCAACTAATTCTAAAGTTCTTTTAAATTCTGAAATATTAATAATCATTGGGATCATGATTTTTAAATTACCAAATGCTGAAGCACGAACCAAAGCCTTTAATTGTGTCATAAAGATATCTTCTCTATCAAGACATAGTCTTATTGCTCTGTAACCTAAGAATGGATTTTCTTCTACTGGAAATTCAAAATAATCTAAGCCCTTATCTCCACCTATATCTAGAGTTCTTATTATAAGTGGTTTTTCGCCTAGCATTTCTGTAGCTTGTTTGTAAACTTCAAATTGTTCATCTTCTGTTGGAAAATGAGTGTTTTCCATATATAGAAATTCTGTTCTAAATAATCCTACACCATCGCAGCCGTTTTCGATTGCTATTTTTAGATCTTCTAAGTTTCCTATATTAGCAGAAACTTCAACACTTCTTCCATCTTTACTGGTTGCTCTTTTATCTTTTACTAATTTTAATCTTTGTTTTAATTCTTCTTCTTCTTTTATCTTTGCTTTGTAATTTTCTAGCTCTTCTTCTGTTGGATCGATGATAATAAAACCATCATTGCCATCTATTATTGCTAATTTTCCATCTTCAACTTTAGTAGAAATATCTTTCATTCCTACTAGAGCAGGAATATCTAAAGTTTGAGCTATAATTGACGTGTGACTGGTCTTTCCACCTAAATCTGTTGCAAAACCCGCAACGTTTTCCTTATTCATATTGGAAGTATCTGATGGCGTAAGTTCTTTAGAAATAATAATTGTATTTTTTTCAATGTTGGATAAATCTTTTGGAATAATTCCCTTTAATTTATACATTAATTGATAGCCAATGTCTTTATAATCACTTGCGCGTTCTTTTAAATATTCATCGTCAATTTGGCTCATTATTTCTACCATTTCGTTGATGGTTTCACTTAAAGCAAGCTCTGCATTTTTTAATTCATTAGTTATTTTAGATTCTATCGTATCTGAAAAATATGGATCTTGCAAAAGTTCTTTGTGAGCGTTAGCTATATTTATTTGTGCTTGGTTGGCTCCTTTTGTATTTGAAAGTTCTTCAACATATGAACTTATAGCTTCACTTACTTTTGATTTTTCTTTTTCAATCATATCCTTATTTATTTTTGATTGATTAATATCTATTTTTTGTCTATTAAAAAGATAAATATTACCTATTGCTATACCTGAACTTGCCTTTATACCTTGATATTTGTTACTCATAATCATCCTTTCCTAAAAATTTATAAAAAAAAGAGGCTGTTGCTATATAAACTTTTTTGCTTATCATTCATTTATCATAATCGATTATATTTTTAAAAATACAAGGATTTGATAATAAATAAAATCTAGATAAAACAAAATCAGTTTATATTTTATGCAGCATCCCCTAATGATAAAATTATTCTGATAAGTTTTTAATAAAATCAACTAATTGATCTGCAAATTTTTCATCATCTTCGCCATCAATTACAAGTTCTATTTCTGCTCCTTTAGCAATTCCAAGGCTCATAACGTTAAATATTGATTTTGCATTTGCTTCTTTACCATCTTTAATAATTTTTACTTCACCAGAGTAGTTTTTTACAAATTGAACTAAGCTAGCTGCAGGTCTAGCATGTAAACCAGTTTCATTTTCAACAATTACTTTTCTTTCTGCCATAATAGCCTCCCTATTAATTTTCTACATATATTATATAAGTTATTTTGTATATTTTCAACTGAATGATTTACTAGATTGCCTTATTTTTAAATTTGCATCTATTATCCAATCCTCAGTTAAAATATCATCTTCATCTTTGATTCTTTTAATCAAAGCTCTTATTGCTATAGCACCAATGTCATAATGTGGTATTGCTACAGTTGTTAAATTTGGTCTATAAATATTAGCTATTGATCTATCTCCAAAACCTGTTACGGATAAATCTTTTGGCACATTTATGCCATTATCTGCACAATAGTCTATAAATCCTATGGCTACTTCATCATTTTCGCAAGCTACAGCACTTATTTTATTCTTTTTGCATAATTCTATAACTTTTTTGCCGATATTATAGCCGTCATTACTTGTAAGGCCATCTAATTCAACTATAAAACTTTCTTTCTTATTTTCTTCAATTGCTTTTTTATAGCCTTCTAATTTTGCTTTTTTGACAATATTATCATCTTTAGATTCTAGAAATAAAACATTTTTATGGCCATTGTCTAAAAGATATTTTATAAGTTTGTATTCCTCTTTTTTATAATCAATTCTTACTGTATGTAGATTTTTAGAAAAATAGTATTTATCTAATAAAACAAAAGGTATTTTAGTTTCTCTAAGCTTTAATAAACTTTCATCACTAATATTTTCATCTATAACTACTAAACCTTCTACTTGTTTGGTAGCCAAAAAATCGATTGCATTATTTATTGCATCTTCTGCACCATAAGAACTTGAAAGCAAAATATCATACTTATAGACTCTACCAATTTCTTCAATACCTCTAACTAAATGAGCCATATATTCTATGCCTAAGTCAGAAACTATTACACCTACCAAATTAGATTTTCTCATTACTAATGATCTAGCTAATTCATTTGGTTTAAAATCAAGTTTGTTTATAGCATCTAATACTTTTCTTTTTGCTTCAGGACTTACAGGTTTAGAATTATTCATTACTCTTGATACTGTAGATATTGATACACCTGCAAGCTTTGCCACATCTTTTATTGTTGGTTGTCCCATAATTCACCCTCTTAAATTAAAAGGCCATCTTTTTTGATGACCTTTCTCCTATCTGCCAGATATTACATTTTTTACTATGTCAATTACATCCATAATTAGTGAAGAATAATCACTAACGGATGAAATTCCAGCATTAACAGTATCAATACTATCAACAGCTGTAACACCAACATAATTTACAGTATCTCTGATGTCATCACTAATACTACTTACATTTGTCATAGTATCGTTAGCTTTGGCAATTGCCATTCTTAAATTTGGATCTTGTACTATTGTGTTTATATTGTTTACAAGAGTATTTGCTTGATCTACAACTGATGGAAGTTTATCAATAACATCATCAAGATTATCTTCATTTTTTTCTAGTATCCCTTGGAAAGATTTGATTAATTTGTTGATATTTGATAGTGTCATTATCAAAAATATCAAAGCTACAATCCCAACAATTGTTAGGATAATATTACCAAGAAGATTAAAATTTATAGTTAACATTTAAAACTCCCTAGTTTTTCTTATTATCGTTTTGAGCTTTTTTATCTGCTTCTTTTACTTCTTCCTTTGTTTCTTTTGCTTTATCAGCAAGATCTTCTACATTTTCCTTTACTTTTTCTTTTCCTTTGTCAGCTTCTTTTTTATTTTCTTGATGTTTTTCTTCTATAACATCAGAAGCTTCGTCAGCGCCTTCTTTAACGTCTTCTTTTATATTTTTTGCTGTATGACTTACAATTTTACCTACTTCAGAAACCCCTTCAGCTACGTTTTCTTTTACGTTATTAGCTGTTTCTGCAATTTGTTCTCCAGTTTGTTTGGCAATTTCTTTGCCATAATCAAAACCTTCTCTAACAGGTTGTAAATCTGTGTAAGCTCTATATTTTAAATCTTCATAAGAATCTTTTGCATTATAAACTATATCAGTAGCACTATCCATCAAATCATAAGTAGTGTCTTTAACATTGTTTATGGTTTCATCAAAAGCATCTGCTATATCTTCTCTAGTTTCTTTACCAGATTTTGGAGCTAATAATATACCAGCTGTAACTCCCACTAAAGCACCTAATAATGCTCCTTGAGTTCTCATTCTGCTATCATGATTTTTAGCTTTCCAAATCTCATATTTAATTTCTCTTTGTTTCGCTCTTGCTTTTTGTTCAATATAATCAGTTATTGACATATAATTCATCACTCCTTTTAAGTTTTACTAGATAATATATACCCTAAAAGTAAAGGATATAACACAAGTTTTTAAAAAAATAAAATCCTAAGGTGGCCCTTAATTATAACCTTCGCTTTTGTGAAGGTGGGCAAGCTGTCCAGAATATCTGAAGTCCACTCTGTGGAGGCTTTCCATCCAAGCTGGAACAAGGCAATCCCATATAATTGATGTAGGTTTAAATACGGACCTATACTCCTTAGGATGATTCAATTATAATACATTAGGAAAATATTTTCAATAAGTTTTTGACTTTTAATTATAAATCAAATTTATTTTAGATTAAGAAAAAAGCAAGGTCTTTGCCTTGCTTCTTATTATTAATTTACTTTTTTCTTTAATACACCTAATAGAAGTGCAGATACCAATGATCCCACTACTATAGCTAGTAGATACATTATTGGATTTTCTATAACTCCTATTACCCAAATTCCACCGTGAGGTGCTCTTAATGAGCAATTAAATACCATAGATAGCATTCCTGCTATTCCACTACCAACTATTGAAGCTGGTATTACTCTTAGTGGGTCTGCTGCTGCAAATGGAATTGCTCCTTCTGTAATAAATGAAAGTCCCATGATAATATTTGTCGGTATTGTTTGTCTATCTTTTTCACTATATTTATCTTTGAAGAATATCATTGATAGTGATAGTGCTAGTGGTGGAACCATTCCTCCAGCCATTACAGCTGCCATTACTAAAGATGATCCAGATGCTAAAGATGCTGTTCCAAATAAATAAGCCGCCTTGTTGATTGGACCACCCATATCAACTGACATCATTCCGCCTAGCAAGAAGCCTAGTACAATTTTTGAAGCACTGCCCATGGTTTCTAGCCAATTTGTTATAGATTTATTAAGTGCTGCAAGTGGTGGATTTAGTAATAGTAACATTATAAGACCTATCGATAAAATTCCAAATAATGGGAAAATTAGCATAGGTTTAATTCCGTCTAATGATTTTGGTAGTGGACTTGTTATTTTTCTTAAGAGGATAATTATATATCCTGACAAAAATCCAGCTACTAAAGCTCCCAAAAATCCTGCTCCTCCAGCGTTCGCCAAAAATCCTCCGACAAAACCAACTGTTAGTCCAGGTCTGTCTGCTATTGACATTCCTATAAAACCAGCAAGAACCGGTAACATAAATCCAAATGCTGCACCACCAATTTCTTTAAATAAAGCTGCAATCGGTGTGTTTGAACCAAAGTTTGCAGGATCAATTGTATAATCATCGAGTAAAAATGCTAGGGCAATTAAAATACCTCCACCAACTACAAATGGTAGCATATGTGAAACACCGTTCATAAGATGTTTATAAATTGTTTGACCTAATGAAGCTTTTTCACTTACATCTTCTTCTTTAATATTTACATCAGAATTGTAAGTTTTCGTATTTTCATTTAAAACTTTTTCTATAAGTTCTGCCGGCTTATTTATTCCATTAGAAACTTTTGTTTCTACTAATCTTTTGCCTGAAAATCTTGATTTTTCAACTCCTACATCGCAAGCAATTATAATGCCTTTAGCATTTTTAATTTCTTCGTTTGTTAGTGCATTTTCTATTCCTGTTGATCCGTGAGTTTCAACTTTCATAGTGTAACCCATTTCTTTTGCTTTTTCTTTTAAAGCTTCTGCGGCCATAAATGTATGAGCTATACCTGTAGGACAACCTGTTACTGCTAATAGGTCGTAGGATCCTTTTAAAGTATTTTCAGTATTTTTTACAAAATCATCTGGGAATTTTTCTTTTTCTTTATTAGCTATTATAGTTAAAAATTCATCCTCATCTTTGGAATTTAGTAAATCTTCTCTAAAACTTTGATCCATAAGCATGGTTGAAAGTCTTTGTAAAAGAATTATGTGTTCTTCAGATGATTTTTCTGGTACTGCTATAAGGAAAAATAGTTTAGTATCTTCTCCATCCAAAGACTCATAATCTGTTCCTTGTGGAATTGTCATAGCTGCTAACTGAGGGAAGTTTACTCCTGCTGATTTTGCATGTGGAATTGCAATGCCTTCACCAATTCCTGTAGTTCCAGATTTTTCTCTTAACAGTACATCTTTCTTGTAAATTTCTTTGTCATTTAAATTGCCACTAGTTTCCATTAAGTCTACAAGTTTTCCAATTAAATCTTCCTTACTTGCAGGACTTTCCCCAAGTTTTATGGAGCTTTTCTTTAACAAGTCAATAATTTTCATTTTTACTCCTAAATATTTTCATATAAATTATAAATTTCTTCTTTTGTTGCGATATTTTCTGAAAAAGCAGTTGCTGATCCGCAGGCTAGTGAAAATTTAAAGGCATCTTCTTTAGAAAAACCACTTATTATTCCATAAACAAAACCTGCAAGCATTGAATCTCCTGATCCTACTGAATCAACCAATTTTCCTTCTGGAGCTTTTGAATAATATTCATCTCCATTTTCATCAAGCAAAAATGCACCTTTTTTTCCCAAAGAAATAATAATATTTCTTGCTCCTAAATCTTGAAGTTTTTTTCCGTACAAGCTTAAATCTTTATCAGTTTTAATGTCAACATCGAATATTTCTTCAAGTTCTCTTTGATTAGGTTTTATTAGGTAAGGTTTTAGAGACAGACTTTCTTTTAAGGCATTTCCAGATGCATCTACAATGATCTTTACGTTTTTGTTTTCTAAATCTTTCATTATTTTCGCATAAAAATCATCGCCCAAGGACTTTGGTATTGAACCTGATAAGAATAGATAGTCATTATCTCCTAATTTTTCTAATTTTTCAAAAAGTACTTTCTGCTCGTTTTCGTTAATTATAAGGCCCTTACCATTTATTTCTGTCTCATTATTAGCTTTAATTTTTACATTTATCCTTGTTAAGCCTTTAGAAATTTCAATAAAATCCGTTTTAAGTCCCCAATCTTCTTTAACTAATCTTTCTAGCTCTTTTCCTGTAAATCCACCTATGTAGGCTAAGGCAAGTGAATCCATACCAAGATTTTTCAAAAGCTTTGAAACATTTATCCCTTTACCGCCCGCCTTAATATTTTCTTCATCCATCCTATTTGTTTCTCCTAAATCCAAATGTTTTACTCTTACAATGTGATCTAGGGCAGGATTTAAAGTTAAAGTATAAATCATAGGCCCTCCTTTAACTTTCTTATAACAATTTCGTCCTTTCCATCATTTTTTACATTAGTTATAATTTCTAAATTAGGATCATTAGAAAATGTAACCTTAGAAACTTTCCCAAACTTTGAAGAATCCGCCAAAAAATAAACTTTTCTGCACCTTGAAATAGCCTTTGATTTTACCATAGCTTCGTTTATATCTGGAGTTGTAAAACCAACTTGTTCATGTATGCCATTAGTGCCAAAAAATCCAATACTGAAGTTGAAGTTATCTAAATAATCACAAGTGCTTGCACCAATCAAAGCTCCTGTTCCTTTTTTAAACTCTCCAGGGACTATAAATACTTTCTTACCAATAAGCGATAACTTTTTTCCGGTAGCTAAAGAATTTGTGACATAATATGTATAATCTGCACTTATGTAGTCAATAATAGCCTCAACGCTTGTTCCTGCATCTAAGTAAACAAAGTCATTTTCAGAAATTAAACTTGCAGCAAATTTTCCAATAAGATCTTTTTCCTTGGTGTTAATTGTAAATTTATAATCCAAGTCGTCTTCAGTTGAAATAAATTGAGCGTTTTTGATTGAACTAGCTCCACCAAAAACTTTTACAATTTTATTAAGGGCATGAAGTTCATTAAGATCTCTTCTTACAGTTGCCAACGAAGTGTCCAAAACTTCTGATATTTCCGTAGTTTTGACAGAGCCTTTCTCATTTACTAACTCTATTATTTTTGAAAATCTTTCTTCCTTTAGCATGGCAAATCCTTTCTATAATCTATTATAGAATAATACTAAATCATTGTCAAGCATTTTAAATCAAAATAAATCATTTATTACAAAAAAATAAAGTTTCAAATTATATTAAAATGTGAAACTTTAGATTAAAATATTAAATTTTCAATTTATTATGGAATCTAGGAATTTCCCAAAATTCGCATTTGACTTAAGTATAATTTTTTTACCATCTATAAATCTAATAAATTCTATTTTATAGGCATGGAGCAAAAATCTATCTAACTTGAATTTTGATCCATAAAGTTCATCTCCTAAAATTGGATAGCCAAGATTTGCTAAAGATGCTCTAATTTGATGAGTTTTTCCTGTTTTTATATCTGCATTAATATATGTTATGTTTCTCGATGGGTCATAGTTTAAAGTTTTAAAGTAAGTTATGGCAGTTTTGCCATTTTTTGAAATCTCATATCTTTTTTCTTCTTCATTGTAGGCTAAATTTATTTTTATTAGTTTATCTATGTCTAATTTTCCTTCGATCACTGCCAAATATTTTTTCTTAAAAAAATTTTTTTCAATTTGATTTTGGTAATATGCCATTGAGTAAGGATTTTTTGCAACCATCAATAATCCAGAAGTGTTCATATCCAAGCGATTAACTAGTCTTATTTTTGCCTTTATATTATTTACAGAAAAGTAATAGGCAAGATAATTAGCCAAAGAAATTTGACCTTTGGAGTTTACTGTCAAACTATAAGATTTGTTTACTACTAATATGTGATTATCTTCGTAAATAATTTCTAATTCACCTTTAGCTTTATCATAGTCAATCTTTTCATCTTCTATTGGAATAATTAAAGAATCATCTATATTTAAGTTGAAATTTTTATTAACCTTATCATCATTAACGAAATAGCCATTTTCAAAGATATCTTTAATTGCCCTTTTGGAAAAACTATTTTCTAATAAGAATTTTTTTGTAGTTATTTTTTCATTTATTTTAAAATTTATACTATTCATATCAACCTCTATGTTATAATGTATTATATGAGAGGTTTTCAAGATGACAAATGTTATAAATATATTTAAAAATAAATCGAAATTTAGTAAAAATATTTTTTATAAAAGCAAAGATATTTTAGAAAATTATGGTTTTTCTATTTCTAAAACATATGATCCTAATGCCATGCTAAATCTAGTTATTGGTGGTGATGGAACATTTCTTAAAGCAGTTCACGATACGAATTTTACTGATATTCCTTTTATTGGAATTAACACAGGACACTTGGGTTTTTATCAAGAGATTGAAGTTAACGAAATTGAATCTTTTGCAAAGGCCCTAAAAAACAGGTCATATTTTACAGAAGAGCTTACAGTTTTGGATTCAAATGTAAATAGAAATCATATTTCTTGCCTAAACGAAGTTGTTGTTAAAAGTGATAGGAATCAAATTGTTAGATTAAAGGTATTTATTGATGGGATTTTTGTAGAAAATTTTCAAGGTGATGGATTGATAATTTCAACTCCCCATGGATCTACAGCTTATAATTTATCTGCTGGCGGTGCAATTCTTCACCAATCTTTAAAAGGTTTTGAGCTAACTCCAATTGCTCCTATTTATTCAAATATAAACAAATCCCTTAAAAGTCCTATAGTTTTACCAGAAAATGCTATAGTCGATATCTTAGTATCAAGAAGGGATAATTACCATACTGTTTTTATCTTTGATGGAAAAGAACATCAAACAAAAGATTATAAAATTAGCATTAAAGTTTCAAATAAGACAATAAAAAAACTTATTCTTGACAATAATCACTATTGGACTAATATCAAAAATAAGTTATTGTAGTCTCATTCTAAGTTTACTTGATTAAAGATGTCTAAAATTAAATTTCTTGCAATAGGCGCTACAGTTACTCCTGCTGTGTCTTTAGAATTTTCTATTACAATTGCAATAGCAAGTTTCGGGTCATATGCAGGAGCAAATCCTACAAACCATGAATCAATTAGTCCGTCGTTTTTATCAACAGTACCAGTTTTTCCTGCTAGTTGTATTCCTTGAATATAAGCTCCTTTTGCAGTTCCTTCCTTAACTACATCTACCATCATATCTCTTATAATATTGGCATTTTCTGTGCTTGTAACTTTTGATAAGACTTCTTCCTCTGATTTCCAAAGAGTTTCACCTTCTTTATTTGTTATAGATGAAACAAGCCTTGGCCTCATCATTTTTCCTTCAGAGGCAATTGTAGAAACCATCATTGCCATGTGAAGTGGAGTTGTCTTTGTTTTACCATAACCAAAACCAGTCATGGCCAAATCAACTTGATTTAATTCTTTATATGGAATGGTTGAATCGTATTTTTCCAGATCAAAGTCATAAGTTTTACTAAACATATATTTATCGGTCATCTTCATCAAAGATTCCTTGCCTAATTTGTTAGTTTTTGATGCAAAATATGTGTTTACAGAATGAACAAAAGCACTTCTTAAATCAAGACTTCCAAAAACTTGATCACCAAAGTTTTTGATATCAAAATTTTGTATAGTTTCTGTACCAGTATCCTCGTATGACTTATCAATATTATTTTCAAGCATTGCATTAGATGTAATGATTTTAAAAATTGATCCTGGTCTATATAAGCCTGAAGTTGCCCTATTTACCAAAGGTCCATTATTATTGGCTATTAGATTCTCCCAATCTCTATTTACAGTATTAGGATCAAATGTAGGAGCCGATGTCAATGCTAAAATTTCACCTGTTTTTGGATTCATAATAACTATTGCACCTTGATGAGGACTCAAATAATTATAAGCTAAATTTTGGATATTTTGATCTATAGTTAGATGTAAATCATTTCCTTTGTCAGTTTTTACAACCATTTTTCTAAACTGACTTAAATTTTCTTCTTTTAAATTTAGTAACCAATTATTATAAGTCTTCTCTATACCAGTTTTGCCATAAGTTTTTGAATTATAACCAGTAACTGCTGCACTAGCTTTGCCGTAATTATAGATTCTTTCCTTACTTCCATCTTGATTTTCTTGGTTATAAGCTAAAATATTCCCATTTCTATCATAAATTATTCCCCTATCAATTGCATCCTCATTTACCCACAATCTTCTGTTATTTTCATTTTTTGCTATCTCTTTGGCTTTGAAAAGTTGAAAATAGACAATATACATAGCAAGGCCCATAAAAAGAAGTACAAAAAAGATCATTACAAAAAGCAATCTCTTGTTTAGGGTTGATTTTGATAGGACTTTTAATTCTCTGCTATCTTTAATTCTTTGCTCTTTTTCTAATTCTTTTATTTTATCAATGAAGCTTTTTTCAGTTTTCCTTTTTTTCTTTGCCTTAAAATTTTTATCTTCACTCATTAGTTTCATCTCCGTATTTAATATTTGTAGCACAATATTGCAAACAACCTAGAAGTATAAAACCTGAAAGCATGGAAGAACCACCTTGTGATATAAAAGGTAAGGTTACTCCAGTTAGGGGTATAACTTTCAAAACTCCACCAAGTATAATAAAAGTTTGTAAGGCAAATAAAACTCCAATACAAAACGCTAGCGTTGAAAAAAATTTATCTTGTTGAGTTAATGAAATTTTAAAAGCTCTATATACCAAAATCATAAACAAAAGAATTACTGCAATTCCCATGAATACTCCCATTTCTTCCGTAATAGCCGAAAAAATAAAGTCAGATTCTGCAACTGGTATATAATCTGGATGTCCCAAACCAATTCCAGTTCCAAATAATCCACCACTAGCTGTGGCAAATAAAGCCTGAGTAATTTGATATCCTGTTTTATTTATATCCGTCCAAGGATCAAGCCAAGTTGCAACTCTTATTCTTACGTGTCCAAACATAAAATAAGCAAGAATTGAACCTATAATCATTGAAATTATGTTAAAGGCAATAAAAAACCTATCTTTTTCATAGACAAATTGGCTTAAAATCATAAGACCAAAAAATATCAATGCAGTTCCTAAGTCTTTTTGCAAAAACAAAAAGCCAATAAACATTAAAATGACAAATTCCATATAATATCTACCAAAGGGTTTGCTTACAATTTCATTATAACGAGCATAAAAGCTTGCAACGAAAAATGCTAGTGGAACTTTGATAAATTCAGATGGCTGAAAAGAAAAATTCTTAATAACTATCCAGTTTTTGGCTCCTCCAAGATAAGTACCAAAAACAAGTGTTGCAACAAATAAACCAACAGAAATTACAACATAAAAAATACTTATTTTAGACCAAAACTTAAATGCTTTTAGTATAAAAAATGTAATAAAAAATAAAGCTATCCCTACTAAGTAAAATTGTAATTGTCTTTTCCCGTATGAAGGATTTAACCTATATATCATAGAAACTCCTATAGTAAAGAGCATATTTACAATTAAAACTAAGATATTATCTGCTTTTGTAAGCTTACTTACAAGGCTTGTTGATAATACAACTACTGCTAAAATCGCCAAATAAGTATAAAAATCCGTATTGCCGATATTTTTTATATTAAAAACAAGCGCAAGTGAAAGAGACAAAAAAGTAAAAATAAAAAGTAAAATAGTTGATTTATTGCTATACTTATTTTCTCTTAAAGTTAAATCTAAGTCTTTATTCATTTTCATCTCCTTGGATAAACAAGAATTGTAATTGACCAAGATGGATGATATCATTTGTCTTTAGTTCAATTGCATCTTCTATTCTTTCTCCATTTAAGAATGTTCCGTTGGCAGATTTCAAATCTTCAAGGAAATATATATCTTCATCTTGAATTATTCTTGCGTGAAATTTTGACAAATACTTATCCTTTATACAAATAGTATTTCTATCATCACGACCAATTGTATCTTCTTCGCCAATAAAATAGTATTCCTGAACCATAAATCTAAAGGCGTCATTTTTGTTGATTAATTTTAGATAGGTATCAGATTCTTTTTCCTTTAACAAAGTTGTTTTTACATCGTAATATATAATTCTTATAATGGAATATATAAAATAAAAAACAACAATTACAAAGATATACTTTAATATTGTCGAAATCAATTGATATAATGTTAAATTTCCAAATACATTTATTGAAAAAATTCTATCTATAAAATTAAAAAAATTATCCATAATATTCATCCTTTACTTTTGTTCTTATATTTTACCACATAAAAAGTATTTGAAAACACCATATTTTATGTAATAACAAGCTTTTACACATATATACCAATCATCTTACAAGAAAAAAAGAATCTAATCCAAAATATTAGACTAGATTCTAATGATTTAATATTATTAATTTTAAAGGTCTAAATAAACTCTATTCAATAGAATCGATGATATCATTCATTTCTTTTATCAATAGATCCTTTTTCTCGGTTGAAGACTTTTCATCTTTATCTATGGCATTTACATAAACTTTAATTTTCGGCTCTGTGCCTGATGGTCTTAAAGCAAGCCATGAGTTATCTTTAAAAAAGTATTTTAATACATTTGATTTTGCCAAACCAGTATCGTCATTTTTGTAATCAATTATATGGTCTGTTTTAAGTCCTGCAAGATCTTTTATTGGATTTTGACGAACGCTTTCCATAATACGACCTATACGTTCTTGTCCGTCTATTCCAGTTAAGGTTATAGAAATTACATCATTTGCATAAAATCCATGTTCTTTATATATTTCTTCAAGAACATCTAGCATGCTTTTACCCATTTTTTTGTAATATCCTGCCATTTCAGCTATCATCATTGCAGAGTTTACTGCGTCTTTATCTCTTACAAAGTCTTTGTAGTTATAGCCGATAGATTCCTCAAAACCAAAGATAAATTTGCCAGAATTGTCTTTTTCTAATTTATTGGCAATTTCATAAACATTTTTAAAACCCGTTAGAACATCATAAGTTTTTACATTGTATTTTGCGGCTATTGGTTTTATCAAATCTGTTGAAACTAATGATTTTACTACTGCACCATTTTCTGGAAGTTCATTATTCTTTTCTAGAGCTTCTAGAATATAGTTTGTTAATAAAGATCCAATTTTATTTCCAGATAAGAATACATATTCTCCCTTATCATCTTTAATTTCTACAGCACATCTATCAGAATCAGGATCTGTTGCAAGTAATAAGTCTGCTCCTACTTCCTTGCCTAATTTTTCTGAATATTCAAATGCTGCTGGCATTTCTGGATTTGGATAACCAACTGTTGTAAAATCTGGGTCAGGATTTTCTTGCTCTTTTACAATGTATATATTTTTAAATCCACGTTCATCCAATATTCGTCTTACAAGTTTGTTGCCACATCCGTTAAGTGGAGTGTAGACAATTTTAATATCCTTATCTATATCCTCATTTATAGTGCAAGCTAAAACTTCTTTTACATAATCTTCTATCAATTGATCATCGACATATTCAATAATTCCTTCTTTTAATCCCTCTTCGAAATCGATTCTTGGGATTGCAAAAAAGTCTTGATGTTCTGATATGTGCTTTAAGATTTTATTTGCAGTTTCATCTAATATTTGACTTCCTTCTGAATTGTAAGCCTTATAGCCATTATATTCTCTTGGATTATGACTTGCTGTTACCATAACTCCAGCGGAAGTTTTTAGATGTCTAACTGTATAGGATAAAACTGGTGTTGGCTCTATATCTTTGTGAATATAAACTTTAATGCCATTTGCAGCAAATACTTCAGCAGTTATTTTTGCAAATTCTTTTGATTTGTGACGAACATCATAGGCAATTGCAACACCTGCTTTTTTGGCTTCTTCTCCACCTTCAGAAATGGTATCTGCAAAACCCTGGGTTGCTTGAGCAACCATATATTCGTTCATTCTATTAGTTCCTGCTCCAAGTTTACCACGCAAGCCTGCTGTTCCAAATTCTAAAGAGCTATAAAATCTATCTTTAATTTCCTTATCATCATCTTTAATTTCTTCTAATTCTCTTTTTGTTTCTTCATCAAATTTGTCGTTGTTGTACCAACTCTCAAAATTTTTCCTGTAATCCATATTAACCTCCAATTTTATATACGTTTACTGATAATTCATCAACTGTTAAAGTATCATTAATTTCTATCTTATAAGTATTTTTACCCTCTTTAGAAAAAATCTTTTCAATATTGTAAATATTTTTGCCAAGGAATTTTTCCAAGTCTACTTTCTTAATATTCTCTATTTGGTTCTCGGAATTTATTATTATTAGAAACAAACATTCTTGCCCAGAAATTTTGTAGATTATCGTAGAATCATTTTCTGTTTGCATAAATTCTAAATTTTTCTTTATATTTTCTCTACTTGTATTGGAAAATATTCCAAGGCTTTTCCTTAAAGTAATTAGATCTTTTGTATAGGTAAAAATTCCATAATTAGTTTCTTTGTCTGCCCAATTAATTGCATTTACAAATAAAGGCGAATTGTAGGAATTTCTGTCATTTTTTTTAGAATGATTAAATTCATTACCTTCATATAAGAAAGGAATTCCATAAGAAAGCATTATTATTCCCATACTAAGTTTGACATAATCGTCAATTTTATCAAGATTTGATAAGGAAATTTGTAATTTATCATACAAGATCAAATTATCATGACAGTTTAGATAATTAATCGATTCATTTGCCTTATCTGCAAATCCTATAGAACTATTAATTGAAGTTGACCCTCTAATTCCTTCTTCTACAAGAGCTTTTAATTTAAAATCTCCTTGAATATAACCTATGGCAAATGATTCGGTATCTCCCTTTATTGCATCTCTAAATATATCATTAAAAACTCCAAATCCTTGAGATCTTTGCCTACCTTTTATGCTTAATTTTTCAGAAGCTAAAGTAGTAGATAAAGCAAACCAAGGCTCGCCATAAATTATTATATTTGGATTTATTTTCCTTAACTCTTTTACTGCAATTTTCATTGTGTCTATATCAATTAGGCCCATCAAATCAAAGCGAAAGCCATCTATTTTATATTCGCTTACCCAAAATTTTAGGCAATCAATTATTAATTTTCTTACGAAGGCTCTCTCACTTGCAAGTTCGTTTCCAACTCCAGATCCATTTGAAAATGTTTCATCTTCATTTAACCTATAATAATATTTACATAAGCTATAGAGATTTGAATCATAGGATTTGAAAGTATGGTTAAAAACAACATCCATAACAACAGCAATGTTATTTTGATGAAAACATTCTATCATCTTTTTTAATTCGTAAATTCTATTTAAGGGATCTTTGGGATCTGTAGAATATGAACCTTCTGGGACAAAATATAATTCTGGATCGTAACCCCAATTATAGTTATCATCATCAAAAAACTTATCAGAGACTTCATCTACACTAAAGAAGTCAAAAATCGGTAGCAATTGGACATGAGTAATACCTAAATCGATTATATTGTCAATTCCTGTGGAAAAACCGTGATATTTTCTATTTTTTTCACAAAGTCCAAGATATTTTCCAGCATTGTTTACGTTGCTTGATTTATCAGCAGTATAATTTTTTACGTTCATTTCATAAATTATCGCATCGTCAATTTGTATTTTGGGAACTTTAGAATTTCTAAAACCTTTTGGATCTGTTTTTCTCAAATCACAAACAACAGAATACATACTATTAATAGATGATGCGTAGGAATAAGGATCTGTAACTTCATAGATATCATCGATAATATATGAATAAAAATATCCATGGTAATCGCCATTTAAAGTCACTTCAAAAATCCCCAGATTATTTTTCTTCATAGGAAATTTTTTGTTTCTAGGGTTATTGTAATTTTTACCTATTTTTAATTCTATTTTTTTAGGATCTGGAGCAAAAACTCTAAATATTGTTTTAGATTTATCATAAATTGCCCCAAAATTTATATCTTTTATATCATCATATTTTATTTCTTCTATTTTCGTTAACAAAATTTTTTTTCCTTTGCAAAATATCATCTACGCTAAATTCACTAGACCACATCAAATTTTTTATCTCATTACTAGTCCATTTATTTATATCCAAATAATCCAAAGAAATATTTTTACGTAAATTAATTAACTCTGATAAATTTAATAAAACATTAAATGAGTCATTATATAGCAAAATTTCATCCAATAAAGCTTTGAAATTATAAGGAAAATTTTGATAGGATTCATTAATCAAATTATTTGTCGTATAAGTAACCATATCATCATTTTTTAATACATCATAAGCCATATATGTCTTATTATTTTTCATTTTTTTGTAATCTTCAAAGCTTTCACCTAGTAGATAAAATGAATTCTCAGTTGGTAAATTATTTATAATCCCACCTCTTGTGGAAATTATATTAGACATATTTATTGCTGAATTAAGAATATCAAAATTCATATTATCTAGTAATGGATTGGTCAAATTTGAATAAATATCGCAAGCAGGGTAGAGAAATTTTTGTAGACTTACATTTAAGTTTTCTACAAAAATTATTTTTATTTTTTCCCTAATTATTTTATCTGATTCAACAAGTTTTTTTAGTGCCATTATTAGTTTTATAGCTTCTTTGGCCACATAATATCCCTCATTGGCTTTGCCAGAAAAAATATAAGTCTTAGGTATATAATAAGTATTGGAATTATCTCTTAAATAGAAAAATTCATAAGCTATGGCTAGGGCGTTTAATATTTGCCTTTTACCCTCATGCATAATTGATAGTTGCATATCAAATATTGAGTATGGATTGATATCTTTTTCTTTTTCCAATTTCTTTATAAGCTTTTCTTTATTTTCAAATTTAATTTCTTCAAGATCAGCAGAAAATCTTTTGTTATTTATTAAAGAATTTAACTTATCCTTATCTTTATTTATATCATAAATCTTATAATCTTTTAATAAACTATAAAGTTTGGAATTAGCACTTTTCACATAAGTAAAAGTGTCTGTTCCCATATTTATAAAGCTTGTATTATCGTTTGCTTTTCTATCCTCGTAAAGTGTTTTTGAAAGAAAAATGTATTCTTTTGATAATGATTTATTAATATTTTTAAAAACTACAAAAGAATCTTCGATTAATGGCAGGTAGTTTTCATCTTTTATTAATTCTGCCTGAATTTCAACTATAGTATTAAATAAGTCTTGATTCATTTTTCTAATTTCATCTACAGGATATTTTTCTAAAGAATCATCAGTAATAGAAAAAACCAAATGATAAAATATTTCTCTTGTGTATGCTAAAGCTTCCTTAATCGAAAAATCATATTGGCTTTTTAGTATTCGGATAAATTCAACTAAAGCTAAGCTCGGATGTATATCATTTATAACTACATTAGTTTGCTTGTTTATATTTCTAATATCTTTGTAATACAAGATATATCTTCTTACAAAATCTCTCATAGATGCTGCTGCAAAAAAATATTCTTGTTTTAGTCTTAAAATCTTTCCATCATAGGTAGAATCATCTACATACAAAAATTTCGTAAGAGAAGAACTGTTTATATAATTTTCATATGCTTTTATAAGATCTCCTCTAGTGAAATCTATTATATCTACATCGGAAATTGGATCAGATTTAAATAATCTTAAGGTATTTACAAAACTTCCATCATCTGAAACTATTGGCATATCAAAAGTTTTCACTTGATCTTTCTTATCGTATATATCAATAATATTTGTAAAAGATTTCTGATGTTCAAAATTTGATCCATCTTTAAGCCATGAATCAGACTTAGCTAATTGTACACCATTTTCGATTGATTGTTTAAAATCTCCTGACTCATATCTTAGAGCATAAGCAGTTGCTTTTATTTTTGCATTGGTAAGCGCATCTATCAAATAAGAGCTTCCCATGCCCATATCTCCAATTCCTAAAGCTGGATCTTTGTCAAAATTTAAAATATGATCATAATCAAAACCAATCTCATTTAAGGCAGCTTTTATTTGATCTTCAATTTCTAGTTTTTGGGAAATGTTTTTTAAAAATCCACCTGGCAAATACTCAAAACTTAAGATATAAACTTCATAGCCTTCCTTAATTTTTTTGCTTTCCACCCAAGTTTTACCGACAATTTCCATTACAAATCTGCACAAAGAATCATAAACTTCTTTTTCCCTTGCAAAAGAAAGATCCTTAGCGTAAAAAGAATACAAATAATTTTGTATTCTTTCTATAATCAAATCTTTGCTTATATTAAGCTTTTGTTTTCTCATACAAATCCAAGTACTTTTCTGCAGAAATTTGCCAATCCAAATCAATTTTCATAGCATTTTTAACTAATTCTTTATGAGCCTTAGGATTGTTTTTGTAGATACTAATAGCATTTTTTATTGCAAACAATAGTTCATGAGCATTAATATTTGAAAAAGAATAACCAGTTCCCTCACCGGTGTATTCATTGTAAGGAATAACCGTGTCTTTTAGTCCACCTGCTTCACGCACTATAGGTAGCGAACCATATCTCATGGCTATAAGTTGACTTATTCCACAAGGTTCAGATATAGAAGGCATTAGATAAAAATCACTTGCTGCATATATTTTATTGCTTTCTTTTGAATTAAAATATATTCTTGCTGCCATTTTTTCTGGATATTTCCAAGCAAAATATTTAAACATTTCCTCGTAAGTATATTCTCCAGTACCTAAAACGACAAATTGTATATCCTCAGATAAAAGTTCATCTAATATATATCTAATAAGATCCATTCCTTTCATTTCATTTAGCCTAGATACAAGCCCAATCATAGGCACATCTTCTCTTTGAGGAAGATCATATAATTTTTGTAAGGCTAATTTATTTTTATTTTTATTTTTTATAGTTTTGATATCATAATTATAATCTATAAGCTTATCAGTCTTTGGATTCCAATGTTTATAATCAATACCATTGATAATACCAGATAGTTTGTAATCATATTGTCTAATTACTCCATCTAGACCTTCACCATAAAAAGGATAATGAATTTCTCTAGCATAATTTTCTGATACTGTATTTACTGCAGTGGCGTGAATTATACCACCTTTCATAAAGTTTATTGCATCGTAGTATTTTAGGTCATTTTCATTGAAATATCCACCGTCAAGACCAGCAAGTCTCATCACATCAGGGTCAAATACGCCTTGATATTTAAGATTATGAATGGTAAATAAGGTCCTAATATCATCGTAATAAGAATCACCATGTCTAAAATCATTGACAAAAACATTTACCATAGCAGTATGCCAATCATTAGAATGGATTATATCTGGTTTAAAATTAATCTCTTTTGGCAAAAGTGTACAAGCTTTTGAAAAATAAATAAATCTTTCAGCATCATCTCCAAATCCATAAGGATAAGATCTTGAAAAATACTCTTTATTATCTATAAAATAGTAGCTTACTCCATCTAAATCCAATTGATAAATACCAGCATATTGATGTTTCCAATCAAGATCTACATAAAATTCAGTTACTTTTTCCATCATTGATTTATATTTCTCATCAATAGTTTCATACATTGGAAGAACAACTCTTATATCAACGCCAAGATTCTTAAGCTCTTTAGGCAAGGATCCTGCAACATCGGCAAGACCACCAGTTTTTATAAAAGGTACAGCCTCGCTTGTAAGATAAAGAACTTTCATTAGTAACTCCTCTTGTTTAATTTTTCATTTTTATTACTTACAAAAGGATGTGATCTATTTCCAAATAATTTCATATTATTTCCAATTTCTGTTCCTTTATCGCATATAGTAAAGTTCAAAATTGCATCCTCACCAATTACGCTATCTTGAAAAATTATAGAATTTTTTACAACTGCATCCTTTTTGATATTTACACCTCTAAAGATTATTGAATTTTCTACCTCTCCTTCGATAATTGATCCATTTGCAACCAAAGAATTTTTTACTAAAGAATCTTTTGTATAAGAAGTTGAAGGCTCGTCTTTAGATTTTGTATAAACTAAGCCGTCTTTGTAGAAAATATTATCAA
The DNA here is from genome assembly GCF_900232825.1 of Anaerococcus sp. Marseille-P3625. Classification (GTDB taxonomy): domain Bacteria; phylum Bacillota; class Clostridia; order Tissierellales; family Peptoniphilaceae; genus Anaerococcus. Next base: position 542,508 of record NZ_OCTP01000010.1, read on the forward strand.
AATATTCTCTATCCAATAATTTTATATTAGCATCAAAAAATGAGTAAGTATCCATTATAATTTGTAATTGCTTGTCAATTCTATAAAAATCTTTACTTAAATTTGAAGGATACTTAAATATAGCTGAAAGCAAAGAATCTATATTATTCATTTCTACAGCATATCTTAATACCTTAATAAACACTTCTCTTTTGATTAGAATTGATCCAGCAAATAAATCAAATTCATCACTTAATCCGAGGTTTATCCCAGTATTTAGTGGCTTATTATTCTCATCAGAATTGATAATTCTTCTGTTTAATAAGAATCCATTGTCATCTCTAGTTTTTTGAGTAAAGATCAAGACATCTGTATCATTTGATTTCATTCTTTCTTTTGCATCGCCAATATCCACCTTGGTAATATACATTGGATTTGTAATAAAAACAAACTCTGCGTTACTTTGTTCATAAGCAGGTAAAGATTCAAAATATTTACTTACCTCAGATGGATCTTTTATATCATAATTTGGTGGATTTATTGTTAGTCCCCCATGTCTTCTGTTTAATTCCCAACTTTTGCCATTTCCTATATGGTCAAGGGTTGACCTCATTTTTTTGCCAGCAAACAAAATTACATTTGTAATATCATAATTAGTAAGATTTGATAAGGTGAAATCAATGATTCTATATCTTCCACCAAAAGGCAACATATAATCTGGTCTAACCTTACATAATTCACCATAATTAGCTGGGTTGAATTCAGAACTATAAACTAAAGCTAATACACTATCCATCCTATTCCTCCTCTATACCTTCATTGCTAACCAAATAGACGCTCTTGGAATTTTCACATCCAATATTTTCATTAATTTCTACATCTTCAGCAACTACGCAATTGTAAATTTTTACCCCTGCTTTAACATGAGATCCATATAAAAGCACTGAATTATAGACTTCTGCACCTTCTTCTATTTTTACATTAGAAAATAAAACTGAATTATCAACTTTCCCATCGATAACACAAGCTTCATTAACTAAAGCATCTTTAAGTTCAGCTTTTGGACCAATTCTATGTGGTGGCAAATTAAGACTAGTCGTATAAATTTTCCAATCTTCATCGTAAATATCCAACTCATTGTTTGGATCTATTAAATCTAAATTTGCCTGCCAATAGCTTCTTACAGTTCCAACATCTTTCCAGTATCCATCAAATTTATAAACATAAAGGGGAGCGCCGCTAGCTAACATTTTTGGGATAATATCATGGCCAAAGTCATTTGTAGAATTTTTATCCTTATCATCTTCAATTAAAGCTTTCCTTAAAACTTTCCAATTAAATACATAAATTCCCATTGAAGCGAGATTTGACTTAGGATTTGCTGGTTTTTCTTCAAATTCTGTAATTCTACCCTCTTCGTCAGTATTCATAATTCCAAATCTACTAGCTTCTTCCCATTCAACTTCCATAACAGCAATTGTTGCACTAGCACCCTTTGACTTATGTACATCTAATAATTCTCTATAATCCATCTTGTAGATATGATCTCCAGATAAAATTAAAACGTATTCAGGATTAACTTGGTCTAGGTAATTAATATTTTCAAAAATAGCACTGGCAGTTCCCTCAAACCACTTACCACCTTCTTCTGTATAATAAGGTGAAAGAATTCTTAGACCACCGTGGTTTCTGTCATAATCCCAAGCAGAACCAATTCCTAAGTGTCTATTTAGTAGTTGTGGCTTGTATTGAGTTAAAACTCCTATATCTTTTATCTCTGAGTTTGTTGAATTACTCAAAGCAAAATCAATAATTCTGTATTTTCCTCCAAAAGGAACAACAGGCTTTGCCATATCTTTAGTTAAAGCTTTAAGTCTGGAACCTTGACCACCAGCTAAAAGCATGGCAGCCGTTTTGTTTGAATTTCTCATAAGTCCTCCTGTTAATAATAAAACTTCTTAATGTATTAATACCCATTATTAAATATTAAGTGCATAAAAACCTTTTCTTATCTTATATTTTACAAAATTTTATCATTTTTGACAATATTCAATTTGGAAAGTATAATTTACAATACTTGGGGATGCCAAGGTTTCGACGTGGTCGAAAAATTTTTAATTGCAAGTCGTTTACTGATCGTAAATCAGCCATTAAATATAAACGCAAACAATAATAGCGAAGCAAACTTCGCACTAGCTGCCTAAGAACTGGCGGCAATAAATTATAAACTCGTCGCAAGTTTATAATTTGTTTCATATTTTAGCGACACAACTTTTAGTAAAGCTTTGAACTAAAAGTTCAATGATGAAGCTAGCATAAAAATTATTTGTAAGTTTAATGATTCTTATGCGAAATTTCTAAACTTACTAAACTTGTAGATATTAAAAAGGAAGCTTCCACGGACATGGGTTCAACTCCCATCATCTCCACCAAATGCCTTCTAAACGTTGATATTTCAACATCTAAAAATTTACTGATACTAAAATGATACTATAAATATTTTTTTATCGTTTGAAATCTTTATTTTTTTCTCCCTTTTTAAAAAAATCTCTTATGTATAAAAATACTTGAAAATCTAATAATTATTAATTTTACAAAAAAATAAGAGTCTATAATAGACCCCCATTTTCTAAAAGCATTTCTAAATAATCACCGTAATTATTAATTTTATATAACTTCTTTACTGCTTCATCAATCGTATTTATCTTGTAAGCTTGCATTACTTCAAGCAATAACCTAATATCTTCTTCATTCGATTGACTTAGTATGCCTTTAATAACCTTGTTTAAATCGCTTTTATTCATCTACTACCTCCTTATTGAATTTATCTAAAAGCTTTTCTATAAATGTCGTTGTCTGCTTTTTCTAGTTGTAACAACGTTCGCCATACTGGTGAATTTATTTCTGATGTTTGTACTCTAGGTTGTGTATAATCATAAGCGCCAATGTAAGAGATTTCTTTTTCCCTCATCATCTCACGTCTATAATCTAAAAAATAAGGGTCAGTATAAATCTTGTTTATAGCACGCCTTTTTATGTCATAAATTACATTTATGCTTATGTTTGTTTTATCAGCAATTTCAGCAAAATTATAACCGTATCTAAAATGCATTTTTAGAATTGTGTATTCCTTATCATTTAGGAGAACCCTCAACCTATCAGAAATATGATTATATTCTGTTGTTTCTTCAATGTTTATATTTTCGTCTTCGATAGTATCGATCAATGAAATATTTTCAGAATCTTCAGAATCAGTTAAAGGCGTATCAAGTGAAACATCTTTGTTGTAGTCTAGCCTATGCCTTGAAGCTTGTAGAATCTGACTATAAGCATAAGTTGAAAACTTAAAGCCTAATGTAGGGTTAAATGTTTCGACTGCCTTTAAAAGCCAATAAAAACATTCTTGTTGTAATTCTTCATAATCGTGATAATCTTTTATATAAATCTTTTTAATGACTAACGGTATTAAGCCAAAGTTATTTAATGCAATCTTATTCCTTAGTTCAATATTTCTATTATTTTGATAATCTAAAAATAATTCAGTATCAGTCATAATCAAGCCTTTTTATATGTATGTATAGATTTTGTATAATTGTATAATATTTTCCAATCAGTAGAAATTATTGCACAAAATATAAATTTTGTGTAATTATTTAAAAAATATTTTTTAATAAATGTTTAAGTTTAGCCATTTGTAATTTCTGTATATTATTCATAATTATAACTCTTCTGAAATCTTTTGAAAAGCCTTAACGCTCTATTCTTCGATTTAAGCGATTTTATTTTATTAGCCATATATTTATATGCCTATAATTGATATCGTGCAATCTACCTATGAATACTTGAGCCAATTTAATATTATTTAATAAAATTATTTGCTAATTTGCCATTATAAATTAAATTTATGTTTTTATCTTAAATTTTTTCAGTTTTTTAACTTTTTGATTGATGATGATTATTAAATATTTTGATACCATAAGAGATTTTTAAGAAAAATAAAAAGCACGCCGTAACGTGCCTTTTACATAAAATAATTTTTTTATGAGAATACGCTAATATATTATTATTATTCTTATTTTTTTGCAATACAAGATATTTATTGATTTGATTATATTTGATATAATTATTTTGTTATCACGCCTATACTGATAACAGTTAGGAGGTGATTTGCATGGACTCACTGTATTTCTTTTTGGTGTCTGTCATGGTTGGTGTAACTACTCATTACATTAACAAGTGGTTAGACGAACACTGCAAACGTGATAACTAGCCCATTAAATAGAAAAGCAAGGTCGGTCGCCTTGCTTTTTTTGTGATTTACATGAATCTGTATTTCTTTACTCACAAATATTATACCACCTTTTAATAATTTTCAAAATACCACTAATTTTATTTTATGTACATTTAGTCACTTATATTTATATTCAAATATATTTATATCGGCTTACAATCTCTTAAAAATCGAAACCTTAGCAAACCTTAACAAACCTTAACAATGAGCCATATTATTTTATGCAATAATAAAAATGCTAATGTTGCAATTTGGTACATCAGCACCATTTTATAGAGTGATTTCAAATGTAAAGACGTATTTACATTAGGGTAAACCTTAGCACTATTTTAAAGGGTGTCCATAGTAATGACCTCCTACCTCATCACTAATGATCCCGTTTTATTTTATAATCGATGACCTCATTACTAATGACCCCATAATACATTGTAATCAACGCCCTAATTAGTAATTAGGTCGTAAATAATTTGCATAACTTGACTATGCCATTAATTAAAATCAGCTAATAAAAAGTTAGCTAAAAGTTAGTAAAAAGTCAGTAAAAAGTCAGTATTATTTACCACTAGTGGTTTTTCATCTAATGGATTGTTTTCAACGGTTTCAGACCTTTTTTTCTCAAAAATCTCTGATAATTTTCTTATTCTGTTAACTTTTTATCAACACAAGCTTTTACACTATCTTTTTCTAACAATTTACATAATCTTAGTGGCGTAAGTAATACCGTTATATTTTTAACATCATAGGCTTTTACACTAGGATTCTCCAGGAAAAATTTACAAATTTATATACATAATATATACATAATATAAGCAAAATAAAATTACAATAATTTTGATAGATTTTTAACATCATAGCTTTTTGTGTTAGTTTTGTATTAGTTTTGTATTATTTTTTATAGCGTCAGTATTAATGACGCCGTCTATACTATGGACAGTATCATAAAGCTAGTTCAGCATTTTACCTATTCCCTTTTTATGGTATCGTGAATGTCGCCATAGCCTTTTTAGGGTGTTACATTTGTGGCAATTTGACGTTGCCCCGTTTTAGGGACTCAATTATAAAAAATTATAATCTCTTATGGTATTTATTATCTAAACATCAGCAATCAATAAAGGAGGTACAAAATGCACCCCCCCATATATCATCGATCTGTTAAATCTGTTTTATTCTTTATCTCTTTTATGCTATCTTGTTCAACAATATTATTTAATTCATTGATTAAACCAAGCACATAGTCGCCTTGTTTTCCAATAAGAGATAGTAAAGGGAAACAATAATCTTCGTCGCCGTATATCTCTCTATCTACTGGTATTACTTTGTAAGTTAATAATTTAATACTTTGATTTAGGTCATACATACAATTTTGTAATTTAAGAGTCATATCGCTTAATTCTTTATTTGTCATATTATGCTCCTATGCAATTATGCAGATTATTTCTATTTTTATACAATGTTAACAATTGCTTTTCAATAAATTTTTGTCTTTGTGTTTTATCAATTTTATAGTAATCGTCATTTACGTTAGCGTCTAATTCCTCAGCTATTTCTTTACCTAATTCAATGTAGTAGTCGGCTTCTGATTTAATGCATTTTAGAATAACGTCAATCTCATCATCTGTATATTTATACTGTTTTATCATATCAGCCACTTCATTAATTGATACATTGAAATTTATAGAATTGTCTAACTCTCTAGTACCGTTTAGGTATTCGAGCGATGCCCCAATTTTGCCTAATCTGTCTAGGTTTTGCATTAATTTTAAATTCGTTGCCTTTAAATCAAAAACATTATTATTATAAATCTTCAAATCGTGTAAATTTAGAGATTCTTTATTCACGGTACTCATATTAGTACTAATTAAATCTGTTGTATTTAATAATTCGTAAGCTTCTCTAGTCGCTTTAGCAACTTCAACCATGAAATCTAAGCATTTAAGATAGCCTATAATGTTGCTATATGCTAGGTCGTAACCATCTCTGTAACCAGCCATATAGTCAACTCCTATATTGTCAACAATACGCTCTTTTGATTGCTCTAATTGTGTTTTTTCTTGTTTTAAATATTCGTTTTTATTCATTTACTCCCTCACTTATTTTTTAAATTAAATATTTTAAAATCTCTTGTTTTTAATATCGGCGATGAGGTCGGTACTAACTACCCCATCAACCGATTATTTTTAATTTAAAAGCCGTATAGATCTATAAAATTATTTGTGTATCTAAGATTTATAACTATATCATCTCTAAACGTCATATTTTTAGTTTTAAGAGATTTTATGACCATAAGCATATAAATACACCTTTTTTTATTTTTGATTTAATCTACCTATCAAATTTTGACAATTTGCCCTATTCTGATATACTGATATTGATAAGATTTGCCCAACTCTTATTTTTATTAAATATTTCTTTTTGCCTACCTCATTGTTGTTTTAGCAATGAGGTATTTTTTATCTGAAACTTTTATCACCAAATTTTACAGGTTCGGTCATTCCTTTAAGTCTATCTAATAATTGTGTAACAGTTCTATTTTCATTGTTTGATTGATTATTCAATAATCTAATAGCTAAGTCATTTAACCCATAATTTGAGGTAACGACTAAGATAGAATTATAATTCATCATCTCATCTAGTAGCCTTTTGAGTGTTTTTATTGACCAATCTGAAACATTTTGACCTAATTCGTCAATAACAACTAACTTGTTTTTTGCTATTTTTTTAATATAATCGTCTTCGCTTATGCTTGAATTTTCTTGATAAGTTTCCCTAATTTTTGACAATATATATTCTTCACTACCGTAAAATATTGGTACTGATTGATGTTTAAATACTGCTCTTGCAATAGCAGAAGCTAGTGTAGTTTTACCCGTACCCGATTGCTTGCTATATAAGTACAATCCAGTATCAAGTTTATTAAAGTCATAGACAAATTTTATCGCCTTATCTACTTGCTTGCTCTCTTCAACGCTCCAAGTATTTTTAATGTCATTTAACGTCATATCCATGGTATTTAGTGGCATTCTCTTAAAGGCTTCATATTCAGCTTTCTTGTCTTTTTGCCTACAAGCTTCGTCTATTTTTTTTTGTAGTTCTTCTTCTTTTTGTTTTCTCAATTCTTCGGCGGAATTGCCATTATTACCATTCTTTTTTCCCATTTCTTCATAATCATTTAACATATTATTAATATTCATAAATTCTCCTTATTTTTTTATTATTTACCAAGAATAATTATTAGCTAACGTTGAATCTGTCCCATCTTCACGATTTTTATAATAATTTTCTAGCACCTTTACAAAATTATCAGCAATTAAAAACCAATCAAATTTAACGGGTGGACTATTCAACTTACCAAGTAAATATTGACTATTTTTGATATTGTCGATAGCTTGTAATATTTTTTCTAAACCATAAGTTTTTATTAAATAGCTAACGTCTTGATATCTTTTGTCGGTTATAGCTTCGATTGAATTTAATTCATCAATGCTATTCCATTTATCTTTAATCGTCTTTATAGATCTATCATGATCATATATATTATTTATATATTTACTTATCTTATTCTGTTTATCTCTAGAGATAACCCCATTGTCATTCAAAAGATAAGCCCCCTTATCTCTAGAGATAACCCCCTCATCTTTAGAAGCTACCCCCTTTATCTCTTGTGATAAGGGTAAATAATTTATAAATAATTTTCTAGTGTATAGATTAGTCGCTTCTTTTTTGACTGATTGCTTAGTTATGTAGCCTTTATCTGATAGCTTTGTAATAGCTCTTGAAACAGTTAAAGGCGTAACATTTAGCTTTGAAGCAATATAACCATTGCTAGCATAACAGTAGCCGTCTTTGTAAGACAATTGGTATATCTCCGCATATATAAGCTTTTGCTTATCAGCTAAATCAGTATCATAAAAAACTTTATTAGGTATTTTGTGATAATATCCACCACCTTCATCGATCTGTTGATTATTTGATTTTTTTACGTTTCCTTGAATATCATTCAATTACCACCCCCTATTTAACCACTTGCTTTTTAATATCTTCATCATCAAGCTTGTATCTATTAGCTAAATATTCAGCAGGTACACGCCCTTGCATAGTTAAAAAGCCGTCTTCTTCAAGTTCTTTATTTAGGATCTTTATGGACTTATACGCCATACTTTGACTACAATTTAAAATTTCCATAACTTGCCTAACATTTAGTAACATTTTTTCACCCCCTTATTCATCAAGTTTTACAATCTCTTTAGGTTCAACATTCAAGGCTTTAGCAATTTTATTAACCATGTTCAATGTAGCATGTCCACGGTCTAAAATTGCACCGACCCATTGCCTTGACGATTGCATTAGTTCAGCCAAATCACCAATATTCAAATCTTTTTCTAGCATTATCATTTTTATTTTTAATGAATTGATTTGCATTTTTCCTCCCATCTTGTTCTGTTTATGGTAATATTTTATCATTTGTGTTCTGTTTGTCAATACTTTTATAGTAATTTATTTACATTTACGGAACATTAGTTTATAATTGAATTCGAGAGAGGTATTTTTATGAATAAGCTAATAGTTGGCAAAAAGCTAAAATATATTAGAGAATTAAATAACCTTACAATGGATAAACTAAAAGAAGAATTCAACCGTAATTACGGGACAAGTATTTCTAAATCAATGATTTCTAACCGGGAGAATGGTCATTATTTAATTAGCAATAAAAATCTAAATATCTATGTTCAATTTTTCAATGCTCCATTAGCGTATTTTACCAAGGATTATGTAAAGGCTGAAGATTATGAAGCTTTTAAAAAACAAGCTGAAAAGATTGATAGCCTACTTCTTAAATTCAATATAGATGATGATTTTTATAGCGATTACATACATTATGCAATTCATGAAATAAATGAATACTTAGAATATCTGAATGCCGATGGCGTAAATAAAGTTTTAGAATTTACAAAGGATATTTACAAAATAGACGATTATACACTAAATGATTATGATAATAATAGCAAAGAGAAAAATGAAGAATAACCATGCCAGCATACAAAGACGAAAAAACGGGTAAATGGTACTGTAAATTCTACTGTCAAGATGAAGAAGAAAACAACATACAAAAACTAAAACGAGGCTTTGACACAAAGAAAAAAGCACAAGAATACGAACGTGAATATTTGTTAGCACGTCAAGGACTGCCGACAATGCTATTATCTAGCTTCATCGACTTATATAGACTTGACCAATACCCACAATTAAGGGCAAGAAGCCAATTAACAAAAACATCTAAACATAAAAAGATTTTAGAAACATTTAAAGATAAGCCAATAAACGAAATCACACCCAAGGACTTAAAACATTGGCAAAATAAGCTAATCAAGAATAACTATTCTGACGGGTATATAACCAATTTAAGAACAGAGTTCAGCACCCTACTAAACCACGCCGTAAACTACTACAATCTACCTAAAAACCCATTTAGACAAGTAAAGAGAGCAAAGAATCCCAATTATATACCAGAAGAAAAACAATTTTGGACTTTAGAAGAATACCAAAGTGTATATAACAACATCGATGACCTAAAGGCGAAAACTGCCATAAATCTCTTATATTGGACAGGAATACGTAAAGGTGAATTATTAGCACTTACATGGAGAAAAATTAATTTTGATAAAAAGACACTACTAGTCAACCGATCTCTACAAAGAATTAAGGGCAAGAACATAATCACGCAAACAAAAACATATGAGAATAGAGAAATAAGCCTACCAGACACAACAATAGCACTAATGAAATACTATAAAAGCAAGTGTTACAATCACAATGATGATGATTATATTTTCAATTGGGAAAAGAGATTTATTGAAAATGGAATAAAAAACGGACGAAACAAAACCAACTTAGAGATTGAAAAATACAACAAAACCCACGAAATAAAAAAAGATTTAATAAAAAGAATTAGAGTGCATGACCTAAGACACTCACACGCAAGTTTTTTAATAAATCATAACGTAAATATAGTATTAATTTCAAAGAGACTAGGACACAAAGACACTTCAACAACATTAGATATTTATGCACATTTTTACCCAACATCTGAAACAAATCTAATCGAAATAATGAACAGTGAAGCATGAAGAAATTGATACTAAAATGATACTAAAAAATTAAAAAACCCATAAAAACGGTGGAATTGGGAGCAATTTAAAAAAAACAAATGTCTAAATTTCAACATTATAGAAAATAAAACAATGCCCGACAGACTCCCATCATCTCCACCAAATACATACGAGCATTGAATTCTTAACATCTAAAAATTTACTGGCAACTTTTTGGCAACATAATAGTTAAAATTTAATTTAAGCAAAATAAAAACAGGGACTAACCCTGTTTTTTAATTGTTCCTTTATTTATCGATATAATATAAGCTATCACTAGGTTTTATTTCTCCGAGTAATGATTCATCGATTTGTTTTAATCTTTCTAAAAATACTTGATAAGTTCCTTTCATTGTATCTTTATCTATGTAGCTAAAGTCCATTTTATCAATTGCTTTGCTTAACTCTTCTTTGGACATTTTGTATTTTTCACATAAGCTATCGCTTATTTCTGGATCTTGATTGATCTTTTCTATTGATTTTTTGCACAAGTCTAAGAATTTGTCAAAGTTTTCTTTGTTATTTACAAGATAATTTTTATTTACTATTATTATATCTCTTAGTAATTCACCTTTTCCAATTGGTAGTAAGGTATTAAGATTTGTTTTGTATAAATTATCTTTTTTTGCTTTGCTATAATATGGCTCTACCAATAAGGACACGAAATTATTTGATGATTTGCTTTTACTTACAATATCGTTTATATCTGGATGATATTCTATTTTTAATCTCAAAAATAAGTTAAATATACCGATTTTTTTATCTAATACTTTTGATATGTTGCCAATTGGATCTGGAATAAATACATTTTTGCCTTTTAAGTCTTCTTGTCCCCTAATTTCAGTATCACTAAGCATATATAGTTCACCTGTTTGAGTGATAGCAGCAATTTCAAAGGCTTGATTTGTTTTATTATTAAAATATGGTCCCAAATATGCAGGAATTATCCCTATATCAAATTTTCCTTGCTCAATACTACTATAATTATTGACCTTATCGGTATTTATTTTATAATCATCACTTTTTTCGATATTATCTATTAATAGATCACCACCAAAAGTCATGGATGTAATTTTATAATCAGTCTCCTTTTCTTTTGGTTTTTCTACATTAATAGTAACATCAATATTTTCTTTTTCTAAATTCTCTTTTTTGCATGAAACAAATATTAAGAGAAACATTATTATGAGAGTTATTTTTTTAAATTTAATCATTAACTTCTCTCCTATCCTCGATTGCTCTTTCTAAAGTTAGTTGATCAAAATACTCAAGATTGGAACCAACTGGTATGCCTTGGGCGATTTTTGATAGTCTAACATTTTTTTCAGCTAGTAAATTTGATAAAAATATACTTGTTGTTTCTCCTTCTATGGTTGAAGAAATTGCAAGAATTATCTCTTTTATATTTTCATCAGTGATTCTTTTTAAGAGTTTATCTATGTTTAATTCTTCTGGACCAATTCCATCTGATGGAGATATTAAGCCACCTAATACATGGTATTTGCCATGAAAGGCTCCAGATTTTTCAATAGCTATAAGGTCGTTAATATCTTCAACTACACACAAACAATCTTCATTTCTTGTTATGTCCTTACAGATATCGCAAAGATTATCTTCTGTGATATTTCCACAAATCTCACAATATTTTATCTTTTCTTTAACATCAATTAGAGCATCAGCAAATTCTTTTACGCTTTTTTCATCGCGAAAAACTATACTCATTGCAAGTCTTTGGGCAGATTTTTTGCCTATAGTAGGTAATTTTTGGAATTGTTCTATTAAATTTGATAAACTTTCTGGATATATAGCCATTACATAAGTCCAGGTATGTTTATTCCACCTGTTAATTTATCCATTTTTTGACCGCTAAATTCGTCAGCTTTTTTCATAGCATCGTTTATTGCAGCTATTATTAAATCTTCAAGCATATCGCTTTCTTCAGGATCTATTACATCAGGATCAATTTTAAGAGCAACTAGTTCTTTTTTGCCGTTAACTTTTGCAGATACTACTCCGCCACCTGATGTTGATTCAAATTCTGTTTCTTCTATTTCAAGTTGAGCCTTTTGCATCTCTTCTTGCATTTTCTTAACTTGTTTCATCATATTATTCATATTTGGTGAACCACCACGGAATCCGCCTCTTGCCATAATTATTCTCCTATTCTATAATTAGATCATCTCCAAAAACTTCTTTGAGTTTTTGAGAGTAGTCATTATTTTCTTTACTTTCTTCTATAGTATTATTATTATCTAAATTTTCTATTCTATCAAGAGAAAACTTGTAAGCTCTTCCTAAGATAGACATTAAATTTTTTTCTATATCGTCTATTTTTGTTTCTATAAAAATCTTATAATAGTCATCATTGCAAAGCATTATAAATTCATTTTCTTTTATTTTATAATTAAAACCCTCATTATTAAATAATGTTGTCAAAAAACCTCCAGCAGTATTAATTATCATCTTTTGGATTTCTTTTTCTTTTTTGGGATCTAGTCTATCAAAAATTTGCTTGGAAAATTCAATTTTTTCTTCTGATTCATTTGTTTTATCAACTTCATTACTAGATTTTGGTGAATTTGTGTTTGATACTTTAACATTTGGATTATCTATCAAAGGTTTTGAAAAATTATAATTTTTAAGCTTTTGATCTATCAAATTATTTACAATTTCTTCTATATCATTAGATGAATTTACTTCGATTGCTCTAATTCTTGATTCAAAATTTTCCATATTTTTTAACTTCACAAGTCTTAGCAAACAAACTTCTGTCAATACATCTGTATTATCAGCAAATTTTAATTTATTTTCATAATCTATAAGCAGATCCAAATAATCGCTAACTTCTAAATCGTTAATATCTTCTGATCTTTTTTTGATATAGGATAGTCTTTCTTCATCCTTAAAAAAAGAATCATTATTAGTCATTTTGTGGATTAAAATATCATCAAAATATGCTATCAAAGAGCTAATTATTTCCCTATTAGTTTTATTTTTATCTCTAATGGAAAAAAGTGTATCAAGAGATTTGAAACTGTCTTTTTTAATTATAGCTTCAGTTAATTTGTCTATTTCATAAAAATCAACCACGCCGATAAGGGATTCAACATCTTTTAATGAATAATTATCCAATTCTAAAGATAATACCTGATCCAAAAGAGATAAGGCATCACGCATAGCTCCATTTGATTTTTTTATTATCAAATTTATAGCATCATCATTCATACTAATATTTTTATCTTTTAATATCTTACTGATTTGTTGATAAATTTCTTTTCTGCCAATTTTATTAAACTCGAATCTTTGAAGCCTTGATAAAATCGTTTGCGGAATTTTTTCAATCTCAGTTGTAGCTAATATAAATACCAAATGACTTGGAGGTTCTTCCATGATTTTTAGTAGGGCATTAAAAGCCTCTCTTGTTATCATATGAGCCTCATCTATAATATAGACTTTGTATTTTAGCTTATTTGGTGGATATATTACATTATCTTTAAGATTTCTTATATCATCAATACGCCTATTGCTTGCAGCATCCATCTCAACAACATCAATTGTCGTTTCTTCTTCAATAGCCAAACAATTTTCGCATTTACCACATGGTGAGCCATCAACAGGATTTAGGCAATTGATAGCCTTGGCAAAAATTTTTGCACAAGAAGTTTTACCAGTACCTCGTTCTCCAGCAAACAAATATGCATGACTTATTTTATTTAATTTAACTTGATTTTTTAAGACATTGACAACTCTATCTTGGCCTAAAACTTTATCAAAAGTTTTGGGTCTATATTGTCTGTATAAAGCTTTTGCCATATTTTTCCTTCCTAATATTATTTATTATACCATAAATGCTTAATAGCTTTTGCAAGAATTTTAAAAAAAGGTATAATTTAATATGTTAATTGCATGGAGAGCTGTCCGAGCGGTTGAAGGAGCACGATTGGAAATCGTGTATACATATATAAAGTGTATCATGGGTTCAAATCCCATGCTCTCCGCCATGCACTAGACGGGGAACTAGCGGTGCCTTGTAACCTGCAATCCGCTACAGCAGGGTTTAATTCCTAGTCTAAGGTGTAAATTTCAATATAAGCCTATTAATTTTAGTGTTGATTGATGGGTCTTACGCAACAGAAACTTGTGAATCATGTCAGGACGGGAACGTAGCAGCATTAAGCAATTCTTTCTGTGTGCCGTAAGGTCACCTATCATGAGCTAACATTACTAGAAACTGTATTTGGAATTTGCCTCGAAGCTAGGTGTGCTTACATATATAAGTCTTGTGGAGATAATTATCTATTCTACAAGACTTTTTTAATCTTTTATTTTATTTTTATTTGATTTATAATAAATACAAAGGAGCAAATAATGATAGGTAAAAAAATAGAAAAAATGTTCAATGAACCCACCGAAAATCTTATGATTCCCGCAAGCAATGTTGCTATTGTCCACGAAGAAGATAACCTCGTTCATGCAATCCTTGTTTTATCGTCTTCTGGATATCAAACTATACCAGTTCTTGATAATGAAAATCGCGTAAGAGGTCTTATTTCTATTTCAAATATTGTAACCAATCCCCACGAGCTATCAATCTTTGATGAGGATACTTTATCGCAAATAAAAGTTTCTGAAGTTATGAATCAAATTGTTCCTATTCTTTTTGATAATTATAATCTTGAAGAAGTTTTAAGACTATTAATCAACAATAACTTCATTTGTATAACTCATAAAAATGGATATTTCGTTGGAATAATTCCTAGAAAAGTTGTAATGGAAAGATTTACCCACATTGCCCATAATTTAGAAAATATATATGAACTCAAAGAAAAATAACTCCAAGGATTAACTTGGAGTTTTATTTTTCTATAAAATTTTAAATATTGCAGATCCGTGTGGACTAATATAAATTTTTTCGTTTTTTTCTATATTTCCATTTATATTTCCAGAACCTTCATAGGAAATATCCTCACTATTTATCAATTCTTTAATTTTGTAAGGACTTTTTATGCTGTAATCAATATCTGTAAGGTTTATAATTACCAACAATTTTTCATCTTCAAATTCTCTGACAAAAGCATAAAGGCTATAACCTTCTATATCAAGAATTGTAGTTTTTGACTTTTCATCATTTAAGGCCTTATAATTCAAATAAATTTTTGATAGATCTTTATAGAATTTATTAAAAGTACCTTGGTTTTTATCCAATTCATGCATATCTATATTTTCATAAACTGAAAATGTTTGATTAGATAAAATCTCATCTCCCATAAAAAGCATCTTAGAAGAATTTAAGCTATAAAATAAGGTGAAAATTGTCTTCATCTGCTTTGATTTTTCGCTTCCGTACATTTTCATAGCAAGACTTGCCTCATCTAAGAAACTATCTATATATGAAAAACCTAAAATTTTATTTGAATTATTAGCATTTATAATTTTACCTATATCTTTTTTATAATGATTTCTTTCAAACGGCTGTTTTTGATTGATTCTTATAAGAGGTCTTAAGGAATAATCATAAACATAGTCAAATCCTAAATCAAAATCATAATTTCCATTAAAACTTGATAGAGCTAGAGATTTATTTGCATGGATAAGATCAATCAATTCTCTTATTAGGTCCATAAATTTATCATTTACTCCCCTTGAAAAATCTCCCTGCCAATAAATCATAGAATCGATATTAGAAAGTTCAATCCCATCTACATTAAATTCATTTATCCAAAAACTTATGCAAGATTTTAGATAAGATTTGGTCAAATTTTTCTCAGGGTCAAAATTTATTGTATTATGATAAGTGTAATTTATATCATCGTAATCGTAATTATAAAGCCTTGTACCGTCAAAATCATTCAGGTAATAAGAATCTGGATCAAATTGGCTAAAATCTAAATCTAAAATTATTCCAATTTTATTTTTATGGCAATTGTCAATAAATTTCTTAAAATCCTTACTTTCTCCATAACGATTAGTAAAAGCAAAAAGACCTATGCTATTAAAGCCATAAGATTTGTAATTTTTATATTCTGTAACTGGCAAAAACTTAATATAAGTAAAGTTATTAGCAATTACATGTTCTAACAAATCATCAAGAATTTGATTTTTGTCCTTGCTATCGTCCTTAAATAATGAGCCTAGATGGACTTGATAAATATTAGTTGGACTAATTTTTGTTTTTTTATTATTAAATTTATAAGAATCATCAGTTACCACTGAAGAATTCTCATTAATTAGAATTTTTCTTGAAAAAGGATCAATTTTTTTAAATTTTTGACCATTTTTATCCGTTATTATATATTGATATCTATCCTTAACTTTGGCGTTTTTTATATTAATAGAAAAAACTCCAGTTGAATAAGATCTAAGTTTTGATTCTTGCCAATCGTTGAAATCACCAATTATATGAACTTCTTTTGCATTTGGAGCAAGAATTCTAAATATGTAACCCTTATCTTTTTTGTGAGAGCCAAAAAATTTATAACCATCACTAGATAAGCCTTGTAAATACTCTCTTGTATCCATAATTCACCTCAAAAACATTATATTCTTTTAAATTAATCTTGCAAAATTCCATTTAATCACAAAAAATACAAGCTAATTGCTTGTACTTTCTTCAAATTTATTTATCATAGTTTCAGCTACTTCAGACATCATCCAATTTACTTTTTTTGCCCAATCAGGGTCTGTTGCGTAGGATTTGCCTATGGCTTCTGTGGAAACTCCTTTGTAGTAAGTTCCTTTTGGATTTAGATAATTTTCTTTTAAGTGTTTTGCTACTGTGTTAATAGAATCAGCAGGAGACTCATAATTGCTTGCTTTGTTATACGGATCGTCATCATAGGCGTTAAAGCCAAAAAGATTATTTTTGTTTACAAATAATTGGCTTGTTCCATTGCCAGTTTCATGTTTTGCCATTGCCATTAAAAGAATAGCATTTACTCCATAAGTTTCTTCAGCTTTTTTAAAATCTTTACCAAGACCCCTAAGACCTGTATCTTCTATGGCAGATTCTAATTCATCGGCTGTAAATTCTGTTTCTTTTAAAAGATAAAAGCTACTACTTTCGTTAATTTTAGCTGATTTTTTATTTTTAAAGTCATCAAGATCCTTTTTTAATTTGTTAAAAACTAAAGCTCTTTCTTCTTTTAAAAGACTAGTTTGATAATTTATTTGATTTAATCCAGCCATAAGATTTTTCTTTTTTTCTTCTTTACTGGCATAGGCTAATCTTGTAGTAATAAAAATAAGCATTAAGATTATTAAAAATCCTAAGCTTATTATTTTAAAATTTTTCTTTTTTCTTTTCATATAATAACCTTACTTTTTTTATAGATTATATACTTGTAAGGCTATATTAGCAAGCTATTTATTCATTTTTCTTGAGCCAGGTTTGATAGCTTGTGTGTCTTTTAAACTATCTGGCAAATCATCAGCATCCCAAGTATTTATATCAAGTTTTGTTGCTGAAATTATTGGAAGTCCATTTATTTCGTCTTTTTTTGATCTATTTACTATTGATGTTAGTGCCAAAACATTTCCGCCAAGATTTTTGATTACATCGACTGTTTCAAATGAAGATTTGCCTGTAGTAATTACATCTTCAACAATTATAACATTTGCCCCTTCTTCTATTTCAAAACCACGGCGAAGTGTCATAATATTGTCAACTCTTTCAGTAAAAATTGCTGGTACTCCAAGTGCTCTTGCTACTTCATAAGCTATTATAATTCCACCCATAGCAGGTCCAACACAAAGATCTACTTTTATAGATTTTTCTTTAATTTTTTCTGCTATAATTTTTGCAACTTCTTCACAGTATTCTGGATGAGCAATTAATTTTGCACATTGAATATATCTGTCTGAATGTTTGCCTGATGACAATAAGAAATGACCTTCAAGTAAGGCGTTTGATTTTTTTAACAATTCTAATGTTTTATCCATTTTTTCTCCTATATTATTTTCGTAATTTCACTTAAATTACTTATATTTTCCTCTTGCATATATTTTTCTATTCCATTAGCAATATCTATCATTGTATTATAATCAATAAAATTAGCCGTTCCAACTTCTATTGCTACTGCTCCTGCCATGATAAATTCAAGGGCGTCTTTATAATTCATTATTCCACCCATGCCAACAACTGGAATATCAACAGCATTAGCTGCTTCATAAACCATTCTTAAAGCTATTGGTTTTATTGCAGGACCTGAAAGTCCAGCCGTTTTATTGGCAAAAATCGGAGCTTTTTTTCTAATATCAATTGCTAGAGCATTAAAGGTATTTACTAAAGAAATTGCATCGCAACCCTCATCTTCAGCAATTTTTGCAAATTCTCCTATTGAACCAACATTTGGAGATAGCTTTACCATTAATGGTTTTTGGGTTGCTTTTCTTACTTTTCTTATAACTTCACTTGCTTTAATAGGATCAGTGCCAAAAGCCATGCCACCTTCTTTTACATTTGGGCAAGAAATATTCAATTCTATCATAGGAACTTCAGTCTTATCTAAAATACTAGCTCCTTTGACATAATCGCTAACGCTATGACCCCCAAGATTTGCAATTGTAACAGTATCTTGTTTTAACAAAAAAGCTAATTCTTCTTTTACAAAATAATCAATACCGGGATTTTGAAGTCCAATGGAGTTCATTATTCCTGCTGGTGTTTCATAAATTCTAATACCTTTATTGCCTAAATTTTTATTTAAAGTAAGACCTTTTGAACATATACCACCAATCTTTGATAAATCTATATATTCTGCAAATTCTCTACCAAAACCAAATGTACCACTTGCTGCTATAACTGGATTTTTAAAATGAACTCCAGCAATTTCTACTGATAAATTCATCCGAAAACCTCCTTTGAATCAAAACAAGGGCCATCCTTACAAACTCTTATAAAATCATGACTTGCATTTTCTACAGTACATCCAAGGCAAGCACCGATTCCGCAAGCCATATGAGCTTCCATGGAAACTTGAATTTTTGCTTTTTTGTTTTTTTCATGGATAGCTTTTAGCATTGGATTTGGTCCGCAAGCATAAATTATATCGTAATCATTTGGATCAAAAAGATCTGTCACTAATTTACCATCATTTTTATATGATGTATAAGATACGGATTTTACATAAGGCTTAAATTCATCGACAAAATAAGGATCGTAGGTAAATCCTGCAAAAAAATCAGCCTTAGTTTCTAAAATTTTTGCTAAATATAATAAGGGAGCTATGCCAATCCCACCAGCTACTATGGCGATTTTTTTATCCTTAGAATCACTTAAATCGAAGCCATTGCCCAAAGGTCCTAAAATTTTTACCTTATGACCTTCTTTAAGGCCAGACATTATTTCAGTTCCCTCTCCTACAACTTGATATAGGAGTGTTAGCTTGCCATCTTCATCATCACAAACTCCAAAAGGCCTGGATAATAAGGGTTCATTTCTGAAATCTTCAGTTCTAAACATGAAAAATTGACCAGGCTTAGCATCTAAATTTACATCGACAAGCATTTTATAAATGTCAGTTGAAATTTTTGTATTTTCTGTTATAGGTCCGATTTTATAAGTTTTCATTAGCCAAGATTACCTCTCTGGTTTTTATAGCTGCTTCTCTTGCGTATTTTCCTATATTATCTTTGCCATCTTCATAATCCATATAGGCTTTAAGAACTTTTCTGGAATTATTTACAACTCCACCATTTTTATTTTTCAAAAGTTTAAAGACGTTTAAACTATCAGCTCCTTGTGCACCAAAACCTGGAATTAAGAAAAATTGATTAGGATATCTTTGTCTAATTTTTTCAACTTCTTTAGTATGAGTTGCTCCAACAACAAGTCCTATCGGTCCAAAACCACATTGTCCTAAGTAATTATCATTTAATTCTTTCATTTTATCGCCTATGGCAAAAAATAATTCTTCATCATTAGTCATAACTGTTTCAAAATCATTTGCACCAGGATTTGAAGTTCTAAGTAAGACAAAAACTCCTTTTTCTCCACTTTCAATATAAGGCAAATATGGAGAAATTGAATCCATGCCCATATAAGGATTTAAAGTTATAAAATCAGCTTCGAAATCTCCCTCAAAGTGAGCTTTGGCATATTGGCTTGCTGAGGCTGCTATATCAGATCTTTTGACATCCGCGATAGATAAGAGATTTTTTTCTCTTAAATATTTTAAAGTATCTCTATAAGCTATCATTCCTTCAATTCCATAAGATTCG
Organism: Anaerococcus sp. Marseille-P3625; assembly: GCF_900232825.1. GTDB lineage: Bacteria > Bacillota > Clostridia > Tissierellales > Peptoniphilaceae > Anaerococcus. The sequence continues at coordinate 563,142 of NZ_OCTP01000010.1, forward strand.
TAATAGGCAATTTGAATTTTATAAATTGCACAAACATCATAAGTGTGGTCAATTATTTCTTTGTTAAAATTAAAAATTGCCTGGCTTAATCTTAGGCCTTCTTTCATTTGATCTGGAATATAATCATAAGAAGTATCAAGACCCACACAAACAAAGCCTTTTTGGGAAACTTCCTCATAAAGTCTATCAATTATCTTCATATTTTAAAACTCCTTTCTTATAAACTCTCTTTACTCGTCCAGCTAAAGTTTTTCCTATCATTAGGGAATTTTTTGATTTTGACAAAATTTCATCTTCCCTATAAGTATATTCTTCATCTAAATCTATCAATGTAAAATCAGCCTCATAACCGATTTTAAGTTTTCCCTTATTTAATCCCAAAATTTTTGCTGGATTTGTTGACATTAGTTTTATAAGATGATTTAAAGATATTTCTCCAGATTTTACCAAAACTTCATAGACGGTTGAAAAACTTGTCTCTAGTCCCAAAAATCCTGGAGATCCTTTTTCTTTGTCTTCTTTGGAATGAGGAGCATGGTCTGTAGATATGCAATCTACAACTCCTTTTTTTATCATTTCTATAAGAGTTAATCTATCAATTTCACTTCTTATTGGTGGATTTACCTTTACTTCTTCTCTTTTTTTATCAGCTAAGTAAAGATGGTGAGGTGTTACTTCGCAAGTTATTTTTGCTCCTAAGTTTTTAAAATATTCTATAGCTTTAATTGATCCCCTGGTGGAAACATGGGAAAAATGCACTGGACAATCAAGTTTATAAGCATAATAACAATCTCTAAGAGTCATAGCATCTTCTGCAATTTCGTAATCAATAGGTGAAACTCCCCTAACTTCTTCGTGCAAAGTCATATTTACACCAAGCTCTTTTGCTTTAAGCATTGCCTTATACATGGTTAAATCGTCATCTACTCCATGTCCATCATCTGAAATGAATTTAACTGATTTTGGCAAATTATCCAAATGATCCAAGGTTTTTCCATCAAAATCTTTCGTTATGGTATAAACTTGATTTATATCTATCAAATCAAGATCTTTTGCTCTTTTCATTATGTCTTCGTAAATTTCAACTGATGAAACAGTTGGTTTGGTGTTACCCATCAAAAGAACAGAAGTAAAGCCACCCTTTAGGGCAGCTTTTGATCCGCTTTCTAAATCTTCTTTGTAGGTAAATCCAGGATCTCTAAAGTGAACGTGCATATCTACAAAAGAAGGAAGTAGAGCAAGATTATTACAATCTATAAGCTCAGTTTGATCGTCAATTTCAAATTCTTCAACTATTATCCCATCTTTTACATAAATAGGCTTATTTGAAATTTTGACATCATCAAAACAATAAGCATTTTGGAAAACTTTTTTCATTTTATTCTTCTACATCGTAAATGTGTCCACAATAAACACATCTATATGATTTTTCTTCATTATGTAGTAGTTCAAATTTTGATTTTACGCTTCTTTCAGAAGTTGAAACGCATTTTGGATTTTGGCAAACTAATATGTCTTCAATTTCTTCTGGAAGTTCAAGCGATTTTTTCTCAACAACTTTTTCATCTTTAATAATATTTACTGTAGCAGATGGATCTATTATTGCAACTGCATCTAAGTTTAGATCTGTGTGATTTTCAATTTTAATTATATCTTTTTTGCCCATTGCTGAAGAAGAAGCTCCGAGTATTAGTGCAACCTCATCTTCTAAACTTTCTAAATTTAAAAGGTTAAAGATTTTTAAACCGTTACCTGCTTTTATGTGATCTATTACTATTCCATCTTTTAAACTGGTAATCTCAAGCATTGTTTGCCTCCAATAATTTCATAATAAGTGCCATTCTTACATACATACCAAATTTTACTTGGTTAAAATAAACTGCTCTTGGGTCTTTATCCACTTCTGTTGCTATTTCATTAACTCTTGGTAGTGGATGTAGAACTATCATATCATCTTTTGCAAGTTTCATCTTTTCACAATCCAAAACATAAGAATCTTTTAGTCTGGTGTATTGACTTTGAGAGAAAAATCTTTCTTTTTGAATTCTTGTCATATAAAGAATATCACATTCTGGTATAACTTCTTCTAAGTTTCTAACTTCTTTGTATTGTGAATTGGCATCAAATACTTCTTCTTTTACATATTGAGGAAGTTTTAGCTCATCTGGAGAAATTAGAATAAATTTGTTATTATCAAATAAATTCATAACTTTTATTAATGAATGGACTGTTCTACCATATTTTAAATCTCCAACCAAACCAATGGTGTGATTTTCCAAACTGTGTTTGTATTGGCTAATGGTTAATACATCTGTTAAAGTTTGAGTTGGATGTTGGTGGCCACCATCGCCAGCATTTATTATAGGACAATCAGCTGTAAGACTTGCAAGATATGCTGCACCTTCTTGAGGGTGACGCATAGCAATAATATCTGCGTATTGGCTAACAGTTCTTACTGTATCTTGTAAGCTTTCTCCTTTTGTTGTAGAAGAAGATCCAGCTTCTGAAAAGCCTAAAACTTTTCCGCCTAATCTGTCCATAGCTGCAGTAAATGAAAGTCTTGTCCTTGTTGAAGGCTCAAAAAAAAGAGTCCCTAAGATTTTTCCATCACATACATGGGAAAAATCTTCTGGACTCTTAACTATTTCATTTGCTAAGTCAACTATTTCATATAAATCCTCTTTGGTTAAATCTTCAGAACTTAATAAATTTTTTATGTTGATCATTTAGCACTCCTTAAGTTTTTTTAAATTTTACACGAAAATAAGTATTAAGTCAATAGTAATTTTTAATTTTTTAACCTATCTCTTAGCTCGCTAATAGATAAAGTTGTTACATTATCCCTATCAACTCCCAAGTCATCAATGATTTCATCGATTTTGCCTTGGTTTGTAAATTCTATTTCCATATAAGGATCAGGATAAGTTTTTTTATCCCAAATGTCAATGTCAAATCTTTGATTCTTATAAGAATAAGACTTGCGTTTTTTATCTCCCTTATATTCTAATTTTATGCCAAGTTTGCTTAAAATACTTGTCATAACAGAAACAGAATCTATATTAACAGTATACTCATTATTAACTCTGAAATCATCAGAATTTTTAAATTCTTTAAAAGTTAATTCAATGATTTTTTTTCCATCTTCAAACTTGCTTTCACGAATCCTCAAATATCCATCAGCAAATTCTCCTTCTTCTGGAATAAATGTATAATTTGTTTGCTCTTCTTCAGAGATCTTCTTTGCTCCCAATGAAAGTAATTTATCTTCCATCTCTTCTACATCAATATTTAATACTTTTACTTCAATTTCTCTTTGCATTATATAATCCTTACCGGGGCAAAATCAAGGTAATCACCAGATACACACCTTACCCCTATTCCTTTAATATTCCCTTCTTTTATCAATCTATGTCCAAAGCCATGGAGGTGACCATATACTAAAAAATCCACCTGGTAATCTAAACATATATCAAAAAATTCATTAAAATCTCCTGAAGAATTTATCGGAGGGTAATGTAACATCACAATTTTTTTATTAGCTTTACTTTCCTTTAACGAATTTTCTAATCTAAGTAATTCCCTTTGAAAAATTTTCTCATCGTGTTCAGTAAAATCCTTGCTATCTCTTGAAATCCAGCCACGAGTCCCACATATATCATAATCCTCATAGGAAAAATGATTGTTTTGTAAAAATTCCATAGATTTTAGACCCAAATTATTAATTTTACTAAGAGAAGTCCACCAATAATCATGATTTCCTTTTAGCAAAATTTTTCTTCCATTCAAATCATCAATCTTTTTTAAATCTATATAAGCATCATCAAGACTCATTGCCCAAGAAATATCACCAGGGATTAAGATACAATCATCTTTTCCTACAAATTTATTCCAGTTTTTAAAAATTTTTTCCTGATAATCCTTCCAATCATCTCCAAATACTTCCATGCTCTTTTGGTTTGTATAATCAAGATGTAAATCAGCCAGAGCAAAGATCATATTTCCTCCAAATAAATTTTATTATAAGTTATAGCTTCAGAATCTAAAATTTCCATTTCTCTTTTATGGCAAGTAAAATAAATTATCTGTCTAGACCTAGTCAAATCCAACAAAAAATACAAGGCGTTTCTAAGTCTATCTAAATCATAATTTATAAAAGCATCATCAAAAATCAAAAAGTCATGAGAATTTTTTTCGTTAATCGAATACTTAAAGGCAAAATTTAATTGATCATAAAAACCAGTAGAAAGTCTATCTATACCTAAAATTTCTCCACTATTGGTAAATACTTTTGCCTTTAAATCCTTATCGTAGATGATTTTTTCATATCTTCCTCTAGTCAAAATGTTAATCATTTCTGAAACTTTCTTGTCGTAGTCATCTAAAGATTCTTTAGAGCTTTCAATTATTGCAATTATCTTATCTTTAGCTAAATTAATAGCTTTGATTTCATTTTCCATATCATTAAGCTTTTCTTTTAAAGTTTCAAATTCATTAGTAAGATTTGGCAATTTTGAAAGCTCATCTTCAAATATTGCTAGATTTTTTTCTAAATCTACATTTGTTTTTATCAAAGATTCAAGTTCATTTTCGTAAATATTAATTTTATCTTCAACTTCTCTAATATTTATATCTTGCTTACTGGAATAATTTTCTAAATTTTCTGATTTTTCTTGATTTTCAAGAATACTTAATATTTCTTCTATCTTTTCTTTTTCATTTTTTATCTCAATAAATTCTAAATACTTGCTCTCATTAGCATTATACTCTTTATTGCTAATCTTACTTAGATTATTAAATTTAAGCCATTGAAATAGACAAAATAAAGTAGCCAATACTAATCCAAGGGCAAAAATAAAAATATTATTTTTATAAAAAGCAAAAATTGCCGATATAATAAGCAAAGCTAGACCTATAAAATAATTATTTTTATTAAAAGTTAAATTTTCGTTTCTATTGGCATAATAGTCATCATAGTTTTTATATTTTTCAAGCTTCTTATCAACCATTTTTAGTTGGTTTTCATATTTTAGCTGCTCTTTGAGGTTATTATTTCGAAGATTTTTTCTAAAGGAATCTCTTAGATCTTTAAAATTATTTAAATCCTCAGAAATCCTAGCAATTTCTTCTCTATTTTTTTCCAAATTTTTAAATTCTTCGATGTAAGAATTTCTAAGTATTTTTAGTTTTGAGATTTCATTTTCTAAATAAGTAAATTGTTTTTTAGTTTTTGCGTAAGGCTTGCTATAAGCCCTATCTGTTCCAATATCAGCTAAAGATTTATCCAAAATTTCTAAAGCATTGGAAGATGAAAAAATATAATCATCTTTGTTGATAAGCATTTCTAATATTTTCTCTTTTGTTTGTGAACTTGATTCTTGACTTTGATAAATGGAAGTCAAATCTTTGTAAATATCATAAGAAATTCCTAGTAAAAATTCTCCTGGGAAAGCTAAATTGCTATTTTTACTAGCCACGATTTCCTTAGAATTCAAATCGTAAATTTCATAAGATCCATCTGAAAAATTTCTGCTAATCCTATAATCCACATCATCCTTAGAAAAAATACCATAACCACTATACTTATATGATGAAAGCGGCCTATAAATTTCGTGTTTTTGATTAAAATGACGTATTTTTTTACCATCGTCAAAGCCATAAAGCAAGGCTTCGATAAAACTTACAATTGTAGATTTGCCCGATTCATTTTTCCCATATATAAGATTAAAATTTTTACTAAATTCTATGCTGGTATCAGAAAATTGCCCAAAGGAAATGATATGCAATTTTTTTATAAAAACGCTCATTTTTTGCTCCTTAAAATTGCATCCATTCCTATTTGGTAGGCTCTTTTTTCAATCTCATTTAAAGGCCTCTCAAAGTCATCGGCAAATTTACTTAAAAGAGAATTGGGAAATAATTTGATTTCATTCTCAAAAGTATTTTCTTTTGTAAATATAATCTCAATATAATGAGAGTTTATAGAATTTTTTATTATAGAAATATCAAAATCATTTGCTTGATCAAAATTTAATCTCAAAAAATTTATTTTATCCGAAAGATTTTCATTTACAAATCTAATAATTTCTTCTTCATCTTTAAATTGTTCAGACGAAATATCAAAAATATTATATTTCATTTGACTAGACGAAATATGATCAATTTTCCCATTATCGTATAAAAAATATCCAAAATCACCATGATCTGTAAAATCAAAAGGCTCGACAGATCCTGGATTATAGATATTATTTTTTATAAAAGTCTTATGAATATGACCTAGGCCTATATAATCATATCCTAAGGCATTTAATTTATTAAAATCTAAATCAAGATAAGAACTTTTAGTATTTGATAAATTTCCATGAACCATTAGTATATTATAAAACGATTTGTCAAGCTTTAATTCATAAGGAAAATCTTTATCATATATCCTATCTTTGTAAGATAGGCCGTAAATTCTAATACCGTCATTCTCATAAAAAGATAAATTATCGTTCATAAAGATATGAAAATTAGAAGGCTTTGATTTTAAAAAAATCTCATTTGTTTGATCGATATAATCGTGGTTGCCAGTTACATAATAAATGTCCTTGGAAAAATTTTCAAAAATATTAAATAAATACTTGTAATCTTTTTGGGAAAAATAATCTCGTTCAAATAAATCTCCACAGATTAATGCAAAATTAGCATCTTTATTAGATGTAAAAATATTTTCAAAAGATTCCCATCTAATCTTATTAATAAAATTTCCTTTATTATCATCATAAGTATTTCTTGTTGATAAATGGCAATCTGCTAGATGAATAAATTTCATAATATGTTAAGTGCCTTTATTAATTTTTTCTTATCTTCTATTTGAAAAACTGTTATAGACCCATTTTCTATCCAGAAATTATCCCAAGCTGAAAGATCTTTTAATATCCAAAATAAAGAAGCTTTTATGGCAATTCCATGGGAAATGCAAAGGGCATTCTCATTTTTTTCTACTAATTCATCGTAAAATTCACTAAGTCTATTAATAAGATCTAATCTATTTTCCCCATTTGGATATTTTATATGAAAAATATCATCTTTCTGATTTTGGAAAAAATTATCGTAAGTATTAAAGACATAATCATAAGATTTGCCCTTAAAATCTCCAAAATCCATCTCATTAAGCCTGCTATCGCTAGTAAAATTTTCAAAGCCTAAAATTTGTGCAGTTTGTTTGGCTCTTAGAAGATCTGAAGTATATATTCTATCAATTTTAAAATCTTTAAGCTTTTCTTTTGTTTTTTTCAATAGTTCATAGGAACTTTCATCAAGACTTGTATCTTCTGTGGAAAAAATTCTTTCTTTGTTGGCCTTAGTTAAGCCATGGCGGACTAAAATTATTTCCATATAATCCTCCTATTCTCCAGAACTCATCGCTTCAGCCATATCGATTTTCTTTAAATTTTTGTGAACAAAAATTATAAGAACAAGAAGTATTAGTATTGTTAAAGCTCCACTAAAAATATAGGCACTAGGGTGAGTTCTGTAAGCGAGTAGTACATTTTCTGGTGCAACTACAGCTATTACGTATCTAAACATAGCAATTCCTAAAACATAACCAAGCAAAATTCCAAGCAAAGTAAGAATTGAAATTTCTCTTGAGATGTAGCTAGTAACTTCTTTTGGATAAAATCCCAAAACTTTTATTGTTGCCAATTCTCTTTTTCTTTCACTAACATTGATATTTATCAAATTGTACAAAACTACAAGAGCTAGCATTATTGAAATTAAAGTTATTACTCCAATTACTAAATTTAAATTTGCCATCAATACATCTATTGATGAATAAATCACGCTTGTATTAGTAATCGCGTTTATAGAATTTTCATTTTCAATTTTCTTTATTATTTTATCTGAATTTCCCTTTAGATAAACTGCATTAGTTTGGTATTTTTCTCCTGTGACTTGTTCATACTTTTCTTTTGTCATGTAAATAAAATCACCAGTATAATTTTCAGAAAAATTTGTTACTTTGACTTTTATTTCTTTGCCATCTTTGTCAAATTTTATCAAATCATTTTTCTTTAAATTTAATTTATTGAAGGCCTTTTCAGTAATAACCGCTTCTTCTTTTGATAAATCTATAGCTTTTCCTTTGTTGGTGTGAAGACTTACAAATTTATCCAAATTATCTGTATCATTAAATACCACAAAATTTAGCTTACGTTTTTCATTATTTTTTGTGATTTTTACTTCTTGCATTTTTATTTGAAGGTGATCAAAATCTTCAATTTTTTTATAAAAACTTGCTAAATCAGATTCTTTTGATTTTTCATCAATTGCTGCAACAACATCGTAATGATTAATTGCATTTTTTTGTAAGTTCACTGTATCTTTTATTGAATCGATCATCGCAAAACCGAAAAATGTAAGAGCAGTGCACCCTCCAACGCCGAATAAGGTCATAAACATCCTAGATTTATACCTAAATAAATTCCTTGCGGTAATTTTTTGCAAAAATGAAAGTCTTCTCCAAATTGGACTTATCTTTTCCATTAGGATTTTTTTGCCAACTTCTGGAGATTTACCTCTAAGTAAGCTTGCAGGAGTTTCTCTAATGGTTTCATTTGAGGATAAATGAACAGTTATTGCTATCAAAAATGCTGATAAAAGTATAGCAAAAGCCATATAAGAAATTGGATTTACATAATCAATTCCTAAATTATTAAAACCAGATGAATAGGCTTTTATAATTACTTCTGCTACAATTAATCTACCCAATATAGCTCCAATTAGAGAGCCAATAATAGTCGGAATTAGACCGTAAAAATAAAATCTTTGGCTTATTTGTGAGTTTGTATAGCCCAATGATTTTAAAGTTCCATTTATAACTCTCTGCTCATCTATAAAACGTTTCATAGTTGTTAAAGAAACAAGCATTGCTACTAGATAGAAAAATGTCGGAAAAACTTTCGTCATTTGATCCATATTCAAACTATTTTGATAATAGGTATTTATCCCTTGATTTTCAAAAATATTTTCTACTGTGTACTTTGGATCAACTAATCTTGCCAAAGCATCTTTGCCATCTTCAATTTCAACTTCGCCATCGGCAATTTCTTTTTGGGCGTCATTTTTTTCTTTGGTAAATTTTTCTAAATTCTTATCGTATTCGTCTTTGCCATCTAAAAGTTTTTTGTAATTATCTCTAAGCTCTTTTTCACCCTTTTGTTTTTGGTAATTAAAGTCTTTTATTCCCTCATTATATTTTTGCCAACCATCAGCAATTTCTTTTTTGGAATTTGATATTTTATTCTTTGCCTGATCTAATTCTTTCTTTCCTGAAGTTTTTTGACTTTCTAGCTTACTTTTTCCTTCATTTAATTTCTTTATGCCAGAATTTATTTCACTTTGTTTTTGGTCAAGAATAGCTTTTTGATCATCTATCTTTGATTTTTCAGCATTGTACTTATTTTCTAGCAAAAGTTTGTTGGCCTTATAATCATTTAGACCCTCATTATATTGATTTTTTGCTTCTTCTAATTGAGCTTTCATATTTAATAAATCAGAAGCGCTTAAATTTTTGTATTCGTTTGGAATTTCCATTCCAAGATTATTTTTAGGACTTTGATTTAATAATTGTTCAAGTTTTAAAAGTTCATTTTCTTTTTGATCAATTTCTTCTTTTGCCTTATCAAGTTGAACTTTTCCAGCATTTAGCTTTTCTCTAGCTTTAGAAAATTCATCATCTAATAATTTATAGCCTTGGTTAATTTTTAAATAGCCTTCATCAATTTGTTTTTGGCCATTTTTTAATTCTTTCTCATTTTTAGCAATTTCTTCTTCAGCTTTTTTTATCTTATCATTAAAAATTGCTATATTTTCTTCATATTCTTTTTGACCATCTTTTAATTTTTTTTCACCGTCAATAAGTTCTTTTTTGGAAGATTCTAAAGATTTTTTCCCATCTAGGATTTTTTGGTCAAATGTTTTTTTGCCTTTTTCATAATCTTTAAAACCCTTATCAAGTTCTTCCTTTGCATCATCTAATTTTTTCTCTCCATCAGAAAGCTCTTTTTTTGCAGAATCTATGTCATTTTGAGCTTTTTTGATATCATCATTAGAATCTTTTTTTATTTTTTCTAAAACTTCTTTTGGTCTATTAGCAATATCTTTTTCGATTTTTTCTTTTTTATCTTCTACAAATTTCTCGTAATCCTTGCTTGTTTTATCTAAATTATTAGTATTTTTATATACAATATTTATTTCAGAAAATTTATCAGTATCAAAATTTTCTTCTAATACATAGGCATATCCACTTAATTCTTTTTTTGCAGCAAAAGAAAGCTCTCTCATATCTTCCATAAAATGATCAGAAGATTTGTAAAAGCCAACAACTTCATAGGTTAAATTTTTAAGAGCTTTTTCATCAAATTTTGAGTTTTTGATGTATTTTAATTTTATCTTATCCCCGATTTTATAAGAATCTTCTAAGGAATCTTCTAAGGCAATTTCATCTTTTTTCCTAGGCATATATCCTTTTGTAAGGACTGATTTTTTTATATTATCATTATAGGCTTTAACTCTTATCAAATTATCATCGATAAGAAGGTCGGAAGCTTTGATTTTTGTGATTTTTTCAATATCCTTATCTTTGCTTATTATCAAATCATCTTCATAATCCAAGCCATAAGTAGATTTAACTATTATATCTGGATGTTTGTAAGTATTAAGAGATTTATTTAAGGTATTTCTCATTGACGGCCCAGTTAAGGTCATTGCAACTACTACAAGAGTTGCAAGCCCAATCATTATAGCAATTGATAATACTTTACCTTTGTTATTTTTTATATCTCTCAAATTATTTTTCAAGTAGGTCTTGTTCATTTTTACCACTCAATTTCTTCGATATCTTCTGGACTTTCATTAATATAGTTTTCTATAATTTTTCCATCTCTAAGTTCAATTACCTGATCTGCCATTGGTTTTATAAGCGAGTTGTGGGTAATTATTATTACTGTTGCTCCCATTTTATGAGATGCATCTTGCAAAAGCTTTAAAATGTTTTTGCCTGTTTCATAATCTAGAGCGCCTGTTGGTTCATCACATAATAACAACTTTGGATTTTTTGTAAGAGCTCTTGCTATGGCAACTCTTTGTTGCTCTCCTCCAGAAAGTTGTGAAGGAAAATTATTTGACCTATTGCTAAGGCCAACTTCTTCTAAAATCTTTTTTGGATCTAGGGCATTTTCTGCAATTTCTGCAGATAATTCTACATTTTCCAAAGCAGTTAAATTGCCAACAAGATTATAATGTTGAAAGACAAAACCAACGTCATTTCTTCTATAACTAGTTAAATCAATATCGTTTAATTTGGATAAGTCCTTATCATCTATAAAAACTTCTCCAGAACTTGCTTTTTCCATGCCACCTAAAATATTTAAAAGAGTAGTTTTGCCGGCACCGGATGCACCAACAATAACTAATAATTTTCCCTTTTCAAGTGAAAAACTAATGTTATCATTAGCAACAATGATGCTACTACCAGATTTATATTCTTTTCTTAAATTGTTTAATTTTATGTATGCCATAAAAACCTTTCTAATATACTTTATAAATAATATTATACCAAAATTAGACTTTTAGTCATTGTATTATTATAAGAATTTTTTTAGAGTAAAATACTTATCAGGAGTTACCTATGCTAAATGAAAAACTTGATGCTTATTTAAAAGAAAATTATTATCCCTTTCATATGCCAGGAGCAAAAAGAACTGATATCTTACGTTCTGATTTGCCATACAAAAGAGATTTAACAGAAATTTATGGTTTTGATAATCTAAATGATCCTAGGGATATTTTTTTAAAAATGGAAGAAAAAATTGCTAAAATTTATAAGGTAAAAGATTCAATAATTTCTACCAATGGCTCAACTTGTGGAATTTTATCTACAATTAGAAGTCTAACTTATGAAAATAAAAATATTTTAATTCAAAGATCTTGCCATAAATCAGTTTACAATGCCATCGAAATTTTTAATTTACATAGTGATTATGTAAATGTTTCAGTTGATGATATTGGATCTATAATTGATATTTCTTATAAAGATTTGGAAAATAAATTAAAATCAAAAAAATACGCGGCTCTTGTCATAACTTCCTCATCTTATGAAGGCTATTATTTAGACTTAAAAAAAATTTATCAACTTACAAAAAAATATGAAACAGCCTTAATCTTAGATATGGCTCATGGTTCTCACAGCTTACTTTTTGGAAAATATGAGAATAATTTTGATATTGCAATAACATCTTTTCATAAAAATTTATCAGCACTTACACCTAGCTCAGCTGTTTTAATTAATGATCTAAGCTTATCAGATGAGATACGTAGAAATATGGCTATTTTCCAAACATCTTCCCCCTCTTATGTGGTCTTGCAATCAATAGATGAAATGCTTGAAAAATTTGATTCTTTTTATAAGATGTATGAAATCTTAGATTTATATTTAGATGATATTTACAATATAAATTTAGATAAACTAAAATTAATTGATAAAAAAAATAAAGATAGGTCAAAAATACTAATTTCTACAATAAATACAAATATTTCTGGGGAAATGCTGGCAAATAAATTAAGAGAAGAAAAAATTGAAATTGAAATGGCTTATCCTTCCTACGCCCTACTTATATCAAGTATTTTTGATAGAAAAGAAGGCTTTGAAAGATTAAAAAATGCCTTAGTAAAAATCGATAGAGCCATAGAATATAGAAATACAAATATGGACTTTTCCTATGAAATCCCTAAAAAATCTATGGAGATTAGTCGTGCAATCTTAGCTAGAAAAACTCTTATAGATTTAAATTTAGCAGAAAATAAAATATCCGCTCAGTTTGTTTACGCTTATCCACCAGGCATTCCAATAATTGCTCCAGGAGAGATTATTTCCAGAAATATAATTGACAATATCAAATATTTTCAAAAAAATTCTATTGATTTAAATATTGATGATAGGATTTTTATCCTAAATTGACAAATTATTATAAAACTGATAATATTAAGTTGTATAGCGATTATATAAAGGAGCATACATATGAAAAGAATAGTAACTTTAAACACTAGAAATCTTCACAAGAGCAAAGAAAATGGTGGTTGTGGTGAATGCCAAACCTCTTGCCAATCTGCTTGCAAAACATCTTGTGGAGTTGCTAACCAAGAATGTGTTAGCCATAAAGAAAAATAAGGGATTAGCCCTTATTTTTTTCTTTTGTGATTTATTTAAGTTAAGGAGAAATGATGATACACCAATATAAAGCCAAAGGCTTTAATATAGTTTTAGATACATTTAGTGGTTCAGTCCACGCTGTCGATGATGTTACTTATGAGATTATTTCCTTATTTGAAAATTATAATAAGGATGAGATTAGAAAAAAGTTAGAAAAATATAACTTATCAGATGAAGAATATGATGAAGCTTATGAAGAAGTTAATAATTTAGTTAAAGAAAATTTGTTATTTTCAACTGATAACTTTTCAAATTTATCCATAGATCTTAATAAAAGACCAACTTACGTTAAGGCAATTTGTCTTAATGTAGCTCACACATGCAATCTTTCCTGCCAATATTGTTTTGCAAAGGGTGGCAAATATCAAGGAAAAGATGCCCTAATGACTCTTGGAACTGCCAAAGATGCGGTAGATTTTCTTATAAAAAATTCTGGAAATCATTATAATCTTGATATTGATTTTTTTGGTGGAGAGCCACTAATGAATTGGAAGGTTGTAAAAGAAACTGTAACTTATGCAAGAAGTTTAGAAGAAAAATACAATAAGCATTTTAATTTTACCCTTACAACTAATGGCATGCTTTTAGATGATGAAAAAATTGCATATCTAAATGAGAATATGAAAAATGTGGTATTATCTCTTGATGGCAGAGCTGAAGTACATGATAATTTTAGAAAAACCTTATCTGGTAAGGGTTCTTTTGATCTTGTAGTTCCAAACTTTCAAAATTTTGTTAAGCAAAGAAAAGATAAGGAATACTATATAAGAGGAACTTTTACAGCTAATAATCTTGATTTTACAAATGATATAAAAACTTATCTTGATTTGGGATTTAAAAGAACATCACTTGAGCCAGTTGTGGGAAATTCCAAGGAAGATTTTGCCCTAAAAGATGAAGATTTGCCTTTTTTGTATGACCAATACGAAAAATTAGCCGATATGATGATAGAAGCAATTGATAAGGATGACGAATTTATTTTTTATCATTTTATGATAGATCTTGAAAATGGTCCTTGTGCTCAAAAAAGAATAAGTGGTTGTGGATCTGGGAGCGAATATATGGCAATTACTCCTGATAGATCCTTATATCCTTGCCATCAATTTGTTGGAAATAGCGATTTTGTAATAGGAAATCTTGATCAAGGAATTCTTAGAAATGACTTGATAAACGAATTTAAGACTTGCAATTGTTATTCCAAAGAAGAATGTAAAACTTGTTGGGCAAGTATGTATTGTTCTGGTGGCTGTGCTGCAAATAATTACAATGCTAACGGCGATATAAATTCAACTTGCGATTATTCTTGCAAACTATTTAGAAAAAGAATTGAAATGGCAATAGCTATTAAAATTTACCAATATATGAAAGAAGCTTAAAAAATAGAACTCTTTATTGATTAGCAACTAATCTAAAGAGTTCTTTTTAACTTAATCTATGTTCTGATGTTATTGCTAGTGCTTTTACTTCCCTAGCATTTTTTTCTTTTAAAACTTTTCCAATTTCCTTTACGGTATTTCCAGTCGTTATAATATCATCAATTATCAAAATAGATTTATTTTTTAAATCAGAGTCTATACTAAAAGCTCCCTTTAGATTATAAGATCTTTCTTCTTTATTTAGCTTATGTTGGGCTTTTGTTTCAGAAATTTTTCTAAAATTTTCAAGGTAATTTGGCTTGATTTGGTCAATAAAATAATCTGTTATCATTTTGATATGGTCAAAACCTCTTTTGTTTAAGACTTTTTTTGAAGATGGTGATGGTAAAATATAATCGCATGAAAACAAATCATTTACTTTGCCATAATCAAAAATCATGCTGGCGAATACTTTAGCTAAAGAAGTATTTCTATTAAATTTGTAATCTGCTACTAATTTTTTCATTTCTTCGTTGTAGTAATAGATAGCATGAGCAGAAATATCATCAATATCAAATTTATTTGCCACATAATCCAATTTTTTCAAGCATTTTTTGCACAAAGAATGATGGGAAATAGGATTTTCCTTGCAAAGATAGCAGGTATTTTTATCCAAAAATAAAAAGTCAATCAAAATTCATATTCTCCATTTCCTTTATCCAATAGGATAAATTTGTAAATCTTTTGTTGGAATAATTATTATCTATCATTTGCTTTAAAATTCTTTTTTCTCCAACTAAGA
Organism: Anaerococcus sp. Marseille-P3625; assembly: GCF_900232825.1. Classification (GTDB taxonomy): domain Bacteria; phylum Bacillota; class Clostridia; order Tissierellales; family Peptoniphilaceae; genus Anaerococcus. The sequence goes on from NZ_OCTP01000010.1 coordinate 578,551, forward strand.
CAAGCAATTTTTTAGCACGTGTTATGCCTGTGTATAGTAGATTTCTATTTAAAAGCATTGGAGCAACTTGCATCATCGGGATTATTACACAATCAAATTCTGAACCTTGTGACTTATGAATTGTAATTGCATAGGAAAGTTCCAAATCTTTTATATCTTCTTTATTGTAGCTTACCAAAGATCCATCATAAAAAATTACCTTTATCATCTCTTCTTGATAATCTATACTGTCGATAAAGCCAATATCACCATTATAAACTCCCTCAGCATCTACTGATGAATTTTCTGGAATTAGATCATAATTATTTCTAATTTGCATAACTTTATCATCAACTTTAAAATTTTTATCATTTATTTTAAGGCTTTTTTCTGATTTATTTAACAATTTTTGAAGATTTTTATTGATATTTTGAGAACCCCAATTAGTTTTTTTGCTTGGACATAATATTTGTATATCTTTTATGCTGTCAAAGTTATAAAATTTTGCTAGTCTATTGGAAACTAAATCTCCAAGTACAAAATCAAAATTATTCTGATTTGCCTCTATGAAAAAAAAGTCCTTGTCAGCTTCATTTAATATCGGGTACTGACCCTTGTTTATTCTATGAGCATTTACTATGATATTTGATTTAAGTGATTGCCTATAAATTTTTTCAAGTCTTACGGTTTTGATATTTGTATTTATAATATCTTTTAAAACATTTCCAGGGCCCACAGAAGGAAGTTGGTCGCTATCTCCTACCATAATTAGGGCTGTATTTTCAGAAATAGCTGATAAAAGTTGTCGCATCAAATAAATATCAACCATACTCATCTCATCTACGATAATATAATCTTTATCAATTGGATTATCTTGATTATATAGGGCGACTTTTTCTTCAGGTTTGATGCCTAATAGTCTATGAATTGTGTAGGCTTGTTCGTTTGAAGATTCTTGAATTCTTTTTGCTGCTCTGCCAGTTGGTGCAAGGAGAGCATAAGTTAGTTTGTTGTCGGTTAATATTTTTGTAATAGCCTTTATAACTGTGGTTTTTCCAGTACCAGGACCACCAGTTATTACTAAAAGCATATTCTTAAAAGCCTCAGTAATTGCGTTTTCTTGCTCTTTTGAAAATATAGAGAAATCAAAATCTATATCTACATCAAAAATATAAGGACTATTTTTCTTTAAAAATAATGCGGTTGCTATAAATTTTTCAGCCTTAAACAAGGAATTTTTGTAAACATATTTCTTATCTTCTATTATGACAATGTCGATTTTTCTCTCGATAGCATCATCGTCTATCTCTTTTTTTATATCTTCGCTTGTGATATTTAATAGCTTTGAAACTTTTTTTACAAGCAAATCGTATTCTATAGAGCAGTGACCGTTAAAATCAGCTTCGTAGGATAAAATATAATTTATACCAGCCGAAATTCTAAATTTTGAATTTGATGCTATTTGCATATTAAAGGCAATTTTATCAGCAATAGCAAAGCCTATGCCAGAAATATCTTCTACTAGCTTGTAGGGGTTTGATTTGATGATATCTATGGTGTTCTCCTTATAAAGCTTATAAATTTTCATTGATAAGTTGTAGGAAATATTTAAGTTTTGTAAAAATAAAATGGTATCCCTTGATTCTTTTAGATCATTTGATGAAATTTTAATTTCTTCTAATTTTTTCTTGCCAATGCCTTTTATTTTTAAAAGCTTCTCAGGATTTTTGTAAATAATATCGATGGAATCTTTGCCAAATTCATTATATATAACAATAGCAGTTTTTTTGCCTATTCCTTTGATATTTGAATTGGCAAGAAAATTTATAATTCCTGTCTTGTCATTTGGTTTTACTAAACTTATAGAATCTACATTTATCTGTTCACCATATTTATCATGATAAACAAAAGTTCCAATGATATTTACATTGTCGCCTTCATTAAAAATAGGCATAGTACCAACACAAGTTATAGAATCGTCAGATGTTTTTAGCTTTATTATAGTATAGCCATTTTCTTCATTTCTATAAATTATATTAGTTACTATGCCTTTAATTTCCATTTATTTTTCTTTAACTCTCTTTATGTCAGCTCCCAATTTTCTAAATTTACCCTCAAGGTCGCTGTAGCCCCTATCTATATGATAAATATCAGAAACTCTAGTTTCGCCTTTTGCTGTAAGTCCAGCCATAACTAAAGCTGCACCAGCTCTAAGATCTGTCGCTTTTACGCTAGCTCCATGGAGTCTGTCAACGCCAACAACAGTCGCCCTATTGCCACTAGTTGCAATCGCAGCTCCCATTTTGTTAAGTTGTTCAACATGCATAAACCTATTTTCAAAAACAGTTTCTTGAATTTTACTTTCTCCATTGCAAACTGTCATTAGTGCCATAAATTGAGCTTGTGCATCTGTAGGAAAACCTGGATATGGTAGAGTTTGAACATTGGTTGGTTTTAACCTATGATTAGTACTAACTCTGATTATATCCTCATCTTCATATTCTTCTACACTTGCTCCCATTTCAATAAGCTTTGCTATGATTGGTCTAATGTGAGATCCTATAACATTTTTTATTGTTACATCCCCTTTTGTCATCACTGCAGCAATCATATAACTTGCAGCCTCAATCCTATCAGGGATGATTGTATGACGAGCTCCTGTAAGTTTTTCAACTCCTTCAATCACAATTGTAGATGTTCCAGCTCCTTTAATTTTTGCACCCATTTTTGATAAAAATGAAGCCAAATCAACAATTTCTGGTTCTTTTGCTGCATTTTCTATGGTTGTTTCACCTTTTGCTAAAGTTGCTGCCATCATTATATTTTGTGTAGCACCTACTGATGGGAAGTCAAGATATATTTCATTGCCAAAAAGCTCACCATCTGTTGTTATTGAAATCTCATCATCATTTACCATGCTTTCTGCACCTAGTGCTTGAAAACCCTTAAGATGTAGATCGATTGGTCTTGCACCAATATTACATCCTCCAGGAGCTTTTGTGTAGGCTTTTTTGAATCTTGATAAAAGAGGACCCATAACCACAAAAGATGCACGCATTTTATCCATCAATTCAAACGGAGTTTCGCAGGTGTTTATATTTGAAGAATCAATTCTTACAGTTTCATCATCAATGTATTCAACCTTACTGCCTAAATGTCTTAAAACATCAATCATTATCTCCACATCTTTTAGCTTTGGAACTGCTTCTAAGATAATTTCTTCAGTTCCCAAAACGCAAGCTGCAAGTATTGGTAAGGCTGAGTTTTTTGCTCCTGATATACAAACCTCTCCCTCTAAAGGCTTGCCTCCATTTATTACTAATATTTCTTTATTATCCATTTAATATTCCTTTATTTTGTGCCAAATAATCTATCTCCCGCATCGCCAAGACCTGGTACAATATAACTATTTTCATTTAATCCTTCATCAAGTTGAGCTACAGTTATAGCCACATCTGGATGCTCTTTGCCTAATTTTTCTAGGCCTTCTGGAGCTGCAATTATAGAAAGTAATCTTATAGAATTACAACCTTTTGCTTTAAGGTTTTCTATTGCATCGCAAGCAGATCCACCTGTAGCAAGCATAGGATCAATTACAAAAATGTCTCTTTTATCAACATCTAGTGGTAGTTTTGAATAATATTCAACTGGTTTTAAAGTTTTCTCATCTCTATACATACCAATATGTCCAATTTTGGCAGCTGGGAAAACTTCCAAAACTCCATCAACCATTCCAAGTCCTGCTCTAAGAATTGGCACAATACCAAGCTTTTTACCTGATAGTCTGTAGCCAGTTGTTTTTGTTATTGGAGTTTCAACTTCATATTCTTCTAATTCTAAATCCTTGCTGGCTTCATAAGCTAAAATCATTGCAATTTCTTTAATTATTGATCTAAACTCATTTGATCCAGTATTTATATCTCTTAAAATAGAAATTTTGTGTTTAATTACTGGGTGGTCTAATACTTTTACTCTCTCTTGCATAATCTCTCCTATAAGTAAATTACATTTCCTGATGCTGATTTTTTCATCCTATTCATTATACTCTTACCCAAGTTTATTTCTTCAACTCCTTGAGCTAGGATTACATCTACATTTTCCATATCCATCAATCTTAAGGATGTAAATAAAACATGACTCATATAAGATAAGTCAGCTTTATCTCCTAAGCTAATTAAAAAATAGTCCTTAAAATCATTCTTATATTGATCAAAAACTAATACACCAACTTTTAATCCTTTTTCTTCTAATTCCAAAGCCTTTGTTTTTATAGCTTCTTCTGATTTTTCTCCTAGGTAAACTTCCATTTTTGCTTTTGGTGCATAATGTTTATATTTTTGTCCTGGAGATTTAGGAATTTTTGAATTATCAACTAAGCTATCATCTAATCTTACATCTGATAAAATTTCTTTGATAAATTCAAAAGTATAAAATCCTGGCCTTAAAATAGTTGGAATATCTTCACTCATGTCAATTACAGTTGATTCTATTCCAATATCAGATTCTCCACCATCTAAAATGAGCTTGATTTTGCCATTCATATCATTATATACATCATCTGCTCTTGTTGGAGATGGCTTTCCTGAAATATTGGCACTTGGTGCTGCTATTGGAGTATTTGAAGTTTCGATTAGGCTTTGTGCAATCTTATTGCTTGGAAATCTAATAGCTACAGTATCAAGTCCTGCAGTTATAATATTTGGTATTATCTTTGATTTTTTAAAAATTATAGTTAGTGGGCCTGGCCAGCACTTATCTATTAATTTTTTTGATTTTGGATCTATATTTTCTACTAAATTATACAACATAGATATATTAGAAATATGTAAAATTAATGGATTATCTGATGGCCTACCCTTAGCTTCAAATATTTTTTTACATGCATTTTCATTTAGTCCGTCAGCTCCTAATCCATAAACAGTTTCTGTAGGAAAAGCTACAAGCTCACCATTTTTTATAAGGTCACTTGCTTTTTTTATAATATTTTCATCTATATTTTTGCTATCTAATTTAGAAATCTTCGTAATCATATTTTGCCTTTTCTTCTAAATTTTCTATCTGTTTTTTTATATCATCATCGATTATCAAGGTATAAGTAGGATCCATGTGTATGCTTAGTTTTATTCCCACTTCTTTTTTTATTCTTTTTTGTATATCTGTTATAAGCATATGGGCAACAAGCAAAGATAAATTTTGTGCAATTTCAACATCCACAGAACCATCTACATGACCTTTTCCGTATTCGTGGATTTCCAAATTATGAAAACCTACTATAAAATCATTATCAAGAAGTATAATTGAAATTTTTTCTTCAATTTCCGGATTTATTCTTTCGCCAATCAAATAATTTAGCGTATCCTTAAACATATTAAATCCAGGGATAAAGACTGCTACAGATAAGAAAATACCTGCAATTGCATCTACATTGAAATCCACGTATTTTTGGATATATAAACTTATAATGATTGCAAGTGTTGATAAGATATCGTTTCTTGAATCTACCATAACTCCATAGTTTAGCTCAGAATCTAATTTAAAATAGAGTCTCCTATTTAAAATATAAATATAAATTTTTGCCAAAATACTTAAAATAAGAATTAAAGCAATTGTAAAATTCATTTTTACAAAATTATCTTCTTTGAATTTGCCAATAGAGTTTAGAAATAATTGAAATCCTACATACATTATTAAAATTCCTACAAACATAGAAACTAAAAACTCCATCCTCCCATGGCCGTGAGGATGCTCTTTATCTGCAGGTTTTCTACTTAATTTTGAACCCAAAAATGCTAAAATAGCAACCATTGTATCAGATAAATTGTTAAAGGCGTCGTTTATTATACTTGCTGAATTTGCTATTAGGCCTATCACTAACTTGCTGATAGCTAGTATTATATTTAAGATAATGGATATTGAAGATGAAAGAGAAATTAATTTTAATCTCACTTCAGGATTATCCGTATTTTTGTAGTCCTTAATAAATTTTTCAGAAAGAAAATTAAACAAATTATTCTCCTATATGTTCAAGTTTTCTTGTTTGATCTTCTGCTATTAATGAATCGATCATTTCTTCGATATCTCCATTTAAAAAATCTTCTAGTTGATAAATAGTTTTATTTATCCTATGATCTGTAATTCTTCCTTGTGGAAAATTATAGGTTCTGATTCTCTCACTTCTATCTCCAGTACCAACTTGAGATTTTCTATTATCGGCTATTTCCTTGTTTCTTTTTTCTTCTTCTATTTCATAAAGACGAGCTCTAAGAACTCTCATTGCCTTATCTTTATTTTTTATTTGAGATTTTTCATCTTGGCAAGTTACAACTAAGCCTGTTGGAATGTGGGTAATTCTTACGGCAGAATCTGTTGTATTTACAGATTGTCCACCATTTCCAGATGATCTATAAACATCAACTCTTATGTCATTCGGGTCAATATTTATATCTACATCATCTACTTCTGGCAAAACTGCAACTGTTGCTGTTGAGGTATGAATTCTTCCACCTGATTCTGTTTCAGGCACACGTTGAACTCTGTGAACTCCAGATTCATATTTTAATTTTGAATACGCTCCCTCGCCTTTTACGACAAAAGTAGCTTCTTTTATTCCTCCAACTCCTTGAGTTTGAACTTCTATTTCTTCTGTTTTAAAGCCAGCCTTATCAGCATACATATTGTACATTCTGTATAAATCACCAGCGAAAAGTCCAGCTTCATCTCCACCAGCACCTGGTCTAATTTCAACAATAACGTCTTTGGTGTCGTTAGGATCTTTTGGAATAAGAAGAATTTTTAAATCATTATTGTAAATTTCTAAATTTTTCTTTTCTTCTGCAATTTGATCTTTTAGCATTTCAACCATTTCGCTATCGTTAGTTTCGTTTAGTAATTCTTGATTTTCCTCAATTGTGGCTTCAGCTTTTAAAATTTCTTCGTATTTTTCTACAACTGGTTTAAGGGAATTGTATTCTCTAGAAATTTTGGTAAACTCATCTATATTAGATAAAATTGCTGGATCGGCAAGTTTACTTTCAAGTTCTTTGTAATTTTCTCTTATATGGTTTAAATTATCAAACATATTTATCCTTTCTTTGCTATAACAAATCTATCAAAATCATTAAAATCTTTTAAATTTTCAATATTTTTAAAATCAGATTTGACCAACAGCTTATTTATCTCATTCTTTTGATCATATCCAATTTCAAAAATCAAATGACCATCTTCTTTTAAAAATTTGTTGGCTTCACTTATGATTTTTCTGTAAAAATATAAGCCATCTTCTCCACCATAAAGAGCATTTTTAGGCTCGTAATACAATTTTTCATCCAAATTCAAATAATCTTTTTTGTTGATATAAGGTGGATTTGAAATTATTATATCAAATTTTTCTTCGATATTATCAAATAAATCAGAAATTTTAAATTCCACATTTGGTAAGCTTAAATTATTCTTATTTTCATTTGATAGGTCAATAGCTTCTCTACTTATATCAAGACCAACAATCTCTGAATTAGGAAGATTGTAAGCTAAGCTTAAGCTTATTGCACCTGATCCTGAACCGACGTCTAATATTTTTTCTTTATTATAATTCGATTTAATTATATAATCTATTATTATCTCAGTTTCAAATCTTGGAATTAAGGCTCTTTGATCTACTTTTAATTTAAGATTATAAAAATTCCAATAGCCAATTGCATATTGGAGTGGATATCCTTTTTCTATTTTACTTTCAATTTCTAGAATTTTCTTGCTTAAATCACTATCAAGCTTTTGATTTGGATTTAAATACAAATATGATTTTGGTTTATCCAATAAGTAAGTTAGAGCTATTATTAAATCTTCGTTCTTTCTTTCTATTATATCTTTTATTTTCATTATGCACACAAAAATAAGGTTAGTTGCCTAACCTTATTATTTTCTTCCATATCTTTTGTTGAATTTTTCTACATTACCACCACGTTCAGCATTTCTTTGTTTACCTGAGTAGAATGGATGGCAATTGCTGCAAACTTCTACCTTGATTTCTTCTTCTGTAGAACCTACTGTAAATTCGTTTCCACAAGAAATGCAGGTAACTTTAGCTTGGTGATATTCTGGATGTAATTCTTTTTTCATATAAACACCTCTATTTTCCTTCATTCAATAAGCATTTTTTATTATACCATGTTTTTAAAAACAAATCAAGTTAAAGTGTTCTATTTATTAATTCTACAAATCTTTCGTTAGAATCTGTTCTTCTTAAAAGATCAATTAATTCAACAATTGAACCAGTCGCATCCATTTGTGATTTTCTAATTTTGAAAATTGCTTCAAGTTCTTCTTTTGATAATAATAATTCTTCTTTTCTAGTTGATGATTTTTCTATGTTTATAGCTGGGAAAATTCTTCTATCTGATAATCTTCTATCCAAATGAACTTCCATATTTCCAGTTCCTTTGAATTCCTCAAAAATCAAATCGTCCATACGAGATCCTGTTTCAACCAAAGCTGTTGCTAGAATAGTAAGTGATCCACCATTTTCAACATTTCTTGCAGCTCCAAAAAATTGTTTTGGACCTACCAAAGCCATAGGATCAAGACCTCCAGATAAAGTTTTTCCAGATTGTGGAGTTATGATGTTGTAGGCTCTTGCAAGTCTTGTTATTGAATCTAATAGTATTACCACGTCTTTTTTATCTTCGACAAATCTTTTGGCACGTTCCAAGATCATCTCTGCTATTTCTACATGATTTTGTGGTGGCATATCAAAAGTTGATGATGCAACCTCTGTTCTCATATAGTCATTGTCTGGATCTCTGTATTCATTTACAAATCTTATGAAATCTGTAACTTCTTCTGGTCTTTCATCTATTAGCAAAACAAATATTTTAATATCATCGTAATTTTTTTCAATAGATCTTTCTATGTTTTTGATAAGAGTTGTTTTTCCAGCCTTAGGTTGAGATACGATAAGACCTCTTTGACCTTTTCCAACTGGGGAAATTATGTCTACAATTCTTCCAGAAATATCTCTATTGCTAGTTTCTAATTTAATTCTTTGATTTGGATAAATTGGGGTTAAATCATCAAATCCAACTCTATTAAATGCATCTGCTGGCTTTAGGCCGTTTACATCGCTTACAAATATTAATGGTGCAAATTTATCTTTGTCGTGTTTTTCTCGAGCAATTCCCCTTATATAATCTCCTGTTTTTAGCTTAAACATTTTTATCTGCTTAGGTGGTACGTAAATATCGTCATCACCTTGTTCATATAAGTCAGATCTTAGAAATCCAAATCCATCTGGCAAAATTTCAAGTACACCTTCGCAATCGAATTTTTCACCCAAATCATTGTCTTGTTTTTCTTTTTGCTCTTCTTCCTTTTCTTTTTTTGCCTCTTCTATTAATTTTATAAGTTCATCTTTTTTGTACCTAGTAACTGAAGGAATCTCTAGTGACTTTGCAATTTCCCTTAGACTAGCTACAGTATTTTCTGTTAAATTTTCCATATATACCTTAAAAAAGGGATTGCTTCTTAATATTAAGTTGCAACCCCTAATAATTTTTTTATTTGTTAGCTGAGCCTTCACTGCCCATCATAGCAATTTTTTCATATAAAACTTCTTTGATTGCTTTTGTTCCTGGAGCCAATAATTTTCTAGGATCGTATCCCTTGCCTTCTTTATCTTTGCCAGCTTCAATATATTCTCTTGTTGCCTTTGCAAAAGCAATTTGACATTCAGTGTTTACATTTATTTTTGAAACGCCAAGGCTAATGGCTTTTTTGATTTGATCTTCTGGAATTCCTGTTCCACCGTGTAATACTAATGGCATTTTCACAGCATCAGATATTTCTTTTAGTCTATCAAAATTTAGGCCTTTCCAATTAGCTGGATAAACTCCATGGATATTACCTATACCTGCTGCCAAGAAATCTATGCCGCAAGCGGCAATTTTTTTGCATTCTTCAACATCTGCAAGTTCACCCTCGCTTGCAACTCCATCTTCTTCTCCACCGATTCCACCAACTTCAGCTTCAACTGAGATGTTTTTGCTGTGAGCAAGAGCTACTATTTCTTTTGTTTTTTCGATATTTTCTTCTAGTGGCAATGAAGAACCGTCAAACATTACTGATGTAAATCCAGCTTCTATACAAGCTTTTGCTCCCTCATAAGAACCATGGTCAAGGTGAATTGCTACTGGAACTGTGATATTTAAGCTATCATGCATAGCGCGAACTAAATCTGCAACAACTTTAAATCCGCCCATGTATTTTGCAGCACCTTCACTTGATGCTATGATAACTGCTGTTTTTTTCTCTTCTGCTGCTTCTAAAATTGCTCTGGTCCATTCTAAGTTGTTTGTGTTAAAATGAGCTATAGCGTAACCATTTTCATAAGCCTTGTCCAAAAATTCTTTTGCATTAACTAACATTTCATTCTCCTTATAAAATTTCAAAATTTCCAACTATTATCATAATACCCTATTATTTTCTTAAATCTTCACTAATTTGAGATACTATTTTAGAAATTGCTTCTCCTTTATCAATTAACAAATTCTTCATATCAATTCTTTTAGAATATTCGACTTGTCCATTTATGGCATCTTTTCCAACTGTTATTCTATAAGGAATTCCAATTAGATCTCTATCGTTAAATTTAACTCCAGCTCTTTCTTTTCTATCATCTAATAAAACTTCAATACCCTTATCTTTTAGGCTTTGATATATATCTTCAGCAAGTTTAACTTGATTTTCATCTTTAGTATTTACAAGTGTAATAATCACATGGAATGGTGCAACTGATGTTGGCCAAATTATTCCATTTTCATCATAATTTTGCTCAACGATTGCTGATATTGATCTTGATACTCCTATGCCGTAAGAGCCCATAATAAATGGCTTACTTACACCATTTTCATCTAGAAAGTTTGCATTTAAAGCTTCTGAGTATTTTGTTCCAAGTTGGAAAATATTTCCTACTTCTATACCCCTTGCTGATTTGTATAATCCTGAACCATTGTATGCTGGATCATTTTCTTTTGCCAAAATCAAATCTTCTGCAATTTCGCCATCAAAATCTCTACCATAATTTGCATTGATATAATGATGGTCGTCTTTATTTGCTCCAACAACAAGATTGTTTATTTCTGTAAGACTTTTATCTATGATAATTTTTGCATCTTTTAGGCCAATTGGTCCTGTAAATCCAGCTTTGGCAGAAGTAATTTTTAAGATAGATTCATCATCTAACATTTGGATTTCATGTTCTGGAACTTTAAGATATGATATGAGTTTTGCCATATTTAGCTCTCTATTTCCAGGAATAAATACGAAAACTGGTTCTCCTTCTACCAATAAATCAATTGCCTTTGCACATTTTGAAGGATCTACATCCAAAAAGTTAGAAACTTCTTCGATAGTTTTGGTATCGATTGTTTCTACCAATTCTAGTTTTCTTTCTTCTTCTCTTATAGGATCGATTTTTATTCTTGCTTTTTCATCTGTGTAGGCATCATCACTTCCATCGGTGTATAAAATTACACCTTCTCCACTTTCAGCAAGAGCTATAAATTCATGTGATTTTCTACCACCCATTGCCCCATTGTCACCTTCAACTATCTTATAATCAAGTTTCATCTGATCAAAGGCATATTCATAAGCTTTCCACATATTCATATAAGATTTTTCAAGACTCTCATAATCCTTATCAAAAGTATAGGCATCTTTCATTAGGAAATCTCTTGAACGATTTATACCAAATCTAGGTCTTTTTTCATCTCTAAATTTATCTACAATTTGATAAAGATTAAGAGGTAATTGCTTGTAGGAATTTATTTCATCTTTTATTAATGCCACAAAGGCTTCCTCAGCTGTTGGTCCAAGGGCATATTCTCTTTCGTGTCTATCTTTTAATTTAAACATCTCTGGACCAAATGTATCCCATCTACCTGATGCCTCCCAAATTTCTCTAGGTTGCAAAATTGATGTGGAAACTTCAATTGCTCCATATTCGTTCATAGCATCTCTAACAATTTTTTCAATTTTATTTAAAACTAACTTGCCTAATGGTAAGAATGAATATATTCCAGATGCTTGTTTTCTAATATATCCTGCTCTTACTAATAATTTGTGACTTACAGTTTCAGCATCAACTGGGTCTTCTCTTAATGTTGGCATATAATAATTCGATAATCTCATATTTTTTTAATCCCTTAGGGATAAACCTATCCTTTCTTTTTCTTTGTCTATTTCAATAACTTTTACTTCGACAATATCTGAATTTGTCAAAACTTCGTTTGGGTTTTTTATAAATTTATCACTCATATTTGATATATGAATAAGTCCATCAATTCCAACACCAATATCGACAAAAGCACCAAAATCCGTTATGTTTCTAACTTTTCCAGAAATTTTATCTCCAATTTTTAAATCGTCTATTGTCATAATTTCTGATTTTGTTAAAACTTCTGGGTTATCATCTCTTGGATCTCTTCCAGGCTTTTTTAATTCATCGATAATATCTTTTAGAGTTGGCAATCCAACTTCTAATTTTTCGCTAATTTCTTCTAAATTTATATCATCAAGATCGTAATTTATTATTTCTTTGGCAATTTTATAACTTTCAGGGTGTACTGATGTATTATCTAAAATTTCTGGTGAATCAGGAAATCTTAAAAATCCTGCTGCTAATTTATAGGTTTTATCCCCAAGACCTTTAACTTTTTTTAGGTCTTTCCTATAAATTAATTTGCCTTCTTTGAAGTCTTCTTCAATTCTTTTTGCTAAAGTTAAGTTTAGACCAGAAACGTATGATAATAACTTGTAAGAAGCGTTATTTATGCTTACTCCAACCTCATTTACAGAATCTTCCACAACTTTTGAAAGTTCATTGTCCAATTTCTTTTCATTTAAGTCGTGCTGGTATTGGCCGATGCCTATGTGTTTTGGCTCAATTTTTACAAGTTCTGCCATTGGATCTTGAAGCCTACGAGCCATAGAAATTGCTCCTCTGATTGTTACATCCAAATCTGGAAATTCTTCTTCTCCAAGGCTTGATGCAGAATAAACTGACGCCCCAGCTTCATTTACAATTGCATAAGAAATTTTTTCATCTAAACTTTCAATAAGCTTATTTACAAAAATTTCTGTTTCACGACTTGCAGTTGCATTGCCAAGAGCTATTAAATTTACTCCATGTTTTTTAATAAGATTTGTAAGTATTTCTAAAGCTTCTTTTTCTTTTTTGTGAGGAATTACCGGGTAAATTACCGCTTGGTCTAAATATTTCCCGTTGCTATCTACTACTGCAACTTTGCATCCAGTTCTATAACCTGGGTCAAGGCCCATAACAACCTTGCTTTTTATTGGTCTTTGTAATAAATAAGGTTTTAAATTCTTAGAAAAAACTTTGATTGATTCATCTTCAGCAATTTCTGTAATATTATTTCTCATTTCAGTAGAAATTGACGGTAGAATTAATCTTTTGTAAGCATCGTTTATACAAATATCTAATAATTCTTTTTGATAGGAATTATCTGTTTGATATAAATTGCTTATAAGTTTTTTATTATATTCATCAGAAAATTCAAGTTTTACGCTTAAAGCTCCTTCTTTTTCTCCACGATTTATGGCAAGAGTTTGGTAAGCCTTAAGATCTTTTATTTTTTTATTAAAATCATGATAGGGTTCGTATAGATTTTTTTCATCTTCTTTATTGCTTACAAGAATTCTTGCCCTCATAAAGCCATCACGTCTTACGATATTTCTAGCATCTAGGTTGTTATTTATATCTTCTGCCATAATATCAAGAGCTTTTTCAATTGCAAGCTCTGGCGATTCTATGTCCTCGTTTACAAACTCTTTTGCAAAGTTAATTGCGTCATCTTCGTCTTTTGCCTTAGAAAAAAGATAAGCAAATAGTGGCTCAAGTCCCAATTCTTTTGCCATATCGGCACGAGTTTTTCTTTTTTTCTTATAGGGATTATAAATATCTTCTAACAAAGTTAGGGAATTTGTCTCTAAAATTTTTGCTTTTAATTCATCAGTTAAGTTACCTGAATTTTCCAAAGCACTTATAATCTCTTCTTGTCTTTTTTCTATATTTCTTAATTTATTAAGATTTTTTTCGATTTCTCTTACTTCAACATCAGTAAGATTACCGGTTTTTTCTTTTCTATATCTTGCAATAAAAGCTACAGTTGAGCCTTCATCCAAAAGTTCTATTACATTTTCAATTTTACTTGCTTCGATTTTTAAATCTTCAGCTAAAATATTTACTATATCCATAATTTCCTTTATAAAATAAACAACTTCAAAAAATAAATTAACAACAAATGGGCTGGATAAAATATGTAAAATAGCCATTTGCTTTCTTTGCCTTTTTTGCCATTATATAACATAAGTAGTGGGATTGATAAATAGACAAAACCATAGGTCATTTCGATAACATAACCCCATACTTCTAATTCGAAGAAAAATCCAACGAAAAGAGCAATAGCCGTAGAAATTTTACTATTTCTTGTTAGATATATCAAAACTATCGCCAATACACCCTTATAACTATAATCTGTTTTTAAAATATTTCCAAGAGCCATTCCGACAAGACTTATAAAAATTATTATAATTATTTTGATAATGTCATTTTTCTCTGATTGAAAAACTTTTTCTATGGCAAATATGGTTAATGCTCCAATAAGCAAGGTAAAAATTACATTTTGGCTTCCAAAGTAAAATAAGGAATCATTTAATGCCAAATCAAAGGGGATTTCTGAGATTAGAGCAAAAATTAACATCCTTAAAAAATATTTTTTTATATCCGAGCTATAAATTACAGCTTGCACTGTAAAAAAACAAAAAATTGGCATAGAAATTCTACCGATAAAGACAAATATATCAGCAAGCATCCAATATTTTTCTCCAAGTAAATAGAGAAAATCACTTTGAGCAAGGTGAGATAAAAACATGGCAATAATTGCTATTATTTTGATTTGTCCGCCTGTAAGAAAATTCCTATCTCTAAGCCAGACTTTTTTGTATTCTTCTTTTGATTTTAAATTTATAATTTCCATAATTCACCTAATTGCCTGAAATAAAGTTTATTTTATATTTAGGAAAATTCATGCTTATATTCTTGCCTCCAACATTTGCATAATCCATTTGATCAATATCAAAGATATTTGATGGGTCAAAAAATACAACTTTGCTAAAAGGCTTAGTTTTTGGCGAAATTTCTAGTTCAAACTTATAAGCATCTTTATCTTTGGCATATTGTATTAAAATATCAATAAATCTACCATAATCGTATTCATTAAAAGTTTTAAATTCCAAGTCGATTTTGTATTGATCATTTTCTTGGATCTTAAATTTAGCCTTATCACTAGTATAAGAAAGTTTTTCTTTAGTGGATAAATTGGTAATTGTCATTGTACTTAGGTTGATATAATCTTCTGAATCCATTGAAATTATCTTTAGTAGGTCAGTATTAGATAATTTATTAATAAATTCATCTTCCTTAATTTTATTTATTGGAACTTCTATTTTTTCTTCTTTGTCGTCAATTTTTGATTTAAGGAGTTCCTCCTTAATTTTTTTGCTGTCTATGGTATCTGTTGGATCATCGTCATTTTTGCTAAATTCACTTTTTCTGATCCTTCTACCCTGATTTTTGGACTGACTAGGAGATTTTTTTTCTTTTTCATCTTCATTTAAGAAATCTTTGATCTCTTTAAAATTCATTTTTTCATTTATTAATATATTATCCTTATTTGATAAATATTTATAGGTAGAGTAAGTCGTTTTGAAAACCATATACAAAAAACTTATAGACGTTGCTAATCTAATAATATCTTTGGGAATAAAATTCTTGTAATTTAAAATATTTATCACAAGCATTAGCATGAAAGGTGATATTCCAGAAAAATTCAAAAAGTCCTTAAGTTTTGATTTCTTAACTACTTCTTTTTCTTCACTAAGACTTTCTTTTTTTACTAGCATTTTAAATACTTTTACAAAAAATACTAGAAATCCCAATACATAAAGTACAGTCACCCCATTATAAACTTGTGGATAATTATCATAGATATTAAATGGTAATTTTTTTATTGTATAGTCTATGCCAAAGGCAAAAATTAGCAGTAAAAGTCCTGTTTTTCTAAAGGTTTTTGATATCAAAAATATAAGCAAAAATAAGATAATTAAGCCCAATCCTATGTAAATCATATAATTATTAGTAGGTATTGCTTGTAATTGTCTTAAAATAAAAGAATAATCCATAATAACTCCTTGTATAATTATATCAAATTCGTTTAAGCTTACAAATTTATTTTTAATATTTTTGGATTAATTATAAAAGAAAGTATAATAAAAAATATGCTTCAATAGCTCAATTGGCAGAGCAACGGTATCGTAAACCGTAGGTTGCAGGTTCAATTCCTGTTTGAAGCTCCAAAATTTAAAAGACCTAGATTTAATCTAGGTCTTTCTTGTTTTAAAAACAATTTCATTTTGAATTTTCAAAATTTTATTTTTTTTATTAAATCTTTTCCTAATTATCCTTATCTTGTATTATATAATTTGCCAAGTCAAGCAAATCTTTTGCCATATAATAATTATCGCCCAAAAGATCGTAAATTGCATCTTCTGTTAAAATTCCTTGGTTTATATCTTCTGGAATTTTACCTTCGTTTGAAGCATCAAAATCATCCATAAAATCCTTAGAATAATAATATTTTTCCAATTTTTCTAATTCTTTTTGGTGGTTTTTAAATTTTTCCAAGGCTTGTCTTAAATTTTCTGTGATTTTGATATGGTCTTCGTAGATTTTTGTATAATCTTTAATGTGTTCGTAATTCATTTTATCCTCTTATTTCGTAAATTTTTTCTATTATTTGGTCAATATCTTCTTTTATCTTATGAGCTTTGCTCAAAGATCCACTATTTGTGGCAACAATTATTATATCCAAATTTTTCAAAAAAACAATTAATTGTCCACCAGTTCCTGATGCAAAAATAGTATTTTTATCAGAAATCCAAATCCCCAAGCCATAATAATCTTCTGACAAAAATTTTCTTTGATTTTCATTGGTATTTTTTTCTATTGGCTTTTGCATTAGATCTACATATGATTTATCAATAATTTTTCTACCATTAAATATTCCATTATTTGCTATAAGCTTGCCAATTTTTAGCATGTCATAGGCGTTTAATTTTATTTTTGTAGCACCTGCTAGATATTTTCCATATTTTCCCCAAGATCTATCTTTTATATCCAAGGGAACAAGCAAATCCTCATTTATAAAATCAAAAAGATCATATTCTAAATATTCTTCCATAGTTGCGGAAAGCAAATAATATCCAGCATTAGAATACAAAAATTCTTTTCCAGGCTTATAATAAAGTGGATAGTTAATGCAATAATCAAAAAGATTATCATAGTCACTTTCTTTTAAATCCTTGGAAAAAAGCAACAAATCTCTATATCCAGTAGTATGTGTCAGTAAGTGTTTTACTTTGACTTCTTTGAGATTTTTTAAATTTTTCTTATTGGTTAAATTGATTTTATCTTTAATAATAGGAAAAATTTCAGTTTCCAATGAAAATTCGCCAGATGTTTTATCAATTAATATCCCACATGCTAAAGAGAGGACAGTTTTTGATATGGATCTAACATCAAAGACCTTATCATTTGCTAGATCTAAAATATAATCCGAATTATTCTCATATATTATCAAACTTTCTGCTGAATTTTTATTTTCGATTATTTGTTTTGCAAATTTTTCAATATTTTCCATAATTTTTAAATTCAATATTTATCCAAATTGTTAAAAGGCTTTTTTATAGATGTTTAAGACATCTTCTTCTAATAAATGTTTAAATCCATTTATTTCTGGAGTTTTTCTATTATTCATGCAATTTTTTGCCATGATTGGTAAATCTTCTTCTCTAAATGATTCATCTCTAAGCTTTGTAGGGATTCCAATAGATGAGAAAAATTCTCTTAGAGCTTCAATGGCTTTTTTTGCATCTTCATTGGTTGATTCGCTTTTTTCTAAGTTAAATACATTGTAGCCAAATTCGGCAATTTTTTCACTAGTTTGATCATCTAAACAATATTCCAACCAATATGGAGTTAAAATTGCTAGTCCTACACCGTGGGTTATATCTCTTAGTGCTGATAATTCATGTTCCATCGCATGAACTGACCAAGCAGTTGATTTTCCAGCATCCAATAAGCCATTTATTGCCCAGGAATTTGCCCACATCAAATTAGCGCGAGCTTCGTAATTTTCTGGATCTTTTATTGCTATTGGCCCATATTTTATACAAGTTTTTAATACTCCTTCAGAAAATCTATCTTGCAAATAACATCCGTCATTTAAAGAGAAATAATTTTCCATGGTGTGACTCATAATATCAGCTGTTCCAGCTGCCGTGTGGTAAGAATTTACAGTATAAGTGTATTCTGGATTCATAATTGCAAATTTTGGTCTTACAAATTCTGAACCCCAACCCAATTTTTGGGAAGTTTCTTCATTGGTGATTACAGAAGATGTATCCATCTCAGAACCAGTTGCTGCAAGTGTTAGGATACTTCCAATAGGAAGTGCGTTTTCTACTTTTGCTTTGCCAATTACAATATCCCAAGGGTCATTTTCAATCAAAGCTCCAGCTGCAACAAGTTTTGCAGTATCGATTACAGAACCAGCACCGACAGCAAGTATGAAGTCGATTTTATTTTCTTTAGCTATCTTAACACCCTGACGAACTTTATCTATTCTTGGATTTGGAATAATTCCTTCCAACTCGAAATATTCAATCGAATTTTCAGAAAATGTTTTTATTATTTGATCATAAAGACCAATTTTTTTTATGCTTTTTTGTCCATAAACTAAAAGCACTTTATTTCCGTATTTTTTTATCTCTCCTGCTAAATTTTTAAGTTGGTCTTTGCCAAATAAAATCTTTGTTGAAATGTCAAATGTAAAATCTTTCATAAACTCTCCTTAATTGTAAAATTACCTTTATCTTTTAATTTCTACCCTATTTCCAGTAAAAATAAGCAAGAAAAAAAGCATCTACTTTCGCAGATGCTAAAATAAAATTAATTTCTTTTTCTTCTAACCCGAGGTATTACTCTGTTTACTTCTTTTAAATATTCTTCATATTCTTTGCCAAATTCATTTTTTAACCATTTTTCTTCTGTATTTTTCATTAATATTGTTAAAAAAGCCCAAAATACTAATGGCAGTATTAATAAAATATAGTTTGCTGTAAATAAAAGTAGACCTGTGAATATAAATATAAATGCTGAATAAACGGGATTTCTTACTATGCTGTATACTCCTGTTGTTATCAACTTTTTTTCTGTAACTTTTTTATTTATTTTCTGAATTATTACTGCTTGTATCCATAAGTATATGCCTAAAAGCATTAATAATATTCCCACAATAATAAAAAATATTTTACCTTGCCTTAGTTCTCCTAGGTTTAGATATCCTCTAAGATGAAGGCATATTCCTAATATTGTAAGAATTAAACAAGTAATTACATATATAGGTCCAACGCCAAATGAAGGCATTTTAAATTCTTCCGATTTCATTTTCTTCTCTAATATTGTTTTAACAATTCAATAATTTCATCTTGTGCATTTCTTCCTTCTCTAAAAAATCTTACCAATGGATAACAATGACACATTCCCTTGCCTACAATAATTTCATATGGAACATGATATTTTTCCATTGCTTTTTTAAATTCGTCAGCAAAGGCATAGAGGCATTCATTTTCGCCGTAATAAAAATATGTTTTCGGAAAGTCGGTAAAATCTCCCACCGTTCCGTCAAGCATATATTCAGGTATGTCTTTATCTCCTTTTGAGATTTCTCTTGCAGTTTTAATATACGTAGGTTCAATCATTATGTCATTGTGGTTAAGTTCTTTTAATTTCTCCCAAATTTCTTTGTTCTCATCGACAGTTACATCCGGAATTCCTCCCGGAGAAACTGAAATAATCTTGCCTGGCATTGGAAGCGGTCTTCCTAAAGCATTATTATTTAGAAAAATCCCTAGTGATAGACAAGCTCCTGATGAAAATCCAAGGACACTTATGTTTTCTGCCCTATATGTTTGGGTCATAAGTCTATAGGTTTCAAATGATACTTCATATGTCTTATCTATCTTTACATCTTCTGAACAAAGTGGATAAAATAAAAACCATACATCTTTTCCGGTTTGTTGCATTATTCTTTCCGATAATTTAAAATCCAGTTTATTCGGTTGTGTAATCATTCCTCCGCCAAATAGATAAAGAACTGTACCGTCGGCGGGCGTTTGATTTTTTTGATATGAAAGGAGCCTGTAACCCATTACATCTCTTACAATGAGATAGTATTTTTTTCTCTCGGCTCTCTTCCTTGCCTTATCTAAATCAAATACCGCCTTTGCGTTTTCTTTCTTTGCGTACTCTAGCATCTCTTCTTTGTTCTTTAAAAACATTTTTTTGACTCCGATAAGTCTTACTATTGATGATGCAATTTTATAGGTTAAACTCATTTTATTTCACTCCCTTAAATAACTTATCGATCTTAGTTTCTTAAATTAACGCGCATATCATACTCTTATAACCCAGATTTATTCTCTATCTCCTGTAATGAAATAGTCGCAAAAATCTGCTCCATTTGCTATCGTGCCTTTTCTATGTAAAACTCCATGTTGAAGACTTATCATAAGCTCATCCAATTCACAGAATAGCGGCATTAATTCATGTACCCCAAGCTTTTTAGTGTATGTACAAATAGGACAACGAGTAATTCTGTAATAACAAGCGCCCTCATATGGTTCTCCCTCAAAATCGACCTTAAATGATGTGGGATAGAGTTTTTCTTTTTCTTCTGTATACCATTTATAATACTTAACTATATTTTTCTTATTGGCTTCTTTTCCTCTCTTAGTATTTAGATTAGTTAATGAAAAAAACCATTTGACAAAATACAGAGAGCGACGCATCATTTCCTGGATGGTTCTGGTGCAATTTCTTTTTCACTTGCTAAATATGGTGCAACAAATACAAGAGCGAACATCTCATTGTATGCCATGGGATTATCATTGCCGATATCATCTGCTTCTTCTACTAGTTTTCGATAAATTATTTTGCTTTTTTTGAGGATATTCTTGGCATACTCCTTTCCATATTTTTCCACCAAAACTTTTTTCATAGGATGTTGAAACTGATAGAAATAAAAACTGTGATATTTCATTTTATCCTTTGCCTTTCTTTATCTTATCTATTTTCTTGCGATGAAAACGACTTGTTTTTTTCTGTCCAAATGATATTGACAATTAAAGCCCAATTTTTCAAGCATTTTTGTTAAGTCGTCGGGTGTGTATACTTCCATTTCTATCATATGCGCTAATTTTTTTACATCTCTTCTTTTCATAGATGATACTTCATTGCATATTAAAAATTGTCCGCCCTTTTTAAGCACACGATAAATTTCTTTAAAACATTCTTCTATTTCATTCCAAAAATATATAGTTTCAAAAGCAGTGACGATATCTATAGATTCATCTTCGAAAGGAAGATTCTTTACATCTCCCAGAAAAATCTCGCATCTTCCTGACTCAATCGCTTCTTTATTTATCTCACTTGACATTTTTACACTTGTTTCTGAGTGGTCAATTCCGTAAACTTTTTTTGCTTTAGTTAAAAAATATTCTATGTTGGCTCCACCACCACAGCCCAAATCTAATACAGTATAATCTTTATCAATATTTAAGTAAGATCTTCCCCACTTAGCTAATTTCTCATGACCACTATTCATACTTTTTAACATAAATCTTCCGCCAAAATTGTCTTTCGGCTTTCTAAAATTTTCAAAAAAACTCTTAAACATTTCCTCCTCCCATTGATACTGATTATCAATTATATTATATCATGTTTACTTTTAAAATTAAATATTTTTAGTAAAAATGTGCACTTTTTATAAATTATCAATATCTAAACACCTTAATGAATTCATATCTATCATTTATAACTCTTATTGTTCTATAAAAAGCTATATTTGTGTCGATTAGCCATTTAAGCTTTAATGAAAATTTTTTTTCTACATTTTTTGTAATCTGAAAATATTCGTATAAAATTATTAACTATCGTCCACTTTTAAAGCTGGAACCTCAAAAGATAATTTTTAAAGACTTGACTGCCTAAATTCTTTTTAGTTAACACATATCACCTATATCTCTGCTTAATGAATTTTACACAAAAGAAAAGCACCTATCATTTTTTGATAGATGCTTAATTTAATCGCATACTTATTTTAGCCACAACAATATCCTATATCACAGGCGATACTCACAATAGGCTCTTCATTAAAATAAGCTAAGGAAATATAAGTACTATAGAATTCAATAGTGTCATCAGCAAGCTTTGAAGAATATTTCCAAGGACATAACATCAACCATCTTTTAATATCAGACTTATATTCTTCTAGAGATTGCCCTTTATTGAAAACTCCAACTCTTCTTTACTTAAATCACTATATCTCACGACTTTACTCCTCTTATAGATTAATATTACTATTTGATTTTACTATACCATTAACCTATTTAATAAGAATCCATCAAAATCATCTTGAGTAGCTACTTCTTTGTATTTGTAGTCGTCATTATTCTTTTCTGTAAACATTTCGTTTACTAGTCCAATCGTTAGTAGGGATAAGACAGAATATGTAAAGTTAGCTTATGAGTATTTTATTTTTTGAAGAATGAAACCTATTTAATAAAAAAAAGAGCAGCCTTTTAAGCTACTCTTGTTGAAAGTACAAATGCAGAATTACTGAGATTATTTCTTTGGTATCAACGCTATAGTCTCCACATCTCTTGAAATTACAGTATGAATAAATTAAGACAATTTTGCAGAAGTCTCATATCTGGTATTTATCAATTTTCTATTTTCCTTATAATTAAGCTTTTATATCCACGAAAGGAATCTAAGTCTTATTTTAATTCATTTTGTTTTTCTTTTTTAAGCCAAGATCCAAGCTTTGGTTGAAACAAAAACCTCTTATGGTCTATTTCATACTTATACTAGAAGCGTTCAAAAGCTATGATTTCTGGATACCAGAATTGAAATCTTTTAATAATTTCCAAGCATCATTTTTTTATTTTCTATTTCAAGCTTGAAATTATTTTATCAACACTTTGACCTGTTGGAGCAAATTAGTTGTTGTTTAGCCAGTTGACAACGGCTGTAAGCATTAGTCCCAGCCCAATCGGCATCATATTCTCGTCAAAATTTACTCCAGGATTGTGATGGCTAAAATTGTTGCCTGGCAATTTGCAGTTTACATT
This sequence comes from Anaerococcus sp. Marseille-P3625, assembly GCF_900232825.1. Lineage (GTDB taxonomy): Bacteria > Bacillota > Clostridia > Tissierellales > Peptoniphilaceae > Anaerococcus. The sequence continues at coordinate 601,855 of NZ_OCTP01000010.1, forward strand.
GAAATATGCGGTTGGAACTTTTTCAGCTACAAGAGCCATATCTTCGCTTGCCATTACTTGTGTGTCTGGAATGAGCTCGCCATCAAAATCACTATTTTTTATATATCCCACAATTTCTCTTGTGAATTCTGGATCTGAATAAAGACTTGGAACTCCGGTGAAGAAGTCAAGATCTATTTCAGCTTTTGTTGAAATCTTTAAACCTTCGATAATTTCAAGCATTCTTGTTTTTAATTTGTTTCTAACTTCCGGATTGTATGAACGAAGTGTTCCTTGCATTTCAGCAATTTCTGGAATAATATTTGAATTTGAGCCGGCACTTAGCATCCCAAATGTCAATGTGTTCGTTTCTTGAGGTGGAGATTCACGGGCGATTAACTCTAAGAAATTTGTGTAAATATTTACAGCCACATTTATTGGGTCAATTGTAGTGTGAGGATATGCACCATGGCCGCCTTTACCTTTAATTGTAATTTTAAAGTTATCTGAGCTTGTAGCAATATAGCCTTCATTGTAACAAATTGAACCTGTTTCTCTATCAAGAGCGGTGTGAAGTGCAATTGCCCTATCAACTTTAGGATTTTCTAATAATCCATTTTCAATCATCATTCTAGATCCAGCGAAAATTTCTTCAGCTGGTTGGAACATAAATTTAACTGTACCTTTGAAATTTGCCTTTTCTTCTAATAAAATTTTTGCAGCAGTTAGGGCAATAGCAGAGTGAAGGTCGTGTCCACAAGTGTGGGCAGTATTTCCACTTGAAGCAAATGGCAAACCACTTTCTTCATTCATTGGAAGTGCATCCATGTCTGCCCTAATCATAATGCATTTTCCTTGGCCTTTTTCACCTTGAATAAGAGTAGATAAACCAGAAGAACCGTATTCTTTTACTTCAAGGCCAAGTCCTTCAAGTTCGCCCTTTACATATGCTTTTGTTTTTGGTAAATCTAGTCCAACTTCTGGAATTTGGTGTAAAGCTCTTCTTTTTTCAATCAGCTCACTCTTGTATTCCAAAGCTTCTTTAAAATAATTAGTCATAATTCCTCCTTACATAATTATACTATTCTTTGTTATATTGCGTTTTTATGCATATTTTCCAGTTAATATTGGTGTGATAATAATTGTTAGCACCGCGTCAATACAATTTGTACAAGCACAACGCTTGCAATTTCACCTACACTCGGGTCAGTTGCAGTGCTTATAGTAGGCACAGAAACTTATAAACCTGCGATAGATATGATTCCAAATATTATAATTTTATCTTCTTTTAAAACCACTGTTTCTAAAATAAACTTTAACGGGCCCTAGTGCCTATGAGTCCTTAACACGTGATATTAACACGACACTCTCCACATGGCTTGAGTGGTCAGTATGGATAAAATTTAATTTCTTTCAAAAACCTCGTATATGGGAATATATTTATTAACATTATTCCATATTATATCATCTTTATTGTTTGTAATAAGAACAAGCTAAGATTAAATTCATTTATTGTTATCTAAAAATAATACATGACAAAATTTATATTAATCTAATCCCTTTGTTTTTTCCTATTATATTATTTAAAACATTATTAAAAGTAAATTCAACCATACCAAATTTTATTTATCCTCAAGTTTCAACAAATATTTGCAGTAAAAAAATGCAATTATAATTGTCGCAACTATATAAATCCACTGAGAAAATGAACCTTCTACGCCAAATTTAGAAAAAGCATCTATCAATCCATGTGCAATAATGCATGGAATTAAACTCTTACTTTTATAAAAAATAACTACCATTATAAAACCCCAAGCAATGGCGAAAAATACTTGAGCTATCGTTTCTAGACTCGCTTGGCCAGCAAATAGATTAACAATATGACCAATGCCAAAAGTTAAAGCTACAATTATGATAGACTTTTTTGCCCCATCTTTTTCTAGAATAGCCTTAAATAAAAAACCACGAAAAATTATCTCTTCTATGTATCCAATTAAAAGCATTGAAATAATAGACCATACCTGGGAAATCCCAGAATAAACAAGATTAAGCCCACCCCATAAATTGCCAGTTACAAGAATCCATACTGGAATAAAGTACAAATATCTCTTGGAATTTTCTGGATACTTATCAAGACCATATTTTTCTTTAAGTTTATGATTATTTATAAAAAAAGTAATAGAAAAAGCAATAAAGATTAGTCCGATGAGCATAAAGAAACTTTCATCCCCAAAATTTCCCCTAATTGAAGTAGTAATCAAACAGTAAATGACAATCCAAAAAATTGCAAAATTAAGTTCATTTTTTTGATAAATTCGATACATTTCTAACCCCTTTTAATTTTTCATTAATTTATACAATAAAATTTCTGGTTTTTTCTATATATTTACTATAATAAGATCAAATTTAAAAGCAAGTTTGTAAAAAAAATTTTACTTTATCTATCTACTTACAAAATATCTTAATAAATATATTTGCTATTACGTATTAAGATAAAGTCAGTATAGAAGTACTTATCGTTAAGGCTACTATGAACGTGACTATACAACAAAAATAAGAACATTAAATCTAAGTGTACTAGAACAAGAGATGGTAAATTCTGTGCAGAGGTTTTTGAAAGATATCAAAGAAATGAAAAAGCACTACTTGCAACCATGTTAGAAATGTATGTCCAAGGAGTACAAGTAAGAAAAGTATCCAAGGTAATAGAAAATATGTGTGGTAAAAAATATTCTAAATCCTTTGTATCATCCCTAACTAAAGAGCTAGACGAAGAAGTAAAACTATGGAGAAATAGCGACCTAAGTGCTACTAAGTATCCCTATATAATTGTAGATGCAGTATACATAAAAGTAAGGGAAAACAATCGTGTAGTATCAAAAGCGCGCTATATTGCAATAGGAATAACTGAAAAAGGAAACAGAGAAATCATAGGCTTAGACCTAAGCGATAGCGAAAGTGAATACTCATGGTCAAACTTCTTTGAATATTTAAAAGCTAGAGGACTATCTGGACTTAAAATGATAATATCAGATGCCCACAAAGGCCTAGTAAAAGCAATAAAGGAAACATTCTTAAATGTAATATGGCAAAGATGTCATGTACATTTCTTAAGAAATATCCTATCAAAAGTACCAAAGAAAAACACTGAAGGATTTAGAACTGATATCAAAACACTATTTAAAATCCAAGATATGGGCTTAGCAAGATAAATAAAAGATGAGATCTTCTTAAAATACGAAACCGAAAATAAATATCAAAACTCTTTAAACACCTTAGATGAAGGATTTGAAGATGCTTTTGCATATCTAGCTAATGAAGTGGTTCATAGTAGACTTAGGTCAACCAATTGCCAAGAAAGAATAAACTAAAAAGTTAGAAGACGTGAAAAAGTAATTAGGATATTCCCTAATCAAGAATCAGTTATTAGATTAATATTCAGCTCGTCGGCTTTTGGAGACCAAACCTCATTGATATCAATGAGGATTGGATAACATCTTCTAAATTGTTTACTAGAATGAAATACTAAATATTGTTCTAGTAAATTTTACACAATATTATGGACTTGACTTGATTTTTTTAAGGATTAAATAAAACTATTCTATAAAAATAAGAGCTTAGCGATTACTAAGCTCTTATCTATAAATGTTTAAATTGAACCTTCTCTGTTCCAAAATCTTTGTTTACCTAGATTTTCTATAAACTTACTTGTATCTTTAGCATCTTTTGTAACCATAACTCCATCTGCTTTTTCTTGTTTTTTATCAAGAATACCAGAAGAATCTCCAATAATCCATAAAGGTTTGTAATGGTTGAAAGTTTCATTTACAAATTCATTTACATTTTTACTAAATTCTGTGGATGGTTTTTTAGGAATAACTACAATCATTGCATCTTCTAATACAGGATGAACAGTAGCATATCTGTGGCTAACAATTTGACCATCTTTTGTCTCACTTAAATTAGCTTGGATAATTTAAGCCTTTGCTTTGTTATCTTCTATTTTTTTAACCAAAGATTTAAAATCAAAATCATCATCGTCATCTGAATATATTCCAACTTTTAAAGTATCAACCTTAAATATGGTATTTTCTTGAGAAAATTCAGGCATTCTAACTTTTAAAGCTTCTTTTTTTGCTTTTAATCCTGAAGGGTCAAATCCACGTTCAGCATCAGGTTTTTCACATCCTACATTTTTGGCTATTTCTTCTGCCATTTTTTTATCAACATTTGCAAACATATCTACGACATCTTGTCTTATTTCTTCTCTTTTAACTTTTGATAATTCAAATGAAGACGCATTAATAATATGATTTTGTCCTACTTTACTAATTGATTTATAAAATGCTGTGGCTTGGCTGAAATGATCTCTAAAACTATCATCTCTTGCCTTTATAACTTCTGCATCTATTTTTTCTTGGTAATGTTCATATCCACCATTTTCTGGACTTTCATAGAAAGGTGATTGGTCATCAATAGATGATTTCATATAAGAAACTGGTCCCTTATTTATCATATGTTGATGCCATCCATCTCTTTGGTTGTTGTGAACTTCAGAAATTGGTCTATTGATAGGTATTTGAGCAAAATTTGGTCCACCTAGTTTTAGAAGTTGGGTATCTGTGTAGGAGAAAAGTCTTCCTTAAAGTAGAGGGTCATTTGAAAAATCAATTCCTGGAATAACATTTCCTGGATTAAAGGCAACTTGTTCTGTTTCTGCAAAATAATTGTCAACATTTCTATTAAAAATCATTTCACCGATTTTTATCTTAGGAATGTACTCTTCTGGCCAAACCTTTGTAGGATCTAGGATATCAAATGGGAAGTCATGTTCCTTTTCTTCTGGAAGTAGCTGAACGCAAAAATCCCAGACTGGATAATTTCCTTCATCAATTGCTTCGTACAAATCTTTTCTTTGACTATCAGGATCATTTCCAGAAACTTTAAGTGTTTCATCCCAAACTCTTGAGTGAACACCTAATTGAGGATTCCACTGATATCTAACAAAGGTTGCCTTGCCATTCTTATTTATCCATCTAAAGGTATGAACTGCAAAACCATCAATCATACGCAGACTTAAAGGAATTGCCCTATCACTCATTTGCCACATAACCATATGAGCTGACTCTTGATTTCTTGTTACAAAATCCCAAAAAGTATCGTTAGCAGATTGGGCTTGAGGAACTTCTGTATCTGGCTCTGGTTTTACTGCATGAACAAAATCAGGAAACTTTATAGCGTCTTGGATAATAAATACTGGCACATTATTACCAGCTATATCGTAGTTTCCATCTTCTGTATAAAATTTAATAGCAAAACCACGTACGTCACGAGGAGTATCTGTATAACCTCTAAATCCTGCTACAGTAGATATCCTTGAAAATAGAGGAGTTTGTTTATTGTGACCTGAAAATAGACATGCTTTTGTATACTCACTCATATCCTTAGTAGATTTAAAAATACCATGAGCACCCACACCACGAGCATGGACAATTCTTTCTGGAATCCTCTCATGATAAAAGTGCATAATTTTTTCCCTAAAATGAAAATCTTCAAGAAGACTAGGTCCTCTACTGCCAGCCTTAAGTGTAAACTCATCTTATGCCATCTTAAGGCCCTTGTTAGTAGTAAAAGCTTTACCCTTGTTATCAACCTTATTTTTCTCTAGATCTTTAATCTTGTCGTTATCCTTTACAGGATTACCATTTCAGATCCATTTGGTGTTAAAGGCGCTTTAATAAATTCGTGCTTGTTCTTATCTTTTTTACCTGCCATTTTGGCCTCCTACCATTTTCTTTAAATTCTAACATTCTTTCTTATACGAATTATACCCAAAAGATAATATGGTAAATCATTAGATATAAAATAAATCTAGACTCTTGCTTTTGACATCAATACGAAACTCTCCACATGGCTTGAGTGGTCAGTATGGATAAAATCTAATATATCAATAAAAGTCGCATAAAAAAACAACATACAAAATCTGATGTCGGTTTATTTTTAGATTATAGATTTTCATTCTATCTATAGGTGTCCTATTATATTTTCTATATTATCTTAATTTACTTGGATTCTTGTTTAAAAGTCCTTATATTTATCTTATCAGAATACATATCCATAATTAATTTATAAAAATAAAAAAGACATAGGCTATAGATAAACTCTAAGCTCATGTCTTACTAAATTTAAAGAAAAAATGCAACATATAAACCAGCTACTAAATTAGACACTGTATGTATGATAAAACTTGGAATAATTGATCCCTCTGATAACTTCTCGTTGATATATCCCATAGCATAGGCTATACACCCTGTAACAAAAATAATTAAAAGAGATTTTAATACACCTACAATAGGAAAAAACATCACTCCGTGAACCAGTCCAAACAATATTGATTGTATAAGATTTCCATTATTAAATCCTATTTTACTAACTAGCCTTTTAAGTGCAAATCCCCTAAACAAAATCTCCTCAGGTAAAGCGGTGTTAAGGGCTGCATAAATTATAATAGGCAAAATAGCCTTGAATCTAAGTCCCGCAAACTCGCTAGTTGCATTATTAACTCCACTTAGACTATTTAGAAGAATTATGCCTATTATTAGATAGATAATGGTTACTATAAATATTGATAATATCAAAGTCTTGTCTACCCTTTTAATTCTTTTAAGCCCTATCCATTCTGTAAATTTCTGATTTTTTCTAACTTTAAAATACCAATAAACAAATGGTATAAGTGAAAATAAAACGATTTGAATTAAACTACTAATAAGTTTGTTAATTACTAAACTCATAATCCCTCCTTGATATAATATAAAAGTACATTTATATTATGCCCATATATGCATATTTAAAACTTGAGAAATGTAAAATATTTTCTTCACCTATATATAAACCTTATCTATAAATTATAATATTTGATTAAATCTCTTAAGTTAATCGCTTTTTGAATATTTTTCATAACACCCTTTTGATATCTCAGCTAACAGATCTTTAGGCAATGGCCTAGAATAGGGCAGCCTTACGTAGCTTTAGTTATATCATAATCTGTTAATTTATCCCTAAAATATTCAGTTCCTTCCTCTCCTAGATATACTCCTATATGATTTTTTGACGAAGCAAATTGAATAATATTTTTACCCTTCCAATATGTGGGTATACTCGAAAACGTTTCTGTACTTTCTCATCAGGTATTTTCATGAGTATTCCACCCCTGCAGTCCTCGCTTTTTATTTCGATCAATGCAAACACATCATTGAGAGTATTATAATTTTTTATCTTTTTTTCTTGATATCAACACCACCGTCTCGACATGGCTTGAGTGGTCAGTATGGATAAATTTTAATATTTCTCAAAAGCCTCGTTCTTGGGAATATATCTACTCCTTTTATTCTTTCTTCTTCACTACCTATTAATACTGAATATTTTAAGATATCAGGGTGGGACCACCCTGATATCTCTTCTTTCCAAGTATATTTGGCAACACTTAATGGTACTATGATTAAAACTTTAGAAATTGCAAAAGCATCAAAGAATAAATCTTTTATAGCCATTAGGCCTATAACCACCTTGTCTAAACCCATATCTAGTAAAAGTGACGATTTTCTATTTTCTTTTATAAATTCAGTAGGATAGTTTTTATATTTACGTAGAGTGTATTCTAAGTTGTCATCTTCGATTCTTTTTATTATTTCATCAATATTTTCTTTAAAATCAAGAACATAAACATTAATTTAATTTTTTAAATGGCCTTATCCTTTTTTTGAATTGGTCTTGGTTCTCTTCCAGGTCTTTTTGTTTCAATAATTTCAATCTTTCTTTTTGGCAGAAGTATTATCCTATCTGGTATTTCTGTCATTTATGGGGATGTAAATTTAAGACAAAGCCCTCTATTCACTTTTATCTTATTAACTAAACTTGATTCTATCACCTTTTCTTACATTGATATTTCAAGCTTTATAGTTATTGTGTGAAGATTTCTCCTATAACCTTTATATAAAGACAAATTTTAAATTCATTACAATATAGCCTTCGAAACTTGCACAATAACTAATTTACATAAAATCACTTTTTAATTTTAGTCCTTGATTCTTAACACCATCTCAAAGTTTTAGCCCATTAATTCCATTGGATAAAAGTACAGAATAAAAATCGGTTGTAAACCTTACATAGTCACTAATTTTTAAACAATAGGCCCTATATTCTTATGAAAAACTTCTCCAGATTTTTCTTAATAAGATGAATCAATTTCACAACTTTCATTTAAATAAATCTACAAATTTTGAGTAAAGTTCCTGAAGTGAAGTAAATCAAACTACCATAAAAAATGAAAGGGTAGAATTTGTGAAATTTATGACTATATATTTAGCTAAACAATAAATTCAGAAAAGGTATCATCATATTTATCATATTATTAAAAATAAGGAATTAAAAGAGCGATAAATGTAAATCAATGATAACCTTATAAATCGTACTGAGAAGAAATTGGGAAAAAAAGCGTAATAATCGTTGATTACATTTATTAAAAATACTTGACAAGATAAGTTTACAAGAGTAAACTTATTTTAAGTATTAAGTCTATACTCGTAAACAATAAGGAGGGAAAGACAATGGGTGTAATAGTATACAATACTCATATCACAGATGCAGAATGGGAAGTCATGCGTGTAGTTTGGGCAAATGATCGAGTAACTAGTAAAAAAGTGATTTCCGTATTGCAAGAAAAAATGGACTGGACACAATCCACTATCAAAACGATCTTAGGTCGATTAGTTGGAAAAGGCGTACTAAATACAGAGCAAGAAGGTAGAAAGTTTATTTACACTGCCAATATTGAAGAGACAGAAGCCGTAATGGATTATGCAGAAGATATTTTTAACCGTATTTGCAATAAGAAAGTCGGAAATGTAATAGGAAGTATCATTGAAGATCATGTTTTAAGCTTCGATGATATAGATCGACTAGAAAAAATATTAGAGATGAAAAAATCTTTCGCAGTAGAAGAAGTGGATTGCAATTGTCCAGAAGGACAATGCAAATGTCATTTACATCATCATTAAGTATAAGGAGGAATTTAAAATGAATAATGACAACAGATATTCGTCCCATAATCACCATGATTATGACGACATGGATAAGTTAAAACACGAGCATGGAATCACAGATGAACATGGAGACCATAAAGATCAACATCAAGAACATCATGCTGGACATGATCACAGCGGGCACAGTGGGCATGACCACCATCATCACGGAAACTTTAAGGAACTTTTCTTAAAATCATTGCCACTAGGAATCATTATTATGCTCTTATCCCCTATGGCTGGGTTTGACCTACCATTCCAGTTTACTTTTCCATATTCTGATATTGTAGTAGCTATTTTATCTACTATATTAATTATTTATGGTGGACGTCCATTCTATCAAGGGGCAGTTGACGAATTTAAACAAAAAGAACCTGGAATGATGGCTCTCGTTTCTTTAGGTTTAAGTGTTTCATATTTATATAGTATTTATACTGTAATAGCAAGCTACGTAACAGGTGAACAAATTATGGACTTTTTCTTTGAATTTGCTTCATTACTATTAATCATGCTATTAGGTCACTGGATTGAGATGAAAGCTATTGGAGAAGCAGGAGACGCACAAGCAGAATTGGCTAAGTTAGTGCCGAAAGATGCTCACGTTGTATTAGAAGACGATTCAATTGAAACACGACCAGTTGCTGACTTAAAGGTAGGTGATTTAATTCGTGTTCAAGCCGGAGAAAATGTGCCAGCAGACGGGATTATCGAGCGTGGCGAATCACGTTTAAATGAAGCTCTTCTAACTGGGGAGTCAAAAGCAGTAAAAAAAGGTCCTGGCGATGAAGTAATCGGGGGCTCAACAAATGGAGAAGGGGTTCTTTATATTAAAGTGCTTGAGACAGGTGATCAATCCTTCATCTCTCAAGTACAGACTTTAATTAGCCAAGCTCAAAGTCAGCCTTCCAGAGCAGAAAATATTGCTCAAAAGGTTGCAGGATGGCTCTTCTATATTGCTGTTATTGTCGCGCTAATTGCTTTTGTAGTATGGACGCTTATAGCGGACATCCCAACGGCAGTAAAATTTGCTATCACAACATTAGTTATAGCTTGTCCTCACGCTTTGGGTCTGGCTATTCCATTGGTAACCGCCCGTAGCACAAGCTTAGGAGCTAGCCGTGGCTTACTAGTAAAAGACCGCCAAGCCTTAGAAATAGCTCAAGATGCAGATGTGATGATTTTAGATAAAACGGGTACTTTAACAACTGGTGAGTTTAAAGTATTAGACGTTGAACTTTTTAATAACAAATATAATAAAGAGGAAATCATTGCCTTACTGGCAGGTATTGAAGGAGGGTCTAGTCACCCGATTGCTCAATCAATTATTAGTTTCGCTAAGCAGCAAGGTATAAGTCCAGTATCTTTTGATTCAATTGATGTGATTTCCGGTGCTGGCGTAGAAGGCAAAGCCAAGGGCCATAGTTACCAATTAATCAGCCAAAAAGCATACGGACGTAATCTGGATATGGATATTCCAAAAGGAGCAACTCTCAGTGTCTTAGTAGAAAACGATGATGCTATTGGTGCTGTAGCTTTAGGGGATGAATTAAAACCAACGAGCAAAGAGTTAATTAAAGTTCTTAAAAAGAACAATATTCAACCAATTATGGCAACAGGTGATAATGAAAAAGCAGCTCAAGGCGCGACAGAAGATTTAGAGATTGAATATAGATCAAATCAATCTCCACAAGACAAATATGAGTTAGTAAAAACACTTAAAGAAGAAGGAAAAAAAGTTATAATGGTAGGTGACGGTGTTAATGATGCCCCTTCTCTTGCCTTAGCAGACGTTGGTATAGCTGTAGGCGCTGGAACCCAAGTGGCATTGGATTCAGCTGATGTCATCTTGACTCAATCTGATCCAGGAGATATTGAATCATTTATTGAATTAGCACACAAAACAACTCGTAAAATGAAACAAAACCTCTTTTGGGGAGCCGGTTATAACTTTATAGCTATCCCTCTAGCTGCAGGAATTTTGGCTCCTATTGGTATCACATTAAGCCCTGCATTAGGAGCAATTCTAATGTCTGTGTCAACAGTCATCGTCGCCATTAATGCTATTTTATTAAATTTAGATCCAAAAAATAACGGTTAACAGATCGAATAATTGAAACTCCTTAAAGTATCAAGATACAATAGTTTTACAGGAGAAAAAGAGATGTAAGTACTGGCTATTTGTAAAATCGTGTTGGTAGAAGTAGACGATTTTTCTACCAACACGATTTTTAATTTATTATAGAACTGATTTCTTTTAAAATCCTAAAAGCCATTGATTTCAGCACTTTTATAGCTTGTTATTCTATTTTCTTGTCATCAACGCTACAGTCTCCAAATGTCTTGATCTTGGAAATTGGTCTATTATTTGGTAGTTTTTTATTTGGTAGCCATTTGCTAGGAATGTTTTTAAGTTTTCTACTTGAGTTTTTGGGTTACAGGATATGTAGACGAATTTTTCTGGATTTACTTGTAGGATTTTTTCTAAAGTTTTTTCATTTATTCCAGATCTTGGTGGATCGAGTACAACTAGATCAAATTTACCTTTAACTTTTTCTATTTCTTCTAACACATCTCCTGTTAGAAAATTTATATTTTCGATTCCATTTTCTTTGGCATTTTCTTTGGCTTTTTCTACTGCTTCTGCAACTATTTCAATTCCTGTTGCTGATTTTGCATTTTTTGCCATTAGTTGGGTTATAGTTCCTGTGCCAGAGTATAGATCAAGAACATTTATATTTTTATTTACATCGGCAAATTCTATGACTTTTTCATATATTATTTCTGCTGCAAATAAGTTTGGTTGGAAAAATGAAAATGGAGAAATTCTAAATTTTAATCCCGACATTTCTTCTGTAATAAATTCTTCTCCGTACAAGAGATCAATTTTTTCCGCAATTACAGCATCAGCTACTGAATTATTTGTAACATGATAAATGGATACTAGTTTACCTGCTAGTTTAAGACTTAATAAAAATTCTACGAATTTATCTTTTTCATTTATATCAAAACTTTGATCGTCTGTTGTTACTAATATTGCCATTATTTGACCAGTTTTGTGGGCTTTTCTTATGATAAAATGTCTTAGTAAGCCTTCTTTTTTTGATTTGTGGTAAAATTCCGTACCTTTTTCTCTAAAATAATTTTGAACTTCTTCTCTAATTTTGTTAAAGTCGCCATCTACTATGTTACAATTTATAGTATCCACAATTTCATAAAATCTATTTTGCCTATGTAAGCCTAGGACTAATTCTCCACCCTTGTAGGAGTCACCAAAAGTATATTCCATCTTATTTCTATACTCATAGATTTTAGGAGGCGAATTGAAGATAATATCACTATCGATATCTATTTTGTTAGTTACAAGTAATTTTTTTATCATTTCTTCTTTTAAATCTGATTCAACTTCATAAGATAATTTTTGATAAGAGCAACCTCCACAAATATCGGCATTGGGACAATGATTTTCATTACTTTCCAAAGGAGAATCTTCTATTAGTCCTAAATATTTTCCGATTTTTTTATTATTTCTATTTCTGGTAATTTTTACCTGGGCAATTTGGCCTTTAAGTCCGCCCTTAAATTCAACTATTTGACCTTTTTCATTAAGACCTAGAGAAATATTTGGATATTGCATTTCATTTATCTTAACTTGGCAAATTTGTTTTTTTCTCAATATTTTCCTCCCAAAAATTATTAGCTTCTTCTTTTAGCAAAGAGTCCGTATTTACAATTTTAATTTCTTTTTTTCTCCAATGTTTTGGATAAAGCATCTGATATTTTCGACTTGTAAATCTATCATCTAAAAGATAGATTATTCCCCTATCGTTTTCACTTCTAATAACTCGTCCAGCTGCTTGGAATACTTTATTTATGCCTGGATAAGTGTAGGAATAATCAAAGCCAGAATATCCTAATTTGTCAAAATGTTCTTTGATTAAATTTCTAAGGCTTGAAACTTTAGGCATTCCAACTGAAATTATCATAGCACCAATTAATTTTTCTCCAAGAAGATCAATTCCTTCAGAAAAAACTCCACCCAATACAAGAAAAGCAGTTTTAGCAGATTTTTCATCAAAATTTTTAAGAAATTTCTTTATATCTTTTTCGCTCATCGACCTATCTTGTAATAAAATTTCATCGTCAAATTTTTCCTTATAGTCTTCATAAACTTCTTCTAAATAAGCATAAGATGGGAAAAATATAAAATAATTTCCTTTTTTTGAATTGATAAATTCATTTATACTTTGTGAAATTTGCTCTAAATTTCTATTTCTATCTTTGTATCTCGTGCTAATTTCTCTACTAAATATGGCAAAATTGTTTTCAGGAAATGGCATATCTAGCCTTAGTTTTAAGCTATTTTCTGCCCCTAGTATTCTCATAAAATAAGTAATTGGAGATAAGGTTGCAGAGAAAAACACCACTGTTCTTGCAAATTTATACTTATTATCCAAAACTTCTGAAGGATCAATGCATTTGATTTGAAAATTAATAGTTTGATTTTCTTCATCAAAAGATATGATCGAATAAAATCCTTTGGTATAATAATCGCTTATCTTAAAATATTTATTTATATCAAAAAATAAATTTAACAAGTCCTCATAATTAGTATCATTTTTTTCCTCTACCAAAAATCTTTGCAAGGGCTTTATTAATTTTTGAAAATATTCATCAAAGTCATCGATAAGATTTTCCTGGTAATAATATAATTTTTTGCCATGTTTATTGTATAATTCGTCAAATTTATCAATAATTTCATTGAAAATTTTAGAAATTTTTTTGTATTTTTTCCCTTTTAATTTTTCTAGCAAATCAGTGAAACTATTTTTTGAAAACGTAAAGGAATACATTTCTCTTGACCTTTCTAGCAAATTATGTGATTCATCTACTAAAAATATATATCTACTTGATATTTCATCAAAAAATCTTTTTAAATAAATGTTTGGGTCAAAGACATAATTATAATCACAGATAATAAAATCTACATAATTTGAGATATCAAGCTCAAATTCAAAAGGACAAATTCTGTATTTTTCTGCATAAGAAGTCACTTTATCAAAATCTATTATCTCCTCATTTGAGATTATATCTAAAAGCCCCTCATTTACCCTGTCAAAATGACCCTTGGCAAAGGGACAATCGATGGGGTTACATTTAACTTCATCATTTAGGCAAATTTTTTCCTTGGAAGTTATATTTAAAGCCTTGATAAATAAGCCTTTTTCTCTTAAAATTTTTATGGCTTTCATGGCTTCTTTGCCTTGGGTGTTTTTGCTGGTTAAATAAAAAATTTTATCAGATAAGTCTTCTCCCATTGATTTTACTGATGGAAAAACCGTCGATATTGTTTTGCCAATGCCTGTTGGTGCATCCACAAATAAATTTTTGGAATCTAAAATAGATTTATAAACAGCAAGGCACATTTTTCTTTGACCCTTGCGGTAATCTTTATAAGGAAAGTCTAAAACTTTGATACTTTCATTTCTTTTTTCTATATTTTTAGCTAAAATTTCTGAAAATTTTAGATAATTTTCCAATAAATTCATATAGAATTTGTGCAAATCTTCAATACTAAATTCTTTTTTAAAAATCTTTGTAGAATAATCCTCAATACTTACATAGGTTAAAGTTATATATATTTTAGATAATTTCTTATCTAATGCATAAAAATACGCATAGCACATTCCTTGAGCCCGGTGGAGTTTGTTCGTATCGTCAATATCAGAAAGATCTCTTGCAGTAGATTTGATTTCATCGATAATAAAATCGCTTCCATCTTTTATAAGTCCATCTGCTCTACCAAAAACATTGAATGTGACATCAGAAATTGTCGTTGAATTTTTTAGAGAAACTTCCTTTTTATAGTTATCCCCAAAAGAGCTTTGGATTTTTTGATGAGCTCTAATTCCTTCAATAAGTCTTGCATTATCTCTAAAAGTATTGTCGATATCGCCTGATCTCATCACAAATTCTATTAAATTTCTTACAGAAATTTTAACTATCATTTTATCACCTTTTATTAATATACCTTAAGGCTGGGTATAAATGTATAGAAAGAAAGGGAGTAAACATGAATAACACAATCAAAGATCAACTAAATCACAGAACAATTAGAGAATTTAAGGACGAAAAACTTGATGATGAAATTATCGACAAATTATTAGAAGTTGCAAATAGATCTGCTTCAAGTAATGGTATGCAATATTTTTCCATAATAAATGTTACAGATCCAAAGATTAAGGTAAAATTTGCAGAAAATGGCGACCAAGAATATATGGCAAGAGTTCCTCATCTTTTTATTTTTGTAGTCGATTTGTTTAGAAATTATTTGATAGCAAAAGAAAATAATGAAGAAAATGATGAAATGATTGGCTTTGATAAATTTATCCAGGGATTTTCTGATGCAATAATAGCAGCACAAAATTTAACTATCGCTTGTGAAAGTCTTGGCCTAGGATGTAATTATTTTGGTAATATCCACAATGATACAAAAATGGTTATAGATTTGCTAAAACTTCCAAAATATACCTATCCTGCTGTGGGAGTAGGATTTGGAATTGCTAACCAAGAACCACAACTTAAACCAAGGATTGATATAAAATTAAAAACTTTTGAAAATTCTTACAAAATTTTTGATAATTATAATGAAATGATAAAAGATTATGATGAAATAATCACTACTTATTATGATTTGAGAGATCATAATAAAGGTTCTGATTCATTTTCCAAACAAATTCCTAAAAAGCAAGGAACTACTAAGAAAAATAGGTCTAAAATGTTTGAAACACTTATAGACCAAGGATTTAAGATTAATTTTAAGGATAAGACTCTTTAGATCTTATCCTTTTTTGACTTTTGAAACATAAGGATTATCTTTTATATAAAATCTATAGGGATAATCTTTTGCTTCTTTGGCATAGTCGATACCGATTCTTTTATCTGTTATTATTTGAAAATCTTTTAGATCATCTTCAATATAAAAATTTTCTGTAAATAGATTTTTTCCATTTAGTTTTTTATCTATGGCTAAGGCTTTGGTTATTTTGCCTGGACCATTTGTTAAATTTTTCTTTTGATATGGCGATAGATTTTCATACTTTAGGCCAAATCTATTTAAGGAAAAGTTGTCTATTTCTGATAGCGGTTCTATAGCCCTTATCAATACTCCTTCTGGATGATTTTTATCTCTGGTTATAAAATTCATTAGATAATGTATGCCATAAGTTTGGTAGATATAAATAGTTCCAGCATCTTCATACATTATTTTATTTCTGTTAGTTTTTCTATTTCCAAAAGTCTGGCAGGCTCTATCTTCTATTCCCATATAAGCTTCAGTTTCTACAATTCTTGCTTTGTAGATTATATTATTATCTCTTCTTATTATAATTTTCCCCAGCAAATCTTTTGCCACTTCTAATGTATCTCTATCAAAAAATTCTCTCTTTATCATAAGCCCTCAATGTTTTTATTTTTCTATTTATATGATATCATATAATCATCAGAGTAGATAGGAAGCATCAAGTGCTAGAAAATGGGTTGTTGTTTCTAGACGAAGCCAAAGGCTATGATTTTCTATCGCAACCGCTGCCTCTGATAGAAAGGGGAAAAATGAATAAGAAGTTAACTATTAACACGCTTACAAAGATTGCAATTCTTGCAGCCTTATCAGTTGTTCTAAGAAGGTATTTTACAATTACAATTCCTGTAAACAAAAAACTTGGCATTGGTTATATTCCAATAATTATGTCAGGTATTTTGTATGGGCCAAGTCTTGGAGGAATTACGGGTGCTTTGGCTGATGTAGTTGGTATGCTTTTAAATCCGGATGGGATTTTCCACCCTGGTTTTACCTTTAGTGCATTTTTGATAGGATTTTTACCGGGCATTGTTTCATTTAAAATTTTTCATAAAGATTTAGATGAAAAATTAAATTGGATCATTATAATTAGTTCAATTTTAGTATTTATGCTTGTAAGATTATTAGTTGATTCAATATGGTTAGTTCAATATTCCAAAAACCCATATTGGATTTATGTTTTAGGTAGAGTTCCTAAACAAGCTATTGAAACTGTTCTAAATATCTTTGTATTAAAAATATTATTACCAAGAATAAGAAAATACGCATAAAAAATAGCTTTAAGCTTTTAAGTAAAAAAATGCAAGCGAAATTTTACCTAAAGCTTAAAGCTTTTTAATTTTCATTCATAAAATCATTTATTAAATCTACCAATTCTTTTTTGTAAGAATCATCTCCTGCATAGCCAACTATCAGATGTCCATGCTCTTTGACTTTTCCAACAATCATCAAATTTCTATATAATTTATTTTCGCCAGTTCCTATGTATCTCATATCAGTTATGATTCCAATTATAAGCCTTGGAAAATCAATTCCATTCTCTTTTTCAAATTCCGCCATAACCCCGTGAGCCATAATTTCTGCTGCTACTCCATCATCAATTGATAGTCCATCAAGGCAAGCTATCAATACATTTGCCTTTTTTAGTTCAGCGGTGTCTGCTTGGGCGATTTTTATATCGGTAATTATATCGTCATTGTTTTTCTTATCGTTGATATCTGCATTTCTTTGAGGAACATACAAAATCAAATCAGTCTTTTCTTCTATATACTTTGCTAAATTTTCTGTCCAGGTAAACATAGCATCATTAAAAAAATGACTTGCTAAATATCCATACATTTTTTCTCCTTAAAAACCTCTTCCAGCTCCGCCGCCACCAGATGAACCTCCGCCACCAGAAAATCCACCAGATGATCCACCAAATGAAGAAGAACCAAAATCATCACTTGAAAATGTACTATCAAATAGATCTCCAAAGCTTTTTTCATTTGATTTATTATAATAATTTCTCCTGTTTATTGGAAATCCATTGTAATATTTTCTAGATGGATAAGCTTTGTGAACCATTCTCCTAATCAAATTAGAAAAAATTATAAAACAAATTAACATTAAAAACAATGTCCCTAAACTTATTCCTTTTTGACTTGGATTATTTTTCTTTAGATATTGATCGTAATTTCCATCTAATTTGATTTGATATTCATCGGCAATTTCTGCAACAACAGCATTAAATCCTTCGTTTAGGGCCTTAGAATAATTAGAAGCTTTTAGATCGCTAAGCATAAAATTATCTATAATTCTTCCAACTTTACCATCATTAAGTCTTCCCTCAATTCCGTAGCCAGTTGCAATAAAAACTTCTCTTTTTCCACTTGTGTCATCTTGGCTTATAAGTATTAAAACTCCATTTTTTTTCTTACTATCGCCAATTTTCCATTTATTAAAAATTTTTACTGCCAAATCACTTGCTGGAAGCGATTGAGTATTTTTGACAGTTGCAACTACGACCTGTGAACCTGTTTTACTTTCTAGCTCTTTGTTGGTGGAATTTATATTATCCTTTGCACTTTGATCAAGCATATTTAGCTCATCCAAATAATAATCACTTGGAGGATCTGGTAAGCTTTCATTAGCCAAAGAAAAAAAAGGAAAAATTAATAGGCTAATGAGTAAAACCAAGTTTATTGTAAATATTTTTCCTTTCTTCATTTTTTTCTCCTTAATTATTTTTGTTAAAATCTACTGTTGGTGCATCTTGAGCCTTTTCGCTGGCTTGGAAATATTCAGCTTCTTGGTAGCCTGTAATTTTTGCTATAAGATTTGTCGGAAATCTTCTAATATCAGAGTTGTAAGATTTCACAGCTTGGTTGTAATTTCCTCTTTCTACAGAAATTCTATTTTCAGAACCTGCTAGCTCATCCATTAATTGGGTGTATTGGGTATTTGCTTTTAAATCTGGATAATTTTCAACTACTACATTAATATCACGAATAGCTTGGCTTAGATTTTCGTTAGCATTTGCCAATTCACCTGGAGTTTTTGCATTAGTAACACCAGCTCTAGCTTCTGTTATCTTTGTTAAAGTTTCGCCCTCATAATCAGAATAACCTTTGACTGTATTTACCAAATTTGGTATAAGGTCTGCTCTTCTTTGTACGACATTTTGTACTTGAGCATAGGCTTCATTTACATTTTCTCTAGCTCCTGCCAATCTATTATAGGTAGGAACGATTAGAAATAAAGCTATAGCTACAATTGCTATTATTCCTATAGGTCCGAGACCACGTTTTTTTTGATAATTCTGGTTCATTTTTCCTCCTCAATTATTTATATTATATTAATACCCCTCTAAAAGTATAATCTTATTTTCTTTTAAGGAATTTTTTACATCAATAATCCTTTGATTTTTTGAGCCTCTAAAAGCAAGTGTTAAATCTTTTTTTTCTTCTATAAAAGGTCCATCAACCAAAACATCTATTAGTTTTAGTAATTCACGAGCTTTTTCAATTCTAATTAATATCTCAAAAGTATAACCAGAATAAATCCATATTGACTTATCTATTTCTTTTCTAATCATTTTTACAATATCTACTAGTCCGTCCAAATTCTCAAAAGGTTCCCCACCTAGAATAGTTAAGCCTGAAACATTTGGATCTTTCAAATAACTTATAAGTACTTTTGTTGTATCAGAAGTCCATTTTTCGCCAAAATTATGGTCTTGATATTCTTTATTAAAGCAGTTTTTGCAATTAAGTGAGCAACCAGTTACGAAAAAACTTGTTCTTATTCCTGGACCATTGGCTATATCATATTTTCTAATTTGGGCATAATTCATATGTGCAAAACCCTAGCTTTGATTTCTTTTGTACGTCCTTCATTCCAGAAATTTTCTCCTAGATAACCACAAGTTCTTCTTACAACTGTTAATTTGCTACGATCTTTGTTGCCACAATTTGGACAATACCAATTATTTTCATCATCTAATAATATTTCTCCATCAAAGCCACACTCGCTGCAATAATCAGATTTGGTGTTAAATTCTGCATATTGAATATTATCGTAAATATATCTAATCATTGTCATGACAGCTTCAATATTATTGGTCATATTTGGAATTTCTGCATAAGAAATACAACCTCCTGTTGATAAGCTTTGAAATTCCGATTCAAAATCAAACTTTTCAAAAACAGAAATTTTTTCTCTTACATCAACGTGAAAAGAATTTGTATAATAACCCTTGTCGGTCACATCTTTTATATCTCCAAATCTTTTTTTATCTATTGATGCAAATCTATGGGTTAAGCTTTCTGCTGGAGTTCCGTAAACAGCAAAGGCTATGCCATATTCCTTAGACCATTCTTCTTTTTTCTCATTTAACATTCTCATTATTTTTAGAGCAAATTCTTTGCCTTCTTTGCTTGTATGAGATTTGCCAGTTACAAGTATACTAGCTTCGTAAATTCCTATATAACCGATGGTTACAGTTGCGTATCCATTTTCTAATAGTGGCTTAATAGGCGTATGTTTTGGAAGTCTTGCAATTGCTCCATGAGAAAAATGTATTGGAGAAGAATCGCTTGTTACTTTTGATAAGTGATCGTATCTTAATAGTCCAACTTCTTTTACCAATTCAAGTCTTTTTTCCAAAATTTCAAAGAATTTTTCCTCATCATTTCTAGCAAGTATTCCAATTTGTGGGAGATTTATTGTGCAAACTCCCATATTAAATCTGCCCTCAAATTTATAATTGCCATGGCTATCTTTATATGGAGGCAAAAATGCTCTGCAACCCATTGGAGAGAAGACATTGCCCTCGTAATTTTCACGCATTTTTTTTGCGGAAATATAATCTGGATACATTCTTTTTGCTGTACATTTTCCAGCTAATTGTGTTAAATAGTAATATTTGCTATCCTTATGGATATTATTTTCATCTAAAACATAGATTAATTTTGGAAAAGCAGGTGTTACATATACTCCAGCTTCGTTTTTTATTCCCAAATATCTTTGTTTTATAATTTCTTCGATGATTTTAACTGTTTGATCAAGATTTGGATCATTTTCATCTGTATGCATGAACAATGTTACAAATGGAGCTTGACCGTTACTAGTCATTAGCGTATTTATTTGATATTGGATTGTTTGTATACCAGATTCCAAATCCTTTTGAGTCATAGCTTCTGCCATTTTTTTTGAAACTTCGCCCTCGCCTAAAGTTTTTTCTGCAAGTTTTAGATTTTTATTATAGGATTTTTTTAAATAAGGACTTAGACAACTAATGTTTATTGATTGACCGCCATATTGGTTAGATGCAATTTGAGCTATTATTTGAGTCATGACATTGCAAGCTACTTGAAAAGATTTTGGTGTTTCTATTAATTTGCCATTTATAATCGTTCCATTATCTAGCATATCTTTCATATCAACTAGACAGCAGTTAAAAATAGGTTGAATTAGATAATCCAAATCGTGAATATGTATGGCTCCTGATTCGTGAGCTTCTACCAATTCTGCTGGTATTAATTTTCTTTTTGCGATATCTTTGGCAACTTCTCCTGCTATAAGATCTCTTTGTGTTGATGCAATTAGTGGATTTTTGTTGGAATTTTCATCCATTACATCGATATTAGTCATATTTAATAAACCTAAGATATCCTTATCTGATGTATTTTGCTCTCTCTTGTAAGCTTGAACAGATTTGTAGGATTCGTAGGCTCTTGCAGTTGCTGGATTATTTTTTTCTATTAATTTGTAATATACCAAGTCTTCAATTTCATAAATACTTAATTCATCTGTATCTTTTTTCTCATTTTCGATTTCACTAGCTATTTGATCTGCTTGGCCTTTTATGTAAACTCCTGATGGAGAATGCATAGCTTTTTCAATTGCTATGGTGATTTTTTCTTTATTAAATTCAGTTTTTTTATTATCTCTTTTTATTACTGTTGTCATGACGCTCCTCCTATATTGTGATTAAATTATACCATATGTAGTATGCTTTTTGCAATAGCTAACTATATATAGTATATAATAGTAAAAAACTTGTAATTAAAAAAAGCTTACTTAAGCTTGTAATTTTAATATTTCTAGTAAAATACAAGTAAGTAAGCTATTTTAATATTAAAATAGTGACATTTTTGCAATGATTAGACTAAGAAAAGTTATTGATAGTATTATTTTCATATTTTTTTTAAAGTAATTATTAAAATTAATAAAATATATTATTATAACTATTGAAACTATAGACGAATAAAATGCATAGGTTCTATCAAAAAATTTATCTGAAAATAATAAAATTATTACAGAAATAATAGCAAGCAGTTTTATAATTATATCTCTAAAACTTTTCATTAGTATTTACCTACACCAATAATATGAAAAATAGGGTTTCGGATTAACTGTCACATAGATTCCATGTTTTTTACTAGTACTAGCGTCCCACAAAGCTGCTGAAACTCCAGTTGAGTAACCGCCAAATATTGCCGCAACAATATTTGCAGGTGGAAATGCAATGCCTATTGTTGAAGCAACTAATGATGCAACACCAGCAGCAGTTGCACTTTTCCCCAAGATGTTTGTTAACTTATAATATGAAAAGTAATACGTTTTGTTTACTCCTTTTCTTGCAAAACGGTATGTGAACAAATTATTATTATGTAAATTTGTATCCAGAGATGTATATTTACCAGTAATTGTAGAATAAATCTTATTTTCATTCTTGTAAAAAATTAATTCATCTATGGTTCCCTTATCTAAACTTAACATTCTAACTGTTCTTGTTTTATCATTTTCTAAAATTGTAATTTTTGTGTTTTCTACAGTCGTATAATTTTCATACTCTTCATTTCTAAAAGTACTAAAATTACTAGTGTTCTCTACTTGTGAATATGCATAAGAATAAGAAATTGATTGTAAAAATATTAATATAGATATCATTAGCATTAGCTTCTTTTTCATAATTTGATCCTTGTCTTATTAATTATCAATAATATATTAAATCTAGAAATTTATTTCGTCAATAGAAAGTCTTAAATATTTTATATAAAAGAAAAAGTGCCTAACTTAATATTTATAAATTAAGTTGGCACTTTCTTAGCTATTTATTTTTTTCTAATTTTTAGCTCTTTATTTTCATCTACATCCAAAATAGCAGTATCTTTTTCTATTATTTTTCCCTCGATTATCATTTTACCAAGTTCTGTTTCAACATGAGTTTGTAAAAATCTTTTTACAGGTCTTGCTCCATATTCTACATCGTAAGCTTTTGCTAAAATGTATTCTTTAGCAGCTCCTGTTATTTCAAGTTTAATATCTAAATGATCAAGTCTTTTTTGAATTTCTGCTATTTGTAGGTCTATTATCTTATAAACTTCCTCTCCAGTTAGTGGGTTAAACATTACTATATCGTCAATTCTGTTTAAAAATTCTGGTCTAAAGGATGATTCAAGAGCTTTTTTAACCAAATCTTTACTATTTTGGTCAATTGTTCCATCATCTTTTAAGCCGTCTAGGAGGTAATGGCTACCGATATTTGAAGTCATGATTATGATTGTGTTTTTAAAATCAACAGTTCTTCCCATTGAATCGGTAAGCCTACCATCATCTAAAACTTGCAATAAAATGTTAAATACATCTGGATGAGCTTTTTCTATTTCATCAAATAAAATTACAGCATAAGGCATACGACGTACAGCTTCTGTAAGTTGCCCACCTTCTTCATAACCAATATATCCTGGAGCAGCACCGATTAATCTTGAAACGGAATATTTTTCCATATATTCACTCATATCAATTCTTATCATGTGTTTTTCATCATCAAACATTGCTTCTGTCAAAGCTTTTGCAAGTTTAGTCTTACCAACTCCAGTTGGTCCTAGGAAAATAAATGAACCAATTGGCTTATTTATATCTTTTAGTCCACTTCTAGCACGAATTATTGCATCAGAAACAGATTTTATGGCAACTTCTTGGCCTATGACTCTTTGATGAAGTTTTTCTGGAAGTTTTAGAATTTTTTCCTTTTCGCCTTCTACAAGCTTAGATACTGGAATTCCAGTCCAATTGCTAACTACATCTGCAACATCTTCATCTGTTACTTCTTCTTTGATAGAATCATCTTCGTTTTGCTTAGACTCAAGACTCGCATTTTTTAATTTTTCTTCAAGAGATGCTAATTTACCATATTTTAATTCTGATAATTTTTCAAAGTCGTATCTTCTTTCAGCTTGTTCTATTTCAACTTTAACTCTATCAATTTCTTCTTTTATTTTTTTGATATCGTCAATTGATGATTTTTGTTCTTTCCATTTTAGGAAATCTTGGTCGTATTTTTCTGACAAATCTGCCAATTCTTTTTCAAGAGTTTCTAGTCTTTTTTTAGAATTTTCATCTTCTTCTTTTTTTAGAGCGGTTATTTCAATTTGAATTTGCAATAATTTTCTTTTTTGTTCATCCAAGTAGGTTGGCATGGTGTCAATTTCTGTACGAACTGTCGCACAAGCTTCATCCATAAGATCTATTGCCTTATCTGGCAAAAATCTATCTGTTATATATCTATCTGATAATTCTGCAGCTGCAATTACTGCACTATCCTGAATTCTAATTCCGTGGAAAATTTCGTATTTTTCCTTGATTCCTCTAAGAATACTTATGGTATCTTCAATTGATGGTTCATTTACCATTACTTTTTGGAAACGTCTTTCTAAGGCTCCATCTTTTTCAATATATTCCCTATATTCATTTAAAGTTGTAGCTCCAATTACCTTTATTTCTCCACGAGCTAGCATCGGCTTCATAATATTTGATGCATCCATTGCTCCCTCACTTTTTCCAGCTCCAACAAGAGTATGAATTTCATCTATAAACATTATAATTTGACCATCAGATTTTTCTATTTCATTTAGAACTGCCTTTAATCTTTCCTCAAATTGTCCACGATATTTTGCTCCTGCTACTAAAGCGCCCATATCAAGAGAAAATATTTTTCTGCCTTGGAGTGGCTCTGGCACATCATTATTTACAATTCTTTGAGCTAAACCTTCTACAATTGCAGTTTTACCAACGCCAGGATTACCTATCAAAACTGGGTTGTTTTTCTTTCTTCTTGATAAAATCCTTAGAGCATTTCTAATTTCATTATCTCTTCCTATTACAGGGTCGATTTTTCCTTCTCTTGCTTCTTTGGTCAAATCTCTACCAAATTTTTCCAAAGGATTTGTGGTTTCTTCTGGATTATCTGTAGTAACTTTTTGACCTTTCCTGACCTTTTCTATAGAATTTTTAAAATTCTTATAAGTTAAACCATAGGAATTGTTAGTATCAGATACATCGCTCTTTTCATTTAATAAAGATAGGAAAATGTGCTCTAAAGATACAAAGCTGTCTCCCATAGCCTTTGCCTCATCTTCAGATTTTAGTAAAATTCTCGTAAAAGTCTGAGTAGGGTAAATATTTGATCCACCTTTCGCTTGTGGGAGTTTTTCCATCATATTTTTAATTTCTTCTCTATAGCTATTAAAATCAATATCCATAGTTTTAATTACTTGTGAAACTATGGAATCTGAATTCTCAATCAAGGCAAAGTTTAAATGAATTTCATTAACATCAGGATTTGAATTTTTGATAGCTATGTTATTGGCATTATTTATAGCCTCTAATGATTTTTGTGTAAATTTGTTGTAATCCATAATTATTCCTCCAATTCTTGTAATTTTTCGTATAATTCTTTTGCTTCTTTTGATAGATTTTTAGGGTTGTCGATGATTAATTCTAAAATCAAATCGCCCTTATTACCCTTTCTATCAGTGTAACCGTATCCTTTTAATCGCATTTTTTGACCTGAATTAGTTTCTTTTGGAATATTTACCATAAGATTGCCATCCATGGTTGATATCTTCTTTTTGCAGCCAAAATACGCCTGCCATGGAAGTATTCTTTCTCTTTTTATAATATCAATTCCATCAAGTCTTCTATCATCTTCATCCTTAATAATAATTTTTGCTAAAATATAAGCATTTATTCCATATTTTGATCCATCAATTTTTATCTTATTATTATTTTTAATTCCCTTAGGGATATTAATTTCTATATTTTTTATTTCTTTAGAATCTTTTACACTTACAGATTTTTTGCAACCTTTAATTGCCTCATCAATAGAAATTTCTATTATGGCATTTAAGGTATTTTTTTTCTTTGAAGTGAAAGTTGATCCATTGGTAAATCTTTGCGATCCCGGTCTAAAGTTTGATGTACTTTTGCCAAAATTTCCAAACAAAGAATCAAAAAAGTCTGAAAATCCACTATCAGAACCTGTAGTATATGTGTAAGAAGATCCTCCAAAGTTTCCAAAATCAAAGCCAAAATCATTTGGATTAAAGTTTTGACCAGCTGAAAAATTGGCATTTTTGCCAAAAGTATCGTATTTTTTACGCTTTTCGGGATCTGATAAAACCTCGTAAGCTTCGTTTACTTCGGAAAATTTATCTTTTGCATCTTTATCATCTGGATGAAGGTCTGGGTGGTATTTTTTGGCAAGTTTTCTATAGGCCTTTTTAATTTCGGCATCACTTGCTTTTTTGTCCACTCCCAAAATTTCATAATAATCTCTATATTTCATCTTACCCTCCATCGTATTTGTGTTTGACCATCTCTGACCTTAATAGAATTATACTATCTTGATATTAGTATTCAAGTAATTAATTTAAAAAAAATAAAAAATTAAACAAGTTTAAATTATCTTATTAATCATAAAAAAGCCCTCAAAAGAAGGCTTATTTTAATGATCGTATTGAACAAGGGAAATAATTTTATAATCGCTTAGTTTTTCTCTGGCTTTTAGAGAGGTTAATTCTATTAGGAAAGCAAAAGCTGCTACCTTTGCTCCTTGAGATTCGATTAATTTAGCTGTTGCCTGTGCAGAACCACCAGTAGCTATCAAATCGTCGATAATAAGCACCTTATCTCCTTTGTTTAGAGCATCTTTGTGCATTTCAAGTTCATTTTGACCATATTCAAGATCATAAGAAACTTTTTCAATTTCTGCTGGTAATTTTCCTGGTTTTCTAACTGGTATAAAGCCAACACCAAGTCTATCTGCAAGAGGTGCACCAAAAATAAATCCTCTTGATTCTATGCCAACTATATAATCAAAGTCCAAAGAAGCTACTTCTTTTTCCAAAAAGTCTAAAGATTCTTTAAAAGCTTCCTTATCTTTTAGCAAAGTTGTTATATCCTTAAAAGATATTCCCTCTACTGGATAATCTTCAATTACTCTAATTTTTGATTTTAATTCCATATCATCCTCCAATTAAAATTATACCCTAAATGAAGCTAATTTTTCGAAATAGATATTTTTGTTAAGATTTTTTATGTTGTTTTATTCTTTTAATTTTGGATATAAATATATTGTAATAATAAGGAGGTTATATTTATGAAATATAGCGTAATCGACCAAGAAAAAAGAGCTCATAATATTTATGAATCAGAAAATCAAGTTGTTACTCATCTAAATATTAAAAAAGGTGAGGAAATTCCAAGTCATGATAGCCCAATGACTGTAATAGTTGTTATCTATCAAGGAGAAGTTTCTTTTACAGAAGATGGTAATACTTTTGTTATAAAGCCTGGAGATATAGTTAGTCTAAAACCTGGAGTTAGTCACAGCTTATTAGCAAAAGCAGATAGTAAGTTAATGGTAATCAAATCAAAATTAGCAGAATAACTAAAAAAGCGATCTAGAAATTTTTCCTGATCGCTTTATTTTTTTAATTGGTATTTTCGTCGTCGTATTTAAGAACTGCCAAAAATGCATCTTGTGGAACTTCCACATTTCCTAATTGGCGCATACGCTTCTTGCCTTCTTTTTGTTTTTCAAGAAGCTTTTTCTTTCTAGAAATATCGCCACCATAACATTTGGCAATTACATCTTTTCTCAAGGCTTTTACAGTTTCTCTAGCTATGATTTTGCCGCCAATGGCTGCTTGAATTGGCACTGCAAATTGTTGGCGAGGAATTTCTTCTTTTAGTTTTTCTACAATTGATCTTCCTCTACTATAAGCACTATCTTCATGAACTATAATTGATAGAGCATCGACAACTTCTTCATTTATTAAAATTTCAAGTTTTACAAGTTTTGCTTTTTGATAGCCTATTAACTCATAATCCAGTGAAGCATAGCCTTTGCTTCTTGATTTTAAAGAGTCAAAAAAGTTATAAATTACTTCGTTTAGTGGAATTTTATATTTGATAGAAACTCTCGATTGATCAATATAGGTCATATCAACCATTTCTCCCCTTCTATTTTGAGAAAGATTCATGACCTGTCCTATATAATCTTTCGGGGTAATAATTTCTACCATTGTAATAGGCTCTTCTATATATTCAATGTTTGCAGCTTCTGGAAAATCGTTAGGGTTTTGTATCTCAATTTCATCATCGGCATTTCT
This sequence comes from Anaerococcus sp. Marseille-P3625, assembly GCF_900232825.1. Lineage (GTDB taxonomy): Bacteria > Bacillota > Clostridia > Tissierellales > Peptoniphilaceae > Anaerococcus. The sequence continues at coordinate 630,213 of NZ_OCTP01000010.1, forward strand.
CATCTTTACCTTATATATTACAGATGGAGCTGTTGCGATAATGTTTAAATCATATTCACGCTCTAGTCTCTGGGTTATTATATCCATGTGTAATAATCCCAAAAATCCTGCACGCAAACCAACACCTAAGGCTTGTGAATTTTCTTGTTCGTAGACCAAGGCTGCATCATTTACCTGTAATTTTTCTAAGGCGTCACGAAGTTTATCAAAGCTTTCCCCTTCTGCTGGATAGATTCCAGAATAAACCATAGGCAAAACTTCTTTGTAACCCTCAAGTGCTTTTGCTGTAGGATTGTTGGCATTTGTTATGGTATCACCAACTCTTGCATCCTTAACTTCTTTTATACTTGCTTCTATAAAACCAACATCACCTGATCTTAATTCCTTGGTTTCTATACGAGTTCTCATGGTGTAGCCTACTGTATTTACTTCATAGGTCTTACCTGTATTCATCATTTTTATCGTATCGCCTGGTCTTACAATTCCTTCAAAAATTCTCACATAGCAAATTACTCCTCTGTAAGAATCATAATATGAATCAAATATCAAGGCTTTAAGAGGCTTATCATCGTGATCTTCAGGAGCCGGAATATTTTTTACTATATCTTCTAAAACATCTTCAATATTTAAACCTGTTTTAGCAGAAACTAGTGGTATGTTATCGGTATCTAAGCCTATTTGACTTTCAATTTCAGCTTTTGCTTCATCAACTCTTGCAGATGGCAAGTCGATTTTGTTTAATACTGGCAAAATTTCCAAATTTTGTTCTAAAGCAAGATATGTATTTGCAAGAGTTTGTGCTTCAACTCCTTGAGAAGCATCCACAACAAGAATAGCACCCTCACAAGCTTTAAGAGATCTTGAAACCTCATAATTAAAATCAACATGTCCTGGGGTATCTATTAGATTTAGATCGTAAATCTTACCATCTTTTGCTGAATAATGAATTTTTATTGACTTTAATTTTATAGTAATCCCACGTTCTCTTTCTAGTTCCATATCATCGAGAATTTGGTTGCTTACTTCTCTAAAATCAATATTTTCAGATTTTTCTATAAGTCTATCAGCCAAGGTGCTTTTACCATGATCTATATGGGCTATTATCGAAAAATTTCTAATGTTATCTTTTTTTGTACTCATCTAATTTGTCTTTTCTCCATAAGGATTGTTATCTATTAAACCAAAATCAGAAAATGGATAAAATCTAAAGAAAGCGTGTCCTACTATTTCATCTTTTGAAATTGGTCCAAAGTTTCTTGAATCGTTGCTTGCACCTTCTAATCTATTATCTCCCATGACAAAATATTCATTTTCTGAAAGTTTCCATTCTAATCCGTCATTTTCTGGCAAAGTATAATCTACAGAAGTATAAGGTTCTTGTAGCTGTTCACCATTTAGATAAACTTTGTCATCTTTTAGTGAAATTGTATCTCCAGGAATTCCTATAACTCTTTTTACATAAAGTCTATTAGGATAATCTGGAGCATCCAAAATTACAATTTGTCCTCTTTTATAGCTTGTAAAATGCTTACTTATTTTATTTACCAAGAGCATATCATCATGATGAAGAGTATTAAGCATTGATTTGCCGGAAACTCTTGTAGCATCAACAATGAAAAGTTTAAGAACTAAGGCTATCACTAAAGCTGTAAGAATTGTCTTTATCCAATCTATGATAGTATCTTTTAAGCTATCCTTCTTTACTTCTTTTTTATTTTTTTGTATTTTTATCTTCTCTTTATTATCTTCCATAAATTTCTCCTCGTATTCTCTTATATTATAAACTAAAATTAAAAAACTTCAAAAATATAAATTTTTAGCAATTCCACTTGTAAAATATACAAATGTATGGTAGAATAAATCAGTCAAGCAAAAATAAAAGCAAGAAAGAAGGTGAAAATATGGCAAATATCAAATCAGCAAAAAAGAGAATTGAAACAAACAAAAGAGATACTCTAAGAAATAAATCTCGCAAGTCTGAAATCAAAACTTATATCAAAAAATTTGATCAAGCTTTAGAAGCTGGTGATTTAGACAATGCTAATCAAATCTTCAAACACGTTGACAAAAGATTAAAACAAGCTGAATCTAAGAATGTATTCCACAAAAATAAAGTTGCTAGAACAAGTTCTAGATTACAAAAAGCTTTAAACAAGGCACAAAACGCATAATAAAATGAGTAATTATCAGTATTGGATCCTCACATATGATTACTGATAGTTACTCATTTTTTATTTGCATATTTTATTTATAAAAATTAAAGTTTCTCTTTTCATATCAAAATCTTGAGATTTTTGTCTAATTTCCATATCAAAAAGTCTTTTGTGAGCGGAAAATAAGTCATCCAAAGTGAAATTTTTTTCAAATTCCCTTAGTTTTTTAAGTTCATAAGTTCCTATGGAAATATTTTTCATTATAAAAGAATCGTTCTTGCCATTAATTTTTAGTGTCTTATAGGCTATTAAATTTCTAATTTGTCTTATAATCATATGAAAAATCATAAATAAATCATCATCTTTTTCCGCCATTTTTAGATATATTTCTGAAGCGGATTTTGCATTTCTCATACTTATAGCATCAGTTAAATTAAAAATATTTAAGTTTAATATCTCATCAAGCTGATTTCTTACATCTTCAATTTTTATAATCTCATCAGTTGAATTTGCTATTATTTTATCAATTGTGTTTACAACTTCATATAAGTCGATTTCGCTATCTTTTTGTAGATAAGAAAATCTATCGATAATTTCTCCTATCATAGATTTTTGTATTTTTTTATTATTTCTAACAAATCTTCTTCCAATAAAAGTTTCAAGGTCTTTTTTGCTAAGTCTTTCAATTTTTACAATATTAGCATATTTTTCTACTTTTTTATAAAACTTTCCTTTAAAAGGTCTATTATCAGAAAAAATCAAGAAATTTGCATAATCCGGGAAATTTTCAAGGTCCTTTGTGATATTTGCAAGTATTTCTTCATAATCTTTTATAGAGTTTTTTGAAAGATCTATATTTTTCCAGACTATATATTTTTTTTCTTCCATAACTGGATATGTTTCGTAGGCTGTTTTAATGGTTTCAAAATCACACAAACCTTTTATTTCTATATAATTAAAATCAGCAATATTAACCAAAGTTTTTGTCGTTTCAATAATGCTATCAGATAGAAATTTTTCTTCTGAATCTATAAGATAAATTCCTTTTGTATTTTTATCTAGCAGATTATTCATAAATTCTTTGTAATTCATTTAATCTCATTTCCTTTTATTGATAATACCTGTATTTTATTTTTTATGCACCAAAAAAATTAAAAAGTTCAAGCTTAAACCATCGAAAGAAGTTTATAATATAAATGCTGAAATTTTCATCTAAAATATCCACCTTTCAAATATGGAGCTATTTTTACTTTTTTATAAAAACTAATTTTTACTAATCCATCTTTTTGGCTATTATAAATTTTTACCCCTGATAAATTTTCTATAACTTCCTTGTGTGGATGTCCATATATATTATTTCTACCTGCAGATATTAGAGCTACTTTTGGCTTTACATTGGATAAAAAATATTTAGAAGTAGAAGATCTTGACCCATGATGAGATACTTTTAATATATCGGCTCTTAAATCTAATTTATCTTCATATTCTTTTGGCAAATCTCCCAAAGTTAGTATCTTTTTTCCTTTTATATTAATCATAAATCCTGTTGAATGGCTATTTTCTTCTCCTTCAATTCCTTGAAAAACGCATTTCATTGTCCCATTTTTAAGTTTTATTTCCTGGTTTTCTTTTATAACTTTTGCCTTATATTTTTTGATTATTTTTTTATTTAATGGCCCTGTTATTAGACATTCAACTTTGAAATTGTCGTATAAAATCTTTAAATTTCCACTATGATCTGAGTCTTCGTGAGAGATAAAAACTCCCTTTATTTTTTTTATTCCTAGTGATTTAAGATAAGGAACTAAAATTCTTTGACCTGAGTCATAATCATCGTATTTGGGACCACCTACATCAAATAAGTAATAATCACATCCATCATTTAACAAAAATGCATCTCCTTGACCAATATCTATCATAGAAAAGCTTACTTCAGGTTTTAGCAAATCTTTTATAGGACTTATGCTTACAAAAAGTAAATTTATTATAAGAAATTTTTTAAAAAAAGCCTTATTAGATTTTTTTATGTAGATTAGCGTTAAAACTAACAAATAAAAATATATGCAAATTAAAATGCTAGGATGGGCAAAGTCAATTGTTAGAAATTTTATTTTGTTTAATAGATAGCTAATATTTGTAATACTTAAAACAAGATAATTAAGTATTGTAAAAACTGGTTTTAGAAAAGCTTTCGCCAATGGATAGAGCAAAGTTATGCCAAAAATCAAATACATAGCTAGGGTAAAAATTGGAACTATCAAAAAGTTTGCCAAGATGCTTAATAGATTTATTTTACCAAAATAATAAATTGAAAATGGAAAAAGTGTAGCCTGAATAGTAGCTGTAAATCCAAGATTTTCCATTATAAGCTTATCCTTAAAATACTTTTTAAATTTTGGATAGATTAAGTAAACTCCACTTGTTGCAACAAAAGATAAAATAAAGCCAGAGTTTAATATAGCAAAGGGATTAACTAATAAAATTAGTGTAGCTGCTATTAGCAAAGCTTTGATTTTATCGAAAGGCTTCTTGTACAAAAATCCTAAAAATCCTATCAAATTAACCAACAAAACTCTTATAACAGAAAATGGAAAAGCAATTAAATATCCATAAAATAAGCAGGTAGAAAGAGCAAAAATGTAAGCCTTTTTGTAATCTAAATTAAAAATATTAAAAATAAAAATAATAGATGCAAAAAGCAAATCGATATGAAGACCAGAAACTGCCAAAATATGAGATAGTCCCAGATCTCTAATATCGTTATTTTCCAGCAAATTTTCCCCTAAAATAACCGAAATTACAAAAGAGGATGATTTCTTGCTTAGATTTTTTTCATATATATCGTGGATATAAGAATAAAATTTTCTCCTTAATTTTAATAAAAAATTAGAAGTTTCCCCTATTTTTTTAAATTCTTTTATATCAAGATTACTTGCTACATTTTTGGAAATCAGATAATTTCTATAATTGAAAAGATTTGGATTGGTATTTCTATTTGGAATATTAATATCGGCATCAACAAATAGTTTATCCCCTATTTCGAATTCATAATCAGAGAAAATGACCGATTTCTCCTTGATTTTTTTACCCTTTACTCTTACAAAATACCTATAAGAATCCTTTGTTTCTCTTTTTTGAAGAATTGTTACATTAGCCTTGATATTTTTGAAACCTTTTAGCTTATAAGAATTAAAGTTTAGAAGACTTAATGAAAATCCCAGACCAATGCCAAGGCTTATAAGTAAGTATTTCTTGTCAATAAAAAGTAAAATTATAGATATTACTAAGATAAATCCTAGTAAAACAAGCGGATTAAGATTTTCAAAATTAATGAAAATTCCAATTCCACTTACTAAAGAAATCAAAAATAAAAAAATAAACTTTCTCATGGCCTTTCCTCGGGTATATTATATCATAAGAATTTATTTAAAGATGAAATTTATAGGAGAGAAAAATGCAAAAATTATATATGGACTACCCAGAAATTTCAAAAATAAAAGCAAATATAATCTCAAGACGCTATCTAGATGACAAAACTCAAATAATCCTAGATAGGACAATTTTTATGCCAAATTCAAAAGAATTTTTAGCTGATAAGGGAACTATCTCTGCTATGGAAGTTTTAAATGTAGAAGAAAAAAAGGACAATATAATCCACACCATCCAAGGAAAGCCTCAAAAATCCGAAGTTTTTCTTGATCTTGATATGACAAACAGAAGAAAAAATCTCTCTTATAACACCGCTTACATAATTTTTAAGCTAATTTTTGATTCTTTTTATAGGTCAAGCTCCATAAATCTAATAAGAAAAGAGGAAGATTTTTTCATTGAAGTAAATGATTTTTATGATGTTTTTGATGAAAAATTAATACTTGATCAAATAAATTTTCTAATAGGAGCTAATCTAAAAATTGAAAGCAAACAAGGAATTACAAAAATTGACCCTATTGGAGATGTGATCAATAATTTTATTTGCTTTGATTATACAGGAAAAGTTCGTGGACTTGTTTTTGAAAATATAGACGTAAACAAAAGTTCTCTTAAAATAAAAATAAAAGCTTGTGACGATATTCTAAAATGACGGTTTGATGCCGTCATTTTTTAATTTTATTTAAAAGTATTTACATTAAATTAATAAAGTGATATAATTTTATCATATTTTATGAAAGGAGTAGAAAAATGACAAAATTAAGAAATAGAAAATTCGGAGAAAAATGTAACTAAAGTCATTGTAAGTAAATACCTTACCTTGACTAAGAAAATCAAGGAGGTCGAGGTTTATCCTCATATATGAAAGAACTAAAATTTGTTTTTAAAGAAATGTGGTCAAAAGACCCATTTATGTATTTTATAATACTCGTAACATCACTACTTAATGGAATCATTCCCTTTGTTTGGATTTTGGCACCAGCTTATGTCATAGAAAACAGAACACTCGGAATGAAGTTTTTTATTCCCTTTTTTATCGTATTATTTTTAATCACAAGCCTATCAAGCTTTTTAGTTTCATTTCTTACTGGAAATTACAGAATGAGAATGAATAACATTAGATATGGACTTGCTATAAATATCATTGATTATAGTCTAAATTTATCCTACATTGATCAGCAAGATAAGAAACAAAGAGAAATTATTAATAATGCCTTGCGCGCTGTGGATAATCCTTTTCAAGGGATTGGTGGCATGATTTTACAGATGCCAAATATGATTGGGCTTATAATTTCAAGTTTTGGATTCATTTGGATTTTTTCGTCTATGGATTTTTACATTCTTGCCCTAACAATAATTTTAACTTTAATCGCGGCTTTTTTTCATAGAAAGGCAGCTAATATTGAAAGCGATTATTGGGTTGAAATGGAAGAATGTGAAGAACAACTTATGCAAATGAATTATCAGATAAAAAATCCCTTATCTAAGCTTGATTTGATAATGTATGACATAATTGGACTGTTTAGAAAATATTTTCAAAATCTAATGGATTATAAAAATGAAAAGACTAAAGATGTCACTAAAAAAAGCATGAAATTAATAAGCATCTTTACTTTGATCTCTTTATTAAGGGATGTAATCATATTTTCTTGGATGATAAAAAATTTTCACGATGGCAATATAAATATAGGTCAATTTTACATATATTTTACAGCTGTTTTTTCCTTTATCTTATTTGTAGAAAGATTTTCCTTATATTTTGGTTCTTACATCAAAGATATAGGTTTTGCCAAATCTTATTTTAAGATTTTAGACAAAAATATCCAAAATTATGAAGAGTTTTCCGAAGACGATTTTGATATCGAACTAAAAGATGTTTATTTTAAATATCCATCAAATGACAACTACACTTTAAAAAATATCAATCTAAAGATTAAAAAAGGCGAAAAGATAGCTCTTGTTGGAGAAAATGGAGCAGGTAAATCAACCCTTGCGTTAATTCTTGCAGGCCTTTACCAAGTAACAAGTGGCAAAGTTTTGATAAATGGAAAAGACCTTAGCGAAAGTAATATTGATTTAACAAAAATTGTATCTGCTGTTTTTCAAGATAGTTTGCTCTTACCTTATAGCATTAAAGAAAATATTTTGCTTAATTCTAACAAAGAAAACTTGGATGATCTTTACAAATTGACAGGGCTTGATGAAATAGTAGAAAAATTTGAAAAAAAAGATGAGCAAATATTGTTAAGAACTCTAGATGATCAGGGTGTTGACTTATCTGGTGGCCAAAAACAAAGATTATTTTTAGCTCGTGCCTTGAATAAAAAAAATGCAAAGATGTTAATATTAGATGAGCCGACAGCCCAGCTGGACGCCATTGCAGAGCGAGATTTGTATGAACTTTATAATACTTTGACTGATGATTTATCAAGTGTATTTATTTCTCATAGACTTGCTTCAACGCAATTTTGCGATCGAATTATTTATTTGGAAAATGGAGAAATTACAGAAGAAGGAACTCATCAAGAACTTTTAGATGCAAATGGCAAGTACAAGGAATTATTTGATATTCAAGCCAAAAATTACAAGGAGAATATTTATGAAGAATCTCTTTAAAATTTTAAAATTGATGAATGAAAAAAACAAAGGATTTTTGCTAAAAGCAATCTCATTTTCCTTAATTCTAGGTATCCTACCCTTATATAATATCATTGCGCCAAAACTTGTAATTGACGAATTTAACGGAGCCAGAAGATTTTCAATTATGCTTTTGATAGTACTTGGAGTTCTTCTTATTAATTTTATAAGCTCGGAGATAAATTTTTATTCAAGATTTTATTATATGAAAATTTTTCAAAATTTCATCTTTGAATTACAATTTATGGTCAATGAAAAAGTTTTAAGACTTCCTATAGAATTAACCGATTCAAAATCTATACAAAACAAGGTAGAGCAAGCCTCTGAGTCTATTTGGTATGTCTATAGTCTTTTTGATGTATTTACAATGGTTGTTGGTGCTCTTATTACGGGAATAATATCGATCATAATCCTGATTAGATTAAATATATTTGTCCCTTTTTTGATATTTGGACTATTTCTATTAAATATTCCCTTAGCCAAAAAAATCAAAAAGAATGAAGTTAGCTATACAGAAAAAAGCGCCATTGAATCGAGAATTTATAGATACTATATGTATTTTTCTAAAGACTTTAAATATTCAAAAGACTTAAAAATTTACAAGGGCGAAAAACTAATTTTGGATAAAGCCGCTTTCCATCTTAATCAGATGTATAAAGTTAACCATAAATATTTCACTTCAAATGGTGCTTATTTAGGCTTAATGAATTTGATTAATAACTCTGGAGTAATTGTTTCATTTATATATTTAAGCTTTAGACTTATTGAAAATACGCTTTCTATAGCAAATTTCACCTTATATTTTAACTCTCTTATAAGACTAATAGATGGTTTAAATATCCTCCAGCAAAATGCTGCAAATGTCATGGGTGCTAATACAATACTTGAAGTTCTATTTGAATTTCTTGCTATAAAAGAAGATGAAAATACAGAAAATGGGATAAAAGATATAGATTTATCAAAAGTGAAAATTGAATTTAAGGATGTATCTTTTAAATACCCGACAAGTGAAGACTATATCTTAAAAGACTGTTCATTTGTCATCAATCCTGGCGAAACACTTGCTCTTGTTGGAAGAAATGGTGCAGGTAAATCTACCATAGTAAAGCTTTTGTGTAGATTTTATGATGTAAGTAGCGGAGAAATCTTACTAAATGGCATTAATATAGAAAATATAGACAAAAATTACTATTACCAAATACTTTCTCCAACTTTTCAAGATTTTAGACTCTTTCCTTTTAGGATTGATGAAAATGTCGCAACTATTGGTCATGAAGAAATTACCGATAAGGATTATGAGGAAATGGATAGGTCTTTTAGGCTTTTAAATATCAAAAATTGGGTCGATTCTTTAACTAAGAAAAAAGCCAATTATATTACTAGCCTATTTGACGATAAGGGAATCGAGCCATCTGGAGGTCTTGGTCAAAAACTAGCACTTTCTCGTTCTATGTACCATAAGGGCAAATTCATTATAATGGATGAGCCAACAAGTGCACTAGATCCTAGAAGTGAACAGGAAATTTTTGAAAATATGCTAGAGATAACAAAAGATCAGACTTCCCTATTCATATCTCACAGACTTTCTTCAACCAAATATGCAGATAGAATCCTCGTTTGCAACAATCACTGTATAGAAGATACTGGAACTCACGATGAGCTAATGAAGAAAAATAAATTATACAAAGAAATGTTTGAAACACAAGCAGAATTATACACTTAAAAACGATTAGAAAAATGATGTGATCCAAATCTTGGGATCACATCAAATCTAATCGTTTTTTAAAATTTATTTACAATAAAATCAAGTCCCATAGCCCATCCCATGGAATATAGGAAAATTGATGGCGGTTTGCACAAAAGAATTATTGTTGCAAACTTCCTAAAACTCATATCAGTAAGTCCTGTAAGATAACACAAGAAATCATCTGGCGCAACTGGCAATAAAATTGCAAGAGCAAAAAATTTCTCGTAAGTTTTATCTTTTAGTTTATGTTTATACTTATCATAAGTTTCTTGGCCAAAAATATCTAGAATAATGGATTTTCCAAAGGTTCTTGAAATGAAAAATACCAGCATTGAACCAAGACAAATGGAAATATAATTATATACAAATCCCCAAAAAGCCCCAAAAATTACAACACCAAAAACAGTAGTAAGTCCGCCAGGAATTATTGGCACTACTATTTGAATGACTTGAATAAGCATAAATATTATGTGTGCCTTAGTACCGTAGGATAAAACAAATTCTCTAAAACTTTCAATTGAGTTGAAAAGACCCTTCTTGTATCCTATATATCCTAAAATAGTTAGACTTACCAAGGCTATGACCGCTATTATATTGTATTTATTTTTTATAAGAAATTCTTTCATAAATGCTCTCGATCTTTACTATAAATCTAATACAATCATGCGATTATATTTTGATTATGTCAAATTAATTTGACTAAAAAAATAACCGACGTACCATGTATAATAATACACCACAGGAGCGTATTTGTCAATTATTATTTTCATTATAAATTAATTTAAAAAAATAAAGGCTAAAAAAAGCCTTTATTTACTTACTACAATATTTAATATTTTTCCTGGAACGTAAATTACTTTTTTAATTTCTTTTTCAAGTAGATAATTACTTACATTCCTATCAGCTTTTGCTGCTTCAATAGCCTCTTCTTTATTGGCATCTATTTTCATCATAACTTTGCCACGCATTTTTCCATTAATTTGTACTGGCATTTCAAATTCATTAAGGATTAGTTTCTTTTCATCATAGCTTGGCCAAGTACTTTCGTTTAAGTAACCATCAAAGCCAGCCATTTGCCATAATTCTTCTGTTAAGTGTGGCGCTACTGGATTAAGTAAAGTTATATAAGTTTTAAAGTCAGCTTTGCTGATCTTTCCAAGACTTCTCATCTCATTAGATAAGCTCATTAGAGCTGCTATGGCTGTATTAAACTTCAAATTCTCATAGTCTTCAGAAACTTTCTTGATAGTTTGATGAATTGAAACTTCAAGCTCTTTTGAATAATTATCACCCTCAGATATTAAGTCTATCATATTGTAAACTCTTTCTAGGAATTTCCTACAACCACGAACTCCTTCATCTGACCAAATTGCAGTTGAACCAAAATCTCCTATAAACATTTCATAGCATCTTAGAGTATCAGCTCCGTAATCTCTTATTATATCATCTGGATTTACAACATTTCCACGAGATTTGCTCATCTTTTGATGATCTTCTCCAAGAATCATTCCATGACTTGTTCTTTTTATATAAGGTTCTTTTGTTGGAACAACTCCTATATCATAGAGGAATTTATGCCAAAATCTTGAATATAATAAGTGTAGGGTTGTATGCTCCATTCCACCATTATACCAATCTACTGGTGAGTAATAATCTAGCGCTTCCTTGCTTGCAAGATTCTTATCATTGTGTGGATCCATGTATCTTAGATAATACCAAGAGCTTCCTGCCCATTGAGGCATGGTATCAGTTTCTCTTTTGGCAGCTTTTCCACAAATAGGACAAGTTGTATTTACAAATTCATCTATTTCAGATAGTGGAGATTCTCCTGTAGCTGTTGGCTTATAAGATTTTACTTCTGGTAATAAAAGCGGAAGTTCTGATTCATCAATTGGAACCCAACCATGCTCATCACAATAAACCATAGGAATTGGCTCTCCCCAATATCTTTGACGAGAAAATACCCAATCGCGAAGTTTAAAATTAGTTGTAGCTTTTCCTAAATTTTTATCTTCTATATATTCTATAGCTTTTACCTTAGCCTCTGTTGCTGGTAAGCCATTTAAAAACTGAGAATTAATTGAAATTCCCTTATTAATGTCAGTTACTGGAAGATCTTCATCATCTTCAGTTTGATATACTGGAATTATTGGCATATCAAATGTTTTTGCAAATTCAAAATCACGTGTATCATGAGCTGGAACTGCCATGATTGCACCTGTTCCATAGGTCATAAGAACATAATCTGATACCCAAATTGGAATTTCTTTATCAGAAAGTGGATTAATTGCAGAAATTCCATCAATCATAACTCCGGTTTTTTCTTTATTTAACTCTGATCTTTCAAAATCAGATTTTTTGCGAGCTTTTTGTTGATAAGCCAAAATTTCATCAAAATTATTGATTTTTTCTCTATATTTATCTAATATAGGATGCTCTGGTGATATTACCATATAGGTCACACCAAAAATTGTGTCTGGGCGAGTTGTATAAACTGTAAGTTTTTCATCACTATCTTTGATTTTAAAATCTACATTACAGCCCTTAGATCTTCCAATCCAATTTATTTGCTGAGCTTTTATCCTATCTTCATAATTAACTAAGTCTAGATCATCTATGAGTCTATCGGCATAATCAGTAATTTTTAGCATCCATTGATTTTTCATCTTATGAATAACTTCACTACCACATCTTTCACATTTGCCATCAACAACTTCTTCGTTGGCAAGACCTACTTGGCAAGATGGGCACCAATTTACGCTCATTTCGTTTTTATAAGCTAGACCATGTTTAAATAATTGGATAAAAATCCATTGAGTCCACTTGTAATAATCAGGATCTGTGGTGTTTACTTCCCTATCCCAATCAAAAGAAAATCCAATTGACTTTAATTGATTTTTGAAATTTTTTATATTATCTTCAGTAACTTTTGCAGGATGAATTTTATTTTTTATTGCATAATTTTCTGTTGGAAGTCCAAAGGCATCAAAGCCCATTGGAAATAAAACGTTATAGCCTTCAAGTCTTCTTTTTCTAGATACAACATCTAAAGCTGTATAAGGGCGCGGGTGACCTACGTGTAAGCCTTGACCTGATGGATAAGGAAATTCTACTAGAGCATAAAATTTTTCTTTATCCTTATCAATTTGGCTATGAAAAGTTTTATTTTCATCCCAATATTTTTGCCATTTTTTTTCTATGAAATTAGGATTGTATTCTTTATAATTTTTGTTATTTTCTGTCATTTTTACTCCTAGTTCTTAGCTCCAAAGGCATTTACATATCTTGGATAAGGGATTACATCACGAATGTTTTTCATTCCTGTCACATACATTACAGCTCTTTCAAATCCTAAACCGTAACCAGAGTGAACGACACTTCCAAATCTTCTTAGATCAAGATAGTTTTGATAATCTTCTTCTTTTAGACCATTTTCTTTGAATGATTGTAAAAGTTCGTTTATATTTTCCTCTCTTTGTGAACCTCCGATTAATTCACCTACACCTGGAACAAGCATATCAAATGCTGCTACTGTTTTGCCATCAGCATTTCTTTTCATATAAAAAGCTTTGATATCTTTTGGATAATCTGTTACAAATACTGGCCCATCTACTATAACTTCTGATAAATATCTTTCATGTTCAGTTTGTAAATCCATGCCCCACTCAACTGGAAATTCAAATTTTTCTCCACTTGCTTTTAATTTTTCTATGGCATCTGTGTAGGTAATTCTTGCAAATTTTGCATTTCTAACCTTATCTAATCTTTCAAATAAATTTTCATCTATAAATCTATTGAAAAATTCCATTTCTTCTTTGTTATTTTCTAAAACATAATTAATGGCATATTTTATCATATCTTCTGCCACATCCATGCATACGTTATAATCGGCAAATGCTATTTCAGGTTCAAGCATCCAAAATTCTGCCGCATGTCTTGGAGTATTTGAAACTTCTGCCCTAAAAGTTGGACCAAAAGTATAAACATCGCCAAAAGCTAGTGCATAATCTTCAGCTTCTAGTTGGCCAGATACTGTTAGATATGACTTTTTGCCAAAGAAATCTTTGTTGTAATTAATTTCTCCATCTTCTGTCAATGGTGGATCTTTAGGGTCAATTGTAGTTATATTAAACATTTCTCCAGCACCTTCAGCATCTGAAGATGTTACTATTGGTGGATTTACATACAAAAATCCTCTTTCTTGGAAAAATTTGTGAAGGGCAAAAGCAAGAGAGCTTCTTACTTTAAACACTGCTCTAAAGGTATTAGTTCTTGGACGTAAATGTGGAATTGTTCTCATAAATTCTAGAGTTTGTCTTTGTTTTTGGATTGGGAATTTATCTGAAGATTCTCCCAAAATTTTAATTTCATCTGCTTGAATTTCGTAAGGAGTCTTGTTATTGCCTGTTGCAACTAATTTCCCCCTAACCCAAAGACTTGTTGATAAGAATTGATGAGAAAGTTCATCGTAATTTTCTTTGTCAGTTCCAACAACTATTTGTAAATTTTTGAAAGTAGATCCATCATTTAATTCGATAAAACCAACGTTTTTACCAAATCTTGAATTTCTTATCCAACCTTCAATTATTACTTCTTTGTCAAGATATTTTTCAATATCTGAAAGCATTTGTCTAATTTTCATTATTTCCCTCTTTTCTTTTCTTTAAATTTTCTATCATTATTTTCTCATATCCAACATTTTTTGCTTGGTAAAATTTTTCATTTACAAAATCTTCTGGAAGATAATCCTGCTTAACATAACCCCCATAATCGTGAGGATAAAGATAGGTATCTTTGATAAACTTTTTACTTTGTGGATAATGAGAATCTTTTAATTTGTTAGAAACTTCTCTATCCGGATTATTTTTTATAAATTTACTAGCTTTTTCTATTGCTAGATATGTAGAATTGCTCTTTGGTGCAGCTGCAAGATAAGTTACACATTGAGCAAGGATTATTCTTGCTTCTGGCATGCCAACAGCATTAATTGCATCAAAAGTTGAACTTGCCAATATTAATGCATTGGGATCAGCATTTGATATATCTTCTGAGGCAAAAATCATCATTCTTCTTGCGATAAATTTAATATCTTCACCTGCTTCTAGCATTTTTGCCAAATAATAAAGGCTTGCATCAATGTCAGATCCTCGCATGGATTTGATAAAAGCAGAAATAGTATCATAATGTCTATCTCCATTTTTATCATAAATTGCAATTTTCTTTTGGATAGAATTTTCTATAGATTCTTGGTCTATAGTGATTTTACCATCTTTTGCTTCTTGTGAAAATATTGCAATTTCTAGTGCATTTAATAAGGCTCTGCTATCGCCGTTTGAATATTTTATAAGGCTTTCTTTGGCAGTTTTAGTAAATAAAATATTTTTGCTAAAAAGAATTTTATCTTTAGTTAGCGCTTGATTTATAAGTTTTTCTAAATCAGAATTATTCAAAGGCATAAGCTCAAAGACATACATTCTTGAGATCAAGGCCTTATTTATTTCAAAATAAGGATTTTCTGTTGTCGCTCCTATTAAAATAATCGTTGAATTTTCAACAAAAGGAAGCAAATAATCCTGTTGAGATTTATTAAATCTATGAATTTCATCGATAAATAAAATGGTTTTTTTGTTTTCATATTTTAGATTATCTTTGGCTATTTCAATCTTTTTTTTGACATCAGAAATTCCAGATGATACTGCTGACAATTCTTCAAAATCCATACGTGTTGACTCTGAAATTATCTTGGCAAGGGTAGTTTTGCCGACACCTGGAGGTCCATATAAGATCATAGAATAAATTCTATCTGCCTTAATCATTCTATTTATAATTTTTCCCTCTGCAAGCAAATGAGATTGCCCTATATAATCTTCTAAGCGTCTTGGCCTTAATCTATCTGCCAAGGGTGCAGATTTTTCCAATTCATATTTTTTATTTAGCTCAAATAAATCCATAGAAAACTTCCTAATAAAAAAGATGCTAGAAGCTATTTTCTAGCTAAATACTAGCATCATATTTAATCTCTTAAATTAAGTATCTCTTCATAAAATGAATCTACATCTTTAAATTCTCTATATACTGATGCAAATCTAACATATGCTACAGGATCAAGTTTCTTAAGCTCGTCCATAACAAGCTCTCCTATATAATTTGATGTAACTTCCTTATTACCTTCATTATTGATTTTTACTTCAATATTTTTGGCAACTTGTTCAATTTGCTCCATGCTTACAGGTCTTTTTTGACAACTTTTTACAACCCCAGAAATAATTTTGGCTGGATTAAATGATTCTCTCGTATCATCTTTTTTAACAACCATAATGGTGTTGTCTTCATATCTCTCGTATGTTGAAAATCTCTTTTTGCAATCTTCGCACATTCTTCTGCGTCTTATTGCAGTATCATCTTCTGTAGCTCTTGAATCGATTACTCTTGTGTTAGTTGAATGACAATATGGACATTTCATTTTATTTCAAAAAATCTGGTAATTCTATATCGTCAAATGGATTTTTTTTAGCCTTTTTTTCTTCTGCAACTCTATTTCTGCTTGGAGCCTCAAAATCTCTTCTTTGAGATCTTTGTGGACTTATCTCTTCTCTTCTTGATGGTCTTTGACCATTATCAAAACCTGTTGCAATAACAGTAATTTTGATATCATCGCCTAGAGATTCATCGCTACCAACTCCGAAGATAATATTTGCATCAGAATCGATATTTTCTCTAATTAGCTCAGCTGCTTCATTTGCTTCCATTAGACCTACTTCAGCTGCAGTGACATTTAATAAGACTGCTTTTGCTCCATCGATATTTGTTTCTAATAGTGGTGAGTTAATTGCAGCTTTAGCAGCATCAACAGCTCTATTTTCACCATTAGCTCTTCCTATTCCCATGTGAGCTATGCCTTGATCGCTCATTATTGATTCAACATCTGCAAAGTCTAGATTTATTACATTTGGTACAGCTATTAATTCTGAGATACCAGAAACTGCATCCATCAAAACTTGATCAGCAAGTTTAAATGCATCTACCATTGATGTTCTTTTTTCAACAATTTGTAATAATCTATCGTTAGGAATTGTTATAAGAGTATCTACGTTTTCTTTTAATTTTTCAATTCCAGCTTCAGCTTGAGATTGCCTTTTGCGACCTTCAAAAGTAAATGGTTTGGTTACAACGCCAACAGTAAGTATATCTAAATCCTTAGCAACACTTGCTACAACAGGTGCAGCACCAGTTCCAGTTCCGCCACCCATACCAGCTGTAATAAATACCATATCAGCACCTTTTAGTGCTTCTGTTATTTCGTTTTTGGATTCTTCTGCAGCTTTTTCTCCTACACTAGGATTTGCTCCAGCACCAAGGCCTCTTGTAAGTTTTTCACCTATTTGTAAACGAATATCTGAGTTTGATTCTTGAAGAGTTTGTAAATCAGTATTTACTGCTACGAATTCTACTCCAGATAATCCATTTTCTCTCATGCGGCTTATAGCGTTATTTCCGCCTCCGCCGACACCTATTACTTTGATTTTTGCCAAAGAGTAATTGTCCATTTCCATGTTAATATTTGCCATATTTTCCCCCATCATTCATATTTATTACTTATTGAGATTCTCATTAAAAGATTTGCTGTAAACTTTCACAATTGGATTTTTTCCATTATTTAGATCAATTGAACTAACTTTTATGTCCTTATTTTTGATTTCACTAAGAATATGATCTAACAATTTTAATTTAAAATTGATATTATTTAAATCACCGAAATTTACATCTATATCTCTTAACATTATACCAATTTCGGTTTTATTTTCCAAATTTAATTCTTTAAGATCCTTAAAGTAAGGATATTTTTGAATTTCATTGATAAAATCAATTGTTGCTTTTGAGCTTGTAAAATTTTGACCTATGGTTTTTTTGATTTTTGTACCTTTTATTTTTACCAAAGACTTGTCATAATCTTTAATATCAGCTTTTAAAACTTTGCATTTATTAGAGATAAAATAAATTTCATTTTCGTTTTCTTGATAAAACAAAGGATAATTTTCGTCAATTTTTACGCTTAAAATATTTGGAAAAACTTTTTTTATTTCTACATCGTCAATTTTGTCGAGTTTTTTTAAATTTTCCTCGCTGTCATTTATCTTGTAGAACAATATATTTTTGCCTATTGGATTAGATAAATATCCAATTATTTCACTATCGGATATGGTGTTATTGCCAGTAACATAAATATCAGAAATTTGCATATAAGGATGAAAATACGCACAGATAGTGATAGTTGCTAAAGCAAGAATTATTAGTATGAATACAAATCCTTTAGAAAATAATTTCTTGTTAGTATCTTTTTTTAAAGAATTTTTCCTAGCAACATAATTCTTTTTTACAGTTTTTCCATTTTTTTTAAGATATCTATCATCATTTGTGTTTTTCATTTTTTTCTGTAAGTCCTATTACCAATTCCAAAATTTTATCGCTTGCATCCTTATGGGCAAGTTTTCCACTAGCATCGCCCATTTCTTTAAGTTTTTCCTTATCAGAAATCATTTTTAAAATAGTTTCATTTAACATATCTCCACTCAAATCTTTTTCCAAAATCATTAGCGATGCCTTATTATCCACATAAGTCATAGCGTTATATTGCTGGTGATTTTCAGTGGTATAAGCTTTAGGAATTAAAATTGAAGGTTTTTTTACAGAAGATATTTCAGCAAGACTCATAGCTCCACTTGAGGCGATTACCAAATCACTTACTGCATAAAACAAATCTATATTATCAATATAAGCAAAAACTTTTATAAATTCATTTTCAGTCATTTCTTCCATGAATTTATCGTAATTTTTTTTGCCAGTTTGATGAAGTAGATAATACTCTCCTCCAATATTTTTTGATAATTCTAAAACAGCTTTGTTAAGAGCATAAGAACCGTTTGATCCACCAAAAGAGAATACTACTGGCCTATCTTTTTTTATTCCTAAAGTTTCTAAATCAGAATCGGAAAATTCATTTTTAAAATTATTTCTAACAGGATTTCCCGTTACTACAATATTATCCTTATATTTAAAATGTTTTAAAGCTTCTTTATAAGAAATGCACAAAACATCAACTTTTTTATTTAAAAATTTAGATGTCACTCCCGGGTAAGAATTTGACTCGTGTAAAAGTGTTGGGACTTTGGCACTTGCAGCTTGGAAAAGAATTGGACCACATACATAACCACCTGTTCCTATTGCTATATCAGGTTTAAATTCTTTTACAATTTTTCTAGCTTCACTAAAGCCTCTCAAATTGGTAGTTAAGGATTTGAAAAATCTTTTGTTGATTTTTCTTGGTAATCCCATTCCCTCGATAGGTCTAAATTCGTAAGAATATTTTTTTGCAATATTTTCTTCAGGGCCACCTTTAATACCAACATAAAGAATTTGGCAATCTTTAATATTTTCTTGAAGTTTTTGAGCAATGGCTATGGCTGGATAAATATGTCCGCCAGTTCCACCACCAGAAATTATTACTCTCATCTAATATTTCCTTTGTATTTATTGACTAAATTTTTAAAATCTTTGCCTCTAATCTCGTAAGATTTGTACATATCCCAGCTAGCACTTGCTGGTGATAGTAAGATAATATCTCCACTTTTTGCAAAACTTACGGCATATTTTACGGCTTCTTCCATATTTTCTACTATTTTATAGGAAATTTCAAATTTTTCGCATAGAGATTTAAGTTGATCTTTGGTTTGACCCATGATAATCATTTCTTTGCCATTTTTCTTAAAGGCTTTGACATAGTTTGTGTAGTCGATTTTTTTGTCGTAACCTCCTGCGATTATTATTAAAGGATCGTTAAAACTTTCTATTGCTTTGACACTGCTATCGACATTAGTACCCTTGGAATCATTGTAAAATTTTACATTTTTTTCTTCTGTTACAAATTCTAAACGATGTTCAATTGACACGAATGTTTTTGAAGCTTTTGCAATCTCTTCAAAATTTAAGCCAAATAAATATGTTTCTAGTATTGCAGCCATGAGATTTTCGTAATTGTGATTGCCTATGATTTTTAAATCTTTTACATCAAGAATTTCACTTGTTTTCCCATCTTCTACAAATTTTATCTTGTCATTTTCTAAATATAAACCCTTATCAATCTTATTTTTTGAAGAAAATTCATAAATATTTGCTTTTATTTGATTTTTCTTATCCTGTAAAATTTCATCTTCATGGTTAATAATTAAATAATCATTAGAATTTTGATTTTTTGTAATATTTAGCTTTGAATTTATATAATCATCAAAAGATCCATGCCAGTCTATATGATCAGGTGTAATATTAAGGAGCGCTCCAATATGTGGATGGTATTTGTAGGTATCTTTTAGTTGGAAAGAAGATAATTCTTCTACAAATACACAATCTTTTTCATACATTTGCCACAAGATTCCCTCGCCAATATTTCCTACAGAAACAGCTGTTATTCCATTTTCATTTAGAATGTGAGTTATCATAGATGTAGTTGATGTTTTCCCATTTGTCCCTGTTACTGCAAGAAATTTTTTATCAGGGAAAAGTCTATAAGAAAGTTCTATATCAGAAATTATCTCGAATTTTTCAGCTAATTTTCTTAAAATTTCATCACTTGGCTTAATTCCAGGAGATTTTACAACAAAATCATAAGAATTTTCCATTAATCTACAATCAGAAATAGGGCTATAATCATAGCCCTTTAATTCATCAATTTCTTTTTTATTTTTATCATAAGTATAAACTTCATATCCCATTTTGCTTAAAGTTTTTACTGCAGATATTCCGCTTATTCCTAATCCGTATACTAAAACATTTTTCATAAAATAGCCACCAAAGTTATTAAACATAGTACAACGCTTACTATTGTAAAGGCTGTCACTATTTTTGGTTCTTTATATCCTTTCAATTCAAAATGATGATGAATTGGAGTCATCAAAAACACTCTTTTTTTGTTTCTATGTTTGTAGGAATAGACTTGGATTATTACTGATAAAGTTTCTACAACGTATACTCCACCAAATATTACAAGATAAATTGGTATTTCTTCTATAATTGCAAGAGCAACCACCGCTCCACCAATTGCCATTGATCCTGTATCTCCCATAAAAACAGAAGCTGGATTTGAATTAAAAAATAAAAATCCTAATAAAACTCCAAACATTATCACAGAAAACATTCTGCTCGTATCTTTGCTAGTTAACAAAAATAATGACAAAAATACTGGAATTGATACGCTTGCTGCAAGTCCATCTAAACCATCAGTAAGATTAACTGCATTAGTTGTTCCAACAATAATAAATATTAGAATTGGAAAGCCCAAAAAACTTACTGGTAGTTGATAATTAGAAAAAGGAATAGTCATCATTGTGACTGATTCTTTGTCGTAAACAAAAGTAAGTATTGTGATAATTATTGCAAGAGAAAATTGCAAAACAATTTTTTCTTTGGGTTTTAAACCTTCAGATTGTTTTAAGACAAGTTTTCTAAAATCATCTACAAAGCCAATAGCACCAAAACCTATTGTTGAAAGTAGCAAAATCAATGTACTTAAATCAAAAGGTACAAAAATCAGGGTTATCAAAAAAGCTGCAATTATAAAAATTATTCCACCCATTGTTGGGGTACCAGCTTTTTGATAGTGACTTTTTGGTCCTTCTTTTCTAATATTTTGACCGACTTTCATGTTCTTAAGTATAGGTATTATAGCATAACCTAAGACGATTGAAGATATAATACTTACTAAAGCTATTTTAAAAATTTGATTCATATCTAGTTACCATTATCATTTGCCACTTCTTTATCATTATTAGCATATACCATTCCAAGCTCTTCTAGTGCATAGCGTTGGATTCTGTTTAGATCAATAGCATTTTCAAGTTTTGCATTTAATCTATCTTTTTTTAGTTGTTTTGATATAACTTCATTCATAAGTGTATTATACTCGTATCTTTTATTATTCAATTGTTTTCTTTTTTGTAAATTAAAATATCCAAAACTGGCAATAATAAATATGGTTAATACAGTAAAAATTCTCTTAAAGCGAAAAGCTCTTTTTTCTAAGCTTCTATTTCTATATTTAGGAGATACTTCTTTAGTTTCTTTTACTTTAAGTCTTTTTCTATTAATATTAGTATTTATTGAATTTGCCCTAATTCTTATCTCAGCCATATTAAATCCTCTGACATACTCTTAATTTTGCACTTTTTGACCTTGAATTTTCTTTTTGCTCTTTTTTGCTTGCAACAATAGGTTTGTTTGTAATAATCTTTATTTTAGAAACTTTCCCACAAACACAAACCGGAAAATCCGGTGGACATATACAGTCTTTTTCTAAGTCCTTAAACTTATTTTTTACTATTCTATCTTCTAGGGAATGGAAAGTTATAATACATAATCTTCCATCAACATTTAGCTGATCAACTGCTTTTTCAATAGTATTTTCTAAGACATCTAATTCTCTATTCACCTTTATCCTAAGAGCTTGAAAAACTCTTTTTTCTGGATGGGCCTCTTTAGATTTTACGCTGTGATTTATTATATCCCTAAGCTTAAAAGTCGTATCTATTCGCTGTTTTTTTCTATATTCGACAATATTTCTAGCTATGGTTTTTGAAAATCTTTCTTCACCATACTTAGAGAAAATCTCAGAAAGTTCATCTTGTGAATATTCATTTATAATTTTTTCTGCTGTTAACTCATTACTTGTGTCCATCCTCATATCCAAAGGACCATCATGCATATAGGAAAATCCCCTTTCTGCATTGTCGATTTGATATGAACTGACACCAATATCCATCAAAAAACCATCTACTTTTTCTATAGCTATTGATTGCAAAACTTCATCTATGTTTTCAAAATTTGATTGAAAATATAAGACATTTGAAAAATCTTTAAGATTTTCCTTACTAGCTTTGATTGCTTCAGCGTCTTGATCAAGACCAATTAATTTTCCTTTTGAAGAAAGTTTTTGTAAAATTCTTTTGCTATGTCCACCCTTTCCCAAGGTAAGATCTACATAAATTCCATCTGGCTTAATATTTAAATTTTCTATGACTTCATCAGCTAAAACTGATACATGACTAAACTCCATATCAACTATCCATTATATCGGATAAATTCACCTCGACTTCATTAATGTAAGCTTCCCAAGTTGCTACATCCCATATTTCTATGGTTGTATTGTTGCCAATAATCATCGCCTCGCTAGCAATATTTGCATAATCTCTCAAATTTTTGTTAAGCAAGACTCTACCTTGTTTGTCAAGACTTGTTTTGATAGTAGATGAGAAGAATAATCTTTTTATCGCCCTGTTTTTTTTGTTTTCAATTACTAGGTTATCAAGTCTTTGACTTTGTTTTTCAAACTCTTCTTTTGTATAAATTACTAAAGAATTTTCAGGACCTTTTGTGATATAAAATTCTTCTGATAAAATATCACGAAACTCACTAGGCATCATTATTCGATTTTTATTATCCAATTTGTGAGTAAATTCTCCTAAAAACATCTCTACCACCATTAACCACTTTATTCCACTTCATAATTATTTTATACCATATTTGAAATTAAAGCAAACAAAAAATCGACTATTTAAGTCGATTTTTGTCTGTTTTTATATTTATTTGTTAATTTATTTAAAATTTATAATCTTTTCTTCTTTTTTTACCAATTTTTTCTCTTTAAAATAAGGTGGGAGATTATTTTTATCTGAGATGTAAAATAAAATTATTCCAAGGATTACAAATAATATAGACATCAATTGTGCAGTTCTAATTGGTCCAATGTATAGGGAATCAGTTCTTAATCCTTCTACAAAAAATCTCAAAATTCCATATCCTATAAAATATGTCGCAGAAATTTTTCCCTTGTCCGGATTATTTTTCCTCCAATTAATTAAAATAAGAAAAATTATTATATCACCAATAGATTCGTATAAGAAAGTGGGATGAACTTTAACCCCATCAATTATAATCCCCCAAGGAAGGTCTGTTGGTCCTCCATGAGCTTCTTGATTCATAAAATTTCCCCATCTGCCTATTGCTTGTCCTAAAACAAGTGAAGGAATTAGGACATCAGCCATATCCCAAAATGGTAGATTTTTTTTCTTGCCATAAATATACAAGGCTAAAAGTCCAAAAATTATTCCACCGTGAATGGCTAGTCCTCCTGCTCTTATATTTAGGATTTGGATTGGATTTAAAGAATAATAGTCCCATTCAAATAAAACATACCAAAATCTTGCACCCAAGATTCCAATTGGAACAATTACAAATAAGACATCGTAGACGAAATCTTCATCAAATCCACGTCTTACAAATTCTTTTTTGGCAAAATAACTTCCCAAAAGCATACCAGCTATTATTATCAAAGCATACCAACGTATTTCAATACCAAAAATAGAAAAAGCTACTGGATTAAAATTAAATTCCATTATTCTTCCTCACTTGGTAAATCCCAGTTTGTATAGACATCTTGGACATCGTCATTATCTTCAAGAGTGTCAATTAATTTTCCCAAATTAGTAAAATGTTCACTAGAAACTTCTATAAGATTTGATGCTATATATGAAATTTCTGCACTTTTTATATCATAGGCTAATTCTTTAAGCTTATCGACAGCATCGTTAAAGGCTTCAAGGCTTGTTAGGGCTTGGTAATAATCGCCATATTCATTTACATCATCGCAGCCTGCTTCAAGTGCATCCATCATAAATTGATCGAAATCTTTGTTGGTTTTATCTACTAATATCTCACCCTTATGTTCAAACATAAACATAACAGATCCATCAGTTCCAAGATTTCCACCATTTTTATCAAAAGCATGCCTTACATCTGGGGCTGTTCTTTGGATATTATCTGTTAGGCAATCAACAATTATAGCAACTCCTCCTGGACCGTAACCTTCGTAAATTACTCTTTGATAATTATCAGCAGCTCCTTCACCAGTTGCTTTTTTGATTGCTCTTTCGATATTATCATTTGGCATATTATCAGCTTTTGCCTTATCAATTGCTGCTTTTAATGTTGGGTTATAATCTGGATTATCTCCCCCTTGCCTTGCAGCAACTGTAATATTTCTAGCGTGTTTGGTAAAAATTTTACCACGTCTAGCATCTTCTGTTCCTTTTTTATTTTTTATCTTGCTCCATTTATTATGTCCTGACATAAATCCTCCTATTTACTATAAAGCATTTCAGTTTTAATTTTTATTATTGAAATTTCTCCGCTGGTCAAATTTATCAAATCCTCTGATGTTTTATCATAAGATTCTTCTGACAAATAAATATTCATCTTTACCTTATCTGTAAAATCTTTGTCAATAATATATATTTTATTTTCATTTAGATAATTTTCAATTTGACCTAAGACATTATAAGAATGAATTAATTCTACTACAAAAAAAGGTCTTTTGTAAATAATTTTATTATTTAAGCACTCACTTACGCCCTTGGAGTAGGATCTTATAAGTCCCCCCTTGCCCAAAAGTTTGCCGCCAAAATATCTTGTAACAACCGCTACAATATTTTTTACGTCATTTTTTTCTAAAACACTTAGCATGGGAAGGCCAGCAGAACCAGTGGGTTCACCATCGTCATTATATCTTTTAATCAAAGGATTTGTATTGATTATAAAGGCGGTGCAATTATGAGTAGCATCCTTATATTTTTCAGATATTTCTTCTATGAATTTATTAGCGTCATCTTCACTTTCAACATGGCTTATGTTGCTGATAAAAATAGATTTTTGTTCGATAAACTCACTTTTTATTTCGCCTTTTACAGTTTTATATGCTTTCGATATATTTTCCATACTTATTCATATCCTCACTAGATATTTCAAATTGAATGATAGTTCCAAGACCATCGTATTTTGTATCCAAAATATCATAATTTGTCATTAAATAATCTAAAACATCTCCATCTGAAAAAGGTATGTGCATAGAAACTTTTTTATAATCTTTTTTTATAATTTCTACGATTTTTTCTTTAAGTTTTTCTAAATCTTTCTCATCTTTTGCTGAGATATAAATCCTATCTTTATCTCTTTTAAAAAGTTTAACTTTAAAATCATCATCAATTTTGTCCATTTTATTAAAAACATATAAGATATGCTTATCTTCTAAATCTATGTCCTCTACTGCTTTCTCTATGGTTTTTATTTGATGATCGATATTTAAACTTGCATCAATTACAATTAAGAGCATATCAGCAAATTTAATTTCTTCTAAAGTCGTCAAAAATGAATCATTTAATTCTTTGGATAGATTATCGATGAAACCAACAGTATCGGTAAGTGTTACCTTGGTATTTGAGAAATCTAATCTTCTGGTAGATGTATCTAAGGTTGCAAACAATAAATCATCAGAATAAACAAATTTATCTTTACCGTACAAATGCATCATACCATTAAGTATTGTTGATTTTCCAGCGTTAGTATATCCTAATAAAGAAATATTATAGATATTATCCCTTGATTTTCTATTTGTAATTTTTGTCTTTTCTACATCTTTTAATTGTTTTTCAAGAGATTTTATGTCACGTATTACTGCACGCCTGTCGGTTTCAAGCATGGTTTCACCAGGACCTCTTGTTCCTATACCGCCAGCTTGCCTTGATAAATATGAAAACCACTTATTAAGTCTTGGCAATTGGTATTTTAGTTGAGCAAGCTTAATTTTAAGTCTGCTTTCTTTAGTATTTGCTCTTTGGGCAAAGATATCTAAGATCAGACTAGTCCAATCAACAACATGAAGTTTTAGCTCTTCTTCAAGATTATATAATTGACTGGCTGATAGTTCCACATCAAAAATCACAGTATCTATCTCTAGTTTTTTTGCCAAATCTTTAATTTCAGAAACTTTTCCACTGCCTATAAAAAATCTTGGGTTGACTTTTTCTACAACCTGGCTTACATAAGCAATAGATTTGCCACCGGCTGTATTTATTAACGATTCTAGTTTGTATATTCTATTATCAAGATCATCTTCTCTATTTAAAACATTTACTTGTATAACTTCCTGCATAAACTTCCTTTCTAAAAGATTATACGATAGCAATAAATATTATAAAGATACTAAGATATAGATATATTATTAAAAAAATGATAAAATAGAGATGATATTGAAATAAATAAATAAAATAATAAATATAGGAGGCCAAATGTTTAAAAAAATCGCCTCTATAGTGATAAAACTAATTTTGATAATAATACTTGGCATAGGATCTATCCTTGTTGTATTTGGAGGACTTATGGGAGGAGCTATTCTTGAAGTTATGAAAACCGCCCCAGAAATCGATCCAAACATTATTAAGTATGAAATGAGTCAAAATTCCACTATAGTTGATGAAAATGGAAATGAAGTTGATTCTATAGCTACAAGCGAATATAGAGAAATAATTGATTATGAAAAAATCCCAAAAGCTTTAAAGCTTGCTTTCGTCGCCATAGAAGACGAAAGATTTTATAAGCATCCGGGTTTGGATTTTCAATCTATTATAGGCTCTGCCCTAGAAAATTTTAGAGCTGGTAGCATTGTTCGTGGAGGCTCCACAATAACTCAACAGCTTGCTCGTAATACCTATCTTTCTAATGATCAAACCTACGAAAGAAAGATTAAGGAAATTTATTTGGCTTTAGAGATAGAAAAGGCCTTGAGCAAAGATGAAATACTAGGAGCTTATCTTAACCGAGTATTTATGGGACAAAATTCCTATGGTGTTCAAGCAGCAGCAAGGACTTATTTTGACAAAGACGTTACAGAGCTTAACCTAGCTCAATGTGCAACTCTTGCTAGTATAGTTCAATCACCATCAGATAATTCTCTTTACAAAGCAATAAAAGTAAGTGAAGTTACAGATCAAAGAGTTTTGGGAGAATTTAGTATTGATGGAGAAAAATATGCAGCCGTTTACAATGAAAATCCTTATGAGAGGGAACAATTTGCCCTAGAAAAGATGCTTGAACTTGGCATGATTTCAAAAAAAGAATACAACGAGGCAAAAGATTTTGATGTAGCAAGCACAATAAAGCCTGCTGAAAGATCAAATACCGAAATTGCAAGCTATTTTAACTCCTTGTTAGAAAAACAAGTTGTAAGAAAATTACAAGAAATCTATAATTTAAGCGAAAATCAAGCTTGGGATAGACTTTATTATGGTGGATTAAGGATAACAACTACCATAGATGAAGACATGCAAAAAGAATTGGAAAATATCTATGCAGACTTCTCTTCATATTTGATGGGGGATACATCAGGCTGGAAGCAAGCGCCACTTCTTGATTTACGCTATGATCAATATGGAAATATAATAAATAGCGATGGCAATTTATTGTATTATGCAGAAAAAAACATATTAAATGATAATAACGATATTAGACTTAGAGATGATGAAGCTTGGTATGACGATGATGGAAATTTAGTTCTATCAACTTACAAAGCCTACCTTGATCAAACTAATCTATATTTTAGAAATTATTATTCTTTAGATAAAAATAACAAAAATTTAAGAACTCACAAAACTGGCCACATTACCTTTAAAAGTAACGAAGATGCAAGCCTTGATGAGGATGAAAACATAGTTATATCAAAGAATTTCTTAGATGAAAATAAAAATCTCATAACAGCTTATGAAGACGGAACCTTTTCAATAAACAAAGATTTCTATGGTATTGACTTAGAAGGAGTTATCCAACCTCAATCATCAACAGTCATTATGGACCAAACAAACGGTCATATTAAGGCAATTATGGGAGGTCGTGATCAAAGAGGTATAAGAATTTTGGATAGAGCTTCTGCAATACCTAGACAACCTGGTTCTTCAATAAAACCTATTGCAACCTACACAGCAGCTTTTGACAATGGATTTAACCTAGCTACTGGCATGGATGACGTTCCATTGATGAAAAATGAAGAGGATCAACCTTGGCCAAAGAATGTTTACGAATACTATATGGGTCTTGTCCCTATTAGAAAGGCTATAGAATTATCCATAAATACCATTGCGGTAAGAACTCTAAAAGAAGTAGGTATTGCTAAGAGCTTAGAATACTTAAAGAATTTTGGAATAATAAGAGAAGATGGCGAAGATAACTTTGTTAGCAAAGAAGATAACCCTAGAACTAACGATGAGAATTTAGCAGCCTTAGGTTTAGGTTCCATGACAAATGGTCTTACAACTTTGGATATGACTGCAGCTTACGCAGCTTTGGCAAATCAAGGAAAATACAACGAACCATTGACATTTTCTAAAATTGAAGATTCAACAGGCAAAGTTTTATTTGATGATAAAAATGTAATAACTCATCAAGTAACATCAGCTGAAACAGCTTACCAAATAACCTCTGCCCTAGAGTCAACTGGTCAAAGCTACAAAAACATCTATATAAACGATATAGATTATGCAACAAAAACTGGTACTACCGATAATAAAGTAGATTTTTGGTGCATGGGCTATACTCCTTACTACACTGTTGGAATTTGGATGGGTGCAGATGATCAAAATCTTAGCATGACTGGCAATTCTATACAAAGAGCTGCTTTGATGTGGAATATAATCAATAATCATATCCTTGACGGCTATGAAGTCGCTAATTTTGAAATTCCAGATGGCATAGTAGAAATGCAAGTAGATACCATGAGTGGAAAACTACCTTCAGACATATCCAGATGGGATCCAAGAGGAACAATAAGAACAGAAATTTTTGGTCCAAACAATACGCCTACTGAAGTAGATGATGTTCATGTTATGATAACAGTTGATGATAGAAATAATCTTTTAGCATCAGATATGACACCAAAAGAGCATGTAACAAATAGAGTATTCATTAGCCCAAAAAGTAATTACAATCCTAACGAATTTGGTGGAATTTATCCTAGAGATTGGGGTTATAGACCTCCAAGCGCATATTCAAACTTAGGAGAAGATCCTGAAGAAGAAGAGCAAGAGGATGACGAGAAAGATAAAGACGGAAAGGATAAAGAAAAAGATAAGGACGGCAAGGATAAAAATCCTAACGACAACAAAGAAAAAAATCAAAATCCTGACCAAAAACAAAACACAAATCCATAAAATTAAAGGGACTATAAGAAAATTTTCCTATAGTCCCCTTTTTTTACAAAAAATTTTTGATTTTTTTGAAATTTTTATAATGTTACTTCTTCATAGGTCCTTTGTTTTTCCCTGTAACTAGGTTAATAACCCACAATAAAATTACAGCACCTATTACTGACCATAAAATTATTGCAAAAGTTCCTGGTCCACCAGCTTTTAGGAAAAACGAATTATAAATCCAACCTCCAATTACAGAGCCAATAATTCCTACGATTATATTTGCAAGACTTCCCATCTGAGAATCCTTACCCATTATCCTACTAGCAATCCAGCCAGCTAAAGCTCCTAATATTAAAGTCATTAATATACCTTTTCCACTTAACATAACTTCTCCTTTCATTTTTTTAAAAGTTCGTAATAAATTTTTCAATTACTTTATATTTATATCCATTTTTTACTTTTTTAAACATTTTTATAAAGTAAAAATAATACTAGCTTTTGTGTGGTATAATGAAATAAGAGGTGAGTTTTTTGAATAATATCAATATTTTAATAATTGAAGACGAAAAGAAAATTTCAACTATAATGAAATCTTATTTTGAAAAAGAAGGTTATGGTGTTTTACAAGCTTTTGATGGCAAAGAGGGCTTAGAACTTTTTAATAATAATGAAGTAGATCTAGTTATACTCGATTTAATGTTGCCAAAACTACCTGGTGAAGAAGTTATAAAAGAAATTAGAAACAAGTCTGATTTGCCAATAATTATGGTATCTGCAAAAGTTGAGGAAGATAATCGCGTGGAAGGCCTAAGACTTGGGGCTGACGATTATGTGACCAAACCATTTTCCCCAAAAGAATTGGTTGAAAGAGTAAAGGCAGTTCTTAGAAGAATCGAAAAATATAACATTCCAAGAGCCGATATAATAAAAACTTCTGACGGAAGATTAGAGATGGATTTACAATACAATAGGATATTTAAAGATGGAAAAGAAATTTTGTTAACGAAAAACGAATTTCAAATTTTAAAAACTATCTTTTCTTCTCCTAATAAAATTTTCTCAAGAGATGAGATTATAGCTCTCACATTTGGTTATGATTACGATGCCTATGACAGAGCAATTGATACTCATATAAAAAATATTAGATCGAAGATAGAAGATAATCCAAAAAGACCTGCTTATATCAAAACAATTTATGGTATGGGCTATAAATCCGGTGGAGTAGATGATTACATTAAAGAGTAAAATAATAAGAAACTTTGTTGCGGGTATTTTAGCTTGCGTTTTGGTATTCTCAATTTTGGTTACTCTTTTTGTCACCTTTAACTATAGACAGATGTTAATGGAAATGAAAGATGTTAGAGTTACAGAAGTTAGCTCATGGTTTATAAAGTATCAAAAGGATCCCAAGATAAGCATCGAAGAAATGTGGCAAGGACTTGATAATCTTGCTAAAGATCTTAAGGTTGATATAACTTTTGAAGAGCCTGACGGAACTATTTCTTATGAAGTTTTGGGTAGAGATCCTTCAAATACTTATCCGCTAAAACAAGAACATTTGAAATTATTTAATGCTGATAAAGCCAAGAGATCTGGAACTTTAAATATAACCTACAATGTTAATCCCGAACCAATAGAAGATTTGCAAAGAAATTTTACAACTGCAATAATTTATGGATTGATCATTTCTTTGATAATTGGATTTGTAATAAGTTTAATTTTATCAGAAAACATTTCAGAGCCTATAATGTTAATTAGCGATGATACATTAAAAATTAAAGATGGCAAATACGAGGTTACTGATAGAAATACCGATATTATAGAAATTGAAAACCTTCAAGATAATATAACTTATTTATCAAACAACTTAAAAAATCAAGAAAATATTAGAAAACAATACGCTCAAGATATATCTCACGAATTGCGCACTCCCCTAACGAATTTGCAACTTTACATAGAAGCAATCAAAGATGGGATTGTTGAAGCTGATAGTCAAACAATGGATATTTTGCTTGAAGATGTAATACGCTTGCAAGATTTGATAGTTGGACTAAAAAAGACCTTTGATGAAAATGTTGAATTTATCCAAGTAAGAAATGAAGATACAAATATTACCAATCTTATTAAAAGAATTGCCTATGCTTTCTTGCCAAAAGCAGAACAAAATAACATAAAAATCACAGAAAATCTTGCTGAAAATGTTATTATGAACACTGACAAGAATAAATTCACACAAATTTTAAATAATCTCATTTCAAATGCCATTAAGGCTATAGGTGAAAATGGAAATATTGAAATTTATCTAAATGAAGATGTTAAAAAAATAGAAATAAAAGTTATTGATGATGGTATTGGAATTGCAGAAGATAAAATCGATAGAATTTTTGATAGGTTCTATAGAATTGAAGATTCGAGAAATACAAGTGACAACGGCCATGGCTTAGGGCTTGCAATTAGCAAAAATTTTGTTGAAGCCTTAGGTGGAAAAATAAAAGTAGATTCGAAACTTAATCATGGTACTTGCTTCACACTTATCTTTACAAAATAAAGTAGGAATGTTATGTCAAGAAAAAGCATAAATAAAAGAAAAACTAAAAACACTGAACCATTAACAAATAATGATAGAGAAGAATATATAATCCAATCAGATTCTCAAAGAAAAAGAGCCGAAAGAAAAAAACTTCAAAGAAGGAAAAAATTTATAAGACGTAGAATAATCCTTGGACTATTATTGTTTGTTCTAGTGATTTTCACAACAAAATTTATTTCTAATGCCATAAACTCATACAAAGTTATGGGCTATCCTGACTTTAGAGATGAAGTCTTGGAAAGTTTGGGAAGAGAAGTTTTTGTTTCTCCATCAGAAAATAGATCCTTAAGTGCTGGCGAAAAAATTACAGATTTTGAGAGTCTATATAATGTAATCCAAAGATCTTACGCAGTAGATAATGAAAATAAAGAAAACTACAAGAAATTTTTAGGTCAATACAACGATTTTAGAAAAAAAATCGCCCTATCTAAAACTGACCAAGAATACTTTACACTAATAAATCAGTACCTAGCAATACTTGATGATAGCAGAACCTTTATTTTGGAAAAAGATACTTACCAAAACCTCTTTAATTATTATAAGGATAAGAAAAATTCAAACAA
This sequence comes from Anaerococcus sp. Marseille-P3625, assembly GCF_900232825.1. Taxonomy (GTDB): domain Bacteria; phylum Bacillota; class Clostridia; order Tissierellales; family Peptoniphilaceae; genus Anaerococcus. Next base: position 663,392 of record NZ_OCTP01000010.1, read on the forward strand.
AAAATCTGTCCTTGAAGATCCTCAAGCTGTCGATAGGTACAAAAGGTTAATAACTGATGTAAATATCAAAAAGGAAGCTACAAAAGGTGAAATCATAACAAACGGCCTAATGATAATAAGCATGGAAGATTTTAGACCTAAAGAATTTGAAAATGATCTAAAAAAAATAACCGACACATTTTTGGCAAATCCACCAGTTGGCAAACTAATCATAGACTTATCAAATAATAATTCAATAGATCATGTTTATTGGAACAAATTTGCAAGAATTTTAATTCCTGAAGACTACAAAGAATCTAATATAATTTTTTACAGATCAAAGTTATTTGAAGATTCACTAAAAACTTTTAAGGAAGACGAAAATAGTCCTTATGATACAGCTCTTGCAAAAAATGATGCAAGCAAATACAAGGAAGTTAAGAAATTAATTAATCCTAGTGACTATTTATATTACGACCAATTAGACTTGTCAATAAGGAAAAATACAGATTATTCAACAAGAAAAATTTATGTCTTGACAAATTCTAACACAGCCAACGAAGCAATAAAATTTGCAGACTTTTTGAAAAAAAATGGAGCTTATGTTGTAAAAAATGCTCTTGACTCCAAAGAAACAAAAAATGACATAGTTTACAATGCTCCAACTGATCTTTACTTATTAGAACATTCTGGTCTAATCTTATCGATAAACTCATCTTTTTGCAAAAACGATGAAAATATCTACCTATCTTACGATCAGAAAATAAATTCCAAAGATCCTAGGTCAAATATGCTAAGCATAGTAAATCAATAAAATAACGCCCCCATCTAAGTTTTGATAAAACTTATGGAGGCGTTTTAATTTGTCGCTTATTCTAAATTAAGTTTATTAATCATTCTTTTTCCTTAAAGCAACAAGAGATGACATAGAAATTGCAAAGCTTGCAACAATTGGTGCCATGCTAACTACACCTGTTTTTGGATTTGAGTGTTTTTTAGCAGGAGCTTGTTTTTCTTCCTTTTTATTGTCTTTTTCTGGATCTTTTGTAGGATCTTCTTTCTTGTCGTTTCCTTCTTGATTTGCTTCGTTTTCTTTAAGGATTTTTTCAATCTCTTTTGTATTTTTAGTAATTTTATCTATTAAATCCTTAGCTTTGTTTTCATCTTTATTTTCTTCTTGAACTTTATCATCAGTGTCAACTTCAGTTTTGTCATCAGAATCACTTGTTGTGCCTGGTACAACTGGATTTGATGGATGATCTGGAACTACTGGTTTATCTGGATTTGGAGTTGGTTTTTCTTCTTCTTTTACTTCAAATCTATAAAACCATCTTCCATTTGCTCCTTGGTCAGCTGTAACTTTAAAGTTATTTTTCATATTTTCTGGCATTGCTTCTTCGCCAGCTTTTATAGCAGCATCTTTTGTTTTGTAACCATTTTCATTGTTTTCTGGTTTTTCGTCTGTTTGAGGATCCTCTGGATCTTCTTCTGGAGTATCTATTTTTTCATATGATGATAGGAGATAAATATATCTACCGTCTGCATTTTGGCTGATTGTGTATGATTTGTTAACTGGATCATTCTTTAAAGCTTCTTGAGCTGCTTTTTCGGCTGCTTCTTTTGTTTTGTAGCCATTTTCATTGTTTTCTGGTTTTTCTTCAGGTTTTTCTTCAGGAATTTCTCCATTTTTGTTTACGCCATTAATTGTGTAAACTAGAGTTTCTTCGGTTCCGTCCCCATTTTTTACAGTTAATACAAGATTAACAGTTTTGCCTACAAAATCTTTAAGTTTGCCAGTGTTATTTCCTGGTTGTTGAACTGCATTTAATATATCAGCTCCAAAAGTTAATTTGAATAATTGCTCTACAGTCATTCCTGAACTAGGTGCAGCAGCAGCTAAAGATGTTAGATCTCTTACTGGTTGGCCATCCACTTGTACTTTTACAAGATTATTATTTTTATATAAATTAGTTAAACCTGCTACTATACCAGTTCCGCTAATTTCTTTTGCACTTTGACTTTCATCAAGGATTGTTACTGTTACATTCTTGCCATATTTATCGTAAACAGCTTCATAAACTCCTTCTTTTTTAGAAATTCCATCAAACATACTATCAGCAGCTTGTTCAAATTTATCAGATTCTGGACTTTCTAGAGCTTCAGGTTCTTCAAAGTCACTAATTTGAAGACCGTCATTATCTAAAGCTTTTTCAGTTTCTTCTAATGGTTGAGCTTCTTCTTTAGTTTCTTCTTTTTCTTTTTCAGTTTCTTGTTTTTTTTCTTCAGAAATTTCTTCTTCGGAATTTTCTTCGCTAGTTTCTTCTTTTAAAGTTTCGATAGCTTCAGTTGGATGATTTTCTTCACTCTTAGCTTCTTCAGCAAATGCAGTTTGTGCTGAAACTACAAAGGAAATTGACAATGCTAAAGCTAGTATGGTGCTCTTTTTGTTTTTCATTTCTCCTCCAATTTTTTATAATTACATAATCAAATAATTAATTATTATTTACCTCTATTATATAAAAATATATATGAATTTGCAATTTTTTATACTAATAGTATATTTTCAATTTCACTAAAAAACTCGACACATTAATGCCGAGTTTTCTTTTAATAGTCTTATTTATTTTTTGGAATTATTTTATCTTTTCCACCCATGTACATTTGAAGTGGAGCTGGGATTTTTACGCTGCCATCTTCTTGTAGTAAGTTTTCAAGGAAGGCTATTAGCATTCTTGGTGGAGCTACTACTGTATTATTTAGGGTGTGAGCAAAATATGTTCCCTTTTCTCCTCTTAGTCTTATGTTTAGTCTTCTTGCTTGGGCATCTCCAAGATTTGAGCAAGATCCAACTTCAAAGTATTTCTTTTGGCGTGGGCTCCATGCTTCTACATCGCAAGATTTTACTTTAAGATCTGCAAGATCTCCTGAGCAACATTCTAGAGTTCTTACAGGAATTTCTAGACTTCTAAAGAAATCTACTGTGTTATTCCATAATTCGTTATATAAAGTTTTTGAATCTTCTGGCTTACAAATGATTACCATTTCTTGTTTTTCAAATTGGTGGATACGATATACTCCACGCTCTTCTATACCATGAGCTCCTACTTCTTTTCTAAAGCAAGGTGAATAGGAAGTCATTTTTAGAGGCATTTTTTCTTCTTCATTAATTGTATTTATAAATTTGCCTATCATGGAGTGTTCGCTTGTTCCTATGAGGTATAAGTCTTCGCCTTCTATCTTATACATCATATTTTCCATTTCTTCAAAGCTCATAACGCCTGTTACAACATCAGATCTTATCATAAATGGTGGAATGTAATAAGTATAGCCACGATCTATCATAAAATCTCTTGCATAAGAAAGGATTGCTGAATGAAGTCTTGCTATATCACCTCTTAGATAATAAAAACCTGAACCAGATGTTTCTCTTGATGCATCAAGGTCAATTCCGTCAAATGTTTCCATGATGTCAACGTGATAAGGAACTTCGTATTCTGGAACAATTGGCTCTCCAAATCTTTCGTTTTCAACATTTTCGCTGTCATCTTTGCCTATTGGAACAGTTTCATCAATTATTTGTGGGATTTTTTGCATACGAGTTTTTACTTGATCTGCATAATTTTTGGTTTCTTCTTCGATTTTTAGAAGTCTATCGTTTATTTCTCCTACATGGGCTTTAGTTTTTTCTGCTTCATCTTTTTTGCCTTGACCCATCAAAGCGCCGATTTCTTTTGAAAGTTTGTTTCTTTCTGCTCTTAGATTGTCGCCTTCGGTTTTGACAGCTCTTTGTTTTTCGTCTAGTTCTAAAACTTCATCTACTAAAACTAGTTTTTGATCTTGAAATTTCTTTTTAATATTTTCTTTTACAAGATCTGGATTTTCTCTTAAAAATTTAATGTCAATCATTATTACTCCTTTTTGGCATATAAAAAGACCTCCTCCCTACATGGGACGAAGGTCTCGTGGTGCCACCCAATTTTTTTCTTAATTTTATAAGCTAAAGGTAGATTCTCCAAATTCCATCAAAGATTTTCACCAACCATCTTCTCTCTAAAAACTTCCTAAGGGTACTAAGTCTTATCATTGCTTTATTTAGTTAACTATAGTATACGAGTTTTCTAAAATTTAATCAAGATTATTTGGCAAATCTTTGCTTGTTTTGTCTATTTTTTTAGCCTTATTTTTCTTTTTTATAAACTTTACAATTATAATAATTATTATAATGATTAGAACTAAGATTGGCCAATAGGATACAATTATAACCAGTAGATCCATAATAGAATTTAGAAAAATTCCAATGGAATTTCCAAAAGCTTCTGCTATTCTCTCGCCAAAGCGAGGATTGTTTTTGGAAATATCATTATAATCGTAAACTTCTCTTAGAAAAATTGTGAAAGTATTGTAATCTACTCTTTGGTCTAATTCTCTAAGATTTGACTTAATTTGATCTATTTCACTTTCTACTTCAAGGATCCTTTGACTAATGGCCATAGTTTCTTCAATATTTTCGGATTTTTCCATTAGCTGGTTGAGTTTTTCTAGTTCTTTTTTCTTGGTTTCAAGTCTTAAATTTATATCTTTATAGTCTTTGGTCAAATCATTGCTAGATTGACTTATATTATTAATTTTTCCAATTTTTGTAAGATCTTTGGCAAAACCAGCTGATGTATCTCTAGGAATTTTTATTACAACCTGATAACTTCTAAGATCAATTTTATCATCATTTCTTCTATCCATATAAAAATCAGAAGAATTGATATATCCCTTGTATTTGCTTGTTAGTTCAATTAGTTTTTTATAATCATCGTCATAAGTTGTTGTTTCTATGGTGTATTCGTAAAAATATTCGATCTTTCTATCTTTTACTTGATTATTTTCTTCAATCTGACCACTGATATCAAAAGAATCGCCTATATTGTCAGTTGCTTCTTCAGTAGTATCTGAAATCTCTTGCTCAGAAGCTTCTTCACTTTTCATATTATCATATGAAGAATTTTGTAAAGATTTATTGCTTCCACAAGAAGTTAAAGCTAGAATCAAAAATAGATTTACTAGTAATTTTTTCTTAAATTTCATAATTAACTCCTCTAAGGATAAGTTTCATTAAGGACATGGTCAATTGCCTTTTGAGGTATGCCTATATCTTCTACGACGCATTTGTTTTTATAAATCGATCTGTCATAAACTCCTTTTTTCATAAGCTGCATAGAAACGATCAAATCGCTATCAACCACTTCTCCCCAAGCTTCTCCAGTTGTAGAATCCACTCCTGATGGAATGTCTATGGAAATTATGTATTTCATCGACCTATTTAGCATGGCTATAACATAGGCGTAAGTACCAGTAATCGTTCTATCAAGTCCAGTTCCAAAAATTCCTTCGATAATTGTAGAAACTTTGGAAATATTTTTTTCCATTACTTCCAAATCCAAAATAGTATCTATCAAATAAATTTTGTCAGTTAAATTTTTGACTGCTTGGTAATTTAAGATAAAATCTTCTTTAGCTTTTTCTATATTTCCTATTATATAGACTTCGACATAATAATCTCTGGCAAGAAGATTTCTTGCAAGAGCCAAGCCATCAGCACCGTTATTGCCAATTCCTACTACAAGGGCAAAGGTTTTTCTTACATTCAAATCAATATTTTTGATGACAGAAAGAGCTGCTCTTTCCACCAAACAAATGGAAGGAATTTTTAGCTCATTAATAGCATATTGATCTATTTTTTGCATTTGATCTTTATCTACAACAATCATTGCTAGCACCTATCTTTCTTTTAATCTCAAATCTTCTCCAAATACTTCGTATACTTTACTATTACCCACAATTCTTGAAAATATGCGTCCACCATAGACTTCTGAAAGCATGGACTCGTCATAATTTGTAGAAAAAATTATTGGTTTTTCGCTAATCATCCTACTATTTACAATATCAAATAAATTTGCTGGATCATTTTTACTAGTTGCTTCACTACCCAAATCGTCAATTATTAACAAATCACATTCTTTAATAAAATCGTATTTTTCTTGATGTTTAGATCTTTGCTCTTCAAAGGCCCAGTTATAATCGTTTAAAAATTTAAAAAGACTAGAAGATGTGATATAAAAAACAGAATAATTTTGGTCTAAAATTTCTTTGGCAAGGGCATTTAGTAAAAAAGTTTTGCCCCTGCCCACATCTCCAAAAATATAAAGATTTGATTTTTCTTTATCGAAATTATTGACAAATTTTAGAAGTTCATCTTTTATTAGCAAAATATTTTCTCTAGGACTTATAGGATAGTCTTTGTAGGGATTTGCTGAAAATAAATTTTCATCAAAAGAATCGAAATTTTCCCTAAGAATCAAGCTTTTTATGGAAGAATTGCTGTAATTTTCTTCTATAATAATTTGCTTTCTGCAAGAGCAGATCTCTGTTCCGACAAAGCCAGTATCCTTGCAAAGCTCGTGGTGGTAATGCATTTGTAAATAGTCTTTGGAAAAACCATTTTCTACCAAGAGTTTTTCTTTTAGGTCTAAAAGTTTTATTTGCTCATTTTCAAGATCTTCTGTATTTATATTATCTAAACCAAAACTTACAATCTTAAAACCCAAGTCTTTTATAGTTTTATCAAGTGCTTTCATATTTGGAATTTTTCCATAAACTTCATTTACTCTATTTTGCAAATTTATTATATTTTCTTCGCGTCTTTTGGCTAATATTTCACTGGCTTTGCTATTTTTGTTCATAGCTATCTTCCTTTTCTAGCATTTTTTTGAATCTCTTCGCTCTTGCTTTTTCTGCGTATGATTTATAATCATCGTTGGATAAGTTTGTGTTTTTTGATCTTTTATATTGGCGTGGAGAATTTTTTCTTAGAAGTTTTTGTCTTTCTTCTTGGACTTTTAGGTCATTTAGCTTAAAAATATTTTGATCTCTCCAAGTTTTTAGGTAACCCATAACATATTTTACATCGACATTGCCTGAAGTTTTGGCTTGTCTAAAGGCTTCTGTTATAAGCTCCGGATCTTGCTTATATTCTTCTAAAGTTTCCTGAATTCTTGTAATATCTGCGGGTGTGAGGGCTCTATTTATTATATTTATAATATTTTCAAACATAACTTGTTTTCTGCTTGATAAGTCAAAACTATTTTCATTTATAGGATTTTCGTCATCACCAAAATACATCTGTCTAAACGAAACTATTTCTATGTAAGATTGATTGTCCATTGATTTTTTTTCTCTAAAAACTCCCATACTTATCCAATAATCTATGCATCTTTTAATATCTTCATCAGAAAAATCTAGCTGTCTTTGAATTTTGTTAAGGTCGGCATTTCCCTGGTTATAAATATCTTTATAAACTAACAAGTAGAATTTAAGGGCGTCGCCACTAGCCTTATCTACATACATATTCAAAAACATATTTTCAAACGGGGTCATTCCCAAGTCAACTTTTAAGCTTTCTATCTTAAATTCCATAATAATCATCCTTTGTAAGTTTCATTTTTAATATTTTTGAATATATAAGTCCTCTTTTTTCTTCAAAATATCTCTGATCAAATTCTATATCTTGATTTTCAAACACTTCGCTTGTTAATCCAGTTTCTTTAAATCCTAAACTTTTGTAAAGTTTTAAGGCCCTATCGTTAAATAAGTTTACTTCCAAAAGCAATTCTCTAAATTTTAGGGTATTGAAATAATAATCTAGTAAAATTTCCATAGCTGCGTAGCCATAGCCCATAGATGTGAAATTAGGATCAAAAACTATACCAAGTTTTGCTCTTTTTGTTAGTGGATTATAATTTTTTAATCCCAAAAATCCAATAAATCTATTATCGGATGTTCTTTTTACGGCAAAATATTTTTTCCTGGGCGTAGTTACTGAGCTATACCAAAAACTTATCTCAAAGCTGCTTAAATTTCCATAATTATAGCCAGATAAGCGTGGATCTGAGAAATTTCCCCATTGACTTAATTCGCTTGCTACTTGTCTATTTATTTTTTCAAGATATACATTAGTTTGTTGATTTTTCTTTTCCATTTTCTTCTTTTAAGCTTAAATCTCTAAAAGTTGTGCAAGGTTTGTTGAAAAATAAATCCAAAGTTCCTGTAGAACCATTTCTATGTTTTGCTACAATTATTTTGGCAATATTTGGATTTTCTTCTTCGTTGTAATAATCTTCCCTATAAAGAAGCATAACCACATCTGCATCCTGTTCAATAGCTCCAGATTCTCTTAAATCAGATAGTATCGGCCTATGATCGGCTCTTTTGTCTGCCTCACGAGATAATTGGGCAAGAGAAAGAATTGGACAGTTTAATTCTTTGGATAAACTTTTTAACCCACGCGAAATAGAGGCAATTTCATTTTGCCTATTTTCCTTGTTTCCTTCTGCCGTCATCAGCTGAAGATAATCTATTACAACTAGATCTAAGCCTTTTTCTGCCTTTAATCTTTTTAGTTTACTTCGCATTTCTGATAAGGAAATTGCTGGAGTTTCGTCAACATACAAATCTTTGCTTGCTATTTCTTTTACAGAATCAAATAAAAGTTGCCATTCATGATCTTTTATTCTTCCATTCATTACTTGATCAAGTTCTATCAAGCTTACCATAGAAATAAGTCTATAGTTAAGTTGTAAGCTAGACATTTCAAGTGAGAAAAATCCTACAGATTTGCCAGCTTTTGCTGCGTTCCAAGCAATTGTAAGGCCAAGAGCTGTTTTTCCCATGGCTGGTCTTGCTGCCAAAAGTATTAGTTGAGATTGTTGCAAACCTGAAAGTTTCATATCCACTAAGGATAGGCCAGTTGGAACTCCTGTTATATTTCCATCGTTTAAAGATAGCTCGTTTATCTTTTGTATGGTTTCATCTAGGGTATCTGATACTCTAACCAAGCCATCATTAAGTCTATCTTGTGATATATCAAAAATTTTACTTTCAGCTTTTTCTAAGATTGTGCCAATATCGTCACTTTGCCTGTAGCTATCCTCCATTATATCCGCACTTGCCTCTATAAGATTTCTTAGCAGAGATTTTTCTTTGACCGTTTTTGCGTATGTATCGATATTTGGAGTATAAAATGAGGAGAGGGTAATCTCAGCGATAAACTCCTCCCCTCCAACTTCTTCTAATATATTTTCATTCCTTAACTGGGATATTAAGCTTACTTCGTCAACTTTTATGTCTTTTTCAAACATAGTTACGATTGATTTATATATCCTTTGAGTTCTGGAATCGTAAAAGTCCACAGGTTTTATTATTTGATTTGCTCTATCGAAAGTTTCATTTTTTTTGATTATACTTCCGATAATAGCTTTCTCTGCTAAAAAGTCGTATGGAAGAGGCCTATTTGCCTCAGTCATTATTCTGCCTCAGCTACCACTTCAACTTTTAGATTAGCATTTACTTCTGGATACAATCTAACATTTAGTTCATATTCACCAACTGATTTGATTGATTCAACATTTTCAATTCTTTTTCTATCAATTTCTATGCCATTTTCAGCTAAAGCTTCTGCTAGAGATTTGTTAGTTACTGATCCAAAAAGTTTTCCATCTTCGCCAACATTTACTTTTTGAGTAATTGTTAGTGCTTCGATTTTTGCTTTTAATTCTTCAGCTTCTTTTCTATTTTGAGCTTCTTCTTCTTTTAACTTAGCTTGCATTTCTTCAAGCTCTGCCATGTTTTTCTTGTTAGCTTCTACTGCTAATCCTTGTGGGTTAAGGAAATTTCTAAAATATCCTGGTTTTACATCAACCAAATCTCCTTTTACGCCTACTCTTACAATATTATCTGTTAGTATTACTTTCATCTTCTTCTTCCTCTCTTAAATATTCAATTATTGCTTTTTTGAGCAATTTTTCAGCATTTTCCATGCTCATATCTAATTGGGTGGCTGCAGCCGTTAGATGGCCTCCACCTCCGATACGCTCTAGTATTAATTGTACACTTATATCGCCTAAGCTTCTACCTGAAATGTGAATTTTATTATTTGCTCTTGTCAAAACAAAGCTTGCTTTTACACCTTTTATGCTTAATAAATCATCGGCAGCTTGGCTTGCTATAAGGGTTGAACCGTCTATATCTCTATTAAAATGAGCAATAGCAATCATATCATTAACTATACTCGAATCTGCAATTACTTCAGATTTATATCTAACAATTTCAAAGTCATCTTTAAACATTCGTTTTATATAAACTGTATCTGCTCCCCAACGCTTTAATATACTTGCAGCTTCAAAAGTTCTTACACCTGTTTGATATACAAAGTTTTTGGTATCAACTGTAATTCCAGCAAGAAGTGCTTCAGCAACTGGCGTTCTTGCCTTGAAATTCTCATCCAAATAATTAAGTATTTCAGTTACTAATTCTGAAGCTGATGAAGCATAGGGTTCGATATATGAAATAGTAGATTTTTTAATATAATCTTTACCTCTTCTGTGGTGGTCAATTATAAATATTTGATCAGTTTTATCTATAAGACTTGGTGCTTCAGTTGAGTTTTTCCTATGATTATCGCAAACTACAATCAAAGATGATGGTTTGATTTTTGATAAAGCTTCTTCTTCTGTCAAAATATGATCTTTAAGTTCCCCCAAATTATTAATAGAGCTGTTGTAAATATTTTCAATTTGTCTTGGAATTTCATTTAAAACTAAATAAGCATCTTTTTCTAAAAATCTTACCCCTTCGTAAACTCCCAAAGCTGAGCCAAAAGAATCCATGTCCGGATTATTATGACCCATAACAAATACATCGCTGCTTGATTCTACAATCCTCTTTAAGGCTCCTGAAATAACTCTAGATTTTACTTTTGATGTTTTTTCTGTGGCCTTGCTTTTGCCGCCAAAATATTCGTAATTATCTTTATGTTTTACTACCGCTTGATCTCCACCACGGGATAAGGCTATTTCTATTGAAACCCTAGAATCATTGTAAATTTCATTTGGATTTTGGCCCAAAACCCCAACTCCTATAGATAAGGTAGGATTTATTAGATTTCCATAGCTAATTTTCCTAACTTCATCAAGGATTGAAAATTTGCTTTCGTATATTTTCATGTAATCTTGATATTCCATGACGACCAAGTATCTATCATTTTCGTATTTTCTTACTACACCTGTTCTTGATTTGAAATATTCGTTAATCGTTCTATCAATTGCCCCCAAAACTTGAGGTCTATTTAATGAATCGGTTGCATTTCTCAAATCTTCATAATTGTCTAAATAAATTGTAAAAAATACCAATCTCTTATCTTTAAAAAGTTGCTTGATTGACTCATCGTAAGTGTTATCAATGCCGTAGATAAAAGTTTCGATTTCATCTAGTTCATCATTTTTGACATTATTAAAATGAAACTGAATTTTTTTATCTCCAATCTCAGCCACTAAAGCTCGATCAGATTTTGTTTCGTTAAAATTTAATTTGGCAATTGCTGGTATTATTTTACTAATATCACTTCCTATTAGTTCATCGTCTGGAAATAAGTTTCTAAAGTAGGTGTTGTGCCACTTTATTTGTTTTTTTTCATTTAAAACGACAATCGGAAATGGCATTTCAAAAACCAAACTTTTTGTGATGCTATTAAAACTAATGTCTACTTCATCTACGTATTTTTGCAAAAGATCTTGGTTGTAATCAACTATATTTCTCAGATGAAAATATAAGGCGAGACATAGTATTAGAGCAATTATTCCAAGAACTGGATTAAAATATATAAGGATAAAAGAAATTACGATTGGTAGAGCCAAAATCCCGGGTATTTGTTCTTTTCCTCTTATCTTAAATTTTTCCATAGATTCCTCCAAGTTTTTTTCTTAAATCCATAAATAGATCAATTATACCTAAAATGAAAAACATTATAGCTAGCAAATAAAAAAACATCAATATAAAAAACCACTGCAAACTCCTGCTTAAAAGACTTTGCCTATAAGTAAGAATATAGTCAAAGGTGAACATCCCATTAAAGGTAAAAATCGCTAAAAGCATAAAAATAATGTTAAGCATTATATATGATTTATTTACCCCAAAAAAGCCTAACAAAAAATAACTTACTAGGGAAAAGATAGAAATTACAAGCAGATCTTTCTTTTCTAATCTAAAAGTATTTACATTAGCTAAATCTTTGCCAAGATTTTTATAAGATAAAAAATTTCTAATAATTTTAAGGCCTATAAGGCTATAAATTAATGAAATACTTGAAAGTATTGCTGGATATAGAGCAAAAGATGCTTTATAATAGCTAATTGGAATTTTGTAATTAGTACTTTCTTCTAAAGCTCCTTTAAGCTCCTTTGCAAGCTTATTTATATCAACATTTTCCATTAGCATTGAAAGCTTACAGATTAAAATTAAAATCAAACTAATAAATATCCAAGATATTACTATTTGCTCTTTATCAGAGATTCCCGATTTAATAATAGCAATAAAAATCAAACTAATTATTAAAAAAGGCAAGATATTTAAAATGATAAATTTAAAATTTGAAAAAATATAAGCCATCAATAAGCCAAGACCTAAGGCTATTAAATATTTGCTTAAGCCATAAGAAAAACAAACTATAGCAAGTAATATTGGGCAAAGTGCGATGACTAATAAGGATGCATCACTAATTAAAAATAAAATAGTAACTATGCAAATCCCCAATAAAATATTTATAATTTGCTTGAAATTTTCGCTAATATTCATAAACATCCTCTTAACTTATTTTAGCATATATCCCTATTTTAAAACAGTGTTTATTTATATTACTTCAAAAAATCAGCTTATCAATAATTATTTACAAAATCTCTCTAATTTCTTTAAGTGTAATTACTAATAAGTGTCGGTATACTATAACTATAACGAAAATACAGGGGTGTCCTATGCAATTACAGGAAATAGATGATTACGATATATCGATTATAAGCGATCCTCATGTACTTAGCTTTGATTTAATAGCAGATACTGAAGATTTTAAAAAAGAAATTAAAATAGATAGAAAATTAATGGTTGAAAGCGAAGCCTTGTTTAAGGAGGCTTTAAGCTTAGTAGATAAAGCAAATAGTGAATTTTTATTTATTCCTGGTGATCTAGTAAAAGATGGCGAATATAAATCTCATCAAGTTGTAAAAGAAAATTTATTGGCTTGGAAAAATAAAGATGAAAAACGAGAAGTTTTTCTAATTCCAGGTAACCATGACTTAAATAATCATAAATCCTACGATTTTAAAAAAGATAAACCTACAAAAAATATAAATCCAAGGGAATTTTTGGATTTATACGATTTTGTTTTCAAAAATCCTTATATACTTGAAATGTATAAGGATTCTGATATTTTTAAGACTTATTTAGATGAAGTCAACAAAAAATACGATAGAAAAGAAGAATTTTCTTATTACGCTCATGGATATTTTTCATATGTAGCTAGAATTCCAAGCAATAGAAATGATAGCACTGGCCTTACTTTAATATCAATTGACACATCCATTTATTCAGCAGACACTGAGCAAAATCACAGAGATCAAAGAGAAAATGTAGCAGGATCTATAACTTTAAGTCAAATGAAGTGGATTGTAGAAAAAATTGATCAAGCCAAAGCTCGTAAAGATCTAATTTTTGTCATGGCTCACCATGCTATTATGCCAAATTTTAGAAATCAAGAACTAGTTTTTTCTCCTTTTATAATAAAAGAATGGAGAAGTAAATATGTTGATGATAATCCAAAAATAAATGGAAAAACTCCAATTGAGGTATTAGCTGATAATGGAGTAAAATTTGTTTTTACAGGTCATTTGCATGAAAATGGTACTGCTAAGTATACTTCAGAAATTGGCAATGTTATCTATGACATCCAAACAGGCTCTCCAATAACTTATCCCTTGCCTATTAGGCATATAAAGGTTGTAAATAGGGTGGCCGAAGAAAATGGCTATGAGGTTTATATCAAAACTGAGCTTATAAAAGAATTTACTTACAAAAACTTAGATGATGAAATTGAAGTGGTTTATGATGCTATAAACTATACCATAAATAAGCAACTTTCACTTAGAGATGTTTTGCACAATTACATAAGAATTCAGGTAAATAGTCCTAAGTTTGAACATTTGAATCTAAAAAATGAAATTTCCAATCAAATTTCTTCAAGACTAAATATAAAAATTCCAGAAAAAGGCTATGTAAATGAGCTTCTATTTCCTATGGTAGAAAAATTTCTACCTATTTATAAAAAACATATTGGAAATATTTATCTAAGAAAGATAGATGGAGAATACCAGCTAGTAGTTGAAAAATCCAAAAATTATTTTATAATTAAGGCTAGTAAGCTTGAAGAAGCTATTAATATAATTTTAGATCAAATTCAAGATAAAATATTAACTCCCTACAAAATCGTAAGATATTGGGATAAAAACATCAACAAAGGTCTTGATATGCCAATAGACGAATACGGCCACAAACTTTACGATTTTGCAAATTATTTATACCAATACAAGCCTTTGGGAGAAGACCAACGCCCGGATTTTGTAAATAAAATGATTGATAATCTCAATGATCCTAGCTATGATATAATTAATCTATTACTAGATTACATGAAAGATGACATAAACGAAAGTTTTGATAAATTAGCTAGTTTGGTAAAGTTTGAAAAAAATAATTCCAAAGATCTATTTTTTGATGACCTTGCAGAAATTAGAGGACTTTGGTTTAAATTAGCTTATAAATATTTAAAATTTAAGGTTAATACCCTAAGAGATTTGCTAGATTTCTTCTCTATGAATATCACCAAAGAGAAAAAAATTAGCGGAGTTGATTTAGCAAAGACAATTGTAAGGTCAAAATCATTGATAAAAGCCAAGGAAAGCTTCTCAACGACTATGTTTGGTCAAGCAAGTCTTAGAAAGTTTGTAATTGATATGGTTAATTCCATGAGCGATGAGATGGTAGAAATTTACCAAAATGAAGATACCAATGAATTAGAAAAATATTTTAACTATGTTGAATATGATGATTACAACAAATAGAAAAAAGGATAGGTTGCTAGAATTTTCTAGCTCCTATCCTTTATTAAAATTATTAATAACCACTATCTTCGCCAAAAACTGGATCTTGAGTGAAATTCATTTTTAGTTTTCTTAACATTCTTTTTTCACTATCATTTAAAATTACCGTGCTATGAGCATCTAAATTTTCTAAGTTTTTAATCTCTTCTATTGCCATGTGAGTTAGAGGATTGGTTGTAGCAGAGATTGCAAGAGCTATAAGCATTTCATTTATTGAAAGTGATGGTTTGCTTTCTCCAAGAGATTTTGTTTTAAGATTTGAAACAGGTTCAATTATGTGTGGACTTAAAAGCAAAATTTCATCATCGATATTTCCAAGTTTTTTTAAGGCATTTAAGATGCAAGCAGCTGGTGCTGAAAATAGTTTTGATTTTTTGCCCTCGATAATATTTCCATCATTTAATTTGATTGCAAAGGATTCTTTTCCTGTAATTTTCTCTTTTTCCCTAGCTTTTAAAGCGACAATCCTATCATCAGCATTAATATCAAGATTGCTCATTAGGGTTTGAATTTTTTCTATGGTTTGATTTGATTCTTTGGCAAGTCTAACATCTACCAAAGCGTTGTAATATCTTCTAATGATTTCTTCTTTGGAAGCTTCTATTGCAGCTTTGTCATCAACTATGCAAAATCCTACCATATTTACACCCATATCAGTAGGAGATTTATATGGAGTTTCTCCCATGATTTTTTCAAGTATTCTTTTTAAAACCGGAAACGCTTCAACATCTCTATTGTAATTTACAGCTGATATGCCGTAGGCTTCAAGATGATAAGGATCAATCATATTTACATCATTAAGATTTGCAGTTGCTGCTTCATAAGCCATATTTACTGGATGCATTAGGCCTAAATTCCAAATTGGGAATGTTTCAAATTTTGCATAAGATGATCTTTTGCCCTTTTCATTGTCAAGATACATTTGAGAAAGACAAGTTGCCATTTTCCCAGAACCGGGACCTGGACCTGTTATTACTACAAGTGGACGATCTGTCACTATATAATCATTTTTGCCAAATCCATCTTTTGATAAAATAAGATCGATATTATTTGGATAACCTTTAATATCATAAGTTCTGTAATGATTTATGGATAAATTATCCAAATATTTTTCAAATCTTATAGCCTTATCCTGATTGGCAAATTGGGTTAATACTATGGAATTTACCTTAAATCCTCTCTTCTCAAAAGCTTGTTTTAATCTGATTGATTCAGTGTCATAGGAAATTTCATTATCTCCTCTGATTTTATTGTTTTCTATATCGTTAGAATTAATAGTTATTATTATTTCGATTTTTTCCTTTATACTATCAAGCATCCTTAGCTTACTATCTGGCAAAAATCCTGGTAATACTCTTGATGCGTGTCCATCGTCAAATAATTTTCCACCAAATTCTAGATATAATTTGTCAAAATGACTAATTCGTTCAAGAATTTTCTCCGATTGGAGTTTTATATATTTGTCATTGTCAAAGGCTAATTTATTCATCGCTTACTCCTTATAAATTTACATTAAAAAATACAAATAAAATTAAAATCGAATAGGGGCTAAGATCTAGCCCCTTTCACACCACCGTACGTGCCGTTCGGCATACGGCGGTTCAATTTAATTTACACATGTCCTGCTTATATAGTAATCATAAGGGTCAATTAAGCCTGTTTTGCTTAACCTTTCTTTTGTGATTGCTCTTACTAAGCAGGTTTTCGTTGCTACAAAATAATACCTATCTCCACAATAGGATGTTAATCTTGCTAGGTCTTTTACTATTCCCATTTTCCTTAACGCCCATTGTCTTTTCTTCGGTACCTTCCACATTTTCCAGCAGATTATTCTTAGTCTTGTTCTTAGGTGCTCGCTGAAACTTTTTAGTTTACTTTTCATACTAGCTATTTTAAAGTAGTTTATCCAGCCTCTTATTACTTCATTTAACTTTTTGATTCTGTATTCTAAGGATACTGACCATTTTCTTGTGGTGAGTTTCTTCATTTTGTCTTTGAATCTTTTAAATGATGTTTCATGGACTCTTGCTTTCCATTGATTTGTTTTGTTGTCTTTCCAGTAGCCAAATCCTAGATATTTTATTTTGCTTGGTCTTGTTATTTTACTTTTTTCTGCATTTACTTTTAGGCCAAGTTTCTTTTCTATGAATCTTGTTATTGAGTGCATTACTCTTGTGGCTGCTGCTTTACTTCCTACAAATATTAAGCAGTCGTCTGCGTATCTGATGTATCTAAGTTTTCTTGCTTCTAGTTCTTTGTCTAGTTTGTCTAGCATTATGTTGCTTAGCAGTGGTGATAGGTTTCCTCCTTGTGGGGTTCCTATTTCACTTTTCTCGTATATACCTTTGTTCATTATTCCCGCTTTTAGGTATTTTCTGATTAGTGATTCTGTGTCTGGTGCTTTGATGTGCTCATGGACTATGCTCATTAGTTTATCTTGTGGCACTTTGTCGAAGAATTTTTCTAGGTCTATGTCTACTACCCATTCGTACCCGTCGTTTAAATATTCTAGGCTTTTGATTATTGCCATTTGACAGTTTCTTTCTGGTCTGAAGCCATAGCTTGTTTCAGAAAATCTTTTGTCTATTATCGGGGTTAGGACTTGTACGATTGCTTGTTGGATTATTCTGTCCATTACTGTTGGTATTCCAAGTTTTCTTTTTCCTCCGTTTGGTTTTGAGATTTCTACTCGGAGTACTGGTTGTGGTTTGTAGCGTCTTTCGATTATTTCTTGTCTTATCCCTGCCCAGTTTTCTTTGATGTATTCATCTATTTCTTCTACACTTATGCCGTCTGTTCCAGCTGCTCCTTTGTTGGAGATGACTTTTACTTTTGCTTGGTGCATGTTTTCTGGGTTTAGGATTTGACTGATTAGTTTATCTTCCATGTGTGCACTTGCTCCTTTCCGCTTACATAACTTTTTCTTAGGTGTAAGATTTTGATTTCATTTACGTTTCTTCTACTTTCTCTGTCAGATTTGTTATGCTACATACATTTTGCTTGTGCTTTTAAATTGTTCGGTCCTTCGGTGTTTCCACCTACTATGACTTCTGCTGACTTCTCACTATTCGTTGTTACTACTTCTTCGCTAGTGAGACCTCACGGGATAAGCCCTAATACTTTCATCGTTTACTTGCAGAATTTACGCCTTGGGTTTACGGTTACCTTTTGGGTCTTTGCTATCTACAGCTAGCTTGCCCACCTGTTACGCCTTATATTCTGTTCCTGTTCGTCAAGCCACGATTTCGCTACCCGTTCTTCTCTCCTAGATGTCGCCACCTAAAACTTCGGGGTCGCTATTAGATTCGTTGGTAACTACGCTCTGTAGGGATTTTCACCCCAGCATTAGAACATGCCCGTCATACTGTAAAAATCGGACGATTGTCCGATTATTCTTCTAGTTCTTTCCAACCTTCTGTTTTATATTCTTTATCCTCAAGATCTATCCAATAAGCTTCAATTCCAAATTTCTTGCAAACTTCTTTGCCTTTGTCTAAATCTATGGTAAATAAATATGTGCTTAGGCCATCGGCTAAGGCAATATCATCGCAAATAACAGAAACCGACCTAAAATACCTTGCTGGCATATTTGTATCAGTATCTACTATATGATGATATCTTACTCCATCTACTTCAAAAAATCTCTGATAGTCGCCACTTGTAACAACTGTTGTGCTTTTTAATCCAACTATGGATCTGTAATTTTCTTCTGAGTTAAGATCTGGATTTTGGATTGCTATGTTCCATTCTCCATTTTCTCTTGATGGATTATCGCCAATTAGTAGGTCATCTCCTCCTACTGATAAAACCGCGTTCTTAACTCCAGCATCAACTAATATTTTCCCAAGTTTTTTTATTGCAAAACCCTTGTTAACAGCTCCAAGTTCAAGTTTCATTTCTGGATCTTCTAAAAAAACAGTATTATTATCTTCGTCAACTATGACTTTGTCAATATCTTTGTGCTTGGCCTTTTCTTCTAATTCTTCTTTTGTTGGAATTACATCTTTGTTTTCTGTTTTTAGATAAGATTCTCTAGCATTATGCCAAAGCTCTAAGACACTTCCATAGGCTATGTTAATTTTGCCTTCGCTATCCTTATATATTTCTTTTGCAAAATTAATTAGTTCAATTATTTCCGGGTCAACTTCTACTGGTTTTTTGCCTGCATTTTCATTAATAGTTTTGATATTATTTATACCTTCAAAAGAATTATAACCATTGTATAATTCATGATATCTTTGCATAGCTTTTTCTAAAAGATCTAAATATTTCTTAAATTCTTCCTCAGTTTTTGTGTAAGCTGTAAAAGTAGTTACAGTATCAAAATAGTCATAATAAACCTTATCGTGCTTAGTTAAATCTGTGGAAGGATTTGTTTCTTTTAAGCTTTCATTGTCTGTTTTTTCTTTTGTATCTGAGTTTTCGCTAGTTTCAACTTTCTTTATGCTCGGAACATTTTTAGGATCCGTATCATTTGTGCTTTTTCTAGTTTGTGAACAAGAACTTAGACTTATGACAAAAGCTAAAAACAAAATAATTTTTTTAATTTTCATAACTTATCAATATTTATGGTTTCCATATCTTTATTCACAGATATTCTCTCATCTTCTGCCCAATTAAGAAGTATATATGCTACTACTTTTGCGGTAAACTCATTAAATTCTTTTTCTAAACCCAAAGAATAGATTATATCCAAAAATTCTTCTCTAGGCGCCATTCCATCAAATTGGTCAATTACTAGGTCTTTTTGTTGTCTTGATAGGGTTTCAAAGAAAGCTTGCCTTACCTTTTCTTCATCAAATTCATCTGCAGTTGGCATTAATACATAGTTTTCAATATCATCATCAATATCAATATAATTTTTTATAATATCTTCTTCAGTTTCTCCTTGGTTAATTCTAATTATATCTAAACTTTCTGTGTTTAGCCAGATATTTTTTAAATAAGAATCCTCATCTAACAAGGTCCATTTTTCTACTAACCAAGATAAATTAATTGTCTTATTCATTATTTTTTATCTCAAAAATTGCAGCTTCATATTCCCAAAGCTCCAACTTTAGCGGACTTCCTTTCTCAATTTTTATATTCCTTAAATAAGTTTTTGCTCCACCATATCTAGGATTAAAAGAATTTATTTTCTCTTCAAATGTTAAATTCTCATCGTAATATATTTCATATGAACTATGATAGGTGTTTGTCATATTTAACACTATCAAAAATCTACTATTTTCGGCTACTCTTTCAAAGGCAAAAACAGAAGTGTTTGAATCATCTACCACCTTCCACATAAAGCCTTTTTCTTCATAATCGTATTTGTAAAAAGCCGGATTATTTTTGTATAAATAATTAATATCTTTTACAAATCTGTTAAGATCATCATGCTTAGGATATGATCTAATATCCCAATTGATGCTAGCATTTTCATTCCACTCATCAAAAGTTGCAATTTCATTGCCCATAAAATTTAAAATTTTACCTGGATGAGCCATTTGATAAGTGTACAAAACTTTTAATTCCTTAAACTTATCTTCATAAGAACCATTCATTTTATTTATCATAGATCCTTTTAGATGGACAACTTCATCATGACTTAATGGTAAAATAAATTTTTCATTATAAAAATAATACATAGAAAATGTTATTTTGTCATGATAATGGGATCTGTTATATGAATCGACCTTAAAATATTTTATGGTGTCATTCATCCAACCTAAGTCCCATTTGTAATCAAAACCTAGACCGCCATTTAAAACACTTTCTGTTACCAAAGGATATGAAGAAGAATCTTCGGCAATTAGCATAACATCTTCATATTTTTCTTTTAATGTTTGGTTTAAGTCTTTGATAAAATAGATATTATCCTTATGAATTCCCCTATTTTCATTGCCATTGTAATAAATCATGTAGCTTACAGCATCAACTCTTATCCCATCTAAGTGGAAATTTTCTATCCAATAGCTAAAGGATGATTTCATAAAGCTTCTTACATGAGCTTTTGAATAGTCAAAATTTATTGATCCCCACTGAGAATAAGTGAGATCTTCATAAGGCGATTCATACAGATGAGAGCCATCAAAAGTTTTTAGCCCATAAAAATCACTTGCAAAATGAACTGCAACCACATCAAGTATTACTCCAATTCCATTTTGGTGAAGTAGGTCTACAAATTTCTTAAAATCAACTGGTCTGCCATATCGAGAAGATGTGGCAAAAAATCCCGTAGATTGATAACCCCAAGATGGATAATATGGATATTCTGTAATAGGCATGATCTCTATGTGAGTGTAATTCATATCTTTTAAATATTTTACCAGTTTATCAACTATATCTAAAAAATTTACCCTATCTCCATATCTTATCCACGAACCAATGTGAAGTTCGTAAATATTCATAGGATTATTAAAATTTTTGGATCTTTTTTCTAAAAAATCCTTATCAGCAAATTCATAAGAATCATCTGTAATTAGACTTGCAAAATTTCCCTCATAGTCCATAGCTTTGCCAAAGGGATCTGCATGGTCGACATAATTACCATCTTTAACGACAACATATTTGTAATAATCATTTACTTTGGCATTTAACTTGATGAAAAAATAACCATAATCTACGTTTTTGGTCATTTCGACATTTTGCCAATTTGTAAAATCACCTTTTATATAAACTTTATCGGCATTTGGAGCATAGAGTCTGAATATATAACCATCATCCCTTGCTAGAGCTCCCCATATCTTATGACCTTCGTTTGAATTTCCTTCGATGTATGCTTTAATTTTAGCATAATCAGTTTCCATTAGATTAACATCCATTTTTCCCCTCGATCATATCTGCTATATGCTTTACTAAAATCTCTATACCCTTGGTATTTTCTGCTCCACGTGGAATAATTATATCTGCATATTTCTTTGTCGGTTCGACATATTTTTCATGCATTGGCTTTACTTGTTTTATAAATTGATCCAACACGGATTCTAGGCTTCTGCCACGTTCTTTTGTATCTCTAAGTATTCTTCTTTTTAATCTTATATCGCTATCGGCATCTATATATACTTTCGTATCGGTAATATCTCTTATTTCTTTATTTTCTAATACCAAAATGCCTTCAATCAAAATAATTTTTTTAGGACTGATTCTTATAGTTTTCTTACTTCTAGTATGAATTGTGTAATCGTAGGTTGGCATATCAACGATTAACCCTTCTTGAAGTTTTAATAAATCCTCATAAAATAAATCATTATCAAAAGCACCCGGATAATCGTAATTTAGCTTAGTTCTATCTTCAAAGCACAAATCATCGTGCGCCTTGTAATAATTATCATGGCCAATTACAATCAAATCATCCTTAAATATTTGGGAAATTTGCTTTACTATAGATGATTTTCCTGAAGCAGAACCACCAGCTATAGCAATTATTTTTATATCTGTCATAACTTTATCTCATTAACAATATTACCTTTCAGAAATTCATATAAATTATTAAAGACGATTTCTGCCCTATTTTCCATAGCTTCTTTGGTGTAAAAACCAACGTGGTTGGTCAAAATTACATTTTTTGCATTTCTAAGTGGATAATCATCTGGCAAAGGAGGTTCCATATCAAAAACATCAATTCCAGCTCGAATTTTGCTCTCATTTAATATTTTTGCTAAATATTCATTGTCTACAACAGGTCCTCTAGCACAATTTATTAGAATTGCCTGATCTTTTAATAAATCAAGTTTGGATTTGTCTAGGAAATTTTTTGTTTTTTCATTATTTGGTATATGAAGGGAAATTAGGTCAGATTCTTTTAAAAGAGTATCCAAGTCCACATATTTTACACCCATATTTTTAATTTCCTCTTTTTCGCTTCTCGAATAAGCTAAAATTTGGCAATTAAAAACTTTTAACATTTCAATTAATTTTTTGCCGATTTTTCCAGTTCCAATTACTCCAAATTTCTTATTTTTCAAAGTTTCTCCCATTAGAGGAAAATTGGTTTTTTCAAAAATATTTTTACGATTCTCATCAAATTTTCTCA
This sequence comes from Anaerococcus sp. Marseille-P3625, assembly GCF_900232825.1. GTDB lineage: Bacteria > Bacillota > Clostridia > Tissierellales > Peptoniphilaceae > Anaerococcus. The sequence continues at coordinate 686,414 of NZ_OCTP01000010.1, forward strand.
AAATAGCAAGGCTTAGACCTATTACAAGCTCAGCTACAGAATCATCACTATAACCACTTGCATTTAAAAGCTTGATATTATTTTCTTTAACAGCCTTCAAATCAACATGATCAACTCCTGTAAAAGCAACGTCAATCATTTTTAAATTTTTGCAAGCATTTATAACATCAGCGGATAATCTTTTGTTGGTAATTATTGCTATATCGGAATCTTTGAGTCTATTAATGATCTCTTGGTCATCTTTTGCAATATCATCATAAAAAACAAATTCATGACCAGCTTCTTCTAATTTATTTTTATTTTCAATAATAATTTTTTCATCAACTTCCAAAGGATTTAGTAAAGTTATTTTCATTTCTTCCTCCTAGCTCTAATATGATTATACTATAAAATTTAAAGACTAAAGGAATTTACAAACAAAAAAGACCTAATGAGAACAATTTTTCCCAAAAAATCCTTATTTATCCTTTATTTTATTTCTATTTCTTAACATTTTAAAAAATGTTTGTATTTCGTAAAGACATTCATCTTCCATTAGCGAAAATTCCGCATCAAGGTAATGAAGTTGACTTCTATCACCTGTTATGTTTGTATTTGACCCACAAGCTCCACGTTTGTAATCGGCAAGTCCTATAACTAGTCTTTTTATCCTAGAATTAATTATAGCTCCAGCGCACATAGAACAAGGCTCCATGGTGACATACATTGTACAATCTTCTAGTCTGAAATCATCAATATAGGCACTTGCCTTTTCAATTGCTAAAATTTCTGCATGCTTTAGGGCAGACTTGCCCTTAAAGGTATAATTGTGAGTGCGTGCAATGATTTTATCCTCAAAAGTAATGACGCAACCTATTGGCACTTCCTCGATTAAACGAGCAAGTCTTGCCTCATAAATTGCCTCATTCATAAAAAAATAATCTTTCTTAGAAAAATTAAGATCAGTCATAAAAATTCCTTTACAAAATAAAAAAAATACCTTTAAAAAAAAGATATTTTTCAAAAAAAATGGTGTTCCAGAGAGGATTCGAACCTCCGACACCCGCCTTAGGAGGGCGGTGCTCTATCCAGCTGAGCTACTGAAACAAGAAACTAGGCCGTGCGCCTTCTGGAGCACTCGTGCCAACAAGCACGAAATTCCGCAGCCTAGCACGGACCTCAAATAAAGCTCTTAAAAATATATTTAATAATATACTCTAATGTATTTTATCTTGCAATTAAGGCTTGGAGCAAAAAGTTTGTTGCATCTTCTCCAGCTCTTAACATTTTAGAATAAAGTGTAGCTTCTTCAAGATTTGTTTTTGAAATCAAAGAAACGTCAAATTCCTTATCCTGATAATTTACTTTTGCCAAGCCCAAAATTTCGCCAGCCTTTACTGGTGCTTTTATAGAGTCATTAAAACTTGCCTTTATAGATGGATTTTCACCTTTTTTTACTATCAAATTAATATCTTGATCAGGGTATAAATCGACATATCCTTGCTTAGCTGTGTTAACTTTTAGTGATTCGTAGGCAACATTTTTATCTAAAACACTTACGCTATCATAATATCTACTTACATAGTATATCAAATCGCTCATTACTTTATTTCTTGTATCTTTTTGATCTGCGCCTAAAACTACGCCAATAGTTCTAAATTTATCCTTGTCGTCAATTTCTTGCATATTAGTTGTAGTAACCAAACAATATCCAGCTTCTTTAGTTGATCCTGTTTTTAGACCATCAACTCCTGGTATTTCTCCAACTAAAGGAATTGTTGAATTTACATCAATTTCTCGTCTTTGATCGACAATTGATCTTATTTTCGCATATTCTAAAACTTCTGGATATTTGTCAATTATATATTTGCTTAAGGTAAGTAAATCTTTGGCAGATGATGAGTTTTGTTGATCATCTTCTGTTTCTACTCCACTAGCGTTGTAGTAAACTTGGCTTGATAATCCCAATTCTGCTGCTTTTATATTCATTTTTCTGGCAAATTCTATTTCACTCTTGCTAACTGTTACAGCTAATTGATAGGCACAATCGTTACCGCTTGCAACCATCAATCCTTCTAGTAATTCTTTTACAGTAAAGACATCTCCCTCATCTAATCCAAGATAAGAATATTCCCAATTATGGAATTTTGCCGCTTCTTTTCCTACTGTAATTTCTTGATCCATGCTTAGCTTGCCATCATCTATGCTTTCTTTTACTAGCAAATAGGTCATCAATTTGCTAAGTGAAGCCATTGGATAAGATTCATCCGCATTTTTCTCGTAATAAATATCACCATTTTCTTCGTTGGCAATAATGTAAGCTTTTACATTTTTATCAAGGCCTACAATTTGGGTTTGATTTGCTGCCATAGATTTTATTGGAGAAATAAAAAATAAAAATGTAAATATCAAAATTAAATTTATTTTCTTTTTCATAATAGCTCCTAGCTTAAAAAAGACTCAAGTTTTTTATAATTATTTCTTAAAACTTTGTGAGTTTCAACATCTATTTCTTTTGGATAAATAAAATTAAATTTCTTACAAATATCCATTGCTAATTTTCTAAATAATACAGTAGCCTTAAACAATGAATAATATATATCCATCAAATCGTCATGATTGTATGTTAGAAGTAGGTTTTCTTTGATATCAACTTCCAATGTGTTGTGGAGTCTTTGGCCGTCATCTCCCATGTCAAGTTTATATGAATATTTATCTTTGATATAGAAATTTATCATTGCTATTAAATAATTTCTCAATGAATCCATTTTCATACAAGCTGCTAGTTGATCTTTTTGATCGACATAAAGTGATACTTCATAAGCGCTTGCAAAGAAATTCTTAATATTAGCAATCACTTCATATTCTTTAGGCTTGTCAAAAATAAATTTGCTTTCAATATCAAAGCTATTATATCCAGGCTTGCTGTATAAAATTTTTATATCACCATCAATTGTTTTTATAAAATCATCTGCATATTCGCTAGAAATTATAGACTCGGTTAATTTTAAATTGTCATCTGTATAAATATTTAAATTCGTATAATTTATATAAGTTTTATTATAAGAAAATTCACCCTTGCTCCTATTTACCATTATCAAATTATCAAAAAGTCCTACAAGTTCTTCTTCTAATTTGCCAATAATTATATCATTTACAACAGTGTAAACATGGATTATAGAGTCATAATTGTCATTTAAAACATAGAATATCGTTTCTATAGCTTCGTTTTCTCTTGCATAATCTGTTAATTTATTACTTATTTCTTTATTCATATTAATCTAAGCTTTCTATAAAGTTTTTTAATAATTTTGCAGTCAAGCCCCATATTACTGGATTAGTATCATAAAAATACATATCGTGGTATAAAGATACAAATTTATAATCTCTACCATTGGGAATTTTTTCAAAAGGAAAATCGTTTGGAAATTCCATTTTGTAGGGCGCCCTGTACATAATAGGCTGGTTCTTTTTCAAAAAATCCACTGATACTGCAAATATTGATTCTACTTCCTCATTATACTTTATTTCTTCAATATTTTTATTAATTCTCCCATAAAATGATTTGATGTGCATATAAGAAGAGTTTAATATCATAGAAGAGTACCCCATATACAAGATATCATCTCTTTCTAAGAGAAGCTCTTCCATTGTTTCTCTAATGGCAGCATCTTTGAAAGACTCATTTTCCTCAAGCTTTCCACCAGGTAAAGAAACTTCTCCAGCTTGGGCAATATTTTTACCTCTTACTTCAAGGAGTATATGATCCTTACCATCAATTTTTATTAAAGGGATAAATACTGCGTAATTTTTTATTTTTTGATAAAATTCATCATCTACCAATAAATTTTTCATAATTACCTCTAATTAAATGATATTAAATTAATAGGCTTTAGTCAACTATATAGTATAGTATTATTGTATTTTAAAAAAAGGAGAAGAATATGCTAGAAGAATTTAAAAAATTTATTTCAAAAGGCAGCGTTTTGGATATGGCAATTGGTATCATAATGGGTACTGCTTTTACAGCTATTGTAAATTCAGTTGTTGAGGATTTATTGATGCCAATAATTACTGGTCTTACGGCTGGGGTTGATTTTCAAAACTTAACTGTCAATGTTGCAGGTGCAACTCTAAAGGTTGGTAACTTAATAAATAATATAATAACTTTTCTAATTGTAGCTTTTGTATTATTTTTAATTATGAAATCATTTAATAGAAACAAAAAAGAAGAAGTTAAAGAAGATACCAAAGTTTGCCCATATTGCAAATCAAAAATTGCTATAGATGCAACAAGATGTCCACATTGCACAAGCGAGCTAGTTGGATATCATAATGAAAATGCATAAAATTAATTTTAGAACCTTAAAGGAGGTTCTTTTTTTTTTTGAAAAATTTCCTTGACAATGAAATTAATCTGGCTATAATATAATTAAGTTAGTTAATTACTTGTGTAACTAACCAATTAGTTAAGGAGGTTATATGGATGGATTCTAATAAGCTTATCTTTGAACAAGTTGCAGAAATTGTCGAAAATCAAATTTTAGATGGCTTGTTAAAAACTGATGACCAATCTCCCTCAACCACAGAATTTGCCAATGCCTATGGCATAAATCCCGCAACGGCAAGAAAGGGACTTAATATTTTGGTTGATGAGGGAGTTTTGATAAAAAAAAGAGGAATGGGAATGTTTGTTACTAAGGATGCTAAAGAAATTATTAAGGAAAAAAGGAAAAAGGAATATTTAGAAAATATTTTGCCCGACTTAATAAACAATTTGAAATTACTAGAAATAAGTAAAGAAGATCTAATAAAAGAAATTGAAAAAATTTATGGAGAACTAACAGATGATAAAAATTAATAATTTATCCAAAACTTACGGCAATAAATTAGTTTTGGACAATATAAATTTAGAGATTACAGAGGGCAAAATTTACGGCTTAATTGGCAGAAATGGTGCTGGAAAAACAACTTTGATGAAAATTTTATCTGATCAAATTATAAATTACCAAGGTGAAATTTACTATAAGGACTCAAATATTTTACTTAGCAATAATTTAAAGAAAAATCTAATTTACATAGGAGAAGATTTTTTGACTTATAATTTGAAAGAAAAAAAGCTAATAAAGACTGTAAAGTATATAAAAGAATTGTATCCTAAATTTAACCAAGAAAGATTTGATGAACTAAGCGCTCTTTTTAAAATTGATTTATTAGCCAAATATAGGAAACTTTCTTATGGTAATCAAAGCCTTTTTAGAAATATTGTCGCCTTATCTTTAAAAGCCCAATTTTTATTATTAGACGAACCATCAACAGGCCTTGATGAAATAAATAGGGATTTATTTTATAAAAAATTGATTGAATACCAAGAAATCGATAATTCAACTATTATAATTTCTTCTCATATTTTATCAGATATAGAAAAATTAGTTACAAACCTAATTATTATAAATGATGGAAAAATTATAGTAAACGACCCTATAGACGAGCTTTTGGAAAAAGCTTTACTAATCACAACAAATGAAGAAAATTTAAGCTTTTTTGAAAGCAAAAATATCATCAAAAAATCTAATATAGGAAAACAAATCATTTTATATATCTATGATAATTTTACAGATGATGAGCTTAGAAAAATAAGAGAAGTAGCTGAAATAAATAGATTAAATTTAAAAGAATTATTTCTAGCTTTAACTAAGGAGGATTAGATGAAAGATATAAAAAAAATATTATCATTAGAAATAAAAGAATTTGCTAAAAGTTATTTCATTTTTTCTATTGTCACACTTATTTTGGCGATGATTTTCTTTTCCTACCAAGCAAGTACTGATGCTAATGAATATATAATTTCAAATAAGATTATAATTGCAGGTTTCATAATTTTGTTTGTACTCGTATATATAGTTTTATCCACAGGTCAATCTATGCAAGATACTTTCATTATGGCCAACAAATTAGGCTACAGTAGGAAAAATATTTCAGAAGCTTTGATTATCAAAGATTTGTTAGTAATTTTACTATCATCATTATTAATTTTTTACCTAAGCAATTTTATAATAACAAAGGCAGAGCTTGTGTCATTTATGGAATTTAAAGATATAGAAAAAATTATTAGTAATTTGGGAAGCTTTGATAATGTATTGAGAATTTGCATAATTTACTTGAGTTTTTCTAATATATTTGCCAATATTGCCTATCTTGTAAAATCAAATCCTCTTTCTGGGTCAATATTTGGAATGTTAATTTTATCTATATTCAATAATATATTTTTAGGTCCAAATGGATTAATGAATTCCACAATCTTTACTTTAATAAAATTTATCCTAGGCCAAATTATAAAATATTATGTAATAAATAAAGTTGACGCAAAAGCTTAAAATTTAAAAGAGATGAGTTTTTCTCATCTCTTTTTTTCTTTTATATATCCGCAATTTTCGCATCTTATTTCATCTACATTACGGTTTTTCTTATGAACCAAAAGTTCTCCACATTCTGGGCAAACCTCTCCAGTTGGTGGATCCCAAATTGCATAATCGCAGTCTGGATAATTATTGCAAGCATAAAATCTCTTGCCTTTTTTGCTAACTTTTTCGATAATTTCACCCTTGCCACATTTTGGACATTTTACTCCTGTAGTTTTTACAATTGATTTGGTAAAATCACAAGCAGGAAAATTTGTACATCCTATAAATTTTCCATTTCTTCCGTGCTTTTCTGCCAAAGGATGTCCACATTTCGGGCATTTTTCATCTAAGATTTTATCTTTGACCTTATAATCCGTATCGTCTTTTTTGACGTTTTTCATATCTTTTTCAAAACCAGAATAAAAATTGCTTAAAACATCTTTCCAATAAACTTTATGATCGGCGATTTTATCAAGTTCATCTTCCATTTCAGCGGTAAATTCAACATTTATTATGTCGTCAAAATTTTCCACCAAAAAATCATTAACAGTAAAGCCAAGTTCTGTCGGATAAATTGATCTGCCTTCAAATTCCACATAATTTCTATTTACTATTTGATTTATGGTTGCAGAATAGGTTGATGGACGGCCTATGCCAAATTCTTCCAAAACTTTTACAAGGCTTGCTTCTGTGTATCTTGCTGGAGGATTTGTAAAATGTTGTGATTTTTCTATATTTGTGGCAGAAATTACATCGCCTTCTTTTAGTTCTGGCAAAATATTTTCTTTTTCAAAGGATCCAGAAACTTTATTAAAACCATCAAAAATTGTTATTTTCCCATTGCTTTTAAAGATCAATCCTTGATTATCAAATGAAATGCTTGTTGATAAATACTGATAATCAGCCATTTGAGATCCTACAACCCTAGTCCATATTAATTTGTATAATTTGTACTGGGCATCTGATAAATATTCTCTAAGTGATAAGGGATCTCTATAAATTGAAGTTGGCCTTATGGCCTCGTGAGCATCTTGTGAGCCTTTTTTCTTTGCTCCGTAAGTGTTGCCCTTGCCAGCATATTTTTCTCCATATTTCTCATTGATGTATTTTAGAGATTCGCTCACAATTTCTGTGCTTATCCTTGTAGCATCAGTTCTCATGTAAGAAATTAAACCAACGCTTCCCTCATTACCAATATCAATTCCTTCAAAAAGCTGTTGGGCCACTTGCATGGTGAATTTGGTTGAATAACCCAATTTGTTTGAGGCATCTTGTTGGAGTGTTGAGGTTGTGTAAGGTTTTGGAGGCTTTCTAGTTTTCTTAGTTTTTTTAATTTCGACTACTTTAAACTTATCCTTATCTATTCTTGATAAAATTTTATCGGCACCATTTTCATTTGAAATTTTGATCTTTTTGCTTGGACTTCCATAAAATTCCGAATCAAATTCTAGATCATCTACTTTGTGATTTGCAGTTATTGTCCAATATTCTTCTGGTATAAATGCGTCGATTTCTCTTTGCTTATCTACAATTAATTTTAAGGCTACGGATTGGACACGACCTGCGGATAGGCCGGATTTTACTCTTTTCCACAAGATTGGACTAATTTCATAACCTACGATCCTATCCATAATTCTTCTTGCTTGTTGAGCATCGACTAAGTTTTGGTCGATTTTTCTAGGATTTTTTATGGCATTTTTTACGTTGTTTTTAGTTATTTCATGAAATTCTACTCGATTTTTCTCGTTTGGATCAAGACCTAAAAGATATTCCAAATGCCAGCTTATTGCTTCTCCCTCCCTATCAGGGTCTGTTGCAAGATAAACTCTATCAGCTTTTTGGGCTTCTTTTATTAATTCATTTATGGTTTTTGCCTTGCCACGAACTTTTATATATTCTGGCTCAAAGTTATTTTCTATATCTACGCCAAATTTCGATTTTGGTAAATCTCTCAAATGGCCAATAGTTGCCTTTACTTTGTAGTTACTGCCCAACATTTTGCCAATAGATTTGGCTTTGGTTGGCGATTCTACAATTACTAAATTCTTTGCCAACTAATCATCTCCTTACTGTAAATTCATTATTTCCCATATTTTCTATATAATCTCTTAACTCCAAGGAAGTTAGAAGGTAATTTATTTCATCAATGCCGATATTTAAGTTGGAAGCCATGATATCGGCAGTGCTATTAGGATTTTCTTCGATATATTTTACTATTAGTAGTTCATTTTTATCAAGTTTACTATAATCAAGTATCCTCTTTTCGTCACTTCTGTCAATCAGATAATCCAATTCTTCCAAAATATCGTCGCTTGATGTTATAAGTTTGCTACCTTCTTGGATTAGTTTGTTGGTACCTTTGGAATAAATAGAATTAATATTTCCTGGAACTGCAAATACTTCTTTTCCCTGTTCTAAGGCGCACCTTGTTGTAATCATTGTCCCTGATTTTTCTTTGGCTTCTATGACAACAGTTGCAAGTGAAATCCCGGAAATTATCCTATTTCTTCTTGGAAAATTAAAGGCTCTAGGTTCTGTTCCTATGGGAAATTCTGATAAAATCAAGCCTTTTTCTTCCATTTCTTGGTATAAGAACCTGTTTTGTTTTGGATAAATCTTATCAATCCCACAACCAATAACACCAATAGTTCTCCCTGCAATTTCCAAAGTCGCCTTATGACTTATCCCATCGATCCCATAGGCAAGGCCAGATACACTTGTAAGTCCATTTGAAACAACACCTTGGACCAAATTCCTACAAGCCCATTTGCCATAGTCAGTACATTTTCTTGCCCCAACAAAGGCAATGGAATTTTTATCTTTTTCCTTATCCAATTTGCCCTTATAAAACAAAATTGCAGGTCTATCGTCAATATATCTCAAATTATAAGGATAATCCTCATCCAAAATTGTCACATAATCATAGGCAAATTTGTTAACTTTTTCTAAATAAAAATTAAAATCATCGAGGGATTTTTGACTAAAAATTTTTCGGTAATTGTTGTCATTAATAAAATCTAAGTCTTGCCTTTCTTTGGCAAATAAATCTTTGTAGGGAAAATTTTCACCGATTTTTAAAATTATTCTATTGTCTAAATTTATATAATTTAAGTATAAAATTACTTCATTATCTCTTAGATCAAAATGCATTTTCTATATAATTAATCTCTCTACTTTCTGTAAAAACTTCAGCAACATCAAAAGTTATTATAAAATCCGTCAGATTATTTTCTATCAAAAAAGCTTGGCTTGCTTTAATAATTCTTTGTTGCTTGTAATAATTTACCGCTTCTCTTGGGTAGCCATATTTGGTAGATTTACGAGCTTTGACCTCAACAAAAGATATGATATCATTTTTTATGGCAATAATATCAATTTCACCAAAAGGCTTGTTATAATTTCTTGTAAGTATCTTATATCCTTTGTTTTCCAAAAAATCTGCAACTAAATCTTCTCCCAGATTTCCAATTTTTCTTTTTTCGCTCATAAAAAACTTTCCTGCTTAGCATAATACTTTTTTAGAAAACTTTTTCTATGAATAGGACAAAGTCCAAGTTGATCTATTCCTTGATAGTGCTTTTTTGTCCCGTAGCCAACATTAGTTTCAAAAGAATATCCCGGATAAATTTTAGCAAATTTAATCATAATATCATCTCTTCTAATTTTGGCAAGAATTGATGCACAGGAAATTGCATATTCGTTTAAATCGCCTTTTACTATATTTAGCTGGGGTATGTCCACATTTATTTTCTCGGCATCGATTAATAATATTTCTGGCTTTATTGAAAGATTATTAACTGCCATTTCCATGGCTCTAAGAGTTGCCTGTCTGATATTTATTTTATCAATCAAAAGATTGTTGGAAAATCCATAAGAAATTGCTAGGGAATCTTCAATAATTTTCTCTTTTAGCTCTAGCATTTTTGATCTTTTTAATTTTTTGGAATCTGTAACTCCATCTATATGAGAATCTTTTTTCATAATAATAGCACATGTTACAACTGGTCCTGCCAGGGGTCCTCTTCCAACTTCGTCAATTCCTGCAAGTAAATCGTATTTTTGGTAAATTTCTTTTTTTATTTCTTCGTTATATTCTGAATATTTCATGGTCTTTCTAGGGTAATTCTTCCAAGTTTTCCAGATCTAAAATCTGTCAATATGATATTTGCAGTTCGGGTGTAGTCGAAATCTCCACCTTTTGTTATGGCCCCTCTTTTTCTTGCTATATCTTCATAAATTTCCAAGGCTTTTTTATCTGGATCAACTCCATATCTTTCTGTCAACAGTTTTGGATAGTCTTCTTGCATTTTTTCTAAGAATTTTAGGGTTAAATCCTCGATATTTAAAATTTCATCTTTAATTGCGTGAGTGTATGATAAATTAAGTCCTGTTTCTTCGTCAAATTTTGGCCACAAAACTCCTGGTGTATCAAGCAATTCTAAATTATCATTAGTTTTGATCCATTGTTTGGTCTTTGTAATTCCTGGACGATTTCCTACATTTGCGGATTTTCTTTTAGAAATATTATTGATAAAGGTTGATTTGCCAGAATTTGGAATACCAACTATCATCATTCTAATTATCTTATTTTCTATATTTTTTTCTTTGTTTTTGTCAAATTTTTCTTTTAATTCTTCCTTAGCAATTTGGTAAATTTTATTGACATTTATTTTTTCTTTAGAATTCATTAACAAGGCTTTGGTATTTTCATTTCTAAATTTATTAACCCAAGCTTTATTCACTTCTTCATCTGCCAAATCGGACTTATTCATTATTATAATGCGTGGTTTTTGGCCAATAATTTCTGCTAGCATTGGATTTCTTGAAGATTCAGGGATTCTTGCATCAATTATTTCCAAAATTATATCCACTAATTTTAGATTGTTTTGGATTTCCTCCTTGGTCTTTTTCATGTGACCTGGATACCAATTTATGTTCATCGCCATAATTTTCTCCTTATTTACTTAATATATTATACATAAGATCTAATTTTTATCTATAAAATTTAAAATAGTGAGAATTTATTTTCAAAATTCAATTTTCTGATAAAAAAAGACTCTAATTTGAGTCCTTATTTCATTATATGTTAATAATTATAAAATTAATATTAATTTTCTAAGCTTGAAAAATATTCATCGCAAAACTTATCCCATTTTTGCCTATAATCCTCATGACTTAGAAGAATCATATCTTTTATAGCCTTTACTCTTCTTTTTTTGCTTTCTTTTACAAAATAATCTGTTCCGTCAAAACTTTTTGTTATGAAAGCATAGACATAAGAAAAGCCTAGTTTGTAAGCAAGATATAATCTGGTATGACCATCAAGCGAAATGTATTGATCTTCATATTTTGCAACTGGAATTATAATATCCTCTTTGTTTTTGACAAAAGTTTTAACTTCATCTAGCTTTTTTCTATCGATATAAAATTGTGTTGGTTGGATTATATCTAGCTTTAAGGTAAATATTTTTGGAGGATCAAATTTTTTTATGAGCTTTCCATCCATCGAATAAAAATTAATAATATGTTCAGCAAAAAAACGAAAATCATTTATAACTTCATTATAGTATTTTTCATCCCCACTTATAAGAGCAGAATCTTTAGAGATTATCTTTATTTGATATAAAAATTTCCCATTTACCACAAAGCATCCATGTTGGTTAAGGGCTTCTTGGTCAAATCTTTCATCTTCATATGTATCTATTCTTTGAATATTTATTTCATTCATTAATCTATCTTTCTTATATTAATACTTTTTAAGCTTTGGTCTTTCATAATTTAAAATAAATTTTAAAAAAAGCAAGAATAGAAATATTCTTGCTCGATTTTTAATAATTTGTTTTTTCTTTTACCTTTGTAGCCTTGCCTTGACGATCTCTTAGGTAGTTTAGTTTAGCACGACGTACTTTACCATGTCTTGTTACTACAAGTTTTTCTATTCTTGGTGAATGATATAGGAAAGTTCTTTCAACACCAACACCATAAGAAATTCTTCTTAGGGTAAAGGCTTTGTTGATTCCGCCTTCTTTAATCTTAATTACTGTTCCTTCAAAGTCTTGAAGTCTTGTTTTGTCACCTTCTTTGATTCTGTATGATATTCTAACTGTATCACCTACTCTAAAGTCATAATTTTCTTCTCGTAGATTTTCTTTTTCAATTTTTTTAATTAAATCCATTTTTATTCTCCTCTCTTAGGAATTTTTCGTATAAGTCAGCTCTTACTCTTTTTGTTTTTTCTATTGCAGATTTTCTATTCCACTGTTTAATCTTTTTATGATTTCCACTAGTTAACTCATTTGGTACGAAATAACCATTGAAAACTCTTGGTTTTGTGTATTCATCTTGCTGCAATAGTATATTGTAATGTGAATCTGTAACAAGTGATTCTTCTTTTCCAACTACTCCGTCTATAAATCTTGCCATGGAATCTATCAGTACCATTGCTGGTATTTCTCCACCAGTTAATACATAATCTCCAATGGATATTTCATAGTCGACATAGTGGTTAGTAATTCTAGCATCAATTCCTTCGTAGTGGCCACAAATTATTATAAGATCTTTAATTTCTGCAAAGTCGATTGCTAATTTCTGATTTAATAAGGATCCTGTAGCTGACATAAATGCTACTTTTGATCCAGGTTTTTTCACAGACATTAAAGCTCTGTATAATACATATGGCTTAATAAGCATTCCTGCTGCTCCACCATAAACTGTATCGTCTACATGATTGTGCTTGTCATTTGAAAAATCTCTTATATTTACAAATTCTAATTCTAATAATCCATTTTCTATGGCCTTGCCTATTACTCCATAAGTTTTTAGAAATTCAAAACTTTCTGGAAATAAGCTTAGTATAGTTACTTTATTCATAGTCACTAAAGTTTTCTACTTCTATTAATCCATTTTCTAGATCAATTTTTTTTATTGTAGCCTTGATTGCTGGTAGATAAATTTCATTTTTATCTGTTTTTATTATATAAACATCGTTGGGATAAACACCACTTATTACATCTAGAACTTCTCCAACTTTTTGCCCATTATCGTAGACATCTAGACCGATTAGTTTATAAATATAGTACTCATTTTCTTCTAAGTCCCCTAAATCTTTTTCATCTATATAAATATCTTTGCCGACAAATTTTATTACTTCATTTATATCGTTATATTCTTTAAATTTGATTATTTTAAGATTTTTTTGATCAAAGGAAGACTCAATGGTTAATTCTTTATCATCGATAAATAATTTTGAACCATTTTCAAATCTTTTTTCATTATCTGAAAGACTTTTAATTTTAAGATTTCCCTTTATTCCGTGAGTACCTACAATTTCAGCTACTGTAATTCTCATATTCTTATATTGACCTTAACATTTTCTTTAATAGCTGCAGATCTTGCTATAGTTCTAATAGAGTTGATGATATTTCCACGAACGCCGATTACTTTGCCCTTGTCAGCGTCATTTACATGGATTAGTATGTTTACTTGACCATCTTCTCTACTTTCTTCGATTTCTACAGCATCTTTGTAATCTACTAATTCTTTTACTATTAATTCTACTAATTCTTTCATATCATTAAGCTAATACGTTATTGTCATTGAAAAGTTTTTCAACGATTGATGTTGGTTTTGCACCATTTTTTATCCATTGTTTTGCTTTTTCGTTGTCAATTTTGAATACTTTTGGTTGACTTACTGGATTGTAATATCCAATTTCTTCGATGAATTTTCCATCACGTGGACTTCTTGAATCTGCTACTACAACTCTATAAAATGGTTTTTTCTTTTGACCCATTCTTTTTAATCTAATTTTTACTGCCATTTTTCTTCCTTTCTTTTACTAAAATTTAATATTGTTTTAAAATGGGAATTTAGGCATCCTAAATCCTCTTGTTCTTTTAGCTTGGCCTTTCATATTTGACACTTGCTTCATCATCTTTTTTAGTTCTTTAAATTGCTTTAATAGTTTATTTAGCTCTTTGACATCGACTCCAGAGCCTTTTGTTATGCGCTCTTTTCTGCTTTTGCCGATAATTTCTGGTTTTTCACGTTCTTGTTTGGTCATTGAGTTAATTAATGCTTCGATTTTTACAAAAGCTCGATCATCGACGTTAATATTTTTAAGCATCTTGTTGTTAACTCCAGGAATCATTGCTAATAGATCTTCCAATGGTCCCATATTCCTAATTTGATTGATTTGTGCCATAAAATCATCTAGGGTAAAACTTTGATTTCTCATCTTCTCTTCAAGCTCTTTGGCACTTTCTAAATCAATTTGATTTTGAGCTTTTTCGATTAATGATAGGACATCTCCCATGCCTAGGATTCTATTTGCCATTCTATCTGGATAAAAAGCTTCAAGATCTTCTAGCTTTTCACCTACACCAACAAATTTTATTGGTTTGCCAACGACTTCTCTTATTGATAAGGCTGCACCACCTCTAGCATCACCGTCAAGCTTGGTTAAAATTACACCTGTGATGTCAAGGTATTCGTCAAAAATTTTGGCTACATTTACAGCTTCTTGACCAGTCATGGCATCAACTACAAGCAAAATCTCGTCAGGTTTGCTAACTTCTTTGATTTTTTTTAGCTCATCCATTAGGTCAGTATCAATTTGTAAACGACCTGCAGTATCTAATATTACAGTATCGTAATTGTTGATTCTTGCATAATCTTTGGCATTTTTGGCAATTTCTACTGGATCTTTTTTGCCTTCTTCAAAAACAAAAACGCCAGCATTTTTCCCAACAACTTTTAGCTGATCAATTGCTGCAGGCCTATAAATATCAAGGGCTGCTAGCATAGGATTTCTATTTTCCTTTTTTAGTTTATAAACGAGTTTACCAGAGTGTGTTGTCTTACCTGAGCCTTGAAGTCCTACCATCATTACAACGTGAGGAGTGGATCCTCTAAGGTCAAGTTTTGAATTCTCCTTACCCATCAAATCGGTTAGTTCTTCATTTACGATTTTTACTACCATTTGACCAGGTGTCAAAGATTTCATAACATCTTCACCAAGGGATCTTTCCTTGATTCTTTTTACAAAATTCTTAACAACTTTATAATTAACATCAGCTTCAAGAAGTGAAAGTCTTATCTCTCTCATTGCATTATCGATGTCTTTTTCTGTCAATTTCCCTTTACCAGTAAGTTTTCCAAGACTTTGTTGGAGCCTATCTGCTAAACCTTCAAACACCATAATATCACTCCTAAATATTTTCTATCTGTTCATTCAACTTTAAAATTGCTTGTTCATAATTTGAACTTTCCATCAGCTCTCTTATACTCATAAGAGCATCTTTGAGCTCCTCTTTCTTTTTTAGCAAAGAAAGCTCATCTTCAAACTCAAATAGTTTATCAACGCTTCTTGTTATCATCTCTGAAATTGCTTGCTTACTTTTGTTGTTGTTATCGGCAATTTCTTGTAAGGACAAATCTTCGTTATAATAGCAATTTATCACATCTTTTTGTTTATCATTTAGTAGTGAGCCATATATGTCGAATAATTGGGCTACTTTAACAATTTTTTCCATCTAATAATTCCTTGCTGTTTAAAGCTCTAAAATAAAACAATTTATAGAATAAAACTAATCATCAAGAAATTTTCTTGACCTATAAAGTATACTAGCAATTCAATCTAATGTCAAGACTTTTTCTTGACTATTTTTTTCTTGAATTTTCAATCTTAAATAAAATTATTTCAAGCAAAATCAATTTGAAATTTGAAAATATTTTTGTTTATAAAAATTTTCAAATATTTTAAAATTAAAAATAAAAAATTTCCTATTTAATATTACAAATTTATTTGTACAATTATTTTTTAGTATTATTTTCAATAAAGACAATATTTTGATATACAAAGAAAAAAATTTTTGTTATCTTATTTATGATAATGATTATCATTATGGATTATTCCCTTTGAATTTTCATTTTAAATTTGCTTTTTTAAATTTTTTATTTAAATGATTTGAAATTTAAAAAAATTCCTATTTAAATGAAAATCAAATAATCATTATTTATTTAATTATAATTTAATAGAAAAAATTTAACATTATGGAGGTTTAAATTTTGAAAAAGAATAAAAAAATCGCTACTGCCCTAATTTTAGCTATGGGCTTGGGGATTATTAATCCCGTTTGTAATTCTTACGCATCTAATAATGATGAAAATATGGTTGAATATAAAGAAAATTCTACTGGCTTTGCTGATAATTTAAATGAAAAAAATCTTGAAAATGAACTTAGCAAGGCACAAAAAGAATTAGATCTTGCAAATGAAAATTTAAAAGCTAAAGAAAATGAAAAAATAGAACTTGATAAAAAAGTTTTATCTTTACAA
Source organism: Anaerococcus sp. Marseille-P3625 (assembly GCF_900232825.1). GTDB lineage: Bacteria > Bacillota > Clostridia > Tissierellales > Peptoniphilaceae > Anaerococcus. Next base: position 703,135 of record NZ_OCTP01000010.1, read on the forward strand.
AATGAACTTAATAAAGCCATTGGAAATAAGAAAAAAGCTGATAATGATTTTATTTCTGCTTCCAAAAAACAAAGTGAGGCAAGTGATGACTATATAAATCTTAAGGAAAAAAAGAATAAACAAGTTGAGGCTGACAAAAATTTAGCCAAAGCAAAAGAAGAACTTAATATTGCTAAAAATCAACAAGAAAAAGCAAAAGAGAATTTAAATTTAGCTCAACAAAAAGCTGACGAAAAGAAAAAAGCCCTAGACTTGGCAAATAATAAGCTTGAAGAGGCTAAGAAAAATGAGAAAGCTCAAGAAGATATTTATGAGAATCAAGCAAAGAAAAAAGCAAGCGATGCCTTGGAGAAAAAAGATAAGGCAAAAAAAGATTTAGACCAAGCTCAAAAAAATTCTGATGATTTTTTGGAAAATGAAAAAGAAGATTTGACAGAAAAAAATAAAAATTATGATAATTTAAAATCAAAAGTTGATGATTCACGCAATTCTTTAAATTCTCACAATGAAGATTTGGATAAACTCTATGCGTCTATTAAAAATTATGAGAAAGATAAGACTGATATAAGCGATAAAAAGTCAGAACTTAAACAAAAATTGCTAAAAGCCAAAGAGGATCTTAATTGGCTTTCTCCAACAAGTGAAGGATATAAGGCAAAACAAAAAGAAATTGATGAATTAAATAATCAAATAAAAGAAATTGATGAAATTTGCGATAAAATTACTGGAGATTACAAAAATTTAAATGACAAGGCTCAAAATGAACTTGACAAAATAAAAGATTATAATGGTGATTTCACAGATCTCGAAAAAAATATCAAAGAAAAAAGCCAAGCAAATGCCAAAAATATGGTAATACAAGAAATTTTAGATGAAAAATTAAACAAGGATAATCTAAAAGAAAAAGCTGATGATGCAAATAATAAATTAGGCGACTTGTATTTAGAAAGAAATGGCAAAAGACATGATTACGAAATGATTAAAGATGAATACCATAAGGCTTGGATGAAATTACAACATGCAAGTGAAGTTTTGCAAGAGCAAAAAAATATTGCTTACGATTCAAGTAGAGATGAGTTTTTCAGAAAAGATGCCAGAAAAATTATAGAAAAATATTCCAAAGAATTTGAAGATAATCTTGCAATATTAAAGGAAAAACTTCCCCTATTAAAGGAGAAATCTGATATTTATTTAAAATCTTTGGCAGAAGTTGAACAAGCAGAAGCTTATGCAAAAGCTTTAGAAAATGCAAATGATTTGCTTGAACAAGTAGATAAAAATAAAGAAAATCTTAAAAATTTAACCGATTCTTTCAATCAAGCTAATGCCCAATACGAAAAAGCACAAAAAGAATTAGAAGATGCAAAAAATCTCCTAGATTCTAAGAAAAAAGAAACTGAAGCAAATGAAAATTTGATAGCAGAGGCAACCAAAGACCTAAACACAGCCAGCGAAAATTTGAATAAAACAAAAATCCAAAAAGATCAAGCTGACAAAAAGGTCAAAGAACTTGAAGATTTGATAAAAAATCTTACAAATAATTTGCCAGAAAAAATAGACGATGAAAAAATAAATGAAGCTAAGGAAAAATATAATAAAGCAAAAAATGAAGCTAAAAAAGCTCAAGAAATGCTTGAAAAAGCACAAAAAGAAGTAGATGAAATCAAAGCTAGACTTAATAAAGCACAAGATGAAAAAACACAATTGCAAAAAGATATAGACAAGGCAAAAGATGACCTTGATTTAGCAAAAGATAATCTTAAAAATAAAAAAGACGCCCTAAGCTTACAAGAAGAAAAAGAATCTATCCAAAAAGCAAAAGAGTCGCTTGAAAATTTATTAAAAACTAGCAAGAAAATAAATGATAAAAATTTAAATAAGGTAATTGAAGAAATAGAAAAAGCAACTAAAGACGAAAATCTAACAATAAATGATATTCTTTCATTAAATAACAAATTAACCGATGCCCTAAATAATGTAAAATTAAAGCCAAAAGATCAAACACATACATCAAATAATGCTAGTGACGAGGAAAAAAATAAAAATCGTCCGGACGAAAAAAATAAAAAACAAGAAGATAAAAATAAAAGAAAGGCTCAAGGAAGCACCTCTCCAAAAACAGGTGTTGAAAGCCTATCCTTTGTTGGAACTTCCTTGGCACTTTCCCTATCAGCTCTTTTTGCTTTAAAAAAGAAAAGAAAATAAACTCACAAACTCTTTAATATTCTTTTAAAAAATGAGTATCAACCAAATTCTTAAAGACAAGGTTGATGCTCATTTTATATTCTTTAGGTTTTACTTTCTTTTCGTCTTTTGGTTTTTCCTCGTTAGTTTTTTGATTTTCTGTATTGTCGTCGGGTTTTTCTGGGTCAACATCTGGTTTTTCTGGGTCGACATCTGGATTTTTTTCTTCGGCTTAATTTACTGGAGCTTTCTTTATAGTGATTTTTTCATTTTCTACATCAAATTTTTCTTCTGTTTTTACATTTTCACTTGTTTTTACTGGCTCTTTTAAAGCTTTTTCTACTGTTTTTTCTTCATTTGCTTTTGCATTAGGAATTATTAGGCTTACTCCAAGTGCTAAAGCTAGACTAGCACTTATAATTTTCTATTTTTGTTCATAAATTTTCTACTTTTATTTATTTTTTTAAATATTCTTTCACTAAACATTATATATTGTAAAATATTTTAAATATTTATCAATAAAATTAAATTCGAGAATTTTGAAACTATTTTCACTAAAAAACATGGGCAAATTAATCAATTTTACCCATGTTTTTGGTGTTCATTTAGTAGTGAGCCATATATGTCGAATAATTGGGCTACTTTAACAATTTTTTCCATCTAATAATTCCTTGCTGTTTAAAACTGCAATATAAAACAATTTATAGAATAAAACTAGCATCAAGAAATTTTCTTGACCTAGCTATTATACGACTAAATAAAAAAGGTGTCAAGGAAAACTCTTGACACCTTTAAATTTTTTATGGTAAGTTGAAAAATGGATTTAATCCCCTTTCTTTCTTGTCATTATTTTCTATTTTATTATCTGGATTTGCCTGTTTATATTGATCTACTTTTGAAGAATCTAGGGTAAAGGTAAAATCAATATCCATTGTTTTTCCATCTCTATAAACAGTTATTTTTGCACTATCTCCAACCTTATAATTTAGCAGTTGTTTTTTTAGTGAAATCATATCTGTAACTTCGTTTCCATCTATAGCAGTAATTAAATCTCCTTTTTTAAGTAGGTCATTATCATCAAATACACTTGCAACTACAACACCTTTTTTATCTTTCAAATCACCAAGATTTATTTGTGGATATTGTAAAAAGTAGTCTAGGGATTGGCCTGTAATTCCCAAATAAACAGAATTAAATTTTCCATTTTGTTTTATTTGATCAATTACTGGCTTTACAATATTTATTGGAATTGCAAAACCAATTCCATCGCTGTTGCCAGCTTTTGCGGTATTTATAGCAATTTGCTCCCCTTTTGCATTTAATAAAGCCCCGCCAGAATTTCCAGCGTTGATGGCAGCATCTGTTTGCATTAATCCATCCATTTGAGCTCCGGTATTAAAGCTTACAGTTCTATTTAGGCCTGAAATAATACCACTTGTAACTGTGGATTGAAGTTCTAAGCCTAGTGGATTTCCAATTGCTACTACTCTATCACCTACACCAACTTTATCGCTATCGCCCAATTCCATTACTGGTAAATTTTCTTTATCAACTTTTACAACAGCTAGATCTAGTGTTGCATCATTCCAAACAAGTTTAGCAGGCGCTTTCGAACCATCAGAAAATAATACATTTATCTCGTTGACATCGCCATCGCTTACAACGTGGGAATTTGTTACTATATATCCATCCTTACTTACTATAGACCCAGAGCCAACTCCTTCTGCGTAGCCAGATTGTGGTCCAAAAAAAGTATTTTTTACTACTTTTGAAACTGTAGTAATACCTACAACGCTATCAATCGATTTTTTTACTACAACTGATTCCATTGACTCATTTTCTTTTATTTCTATCTTTTTATTATTATTAGCCTTAGAAGCATTTTCTACTTCCTCTATTTGTTTACTAGGCTCATTTGAAGCTTTTTGATCATTACTTTTTACTGAAATTGTAGTAGTTAGAACATAAACTAATATTCCACCTACAATAGCACCTAGCAAGGCACTGACAAATGAAGGTAGTCCTTGCTTTTTTGAATTATCTCTATTAGCCATAACTATTCCTTTCCTTTCTAAAATTTCTATACCATTATACTACTCTTTATTAGATTAAGTTTATATAAAGTTCGCTAAAACATGGTAAATTTGACTTATTTGTACAATTTAATATAATTATCTATAAGTTAAATTATCTATAATATAGGAGGATACTATGAGTAAATTTATTGCCGACCAATCATTTTTTGAATTATTCCCAGATGCAAAAATTGGAATAGTTCTTTTGCGTGATATAAAAAATAACGAAAGTTCAAGTAAAGAAATTAGACAAATGCTTGATGAAGCCAACGAAAAAGCTTACGATTATTTGACAGAACCAGTTTTTTCAGAAAATAAAGTTATCAAAGTTTGGAGAGACGCTTTCAAGAAATTCAAAACCAAAAAAGGTGCTAGATGTGCCATAGAAGCTTTATTAAAAAGAGTTGATAAAGGTAATCCTGTTGGATCAATTAACCCTTTAGTAGATATTTATAATTCTGTTTCTTTAACATATGCCCTACCTGGTGGAGCAGAAGATATCGATAAATTCGTAGGAAATATGGTTTTAAAAATCACTGATGGTGGAGATAGCTTCCAAGCTTTAGGTGATGATGAAACATCAGAAACTTTACCTGGAGAATTAGCTTATGTTGATGATGAGGGTGCAATCTGCAGATGCTTTAATTGGCGTGATTGTGTAAGGTCAATGATTACTGAAGATACCAAAAATGCCATTTTCTTTATGGAATCAGTTGATCCTGATAGAGATGAAGATCAAAAAGAAGCTCTAAAAACAGTTGCAGAAAATTTCGAGAAATATTTAGATTGCCAAACTGAAATAAAAATCTTAACAAAAGATGATCCTGAAATAGTTTTGAAATAAAAAATCGAATAGGGGCTAAGATCTAGCCCCTTTCACACCACCGTACGTGCCGTTCGGCATACGGCGGTTCAATTTAATTTACACATGTCCTGCTTATATAGTAATCATAAGGGTCAATTAAGCCTGTTTTGCTTAACCTTTCTTTTGTGATTGCTCTTACTAAGCAGGTTTTCGTTGCTACAAAATAATACCTATCTCCACAATAGGATGTTAATCTTGCTAGGTCTTTTACTATTCCCATTTTCCTTAACGCCCATTGTCTTTTCTTCGGTACCTTCCACATTTTCCAGCAGATTATTCTTAGTCTTGTTCTTAGGTGCTCGCTGAAACTTTTTAGTTTACTTTTCATACTAGCTATTTTAAAGTAGTTTATCCAGCCTCTTATTACTTCATTTAACTTTTTGATTCTGTATTCTAAGGATACTGACCATTTTCTTGTGGTGAGTTTCTTCATTTTGTCTTTGAATCTTTTAAATGATGTTTCATGGACTCTTGCTTTCCATTGATTTGTTTTGTTGTCTTTCCAGTAGCCAAATCCTAGATATTTTATTTTGCTTGGTCTTGTTATTTTACTTTTTTCTGCATTTACTTTTAGGCCAAGTTTCTTTTCTATGAATCTTGTTATTGAGTGCATTACTCTTGTGGCTGCTGCTTTACTTCCTACAAATATTAAGCAGTCGTCTGCGTATCTGATGTATCTAAGTTTTCTTGCTTCTAGTTCTTTGTCTAGTTTGTCTAGCATTATGTTGCTTAGCAGTGGTGATAGGTTTCCTCCTTGTGGGGTTCCTATTTCACTTTTCTCGTATATACCTTTGTTCATTATTCCCGCTTTTAGGTATTTTCTGATTAGTGATTCTGTGTCTGGTGCTTTGATGTGCTCATGGACTATGCTCATTAGTTTATCTTGTGGCACTTTGTCGAAGAATTTTTCTAGGTCTATGTCTACTACCCATTCGTACCCGTCGTTTAAATATTCTAGGCTTTTGATTATTGCCATTTGACAGTTTCTTTCTGGTCTGAAGCCATAGCTTGTTTCAGAAAATCTTTTGTCTATTATCGGGGTTAGGACTTGTACGATTGCTTGTTGGATTATTCTGTCCATTACTGTTGGTATTCCAAGTTTTCTTTTTCCTCCGTTTGGTTTTGAGATTTCTACTCGGAGTACTGGTTGTGGTTTGTAGCGTCTTTCGATTATTTCTTGTCTTATCCCTGCCCAGTTTTCTTTGATGTATTCATCTATTTCTTCTACACTTATGCCGTCTGTTCCAGCTGCTCCTTTGTTGGAGATGACTTTTACTTTTGCTTGGTGCATGTTTTCTGGGTTTAGGATTTGACTGATTAGTTTATCTTCCATGTGTGCACTTGCTCCTTTCCGCTTACATAACTTTTTCTTAGGTGTAAGATTTTGATTTCATTTACGTTTCTTCTACTTTCTCTGTCAGATTTGTTATGCTACATACATTTTGCTTGTGCTTTTAAATTGTTCGGTCCTTCGGTGTTTCCACCTACTATGACTTCTGCTGACTTCTCACTATTCGTTGTTACTACTTCTTCGCTAGTGAGACCTCACGGGATAAGCCCTAATACTTTCATCGTTTACTTGCAGAATTTACGCCTTGGGTTTACGGTTACCTTTTGGGTCTTTGCTATCTACAGCTAGCTTGCCCACCTGTTACGCCTTATATTCTGTTCCTGTTCGTCAAGCCACGATTTCGCTACCCGTTCTTCTCTCCTAGATGTCGCCACCTAAAACTTCGGGGTCGCTATTAGATTCGTTGGTAACTACGCTCTGTAGGGATTTTCACCCCAGCATTAGAACATGCCCGTCATACTGTAAATGCCAGCAAAATTAATTTGCCGGCATTTTTTTATATTATGACTTTTTTAATATTTTCAAATTTATAAATTTTATATACATTAGAAATTAAAGCAACTGTTAGTATGCTGTGTCCGATTCCTGAAATTAATGAGACTGCCATAGGATTTATTATGTTTTCCCCCTGGGAAACTACTGTGTAAATTCCACCTAGCATCATACTTATTATTGTAATTACAAGTCCTGTCATATAAATATGATAGGATTTTTTTAAAGAAACAATTTTTTCTTTGTCGTAATTTTTAACTAGCAAATAGAAAATTAATCCTAAGAAAAATCCCAAAGTTAAGCTATGCGTGTGAACGATTCTTATATAATTAAATTCTGTAAAATTATAAAATTTGTTAAATTCTCTTGAAAATACTCCACCCATTATTCCCATAATTAAAAATACTAAGGAGTTTGCCAAAATTGAGAAACTATTATGTTCTCTAACAAAATATTTAAAGCCAAAAATCACTATAAATAAATATGCTAATGTTTTTGGCATCATTAATGCTCCAAGACCTGGATATTTATCGGCAAATAAGACTACTGGAATGTAAAAAGCAAAACTTAATAAGATTAGCCACCACATATGCTTAAGTCCAACTTTTTCTTTTTCCTTATATGACCAAATTATTAGAACAAGGCCCAAAATCGCAAATGGAATATTCCTATAAATGCCCCAAATGTATGACTCATTGGCCCCACCCCAATTATTAGCTGGCATTAAAACTAAAATTATTCTGATTATTGCAAGTCCGTAAACGAGAATTTTTTTCTTATTGTCTAAATCTTTTGATTGACTTTTATAAAAATAATAATATAAGACGTAAAAAATCGTCATTGTTATGCTCGTAACAAATTTCCCCCAAGATAAAGCCGCAAGGTTAGCTTCAAATCCACCAGGACTTAAATGTGAAATTACTCTTGGCAAAAGATGGAAACTATCTCCAGCGCCTAACAAAATTGCCATAATTCCAAATAATTTTGCTTCTTTGTTTTTTTCTAATAATAGCCTTACTCCAAAAGCTATTACCAAAATTAAATATCCTATATCAAAAAAACTTTCACCTAGCTTCATTAAAAATCCCCTCCTTTATCCATTTTATATGGATTTTATATTTTTCAATAAATAAGTCTTTGTCCCATTTTTCTCTAAAATTTCTCTGAATAAGCGCATGGACAACAGCTCTAAAGAAGTTTACTTTTTCTAGGTCAACACCCATTTCTTTTGCCTTTTCAAAAACTTTATTGTAATCCTGGTGATTTTTGATCCGATTTTCTTCTAAATATTCATTCCAATGAAGAAATCTATTTTTGTATAAATTGTAACAAGAATCATCAAAGATTATATCGGCAATTTCATAGCCAAAATCATCAAGACAAAGGCTAATATCGCCATTATTTTTCTTTAAAGTTTGCATAAAAAGCAAATGAATGTCGTATGTTTTGTTATCCAAAATATAAAAATACGAATCATAAAGATTTTCAAAATATTGATAAAAACTTCCTCTAGCTATAGATAAATTTTCTACTATTGTCTTAATATTTACATCAGCAAAGGCTTTGTCAGAAAATTCTTTAGTCAAAACTTCTGTAATCCTATCTTTTTTTTCCTTTTCTAAATTGTAAAAAGTATCTTTTGGCAAATAAAACCTCCTTTTATGACACTGTGTCATTTACAAAAAATATTATATGTGACACCATGTCATTTGTCAAGTAAATTTAAATACAAAATTATTATGCTTGCTTATATTTTAAATTTTATAAACAAATATTTCTTCATCTATTTGTTTAAATCCAACTGAAGTAAATACCTTTTTACTTTGCTTGTTAAAAGAATAAATATTTGCCTTTATTTCTTTTCTTTCTAACTCTTTTGCAAGTTTTATGATTTCTTTAATGCAGAGCTTACCTATTCCCAAATTTTGAAAATCTTTTGCTATAACTATGCTTATTTCATTATCATCTGTTAGAGAGATGTCCCCTACCAAGTTTTCTTTATATTTAATATAGTAACAAAGGCCATGATCATTCAAATACTTATACATTCTGATAAGTCTGTCTTTGTCGTAAATATAGTCTATATTGTCCACTTGTTTGCAGAGATCATAATCTTGATACCAAGTTAATGTAAGCTCATAATTTTCAAAATAAGGAATAAGACTTATTTCATCTGTAATTTTTCTTTCTTTCATATCTTTGACTAGCTCTATTAGTGAAATAATAGTAATTTTCTAATATCTGCTTAAAAAATATTAATCTACTATTAATTCCATTTTTATATGAGGGATATCATCCAGCAAAAATTCCTCAGAAATTTGCTTAAAGTCTAAGTTTTCATAAAATTTTCTTGCATAGCTTTGAGCTTCTATATAAATTTTTTCTGCTTTAAAATTTTCTTTGGCAGCCTTTATTCCCTCACTTAAAAGTTTGCTGCCTATTCCACATCTTCTTTTTGCAGAAATCACTCTTCCAATTGCAACATCTTCGCTTTCAACTCCCTTATCCAAAATCCTTAGATAGGCAATAATCTCATCGTCTTCTTTAAAATAAACATGAATAGCATCGTAATCCAAATTATCGATCTCTTCATATGGACAACTTTGTTCAACTACAAAAACATCGACCCTAAGTTTTAATATTTGATATAGTTCACGTGTTGAAAGTTGATCAAAACGCTTTATATAAGTTTGCATATAATCCACCCTTTTTAAAATATGTATTTTATTTATAGTGCTATTTAATTTTCCCGCCAAGTTTAGTCAAGTTTTTTATCTTTTACAACAAATCTACATTTTGGAAAATTCGAACATCCTATAAACTTCCCATATTTTCCTTCTCTTTCAACTAATTTCCCACCACATTTTGGACAAATATTTAGTTTAATTTTTTCCTCATTTTCTTTCTTTAATTTTTTTATATCTCTTTCATGAGAAAAATCTGTTTGCATAGATTTATTATCTTCAATAATTTTTACAATCTTATCAACATCTTCTTTTGAAATAATTTCATTTATAGATAGGGATTTGATTGTGTCTGAAACTTCAGCAATCTTACAGATACTTGCGCTTTTAGCTTCTATATCTTTAAGATTAGCCTCTGCCGAAAAAGCTATAATTGAATGATAAACCATATTTGGATAATTTTCTTCTAATATTGCTTCTAAGGCTTTGATATGACCATAATTTTGTAGAATTGGATTCATAAAGTTATTTTTTTGATTGGATAAATATTGCACCCACTGTTTGGAATATTCTTTTCCATAAATTTTTCCCTTATATCCCTTTGTTTCTATACAAAAAATCCCGTATGTAGAAACTATAATATGATCTATTTGACTGGTTTTTGTACGCATACTTGGATTTATTAATTTGATATCATGAAGCTTTACATACTTTTACCTATCAAGGTCTTTTACCTCTAGTGCAACAGCTATCTCTCCAATATCCCCCTTAAATTTTGACTTAAAAACAGTTATTAACAAGATACAGCCAATAAAAAGACCAATCGCAATTTTTAATTCCATAAACTCTCCTTAAATTTAAAAATAATTTCCTATAAAAAATTATACTTAATTATCAAAAATTATGTACTTACCCCATTGGATTATATCTTTGTTTAATCGATTGGTGATCGCTTTGGCAAAAAGTTCGTGGGCTTTTTTGTCGCTGGTTTTTAGATATGAGATAGCTTTTTTGCTGCCAAAATAATACATATCTCTAAGCAAATAATAATCTTCTAGGCTTTCTGCTAAAAAAGAAATAGCTCTAAAATCTCCTTCCAAATCTCCTTTTTCCACTCTTTTTAAAGTTTTTCTAATCCATGAAATAAGAAAATTTTTCTCATTTTCATCTGTAAAAGTATTTTGATTTACGTAATTTTTAACTTTTTCTTTTAGATTTTTGCCAATGCCATTATCTTTTACTATTTCTGCCCAGAAAATCGGCAAAAAAGTATCGCTATCAAGCTTTCCTATTTCATCTTTGTCATAGATAAAACAATCTAATCTTACTTGCTCAACTAGGCTGTCGTCGTGACTTATATTTTTATCTTCGACTATTATCAAGCAATCAAAATCACTAGTAGAATCATTTGTTCCGTCAGCGTAGGAACCATATAAAAATATCGTTAGCGGATGGTATTTTTCTTCCAAATAATTTATAATTTTTTCTTTTATTTCCATAAAATTCTCTTTTCTAAATCTTCAAAATTTTATTAATCAATTTTATTCCAATTTTTTGATATCAATTTTTCTAAGCTATTCTTATTATCCTTAAAAATCTTACCGTCAAAAGGGATTTCGTAGGCAACTTTTTTCCCTATATGTATTAAATTAATAATTGCTTTAGATTTTTTCTGATCCATTGTGAAAGATTCTATTTCATGCCAAGGCATTAATAAAAAATCTCTATTTACTGAATTGCTAATTTCTTCTTCGTATATTCCCTTGGAAGAAAAATATAAAATAAAAGTTCTACTTGAGTCAAATGTGTACCATAAATTACTGACTAGCAATTTACCAAGACCTGTTTTAAAATCATTGTGCTTAAAAGCAACCAAATAGTTTTCCTTATCTTTAAAATCTTTATAAACTTTCTCGCTAATTTCTTCATTAGTGTTAAATAATAATCCCATTTCTTCTCCTTTATTTAAAAATAAAAACTTCTTTTATATCCTTATCCAAAACTTTGCAAATTTTGTAGGCTGTTTCTAAAGTTGGACTTATGGTTTTATTTTCATAAGCCATAATTGATCTTCTTTTTAGTCCTACAGCTTTTGCCAGTTTTGCTTGCGAAAGTCCAAGCTCCTTGCGAAATTCTGCAATTTTATTATCAATTTCTACATCCATAAAATCACCCTATCATAAAATATTTTCTCATATTTTCTAATATTAAATTTAATCTATAATGAATTATTTGTTACATTTATAGTACATGTTTTTTAAAATTTTGTCAATTTCAATCAAAGATTGGGTATGTATATAAGGATTAAATTTTAGGAGGGAATATGAGAATTGGATTATTAGTTGGATCTTTGAGGAAGGGTTCATGGAATAAAAAACTTGCAAAGGAAGTATCAGACTTGTTAGATGTGGAATCATATCTAATCGACTTAAGCGATATGCCATTTTACAACCAAGATCTTGATGGAGCAAATCCTTTAGATAAATATCAAAGATTGAGAGAAGATGTGAAAAAATGTGATGGATTTATTTTTATCACTCCAGAATACAACAGATCTCTAGCTCCAGTTTTAAAAAATGCTATTGACATAGCTTCAAGAGGTCCAGAGGGCAACTTATGGGCAAAAAAACCTGCAGCAGTATTTAGCTCAACAATAGGATCAATGGGAGCAGTTTCATCAAATCTTGCCCTAAAACAATCTTTTACTTGTGTAGATCTTATATCAATGAGCAAACCTGAGGTATATATAGCAAGAATCAATGAACTTTTTGACAAAGACGGAAGATTAGTAGAAGATACAAGAAAATTCCTAAAGTCAGCTTGTGATGAGTTTGTAAGCTTTGCTAAGAAGATAATTGGATAAATACAAATTATAAAGAGGACTAGTCGTTAAGAATTTTTGTCTTAATATAAAATCCTCTTTTCCTTTCCTTATTATTTTTTTGCTTATTTGCATTTTATTTGAGCAATAGGAGAATCTTATGGAAGAAAAAAAGAAGTTTAAATTTATTATCTATGCCTTTATACTTTTGATAGTTATAGGCGTATTAGGCTATATGATATTATTAAAAGTTGATTTTGTAGATGCTTTATACATGACCGTCATTACAATATCAACTGTTGGTTTTGGTGAGGTTGGAACAACAAGCGATCAATCTGAAATCTTTTCAATTTTTATGATATTTTTAGGAGTAGGTGTAGTTGGATATACCTTTACAACAGTAGTTGCAATGTTTGTTGAAGGCAAGCTTACAGAATTGTGGAAAGGAAGTAAAATGGAGAAAAAAATTTCCGCTTTAAGTGACCATTATATAATTTGTGGATCTGGTGAATTAGCAGAGGTTATAATAAAAAAATTTATTGATGAGAATTTAAATTTTGTAGTAATAACTGATAAGATAAAAGACCTTGATGATTATAGTCATCACGACATTTTAGTAATTGAAGGACATTCCACAGAAGAAAGTATCTTGGAACATGCTGGAATAAATAAAGCAAAGGGTCTTATTTCAACCTTAGATAGTGAAGTAGATAACATTGTAACGGTTCTTACAGCAAGAAATCTTAATAAAGATATTTATATAATAGCAAATTCCCTCAGCAAATCTGGCAGTGAAAAATTATTAAAAGTTGGTGCAAATAAAACTTTATCAGCTGTAGAAATAAGTGGCAAAAGAATGGTCTCACTTATGATAAAACCAAATATTATCTCTTTTTTGGATGTAGTCACAAGAATCGGTGATGTTGAACTTGATTTAGAAGAAGTAATTGTAAAAAAAGCTTCCTACCTGGAAAACAAAACACTATTAGAAGCTCAAATTCCTAAAAAAACTGGTCTGATCGTTCTAGCAATAAAAAAGATTGAAAGTGGTCAATTACAATTTAACCCTCCAGTAGATTACATTTTTAAAATTGGAGATGTACTAATTGTTCTAGGAAGAGAAGAGCAAGTTGATAAATTAAGACATCTAGGAGATGAAATCAAATAAGGCTATGATTTATAGCCTTATTTATCTTTAAATTTCTATAACCAACCCAAAATTCAACAATTTCATTAAATCCTCTTTACTCTTCTTCGCTTAGTAAATTACTTGTTTCTTCGATAAAACCATTATCTTTCCACCATAAAACAAGATTATTAGGGAAATTTTCAGAAGAGTAATCTATATCGATGCTTTCTAAGTCGTCAATTTCGAAATTTACCTAAAATAGATGTAGTTTTTCCTTTGACAGGAAAAGGTAGAATAGGAATTATACGGTTAAAAATCCAAGAATATCCTTCAAAACTTTCATCGTCAAAAAGAAAGGCAGCATCTCTATCTGTTTTATCATTGTATGGTCTGATATCCTCCAACTCTGCTATAGCTATGGCGTGTCCGGTCATTAATGTGGCTTTCTCCCTTTTGTTGATAGCTTTTGAAGCGCAAATTAAAATCCATCCACGATAATCCGTCTTCCAACTACGAAGTTCAATCCATTTTACTCCCATAGCAATTAATGTCGCATATAGAGGTTGAATACTAAGAGCTTTCATTTTTTCTCCTTTTTAATAATTCTCTATTTTAGATAAAAAATTGCAAGCATAAAACACTGTAATTTTTAAATTTTATACTATTTATATATGCCCTTATACTCATTATAAACTATATGAAGCAAATCTGAAAATTCTTTGGATTTGGATTCCATTAGTCCATGGCTAGTATTTTTCATAATATTAAAATCTTTTTTGAAACATTAATTTTATTAAAAAATAAATACAAGACTACTTTATTCAAAATCTCACTGATATCAAAAATTTAAGTAGACTAAATTCAATCTATTTTCATAATACGTACACTGATTATGATAAATCATATGGAAAATATATATTTTACATAATTCGAACTCCTTACTACTAAATGAAAATAATTAACAGTATTAATTTCTTCATATCATAAAACTCTTTTAGATAAGCATCTAATTTACAAATTATAAACTTCTTTTCTTGAGAAAACTATAAATCTTCCAACTCATCTAATAGCAACTATTATTTAAAAAACAAAAAATTCGATAAGAATATCTTCTCCATCTTTTGCTTAGAAATTTAAGAGTAAATGTTTATATTGTAAAATCCTAAAAAATTGATAAAAAAAAACATCTACTTTTGTAGATGCTAAGAAAAAATTCCAAATTTTTCAGGGACAATCCCTGTCTTTTGATACTCGATATTTAAACTAAATAATAGATTTAAGGCATGATTGTCAATTCCCTCTTCTGATAAACTCCAACAATGACTTGAATTTTCTACTATAATTTTTCCACAACTACAAAACTCCCAACAATCTACCTCAGGGTACTTCTTTTTTTCAATCCATACTTTTTTCCCATTTAATTTTTTCATTTTTTTCTTTATAATGGTTGGCTTTGGAAAAAAATCTTTACTTATAAGAAGAATTCCGTCGTAATTATTCATGGCTTATTTGTAATTATCTAAATCTATATTATATGAAGTGTATTCGTAAGCATACCATTCATCGTCCATTGAAATCAATCGGCAAGATACTCCATATCCCATGCTCATAATCAAATCTCCTATTAATAACAGTATACTCGATCTTATATAACCTAAAAGCACAAAAAAATCAGCTCAATATTTTTACATCTAATTATCTCATCATTGTTTACCAATAACTAATTTCTTATAAAACTACCAAAAAACCTGATTTTTTATAAATTTCACAAAAAACCTATTTACACATATTATAAAATTAAAAAACTTAGGTCTGCTGCTAATCTTAGAAAAGTATTATATTCTCTAAAAACAATAATATAAATAGACTAATCAGTTCTAATTAATAAAATTTAATAAAAAAACAGGTCTAAAACCTGTCTAAAAAAATTATGTGAAAATTTAAAAACTACTTGGCGTGCCATTGAGGATTCGAACCCCAGGCCTTCTGGTCCGTAGCCAGACGCTCTATCCAGCTGAGCTAATGGCACAAAAAAATAAATGGCGCGCCTGGGAGGAATCGAACCCCCGGCACACGGATTAGAAGTCCGTTGCTCTATCCAGCTGAGCTACAGGCGCACATTATCTTGACTGAGATAATTATAACACAAATATCACATTAATGCAAGAAATAATTAAAATTTATATAAAATTTTAAAATTATGTAAAAATTGGAGCGGATGACGAGATTCGAACTCGCGACCCTCGCCTTGGCAAGGCGATGCTCTACCACTGAGCCACATCCGCAAAAATATACTAGCTATTAAATTCAATTTCAATTTATCAAAAATGGCGACTCGGATGGGGATCGAACCCACGACCTCCGCCGTGACAGGGCGGCATTCTAACCAGCTGAACTACCGAGCCATAAACTATTTAAGTATTATGGAGCTGATGATAGGACTTGAACCTACAACCTATTGATTACAAATCAATTGCTCTGCCAATTGAGCTACATCAGCAACTTAAAATTTATCAATATACTAAGTAATTGATTAAAATATGGTGGAAGTAACAGGGCTCGAACCTGTGACCCCCTGCTTGTAAGGCAGATGCTCTCCCAACTGAGCTATACTTCCATATAAGCAATACCTAACTCAAGACAATAAATTTTGCCCTGGGATTTTCGTACTTCGGTATTTCGTACTTGAGTGCGACTCCTCCTAAATCCGGAGGGACTTGTTTGCTGACCCTACCGGGATTTGTAACCCAGTCCCTTGTAGGGTTTTAAATATTTATATTTAAAATCTTTGAGATGAGCCTTTGGCGAATCCAAAGAACTTACCGCCGTGAACACGACGGTATCCCCGTCAAAGATTGCTATCATTTTATAATATCAAATAAATTAATTTGGTGACCCTATCGGGATTTGTAACCCAGTCCCTTGTAGGGTTTTAAATATTTATATTTAAAATCTTTGAGATGAGCCTTTGGCGAATCCAAAGAACTTACCACCGTGAACACGGTGATATCCCCGTCAAAGATTGCTATCATTTTATAATATCAAATAAATTGATTTGGTGACCCTACCGGGATTTGAACCCGGGATACCACCGTGAAAGGGTGGTGTCTTAACCGCTTGACCATAGGGCCTCAAAATTTATAAAATTGAATTATTACAAATCCATTGGGATTTGTAACCCAGTCCCTCGTTGGGTGAAAAGTACCTAGTACTTTTCATTTTCGAGATGAATCGATGCTTGAGCATTCGATGAATCCGAAAAACTACCCGCCGTGAACACGGTGGTTCTCCGTCAATATATCTCAATTATTAAATATAAGGGTAACTAGATTATGGTGACCCCATCGGGATTCGTAACCCAGTCCCTCGTTGGGTGAAAAGTGCCTAGTACTTTTCATTTTCGAGATGAATCGATGCTTTAGCAATCGATGAATCAGAAAAACTACCCGACGTGAACACGGTGGTTCTCCGTCAATATATCTCAATTATTAAATATAAGGGTAACATAAATTGTGGTGACCCCATCGGGATTCGAACCCGAGAACCCGCCGTGAGAGGGCGATGTCTTAACCGCTTGACCATGGGGCCAAAAATTTTTATAAACTTTTAAATAAAAAAATGGTAGCGAAGAAGAGACTTGAACTCTTGACACTCCGGGTATGAACCGAATGCTCTAGCCAACTGAGCTACTTCGCCACATAAAAAATAATAAATTTTCTTTGGTTGCGGGAGCTGGATTTGAACCAACGACCTCCGGGTTATGAGCCCGACGAGCTACCAAACTGCTCTATCCCGCGATAAAGTAATTATTATTGATATTGTACTTATTATTATATTTCATTAACCAATATTTTACAAATAATTTATAAATAAAACTTGGCGCTCAGGGTGGGACTCGAACCCACAACCTACCGGTTAACAGCCGGGTGCTCCACCATTGAGCTACCTAAGCATATTTTTTTGTGTTCATTTAATTTTCTACTAGCCTATTGGCTAGTAGTTTTTAAATGTTTAGCAGCTTCCTACTCTACCGGGAGGCTTCCCTCCGAGTACCATCGGCGTTGTTGGGCTTAACTTCTGTGTTCGGTATGGTTACAGGTGTATCCCCAGCGCTATCGCCACTATATTCATGACC